>JBCNLQ010000014.1:0-83467 GCA_039595375.1 Chryseobacterium sp.
TGATCTCGCGTGGCATACTTCCTTCTGGTCCTATTTTGAAATTATTTCTGGAGCGCTCCGTTTGCGCACCCCAAAATTTATCAGCAGGCACTTGTACGTCGCCCATCGTGTCTTTTTCGATTCTGAAACTCATTATTATTTGATATTAAATATTATATAACCACAAAAGTCATAAAAGAATGTTTAATAAGTGTTGAAAAATTATTTCTTTGCCAAGTTTTACAGCTTTGCAAACTTAAAAACAGTCTTTATGATTAAAATCTTTGCGTGTTTTGAATTCAAAATACAAAGCCAAAACATAGATTTTTAAAACCTTACGAAAATACTAAAAAGTAAAAGTTTAGCAAAATGAAAAAAATCAAGTCAGAAATTTTGTCAGTTTTATTAAAATCAGCTACTTTTGCTAAAAATATATAGCATTATGATGTTATCAGCATTCTGGCCGTTTTACCAATTTCTTTGGACAATCTATTTCTTCACAATGATGATTTGTGGATTTTGGTGTATTTTGATGTTCTTCGGATTTATCGTACCACTTTGGTTGACAGAAGGTGTTGCAGAATATTTCGGGAAAATCAACAAAAACTTTGATCCAGAAAAAATAAGATACAAAAAATTGTATGAGCAAGAAGGTGTAGAAGTAATCTACCAAAGACCTGCAGGTGAAAAGCCAGTAAGTCACGGTCACCACCACTAATTTGGCAATTTTCTTTTCGTGAGAGATTGCATCAAAGCGAAACAATATATACTAAGTCGTCTTCATTTTTTGAAGACGATTTTCTTTTGAACCAGCTTTTTTCTTCAATTTGAAGTCTTGATTTTTTGACTCTTTCTTCTTGTTTCATAATTCCTTATCTTTGCCAACTAAAATTTGCCTATGTCTAAGTCATTAATTCCAAAACTGGAAGCGATAAAACAACGATATAATGAGGTCGCAGACCTTATCATCCAGCCAGATGTGATTTCTGACCAAAAAAAATATTCTACTCTCAACAAAGAATACAGCGATTTGGGAAAAATCGTGAAAGTATTTGATGAATATAAAGGTGCTCTCGATACGATTGCAGAATCAGACGAAATCATCGCAGACGGTTCTGATAGAGAGTTTGTGGAAATGGCCAAGCAGGAAAAATATGAAGCAATGGATAAGTTGCCTGCTTTTGAAGAAGAGCTGAAAGTTTTGCTTATTCCAAAAGATCCGACTGATGACAAAAACGTTATCGTAGAACTTCGTGCCGGGACAGGTGGTGATGAAGCTGCCATTTTTGTGGAAGATGTTTACAGAGCGTATGCCATGTACTTCAAAACAAAAGGGTGGAGACACGAAATCACAGATTCCAGCGAGGCTGCGAAAGGATACAAAGAACTAATCCTTAAAGTTGAAGGTGAAGGTGTTTATGGAATTATGAAATTTGAATCTGGTGTTCACCGTGTACAGCGTGTTCCTGAGACTGAATCTCAAGGTCGTGTTCACACTTCGGCGATTACAGTTGCTGTTTTGCCAGAAGCAGAAGAAATCGATTTTGAATTGAATCCTGCAGATATCGAGATGCAGACTTCCCGTTCTGGCGGCGCTGGTGGACAAAACGTAAACAAAGTGGAGACGAAAGTTCAGTTGACGCACAAGCCAACAGGAATGGTCGTGATTTGTCAGCAAGCACGTTCTCAGCTGGCGAATAGGGAATTGGCAATGGAAATGCTTCGTACCAAATTGTATGATATTGAGGTGCAAAAATCCGTTGGTGATATTGCTGCGCAACGTAAATCTATGGTTTCCACCGGGGACCGTTCTGCTAAAATCAAAACTTATAATTATCCTCAAGGTAGAGTTACAGATCATAGAATCAACAAGTCTATGTACAATCTGGATGCCTATATGAATGGTGATATTTCTGAGATGATAGATGCTGTGATCATGGCAGAGAATGCGGAGAAACTGAAAGGTGAGGAAGAGGGAATTTCTTAATTTAGAGATTAGTCTTTAGAAGTTAAATTTAGCTCAAGATATATGTAAAAAAAAGTTCAATGATATTAATTTCATTGAACTTTTTTTTTTCAATTAATTGAGGACTTTTATATAATTATAAAAAATCTGAAGATTTTTGAGTTTTATTGGTCTTCGAGCGCCTCAGACTGACAGTTGCAGGATATTATGTCATATAAGAGAATACGTAATAATTTAGTAAGGCTCTCTTTCTATCTGGTCTTGTCAGTTGCTCTCAAGCCATTAAATCGGATTCCGTACTTCCAATTGCAATAGGCAAAGAATTGGTATAATCTGTACTCGAAATCAAGACCGTAACTTTCTTTCTGGTCATAATCTATGGCAACTTCATAGAAATTAGGATTCGCTCTTGAAAAAAATCTGGAATTCCATTCGTTGACTAAGATGGTATTTCTTGATTTCAGGCTGCTTTCTGTAAACATTGATTTTGGCTGTGCTCTTGTGGCGACAAAATTCTCATATTCTGCATCGAAAACTGTAATTTCCCACTGATCGGCAGAATCGATTTTCTTTTGGGTTGAAATAGAAGATTTTTGATTCTCAAGCAATATTTTTGATGGTGACGAGCAAGACCAGATGAAACCTGAGATAATCAATATAGCGATAAGGTTTTTCATTGTAATGATTTTTTTAAAGTTATAACTTATTTTGTTAACCGCTGATCTCTTGCAGCCCGATTTGAGTGGAGCTCATCCGCCTGTGCGGATAGCGGGAACAGAGCGTGGAAAAGCTGCCCAAATAATTATAACAAAACAAAAAACCGTTCCAAAAAATTTGAAACGGTCTAGTATATTATGTTGAATTTTTCTAATTAAGGAGTTGGATCTTTTTGCAAAATCACAAACGCTGGGAAGTGATCGGAATAACCTCCGGTGAATTGATCGCCATTCCAAGAACGGAACGGGTAACCTTTGTAGTTGCCTTCTTTGTTTACCAAATAACCAGGCGCAAAAATCTCTGCTTTGAATACTGTGTAATCTTTTCTCAATTCGTTGTTTGGAGCACTTAGGTTTGCAGAAACTATAATCTGATCGAACAAGTTTGGAGAATCTTGATATGCTAAAGATGCTACACCCTTTTTATACAAGGGATACATAAGATTCAGATAGTGATTTTCTTCTGAAAGATCCTTTGGGTTTCCAACTGCTTTTAGTCCGCTTTTCAAACTTGGGCTGATAGGGTCATCATTGAAATCGCCCATTGCAAAAAGTTTTGTAGACGGATCTAATGCTTTTACGCTATCCATCTCTTTTCTAAGAATTACAGCTGCTGCATTTCTTTTTGGAAGAGAAGCTGCTTCACCACCTCTTCTTGATGGCCAGTGATTGAGGAAGAATGCAACTTTTTCGTTGTCCAGAAAGCCTGTTAGTACAACAATATCTCTCGTGTATTCTCTTTTTCCCTCGTCTCCAAATATTTTAACTTCCTTTTTCCAAGATTTTGATGGTGTGAATCTTCTTTTCTGATAGATAAAACCAACGTCTATACCTCTATAATCATAAGAATTGTAATGTACAACACCATAATCATATTTGGCAAGAGCAGGCTCTTTTACTAGATCTTCCATAACTTGACGGTTTTCCACTTCTATCAAACCAACAACAACCGGAGCAGTATTGGTATAGGCTTTTCCCATTTCGGAAATTACCTTTGCTTCATTCTCAAGTTTTTGCTTGTAAATCTTATAATTGTAGTTTTTACCACTTTTTGGTGTGAATTCTTCAGAACCGCCTTGTATTCTTACTACTTTTTTACCTTTTAGGGATGCGTCATTCCAAGTTCCTTTGTAGTCTTTTTCTGTAACTTCCAGATATTTGATAGAGTCTAGAGGCACACTTCTGTGAAATGCAGGATTGCTTATATCTTTGGTTCCATCAATATAATCAGCGGAACGAACGGTGTCCCATAGGTTTTCAACATTTAAGAATCCAACCGTTGCTGCACGAACTTGCCTTTTTTGTTGTGCAGATAATAACGAGATACTAAATATAGCGATGATGCTAAATAAATTTTTCATATATTAAAAAATGTAAGGCTACAAAAGTAATTTTTTTTACATAGTTGCAAAATAAAAATGTGATGTTTTTCAAAATTCATAATAATGTTTTAAATAATTGATAATTTGTTAAAATAAAAAAAATGTTAAAAAGTTTTAATTATCAAAAAATTATATACATTTGCGTTCCGTGCATAACGGACTGTATATTAGAAAAAAAGAGCAAACAAAACCTAATTGATTTATGATTAAAAAATTATCATTAATCTCCTTGTTTACAATGCTTCCAGCATCATTTTACTTTGCACAGACTACGGTTTTTGCATACCTTAAAGATGCTGATGGGAAACCAGTGGAAAAAGCGAGAGTAGATCTAAAAGGAGAAGGTAATGATGTTACGGCAGACAAAATTGGTTATTTCCAATTTGTAGATTTGAAGACCGGACATTATCAAATTGTGGTATCAAAACCAAATTTCGAGACAAAAACTTTGGAATTTGATGTTACTACAGAAAAAAGAAAAGACTTGGGAGTCATTACACTTTACTCTACGTTAACAGGAGCAGATCAAGGTCTTGCAATCTTGGATAATGCTGATGATGAAGGAAGTGGGCAAACTTCTACAGTTGGTCTTTTGCAATCTTCGCAAGATGTTTTCAACAGAATCGCAAGTTTTGACTTAGGATTTTACTGGTTCAGACCAAGAGGAATTGATGGTAGAACATCTGAAAATATGTTGAATGGTGTTTCTATGGTAAAATCTGATAATGGAAATGTCGATTTCTCCAACTGGGGAGGTTTGAACGAGATTGTTAGGTATCCTGAAATTTCAGCAAACCATGCACCTTCTGAATACGCTTTTGGTGGATCCAGTGGTGTAATTTATAAAAATACAAAAGCCAGCGAATATAGAAAAGGTTTCCAGGCTGTTTATTCTATTACCAATAGGAACTACAGACAGAGAGTTTCTCTTAGATATACATCTGGGATGTCAAAAAGCGGATGGGCTTTTACCTTGATGGGTGCGAAAAGGTGGGCAGAAGAAGGAATCCAAGATGGTACTTTCTATGATGCTTATGGTACTTATTTAGGTGTTGAGAAAAAATTCAGCGACAGTCATACAATGACTTTCAATGCTTTTGCATCACCTACAAGAAGATCTACTTCCAGTCCAAATACACAAGAGGTATATGATTACAGAGGTGTACATTATAACTCATATTGGGGTTGGCAAAATGGCGAAAAAAGAAATGAAAGAGTTAGAAAAGCTTTCCAACCAGTTTTACAGCTTCAGGATTTCTGGAAAATAAATAAAAAATCAAATCTTTGGACATCTGTATCTTACCAGTTTGGTAAAGACAAGGGTTCAAGATTAGACTGGCAGAATGTGGCCAATCCATCTCCAACATACTATAAGAATCTTCCAAGCTATGCTGAAAATAGCATCTTGTACAGTATGACAAATATCGGACAGGGAACTACACCTGTTGATTATGAAGCATTAAGAGCGGAAAGAGATTATCTTAACAATGCTTGGACAAATAATGATCAGTCCATTACACAATTGAATTGGAACAGACTTTATCAAGTTAATGCTCAAAGTCCAAACGGTAAAGCTAGATACTATTTGGTTAATGATGTTAGTGATGATAAAATTTGGAATGGAGCGACTCATTACACCTACAATTTTGATGATAAAACAAAATTTGTTTTGAACGTTTCGTATCAGAATTATAAATCAGAATATTATAGAGAAATCAATGATCTTCTAGGCGCTAGCTATGTGTTGCACGTTGATCCTTTCGCAGATTCTAACAGACCAGGTTCATCAGGTCTTTATAATATGAACGATGCAGAGTTGCAGAAGACCGTCGGGGATAGAATAATGTATAATTATATACTTAGAAGACAGGAAGTAAAAGTTAACCCTGGACTGAAATTCTCTACGGGTAACTTTGATGTTTTTGTTAGCGCTTTAGCAGGCTATTCTACTTCTAATAGAGAAGGACTTTTCAAACATTATCTGTATCCAAATACTTCTTTTGGCAAAAGTAAAGATTTCAACTACTGGAACTATGGTCTTAAAGGGCAGGTTGTTTACAGATTGGATGGGCGAAATTTCTTCGTTTACAACGGGGCATATTTTTCACAAGCACCGTTTTTGGATGATATTTTCATAAATCCAAGAGCTAATAATGTTGCAGCGCCAGGATTGAGAAATGCTGTAATCAATGCCAACGATATTAGTTACGTAATGTCGACACCTTTTATGAAGTTGAGAGCAACAGCATATTTGGTAGATACTCAGAATGATACCAGTGTTCAAAGATATTTCGTTGATGGTATCTCACTTGCCGTTAATAATGAGGATGGTGTTTCCGAAGAAAAGGAGGCAACAGCGTTTGTTACCCAAACAATGTCGAATGTAGACAAGAGAAATATGGGGGCAGAGCTAGGATTGGATATCAAAATCTTACCAACCTTATCATTCCAAGGGGTTGCCAACTGGGGCGATTATACTTACCGAAATAATCCAAATGTATATATTGCATCAGATGTTGTTGCAGCGCCATTTACAAGTGTTGGAAAAGGTTTGATCAAAGGAATGAAACTGGGTGGTACACCACAAAAGGCTTTTTCTGCAGGTCTAAGATATAGTTCACCAAAATACTGGTGGATAGGAGGTAACTGGAATTATTTGGATGATAATAATCTTGATCCTAATGCTTTGCTGAGAAGTGAGCAATTTATCCAAAATAATTATAGCAGTACGCCATTTACCAATTTGAATGAAGAAAAAATCGCGTATTACATGCAACAGAAAAAGTTGCCATCTGCACACTTTTTCAATGCAAATGTTGGGAAGTCTTGGATTTTAGGTAAGTACTATTTACTAATTTCTGCTTCGGTCAATAATATATTTGACAATACCAGATATATAACTGGTGGATTTGAACAGCTTAGAAATGCTGATGGAGACGTTAACTTTGAAAATGAATACAATAGCAAAAATCCTAGTTTTGCACCGAAATACTGGTATACTCAAGGTAGATCATATTTTGTGAATCTTCAAGTTAGATTTTAAAAAGTAATAATTTTATCAAGAAAATAATCAAAAAATGAATATTAAATCATATTTCAAAATCAGTTTAGGGCTAGTTGCGGTTTTGGCGGCCCAGATTTCTTGCGTGCACGATGATAACTGGGATGCACCAGAAATTACTTGTAATAATAAGTTTGATCAGCCTACCAAAACAATGGCACAAGTGGCAGCTCTTGCTCCAGCAGGCGATACAATTACTATCTCAAATAAAGCGAATGCAGAACCTGTTATTTTCGACGGCTATGTAGTGTCTTCTGACGAGCAAGGTAATTTTTACAAGACTATTTCTTTCCAAGATAAGCCAGAAAATCCAACGATGGGATTGCAAATAGAAATCAACAAATCTATGAATTATGCTGATTTTCCAATTGGAGCACACATTAGAATTAAAGCAAATGGTTTAGTAATCGGGACAGATGCAGGTGTTATAAAACTTGGAGCTAGAGATCCTAATTACAAAATCGGAAGAATCCCACAGACAATTGTCGGCAGATATGTTTCCGGTGTTTGCGATGGCAACGGAAGAATGGAAATTGCGAAAATTGTTCCAAGAGTTGTAAACTTAGGAGATATTAATAAGACGAGTTATATCAATACACTAGTTACTGCAAAGGATGTACAATTCGTTTCTACTGATATTGGTAAAGAATTGATGAATAAAGATGCATCTGGAGCATATATTGATACAGATAGAAAGATTGTAGATAAGTATGGTTCTACTGCAACTATTAGAACTGATGGATTCTTTAAAGCAGGTGGTTATAAAATCCCGAATAAATATGGAGATATCACTTTTGTAGTTAATCGATTTAACACCAGCTATCAGAATATTATCAGAACATTGAGTGATATTAACTTTACCACAGATGGAACGTTGCCAACAGCTCAAACCATTTTTAATGAAAGTTTTCCAAGTAATTACTTAACCGCAAATGGATGGACTGCTTATAACGTAGCTGGATCCCAAGTATGGGGAACAACTAACTTTGGAAATCCGGCGCCATCTGCATATATCAGTGGTTTAGGTGCTATTAATGAAGATTGGTTGATCTCAAAATCGATTTCTCTTACAGGATTCTCTGCTTTCAAATTTTATTTCGAAACCGATGTTAGATACGCAGGTAATCCGTTAGAAGTGTATGTAACTACCGATACTTATAGCGGTCAAAATCCAAATACATTAACTTGGACTAAGCTTGATGCATATGTGGATACTGATATAGCTGCTTTCGGAGGGTTTGTAGGTTCAGGAATCATAGATCTTGCTCCATACCTCAACAAAAATGTTAGATTTGGATTTAAGTATACAACTCCTTCAGCAAGTGTTGGAAGTGCTGTTGAAATTGACAATGTTAAAGTTTATGCTATTCCTTAAATAGGAATTTTATAAAAGATAAGACCGCAATCACTTAGATTGCGGTCTTTTTTTATTTTAGAATATCCCAGAGTTCCCATTCTTCATTTTCTTCCAGATTTTCCTACCAAAAAATAAAATCAGAACAATTAATATAATGGCAAATATAAAAGCAATCACCGGAAGGAAGATTGAAAGAACAGACATCAATCCTGCTCCGGCAGTTTCCGTGGTTGCAATAACATTATTACCTATTCCTGCAGTTGTCGCAGTGGAAGCGGCTCGTGTTCCAGCAAATCCAGAAGCAATCGTAGCGGCAGTTCCTCCGCCGGCAATCAAAGCTAATGCCCATTGGGGAAATGTTCCCAATTCCATAAACTGGCTAGCAAAAAGTATAGATCCTGCAATAGTTGCCAGAGGAATAGAAATCGTATCCAGAAAATTATCAACAACGGGAATATAGTAAGCGATAATTTCAATAACGGTTGCAACACCGGTGGTAATTAATGTTGGCAAACCAGACAACCATTCGAAGTTGTCGCTCATCGGAATCCATCCCAAATAGGATGAAAGGCTGACCGCAAAAAGCGGCAAAAAAACTCTGAAACCAGAAGCTGCTGCTAATCCAATTCCGATAAATGTACTGAGAAGGTACGGTAAAATATGTTCCATTTGTAATTTCTTTGAGATTAAAATTACAAATTAAATAGAGATCTTTATCCGATTCTTTTTTTACAGAGTTTCAGGAACTGTCTTTCAACTTCAGAAAAATGGTTCGGTAACTCCTTCGAGGTCCAAAAGAGCATCGCTATCGATTGATCACCAAAGGCATCAACATAAGTCGATTTATTAAGTCTGTAAGCTTCTCGTAACAAGCGTTTTATCCTATTTCTGTCCACTGCCTTTTTAAAAAATTTCTTCGAAACAGAAACGCCGATTTTATGATTAGCAATGGTGAGCTTATCCGAAGATTTTAGATGGATAATCCGGATATTATCCAAAGAAAGCCATTTGCCTTTTGCAAAAAGCAAATCTATCTCGTATTTTTTTTTTAGTTTTTCTTGGAAAGGATAACCGTTATTCTCCAAAATTCGATGGTTTTCCAGTTAGATAATTAATGACTTCCGCGGCAGCATACAACCCAAAAATTGCGGGTATAAAGCTGATTGTACCGTAAAAAGAACGTTTGAAATTGGCACCATCTGTCATTTTCAGGCTTTCTTCATCTTGTAATTCAGTAGAAAAAACGCATCGGAAACCTTTGTCAATCTTTTCTTTTTTAAGACGCTTGCGCACTTGTCTGGCCAATAGGCAATTGTTGGTTTTATGAATATCACGCACCATCACTTTGCTCGGATCAGATTTTCCGCCAGCGCCCATAGAAGAAACAAGTTTTGTTTTGGTTCGTCTGCAAGCAATGATCAGTGCAATTTTCGGAGTCAAGGAATCTATACAGTCCAGCACATAGTCGAATTTTTCGGATTGTAAAATTTCCCGCATTCTGTCCGGTTCCAAAAATTCATTGATTTTTGTAAGGTTAAGGTTAGGGTTGATGTCCATCAAACGGTCTCCAACTAGTTCTACCTTATGTTGACCAACTGTAGAATGTAAAGCGGGTAATTGACGGTTGATATTGGTAATATCTACCACATCCCCATCCACGATTACCATTGTTCCAATCCCGGCTCTGGCAAGAAATTCGGCTGCGAAAGATCCAACGCCTCCCAATCCAACGACTAAAACTTTAGCGTTTTGCAGTTTTTCAATACCTTCGTTTTTTATCAGTAATTCGGTGCGTTCTAACCAAAATTTATCCATAATTTACAACATTTTCAAGATTCTCCCACATTTGACTTGATAGGTTTTTTAGAGAGATAGATTTTATTTCTGAGACTTTTTCATACAATTCTGAAATGTCAAAATCTGCATCATCGGTCTCCAAAAACATCTTCTGAACAGGTAGATCTTTAATCAATTTTTGCAAAGATAAGTGTTCTAAAGCTGCTTTTCCAAAACTGAGGTAAAAGCCTGCGTCCAAAAGCTCTTTGCCCACATTTTCTTTCTTATTGAATCCGTGAATTATCATTGGAACTTTTTCTTTTTTATAATGCAGAATCTGCGAAAACCGACGAACACAATGGATGATCATTGGTTTTTTGACTTCCCGAGCCCAGGAAATATGCGCTTGGAAAATTTTATTCTGAAGATTTTCATCAACGATGATTAATCCATCCAAACCACATTCGCCGATAGCAAGACAATTTTTAGAAGTAGAATTTTCCTTTATTTTTTCAAAATCAGATTTCCAGTTTTCTGAAATGTCTTTAGGATGCAAGCCAACTGAGAAATGGTATTGTGGAATTTCTTCATTAAGATTCAGATTATAAATCCCGCTTTTATTCTGCTTATGATGATGAAAATCCAAAAAATCCATAATCAAAGATATGAAATTATATGATGAGAATTTATTCGTCGATTTACAAAACAGAGCAAACTTAGGACTACATCAGCCGCTTAAAAAACCTTTCAAACAGTAAAAGTTAAAAATTGTTAAATTCGATTTTCAATAAGTATTGTTATTGATGAAAAAAAGTTTAATTTTACATTAAATCTTTCACACAGAATGAGGAAAAAATTGACTGATAAACAAATCAAAATACTGGATGTTGCCGAGGAACTTATCGCTAAAAAGGGTTTCGATGGTACTTCGGTTCGGGATATTTGTACCAAAGCGGGAATCAATGTTGCGATGATTTCTTACTACTTTGGTTCCAAAGAAAAGATGATGTCTTATCTTTATCAGTATCGTGTTCAAAGGACTAAAGAAAGTTTTTCTGAATTTGCGCAGACCATCAAAGAAGGTAAGCCTGAGATGCAAATGAAAGAAATTGTCAATTATGTTATTGCTTTATTGTTCAAATACAGTTATTTTCACGGTTTTGTGACTCAGGAGATGCGTTCACTGGATAATGTAAAGGATGATCTACTGGAGTTTTACCAGACCTGTGTCACAAGATTGGATGAGATTACCAAGAGAGGCATTGTTTCTGGTGTTTTTCATAACGCACCCAAGTCTGAAGATATTCTGACATTGATCATTGGTTCAACATTATTTGTCATCAGAAACAAAAATTTTTATGAGATCTATGTACCTGCTACAACGGATGCTCAATATATGAAAGAGGCTGAACAAAAGCTAAAGAACAGTACTTTACTAAGCGTTTTTGCTTTGTTGGATTATGATGCAGATTAGTTTTTGGCAGAGAGCTTGATCGCTTCATTGATGTAAAATTCTACTTCTTTCGGTCGGTTTTTATGATCTCTTTCCGCAGAATCTTTGTTTCCTTGCCGTACTACAATCATATCGTAATCAGGAATCATAATGACATATTGACCATCAATTCCTCGCATATAGTAATGATGGATTTTTGTATCGTTATTAATCCAAATTCCCATTCCGTATGCGCCATTCGAGTTTTCTGTAGGCGTTGTCATACGATCTACAAAACTTTCATTGATCCATTGAATGTTTTCAAATTTCCCTCTATTTAAAAGCAAATAACCAATTTTTGCAAAATCTCTGGCAGTGGATTGGATACAGCAAAATGACTTCTCAATACCAAGATTGTCGGTTGTCCACTGAGCGTTTTGTTCCATTCCAAGAGGTTTCCAAAGTTTTGCCGAAGCATACATTGATAATGGCATTTGAACAGCTCTTCCGACGGCAAATCCCAAAAGTTGTGGTGCTACAGACTGATAATCAAACGTCTCACCCGGATTTTGTTTAAATTGACTTTTAAAAACTACGTCTGAAATAGAAAATCCATAATACATCGCAGCATTTTTTGAAAACGGATTGCTGTGGTCATTAGCCCAATTGATTCCAGCCTGCATAGAGGCGAGGTTTTCCAGCGTCAAGTTTTTCCCGAATTGGTCGTCTGAAAATTCTTTGTAAAAATCGGAAAAAGGTTCATTAATTGTTCGGATTCTGCCGTCTTCTATAGCCTTGCCCAAAAGCAAAACAGTTATTGCATTGGCCATAGAAAAGGAATTGATTGGTGAATCTTTATTATAACCATCCCAATAATGTTCCTGCAAAATTTTGCCATTCTGAATAACCAAAAAAGAAACCGTTTTGGTACCCGTCAAATGTTTTTTCAAAGCTACCGGCAAGGGCCGCTTGTTGTAATTGTTATCAATCGGCCACGGTTTGGGATTGCCTCTTGATATGGTTTTAGAAGGGAAATCTTTTCCATCATTGATAGTTGGACCTGTTTTTCCACTGAGATAGGTGAGTTTGATTCCATTGAATAGATAATTATAACCCGTGATGTAAATCAAAATTATAATTCCAGCGATGATTAACAAAAAAATATTCAGGGGTTTTTTCAGCATTTATCAATTATTTGATGTAAAAATAAATTTATTTATTCATTTTCGATAATTTTGTTTGGAATGATTTTCGAATTTCTCCTTTTATGAATGATGAACTGAAAAAGCAACAACTCCGAAACCACAAAATGCTGGCAACGGGATTATTTGTCCTAATGGCTATTATTTTTGTGGTAATGACAATCCTTCAAAAACAAAATCATTCTCATTGGATTGGTTATTTCCGTGCATTTGCCGAAGCAGCAATGGTCGGAGCTTTGGCAGATTGGTTTGCAGTGACAGCTTTGTTCAATTATCCATTAGGCCTAAAAATCCCACATACCAATTTGATTGAAAATTCTAAAGAAAAAATTGGTGATAATCTGGGAAATTTTGTGGTAGAGAATTTCCTTTCGCCTCAAAATATCAGACCTTATATTCAGAAACTAAAAGTTTCGGTTTACGTTGGCGATTGGCTTTCCAAAGATAGAAATCAGAATATGTTGATGAATGAAGTGTCATCGATTCTGATTAATATCATTAATAAATTGGATGATGAAACTGTCGTAAAGTTCATTACAAAGAAAGCGGAGAAGATGGCAGATTCAATCAAACTCAATTCTGTCATCGGAAACGGAATCGAATATATTCTTAATAAAAATGACCATCAAAGATTGATTACAGGTTTGAGTTCTCAAATCAAAAATTACATTCTGGAAAATCAACAATTGGTAACAGAGCGTGTTGAAAAAGAGAGTTTCTTCTTCATTCCAAAATCTGTGGATTCTAAAATTTCTGAAAAAATTACCAAAGGTCTGAGTGATTATTTCCGTGAAGTGGAAGAGGATTCTAAACATCCTTTAAGAGCAGAAATCACCAACAAAATCTTCGAATTTTCTAAAGAACTGAAAGAACAACCAAAGTGGGAGACAGAATTTGAAAACATCAAATCCGAATTTCTGCAGGGCGAAAAACTGAATCAATATTCTAACGATATTTGGCAATCTTTGAAATCCTCATTAATCAAAGAATTATCTGATGACAATTCTAATCTCAAATCTTACGTCAAAAAAAACATCGACGAATTTGTTTCTAATCTTCAAAACGACGAGCAATTCCAAAACCGAATCGATGGTTGGGTGAGATTGACAGCGTATAAATATATTCTGAAAAACACGCAGAATTTTGGCGAACTCATCAGCACAACTGTCGGAAATTGGGAAGGTAAAGAACTCAGCCGAAAATTGGAACTGGAAGTCGGAAAGGATTTACAATTCATCCGAATCAACGGAACCATTGTTGGTGGATTGGTCGGTTTGCTGATTTACACGATTGCGAATTTTATATAAAATATTCTCTCCAATGGAGCGGAATTAGCAATTTGTCAATGTAAATAATGTGCTGAATCTGCGCAATCTGCCGGATAATTATGTCATAAAAAAAGCCTCCAAAATCGGAGGCTTCTTTATTTTTATTTCTTCTCAAGAATCTTTTCGATGATTTTATGCGTAATCATATAAGTTGGTTTCACGCCAGTCAGTCCAAGTCCGCCAGAAGAAAGCGTACTTCCCGTTTCTAATGGATTATCAGAAGCGTAGTAAGCATACATCACAAACAAATCCGGAGAGATGTGATGACGGATTTTGCTCGCTACCTGAATCGCTTTTTGATAATGCGCACCCTCCATTTCCAGTCCGATGGCTTTCCAGGAAGTTGTCATAAAGTAAGAAAGAATATCCTTATTTTGAAGTGATGTTCCTAAAACCGTAATCATTGGTCCTTCAAAAGCTTTGATTTCATCATCCACAAAATCCTCCAGTTTCAAAGCGTTTTCGAAAGTGTAATTGTCCGCAGTTCCTTCAAAAATGTGGGAAGTTGGAATCATAATATCGCCTTTTCCGCCTGTTAAGATTCCGGCTTTTCCCATAATGGAAACCGATTTTACCTTCATCATATAAACTTCGCCCTTCACCTCATAAGGTCTTAGCAATTCGTCCATAACTTCGTAAGCTTGTTCTCCGAATGCGTAATCGAAAACTAAGATTACATCGTCACCTTTGTATTTGTGATTGGCAAAAACCGAATTGCTGAGCGTCGTTTTTGACAGATCAATGATTTGAACATCGATGTTACTTCCGCTATTGTCATCAATATAGATCATTCCTTCCTTCGTCGCATGGTTCAGGATTTTTTCCTGCAGGTCTTTCTTGTTGCTGATGTCAGCAAATAATTTATAATCAACTTCTTTTGTCGCCTTTTTATTAAGCGCTTCATTGGCAAAAAGCATATTTTTCACCGAGTGCATGTTGGCACTGATGATGTGAAGCGGACGCATATGAAGGTCGTTTTCCACAAGAACTTTCTTGATTTTGTTTGCCCATTTCTCTCCAAAAAGGTGGTGACCAACTCTTTCTTGTAGAATGGATGAGAAATAGATCTCGCGCTGGCTGATTTCTTTCCAATCTGTCAAGCTCACTTGTCCGAGCCAATAGATGATTTTGAACAAACGGTCAGGGTTTTTATCGTCGCCGAAATTGTTGTAAGCGTTCAACGTTTCATCAAAAGTTCTTCCTAAGAAAGAAGAAAGATGGATCAATGCGACTTCTTTTTCTTTTCTACTGTATTTTTTCTCGCCTTTTGCCACTTCTTCGATGATTTTCCAGATGCGTTTTGGGCGACCTTCGTTTTCTAAATCAAAACCGATATTTTTAATTTTATCAGCTTCCAGATAAAGGAAAGTCAAGTGCGTGAGAATATCATAAATTTCAGAACGTCCCAAAAGAACCTCGATGTTCATCTGATGTTCATCTATTCTGTAGCAATTTCTACGTCTTTTCTTTGGGACAATTGGTTCGAAACTTCCTTTGTCAAAACCTTCATCGGAAGTTAAGTGAATAAAAGGACATTCCTCAATGCCTTCCGGAAGACGGTCAAGAACATAAAGTAAACCGTCCAGCTCTATTTTATTTGGGATGCTCATACTTCCGTAGATTTCTGGGTTGATGACCATTAAGAGTTTTCTTAATGATTCTCCCGAAACACCTGATGGTTTGAAAAATCCTCTGTAAAATAGGTGTCTCATAGAGACATATAATCTTTCGATTGCTTCTGTGGTTTCTCTTGCTCTTGAATTTGCCATATATTAAATTTTGTGTAAAAGTCTGCAAAGATATGAAAAATTAATTAAATCAATTTTAATCCTTTAATCGGTTGAATTTCAATTAATTGTAAATTTGATATGCTTTTTAGGCTATTAAATGATAATCGTTTTAAAGTTAAACTTTCTTATCAATATTTTAAAAATAAATTTCATTCATATATTGATCATAAATAATTAAATGTTTCAATTGAAAATTTAGGGTCGCTTGTTGAAAAACATGGGGGGTATTTTCCCATTAAAATTTTTCTTAATTAAAATGGCTACAAATTTTTAGGGGTAGATTAGTTTGGATTTATATTTTTTGTAAATTTGCCACGTTTAAAATAACACACTTTTATGTCAACATTAAGATTTAAAGCCTTAGCCGAGCTTCCATTCAGAAATTACAGAAAGGATAATTTCATAGAAGTTCCTGCAAAATTGTCAGAATTATATTGTCAAAACGTATTCTCAGAAGAAACAATGAGAGAATATCTGACGAAAGAAGCGTTCCAGTCTATTTTGGATGCTATCAAAAAAGGAACAAAAATCCAGAGACACATTGCGGACCAAGTGGCTGTTGCAATGAAAGATTGGGCAATGTCTAATGGTGCGACACATTATACTCACTGGTTCCAACCATTGACAGGTGCAACTGCTGAGAAACACGATTCATTTTTTACACCAATCGAAGGTGGGAGAGCAATTGAAAGATTCAGTGGTGCGTTATTGATTCAGCAAGAGCCAGATGCTTCTTCTTTTCCGAATGGTGGCATCAGAAACACATTCGAAGCGAGAGGTTATACGGCGTGGGATCCGACTTCTCCAGCATTCATTATGGGAACTACACTTTGTATTCCTTCTATTTTTATTTCTTACACTGGCGAAACTTTAGATTATAAAGCTCCGTTACTAAGAGCTTTAAACGCTGTGGATGAAGCTGCAACTGACGTTTGTAAATCTTACTTCGATAAAAACGTAACAAAAGTTTCCCCGACTTTAGGTTGGGAACAAGAATATTTCTTGGTAGATACGGCCTTGTACCAATCTCGTCCAGATTTGGTTTTGACTGGGAAGACTTTGCTAGGACATTCTCCTGCAAAAGGACAACAGTTGGATGACCATTATTTTGGCTCCATCCCTACGAGAGTGATGAACTATATGAAAGAGTTGGAAATCGAATGTATGAAGTTGGGAATTCCTGTAACAACACGTCACAATGAGGTTGCTCCAAATCAATTCGAGTTGGCACCAATGTTTGAAGAAGCAAACGTTGCAGTAGATCACAACTCATTATTGATGGATATTATGGCGAGAATTGCTCATAAGCACCACTTCAGTATTTTGTTCCACGAAAAACCATTTGCAGGAGTAAACGGAAGTGGAAAACACAACAACTGGTCACTTGGAACGGATACGGGCGAAAATCTTTTAAGCCCAGGAAAAAATCCGAAGAAAAACCTTCAGTTCCTGACTTTCTTTGTGAATACTTTGAAAGCAGTTCACGATTATGCTGATCTTTTGAGAGCGTCTATCGCATCCGCAAGTAATGATCACAGGCTTGGAGCAAATGAAGCACCGCCAGCTATCATCTCTGCATTTATCGGAAGTCAGTTGTTCCGAGTTTTGGAAGAGTTGGAAAAAGTAACGGACGGAAAATTATCTCCAGAAGAAAAAACCGATTTGAAACTGAACGTCGTTGGAAAAATTCCAGAAATTCTTTTGGATAATACTGATAGAAACAGAACTTCGCCATTCGCTTTTACAGGAAATAAATTCGAGATCAGAGCGGTTGGTTCTTCTGCAAACTGTGCAGAAGTAATGACTGTGATGAACGTTATCGCAGCGAAACAATTGAAAACTTTCAAAGGAGAAGTGGATGCACTCATTGAAAAAGGTCTGAAAAAAGATGAAGCTATTTTTAATATTCTTCGTGAATATATTAAGGATTGCAAAAACATTATGTTCGAAGGTGACGGATACTCGGAAGATTGGGCTAATGAAGCTCTTAAAAGAGGTCTTAACAACTTGAAGACTACTCCGGAAGCTCTTAAAAAAGAATTAGACCAAAAATTCGTAGAACTTTATGAAGAACTTGGAATCTATTCTCACAGAGAGTTTGAAGCTAGAAACGAGATCAAACTAGAGAAATATTCTACAGTAATCGACATCGAAGCCAGAGTTTTGGCAGACATCGCAAGAAACCACATTATTCCTGCTGCTCTTAATTATCAAAACAGATTGATTGAGAATGTGAAAGGTCTTAAAGAAATCTTCGGCGATAAAGAATTTAAGACTTTGGCGAAGGAACAATTGGCATTAATTACTGATATTTCAGGAAACGTATCTCAGATTAAGGTTGGTGTGGATGAGCTTCTAGCAGCAAAAGATAAGGCCAAAAATACTTCTGGAAGCCAAGAGCAGGCTGAGGAATATTGTAACAAAGTAATCCCGTTGTTTGATAATATCAGAGAAGCTTCTGACGCTCTGGAAATGATGGTGGATGATGAGCTTTGGCCAATGACAAAATATAGAGAATTATTATTTACGAGATAGGTAATATCTAAAAAGTTAAAGAATCTTAACTAAATATAAAACCGCAAAGTCTAAAAATAGGCTTTGCGGTTTGTTTTTCTTTAACATTCTATAAAAGACTGTTAAAATATGTTAAACTAAAAGTCTCTCAGTTTGAAATGGAAGACCCTTCAAAAGGTTATGGCTAAATTTGCTTTGCAATCACAAAAAACCAACCTAATAGTTTAACAAATAATTAAATATATATGAAGAAAAGAGTTCTAGTTTATTTCTTATTTGTAGCCACATTTTTTTCTTTGCAATCTTGCGTTTCTAACTATGTGGTTTCTAACAATCAAACATACAAAACCGATGCCAAGTTTGCTTCTCTGAATGTAAAGCCGGTATCGAACTCAAATAATACCAATAATAGTGGGGAGCGTGTTTTAGCATCTATCGCAAGTACAAGCGATGTAATCAAAAGATCTGCGATTGAAAATGCGATCAGACACAGCAAAACGATAGATAATATCCTAATGGAAGCAGAAAGCTACATAGGAACACCTTACAGATACGGAGGTAGCACGAGAAACGGGATCGATTGTTCAGCGTTTGTGTTGTCAGTTTTTGGCGCAGCAGCTGGGATGGATCTTCCAAGAGTAGCAGCAGAGCAATCTACTCAGGGTGATTCCGTAGAAAGAGCAGAACTTCAGAAAGGTGATTTGGTATTTTTCTCACACAGAGGCAGCAGAATCTCACACGTAGGAATCGTAGAAGATGTTACACCAGAAGGTGAAGTGAAGTTTATTCACGCTGCAACATCAAAAGGAGTGATGGTTTCTTCATTAGACGACAACTATTGGGGACCAAAATTCAGATTCGCCAAAAGAATTGTAAGAGAAAACCCATTGGTTATAAATTAATAAGAAAAATTGAAAAAGTCACAAAACCTCGGAAGCAATTCTGAGGTTTTTTATTTTGTTAAGTTTCTTTGAGCTTAATCCCACTTTCCGTTTCAAATCTAACATAAGTGGTTCGACGAAGTTAATCTTTTCTAAGGCAATTCCTTCAACGATAAAATCCAAATTCCAAGCAAAAAAGGATTTCCAGTTCAAATCGAGATTTGACAATTCAAATAATTAAATAAAACAATGAGTCACTCGGACTGTGGGGGTGGATATCTAAGCTATATTTTACTAAAAAGCTTGTCAGAATATGCTTCTTAGAGCCTTACTCAATAATCAATTTTTCAATCTTAGTCTGGGTTTCTTGACTCTTTAATCTTAAAATAATGAAATAGAGCTCTGGAAACTGAAGAGAAATTTCGCTCCAAGTTTGAGTCAGTTCATAGATATTGTCGATTCCTTGCAAAAGACTGGCTAAAAAGTGAGATTTTCTCTGTATCAAGCCACGGAAACCATAAGCGCCTAAAACCTGCAGAAAACGCATCATCTTCATCCATTCAAAAGATTGTTGCAAAGCTTGTCTGTCTTCATCATTTTGCCAGAACGACAAATAATAATTGAGCATCTGTTCTTTAAATTGACTCGGAAATTTTGCCTTGGCCTGATAAAGGAAAGAAATCACGTCGTATGTTGCGGGACCTTCCATTGCAGACTGATAATCGATAAAGTAAACCTCATCGTTCTCATCCACCAAAATATTTCTAGACTGAAAATCCCGGATCATCAAGGTCTTCGGTGTCAGTTTCTGGATCTTTTCGGAAATCTTTTTGAATTCCTTTAGCAAAGTCGATTTATGATAATCAATCTCCAAAACATCAATCAAAAAATTCTTGAAGTAGTAGAGATCGTGTGTGATTGGCAAATCGTCATAATTTTCGTATTCGAAACTCTTTTTGAAATCTACTTTCCCGAAAGTTTTCGACTGTAATTCAAACAATTTTTCAAGACTTTTTTGGACTAAACTTTTTACACGCGCAGAAATTCCTTCTTCAGATATTACGTCAGAAAGTGTTTTCTTGCCAAGAAATTCTTGCACATATAGATTTCTATCAGAATTAACTTTGAAAATATTCGGCGTGTTAAGATTTAGATTATGAAACAACTCAGAAAAGTAAAAAAAAGCTTCGTTCTCCCGCACATTTTCGTTGTAGGTAATTACATATTGCCTGTTTTGTAAACTCGCGATATAATTGATCCTGGCAGATCCGCTTTGTGGCAATGCTGTAAAAGAATCTGGTTCTTGACCCAAAAATTCTCCGAAAAAGTCCTGATGTTCCTTCATAGAACAAAGTTAATTAATAATAGATTTTGATTCGCTAAAAATTGTATTTTTACCAACTAAATTACTCTTTGTAGAGATTGATAAGGGAGATTAATATTAGACTGTTTTCAAAATCCGCCTGCACAAATGAAAGATTTTTTTCCTGTTTTGAAGATTCTGCTGAGATTCGTTGTAATTTACATAGTTTTGGTACTGCTGTATCAGTTGTATCTCAATCAATATGAGAATGATGTTGTAGATCCTTTTACACGGTTGGTCGCAGGGCAAGTGGCGTTGATGCAGGATCTAATTGGTTTTCCAACCGTTTTGGTTGACAGTATGAAGTTGCATAGTGTTTTGTTTCAAATCAATGGCAGATTTACGACTAGAATGGTGGAAGGTTGCAATGTGATTTCTGTCGCGATTCTTTTCACTGCTTTTATTTTTGCATTTTACAAAGGTGTCAAAACGATTTTTTTTATTTTAGGAGGCGTTCTTTTGCTACACATTCTTAATGTTCTGCGAATTGTCTTACTAAATATTATCTTCCTCAAATATCCGCAATATGAAAAAGTTGGTCACGACTACATTTTTCCAGCCATTATCTACGGCGGCGTGATTATTCTTTGGCTGGTCTGGATTCAGTTTTTTGCATTGAAAAAAGAGAAAAATGTTTAGGTGGTTAATGGTTTTTGCGGGTTTTGTCGGGCTATTTTCAATCCGCGTGTTGGAAGATAAAATTTTTTACGATCCTTTCTTGATGTATTTTAAGTCGGCAGATCAGTCCGCCGCTTTTCCAGATTTTGTTTGGGGGAAACTTATAATTGGTTATCTATTTAGGTTTGTACTCAATTTGATCTTTTCGCTCGTCATTATTCATTTTCTTTTCAGAAAACCGGAGCGTACAAAGCAAGCTTTCTTTCTTATTCTGCTGGTTTTCATTATCGTCTTTCCTGTTTATATTTTTTGCATTTATAATCAATTTCAGGTAGGTTATTTATTTTCTTTTTATGTTAGACGTTTTATAATACAGCCACTTACCCTTCTTATTTTACTTCCAACCTTCTATTATTCAGCAAAAAAGCAATAAAAAATGCTTTTTTTACAACTTTTATTCATAATTTTGACTTAGTTCAAAACTAACACAACATGAAAAAAAGTTTCTTGCTCTTTATATGCGCAATTGCGGCATATAAAGCTCAGGTTGGCATTGGCACAACTACGCCCGATCCAGCCTCAATTCTACACTTAGAAAGTTCTAATAAGGGTCTTCTGATAACCAGAATTGCACTCACATCCATTACCGATAACACTACCATTTCATCGCCTCCCACAGGGCTCATCGTCTGGAACAATGGAACGGCTGGATTATCCACAAAAGGGTTTTACTTTTGGAATGATAACAAATGGAATCTTCTGAGTACATCATCTTCTGCTGGATCTCCATCTGATGCTTGGAAAACAAGCGGAGACAACGCTGGAAATTCTTCCGGAGCCAGCACTAATCTTTCTATCGGCACATCTACTTCAGATGATTTTGTCATCAAAACCAATAATAAAATTACCCAGCGTCTTAGTACAAATGGGGCTGTAAATATTGGCGAAAGCTCGTCTGCGGCTTACCAAGCACTGGCGGTTGGGATGAACGCACAGTCACTCGCTAATCAGGCTACATCTTTGGGAGTTGATTCCAAAGCTGCCAATTATAGGTCTCTAGCTGTAGGTTATGGAGCTCAAGCCAATTCTAACGAAGCTAGTGCTTTAGGTAACTTTTCAAACGCATCTGGTTATCAATCCGTCGCAATTGGACATACTTCTAAAACTAATTCTAATGGAGAAACAGCAGTGGGTTTTGGGACGGTTACAAACGGACAAAACTCGACAGCCATTGGGTCTGGAGCATCTGCCACAGGGCAATTTTCTACCGCTTTGGGTTACCAGGCAACTACATCACAAGCCAATGCTGTGGTTATTGGAAACTCGAATGCCAACGTAGGAATCGGCACCAATACACCGAATGTGAATGCAAAATTGGATGTTAATGGAACTTTTAAACTGGGTCAAAATGCCGTAATCCAGAAAAGACAAATTCTTTTTAACACAGTCGTAAATTTTTCTCTTGTCAATATACCTGCAGGGAAAACGGATTTTATTGATATAGCAATACCTGTTGCCAACCAGCCAAGTTCTACTAACGCTGTTTTGCAGGTTTCCGCAGATAGCTCTTTGGATGCTAATTTTAGTGTTGTTTCCTCCAAGCTACTTAGTACCAGCAGTATCAGGGTTTATTTGATGAATATCGGCTCCGGTTCAAACTCGCTTTACACAGGAAAATTCCAATTATTTTTGGCAGAATATTGAAAGATTTTATTTAAACCGAAGCAAGAATTCCAAAAAAATTAACTCTCAACAGTATGTTTACTTGGTTGAGAGATGGTCTCGCCGTTCCAATGTATTTTTCTTATGAAAGCTTGCTGACGTACAGGACAATTTTCAATTTGGCAGATTGCACAGGAAGTTGGTTTACAATCGTCCATATGGAAATTAAACTCTACTGTTCGGTCTGTATTCTCGGCAATTAATGTGATCATTTCTTCCATCTCATCGTGCGCTGTTCTCAACTCAAAATACCACGGTAATGTCAAGTGTGCATCGATATGAAGCCGGCTGCCAAACTGTTGTATTTTCATATTATGGACATCTATCCATTCTGTTTTTCGGTTGTCATTAAGAAATTTGGCCAGTCTTTCCAGCATTTCTGGGTCTGCTTCGTCCATGATTCCACTGAGGGATTTCCGGATAATTTTGTAGCCGATAACGATGATGTAAAAACCAAAAATCAAAGCAACAACAGAATCTATCCAGATCAATTTTGTAAAATAGACCAAAACCAAACTCACAACAACGCCCAGAGTAGTGATAGTATCGGATTGTAAATGCTTGCCAGAGGATATCAGAACGACTGAGTTTTCTGCCTTTCCTTTCTGGATAGAAATGTAACCCAGAATGTAATTGATAATTGCTGTTCCTGCGATAATCCAAATCCCCCAATCGAGTTTATTAAGCACTTTGTCAGACAACAAACTGTTTGTTCCTTCATAGATAATCATTAGCCCTGCAATGCTTATCAAAGAACCTTCGATTGCGGATGTAACGAACTCTACTTTACCGTGTCCGTAGGGATGATTTTCGTCTCTTGGTTTTGAAGCCAAATATAAGGAGTAAAGACCGAGAAATGCGCTGATGACATTCACAATGCTTTCCATCGCATCAGAGAAGACGGCATCCGAGTTGGTGAGTTTCCATGCAACCAATTTTCCTACAAAAAGAAGAATGCCAATTGCCGCAATCCACTTTTGAAAATTAATATTAGAATTATTTTTTTTATCTGTCTTCATTGCTAAAAAAAGAATCTTCGATATTTTCGAAGATTCTTTGGATTTTGTTAGTTTAAACTAAGTTATTTGCTACTAGATATTCTGCAATTTGAACGGCGTTTGTAGCAGCACCTTTCCGGAGATTGTCTGCCACTATCCAGAGGTTGAGTGTTTTTGGTTGAGACAGATCTCGTCTGATTCTTCCCACGAAAACCTCATCGCGTCCTTCGGAATAGAGAGGCATTGGATATTCGTTATTTTTGACATCATCCTGAAGAATGATTCCTGGCGTTTCAGAAAGAATTTTTCTCACTTCGTCCAAATCAAATTCATTTTCAAATTCAATATTCACGCTTTCAGAATGTCCACCTTGTACAGGAACTCTCACCGCTGTAGCTGTCAAATTGAATGTGTCATCACCCATAATTTTCTTAGGTTCTTTCATCAACTTGATTTCTTCCTTGGTATAATCGTCATCTGCAAAAACATCGCAATGCGGTAATGCATTTTTGAAGATTTGATAAGGATAAACTTTCTCAGGACTTTCGCCAGCTATTTCAGCATTTAATTGATCTACAGCCGCTTTGCCTGTTCCAGTTACGGATTGATATGTTGAAACTACAACTCTTTTAATATCATATTTAATATTAAGAGGGTGAAGAACCATTACCAATTGGATGGTTGAACAATTTGGGTTGGCAATGATTTTATCTTCTTTAGTCAAAACATTGGCGTTGATCTCTGGAACAACCAATTTCTTAGTTGGATCCATTCTCCAAGCAGAAGAATTGTCTATTACCACAGTTCCAACTTCTGCAAATTTTGGAGCAAATTCCAATGAAGTGTTTCCACCTGCAGAAAAAACTGCGATCTCGGGTTTGACTGCAATAGCGTCGTCCATGCTTACGATTGTGAATTCCTTATCCTTGAATTTGATTTTGTTGCCAACAGATCTCTCTGATGCTACGGGAATCAGTTCGGTAATTGGAAGATTTCTTTCTTCCAAAACCTTCAGCATAACTTGTCCAACCATTCCGGTTGCGCCTACTACAGCTACTTTCATTTTTATAAGTGATTAATGATTAATGATAATCGATAAGTTAATTGTGTTTTATAAAATTAATTTAAGCTCCGAAAACTCTTGCCCACGGGAATGCGAATACGAATAGTGCGATGGCAACTAATCCTAGAGACATAATGGGAATCGTCAGTTTGTCAGATGTTTTTAGTTTTTTGTTGATGATGGTCATCAGTACTGCCGCAATCAGCATAGAAAAAGGATGCTCTACGTATTGGAATCTCGAGTATGGATCTTTCATCAATGTTCCGGCATCCAAAGCCGCTTTGAAGCCTGGAGAAAAAATGAATAAAAGAGAAGCCCCGATTAAAAATTGAACGTGGAAAAAAATCATCGTGAAAAGTGTTACTTTTCTAAGTGGTTTTGAGATTTTTCCGCTGTAGCCAAACATTGTGACTAATAAAAGAACTAAAAATGCGGCAACCAGTGCAAGCTCCAGATAGGCAAAACCTTTGTGAGCGCTAAGAAAAATTTTAAAGAAGTCCATATTCAAATTTTTGATTGACAAAGATAGAAAAATCCCGACAGATTGCCGGGATTAGGTTTGTTAAATGTGGATTTGATTACTTAGAAAATATATCTTATTCCAAATTGTCCTTGCCATCTTGATGCAAGATCAGAGATATTATAAGCCTTATTATCCTGAGGCGCTCTGAAAGTATAACCACCGCCACCAGAAGTTGTGTAAGTAATCAATTGGTATGCCTGGTTACTCACGAAGTAGCTTTTGCCCCAATCTTTATTAAGAAGATTTCCTACATTGAAAATATCAAATGTCAATTGGAATCTGTGAACTCTCTCTTTAATTGTAATTCCTAGATCCTGAGTGATTCTTAGGTCAAATCTATGCTCCCAAGGTGTTCTCGCTCCATTTCTTTCAGCATATTGTCCTCTTCGAGTTCTCAGATAAGGATCTTGCTCAATGAATGCATCCAACGCTGCCCACTGCTGTGCAGGTGTAGCAGGATTAGATCCTGTAAGTGCAACCAACTTAATTTCACTAGCATTTCTAGGTACATAGATTAAGTCATTTTGGAAAGCTCCATCTCCGTTTACATCACCATTATACAAGTACGTGAAAGGAGATCCAGACGTTCCAGCATAGAATAAGCTAAATCCAGTTGAGAAAGCTTTGTTTCTTCCGTATTCTATTTTATAACCAGCACTTCCGATTGTTCTGTGTCTGATATCGAAGTTAGAATTGGCAAGTGGCGGATTATTTGGATTTGTTACAATCTGAGTAAATTCCCAGTTAGATAATGCCGTACTACTGTTACCATCATTGATAGAAGCAGATTGACCGTGCGTGTACGCCGCCATCAAATCCAAACCAAAACCAAATGATTTTTGCAATTGAGTTGTTAAACTGTAAGTATAACCTCTACTTGAGTTACTTAATAAAATAACATTGGTAAAGTCTGTTGCATTTACTCTCTGTCCTGCATAATTTGGTCGTACGTCAGCACCGCCTGATAAAGCTGGATTTATACTTCCATTGCTTCTGGAAATATTAATATCAGAGTATACAATATTATTCATTGTTTTAGAGAGCATTCCTTCCAAGGTTGCGTTAATTCCTCCAGGCAATCTGAAATCTCCAGCTAAGTTGAATCTCAACACTTGTGGGATTTTGAAATCATCGCTGATGAGGTTAACCTCTGCTCTTGTAGATCCCGATCCCATATTTTGCTGATTTTCGATATTAGGATCAAATCCGTTTCCACCGTTTATGGCTGTAGTCCTTGCATCCACGGTGCCGAACAACATTCCGCTGTTTGTAAATTGGTTAGATAACCATACAAAAGGAACTCTACCAGTAAAAACTCCTACACCACCACGCAGTACTAGGGATCTGTCGCCATTTACATTATAATTGAATCCAGCTCTGGGTGCCCACAATAATTGTCCGCTAGGTGTGTTGTCTGTTCTGTACCCCGGGAATGATGCTTCGATTTTTGGGTTTCTCAAAGGCTTGTCATTGATGACAGGAATGTCTAATCTAAGACCATAAGTCAATCTAAAGTTTTTGAAAACCTCTGACTCACCTTGCGCATAGAATCCTAGTTGAGCTGCGCTGAACTTGGCTTCTGGTCTTGACTCGCCAGGAATAAGTGAATATGTTGCTCTAACCCTAGCAGGAATATTATTGATGAAATCTTCAACACTGTTAAAATCCCATCTACCATTAAGGTTGTTGATAAATAAGTTTCTGAAACTGAAGAATTCGTTATGAGTTCCTAAAGTGAAAGTATTTTTTCCAACATTCCATTTGAAATTGTCGGTAACCTCGAAAATGGTTTGATCTAACTCATTGGCAAATGAACTTCTCTGAGAACCAAACTCCGCTGATGCTCCGGAAACGTTTCCAATATTCAAGATGGTAACTTGAGGAAAAGGACTTCCAGCCGTATCACGACTATCTTTGATAGAAGAATATCCTAAAATTAAGTTATTAGAGAAACTACTGTTGAAGTTACTTCTTAATTCAGCAACCAAACCGCTCTGCTTATTGGTGAATTTATAAGCGTTGTTTCCAAATCTGAAAAAGTTGGCACTTCTTGATAAGTTGTCATCAAAAGCATCAATGTAGTTATATCGGATTGCCAATTGGTGCTTATCATTGATATTCCAATCAATCTTACCAAAAAACTTATTGTTTTGTGTTTGGATATCTTGAGGTCCATAGCCACCAACATCGTATCCGTATTTAGTAAGTGTGTAGTTTGCGATTTGCTGAGCAATATCATTGGTCATCGCTGTTCCTGCTTCACCAGCATTGAAAGCCAAGGGAGATGTTCTTCTGCCGGCTTCGGCATTAAAGAAGAAGAATAATTTATCTTTAATTAGTGGACCTCCTACTCTTACACCGTATTGAGTTTCACTAAATTTAGATGATTTTTCACCAGTAAGTACACTTTTACCAATTGTATTTTGATTTCTACCAAAAAAATAGGCTGATCCCTCATACTTGTTAGTTCCAGATCTTGTAACAGCATTTACTCCAGCTCCTGTAAAGTTACCTTGTGTAACGTCAAATGGAGCCAGCGCTACTTGTATTTCTTGGATGGCATCTAATGAAATTGGCTGAGTACCAGCTTGTCCACCAGGTGTACCAGAACCAGAAAGTCCGAATACATCATTGTTTACAGCACCATCAATTGTAATGTTGTTGTATCTGTTGTTTGCTCCTCCGAAAGAGTTTCCGTTAGCTTGCGGAGTAAGTCGTGTGAAGTCTTGCAAAGATCTGCTTAGTGTTGGCATACTTTCAAGTTGTTTTTTTCCAACGACAGTTGTTGCACCATTTTTTCTAGAATTTCTTCCAACTGCTACAATTTTTACTGCTTCGATAGAAGTTTCACTCTCTTGTGTCAACATTGCGTCTGCAGCAAAAGGCTCTCCTAATTGCAGATAAACATCTTCATAGATGACTGGTTTCAGATTAGCATAAGTAATTTCGATGGTGTATGGGCCACCAACACGAAGGTTTGGCAAGTTAAAATAACCGGAAGCATTAGAAACTCCAGTGTAAACAGTACCCGAAGGTTGGTGAACGGCTTTTATAGTCGCTCCTGCAGTTTTCTTTCCAGCAGATTGAGTAACTACGCCACTTACACTACTGGTGGTTACCTGTGCAGATGCAGTGAAAAAACCGGCAAGTAAAATTGCAACGATTAGGGTCTTTTTCATTTCTTTAAGATTTATGCCGCAAAAGTCTTAAAAAAAATGATAACTCTTGTTAATAAACTGTTAAATTTTTAAAGCCTTGAGACTCAGATCTATATTGCTCGAAGAATGTGTAATTGCGCCCGCTGAGATAAAATCTACGCCAGTTTTTGCCACCAAATTTAACACCTCTCGTGTGATTCCGCCAGATGCTTCGGTTTCAGATTTTTTATTGACGATTTTTACAGCTTTAGTCATTGTCTCGACATCCATATTGTCAAACATAATTCTGTCCGCACCAGATTTTACAGCTTCTTCTACCTCATCAAGATTACGAGTTTCTACTTCAATCTTCAATTTGAGTTTGTTTTTCTTGATATAATCTTTCGCCATTTTAACAGCGTTGGTAATGCTTCCGTTATAATCTATATGATTGTCTTTCAGCATTATCATATCATAAAGTCCGTATCTGTGGTTTGTTCCGCCGCCAATGGCAACTGCCCATTTTTCACAAACCCGAAAATTCGGAGTCGTTTTTCTGGTGTCAAGAAGTTTTGTTTTAGTTCCAACTAATCGAGAATCCCAATCGTGAGTCATTGTTGCGATGCCGCTCATTCTCTGCATAGAGTTGAGAACCAAACGTTCTGTAGAAAGAATCGACCTTGCTTTTCCGGAAACTATAAATGCCACATCGCCTTTTTTTGCAGGCTGCCCATCTTTTATGAAAACATCGATTTTCAAATTTTTATCAAAATGTTTGAAAATAATTTCAGCCAATTCTACACCTGCCAAAATGCAGTCTTCTTTCACCAAAAGCTGGGCTTTCTGCTCCAAATCTTTCGGAATAGTGGATAATGTAGAATGATCCCCACTTTGGATGTCTTCTTCCAAAGCTGTTTTTATGAATTCTTTTAAAACTTTATCAGATGCGTATGCTGGTCTTTTCATTTGAGATTTTTATTAAGTTCATTTTCAATGTCTTCGATGCTTGGCAAAGAAGATTTAAAGTAGTCTGGTAATATTTTCTTGAGTTCGTAGGAAGAGATTCCCAACGGTTTGTGCAAATCAGTCAAAGAATATTCTGCGATAATGTCGTCTTTGGTTTTGCAAATAATCAATCCAACTGTGGCGTTGTCGTTTTCGTCGCGCAATTGTTTATCTACAGAAGTAACATAAAAATTGAGTTTTCCTGCGTGTTCTGGTTCAAACTCGCCAGTTTTCAGTTCTATGACAACGTATCTTTTCAGTTTGATGTGATAAAAAAGTAAATCTATGAAAAAACTTTGATTGCCCACTTTCATTTCCACCTGTTTCCCGACAAAAGCAAAGCCGTTGCCCAATTCAATAAGGAATTTTTGGATGTTATCAATCAGAGCGTTTTCCAATTCTCTTTCTTTGTAGCTGTCGGAAATACTGATGAAATCGAAAATGTAAGGATCTTTCAGAGTTTGTTTTACCAATTCGCTATCGTAATCTGGAAGTGTTTTAGAAAAATTGGTAATCGCCTTTCCTTGAGATTGATAGAGATTTCCAGAAATCATATTGAGCAGAACAGCTCTGCTCCAGCCATTTTCTATGGTTTTATTAATGTAAAATAAAGCTTCTTTGACATTTTTACATTTTGTGAAAATCTGAATATGATGACCCCAAGGAATCAAAAAAAGTTTTCGAAATTGTTCTTCATCAACTTTATAGACATTTGTGTTGTCTTCATTTTCAAAATCGGCAACAACCTGTTGCCGAATTATATTATTTAGACTATAAAATTGATAAAAATTTTTAAAATATTTCAAATTCCTTGCAGAAAATCCCGTTATTTGAGAGAACTCTGTTTTCAAATCTCGGCTTAATTGTTCGAAAAAACCGCTTCCATATTGGTTTTCAAATTCCTTTTCAGCAATTTCTTTACCCAACTCCCAATATAGCTCTATCAAAGCAGAATTTACCTGAATCGCCGCTTTTATCTGGCTCTGTTGGATTTTGCTTTTTAAATCGACAATCCAATCTTTATATTTGGAAGTTTCTATCTTCATAAAATTACTCACTAATCATAAGCGGTTTCGTAGCCAAGTCCTTATTGTAAAAAGCACCTTTGTTTTCTTTCATTTCCAGAGAATGTTTGATAATCAGGTAAGAAACATTCACAAGATTTCTCAACTCAGAAAGTTGTGGCGAAAGTAAGGAATAATTATAAAGTTCCGTCACGGCCTCATAGATTTCACGCTGTTTTTTCTTGGCCAATTCTAATCTTGCATTGCTTCTCACAATAGCAACCAAATCGCTCATCATTTCTTGGAGTTGCTTTCTGAGGTAAGTCACCAGAACCATTTCGTCCATCATTTTCATTCCTTCTTCATTCCACTCCGGAACAGCTTTCAAATCATCAAAATTGAAATCATTTTCTTTAAGAAGTTCCACCGTTTTCATTGCTGCGTTATGACCAAAAACCAAACCTTCCAGCAAGGAATTAGAAGCCAAACGATTCGCACCGTGAAGTCCAGAATTGGTGCATTCTCCAACTGCAAAAAGATTTTTAATAGAAGACTGTCCGTTTTTATCTGTGTCGATGCCGCCCATCAGATAATGGCAAGCCGGAACAACTGGAATCAATTCTGTCATCGGATCTATGCCTTCATCCAAACATTTTTGATAGATATTGGGAAAGTGTTTGATGAATTTTTCTCTGTCCATTTCTCGGCAATCCAAACCCACATATTCGTTTCCGCTGATTTTCAATTCGTTATCAATCGCTCTAGCCACAATGTCGCGTGAAGCCAATTCTTCTCGCTCGTCATATTTTTGCATAAAAGGTTTTCCGTTTTTCGTGCGGAGTTTTGCGCCATCGCCACGGACAGCTTCGGAAATCAGAAACAACATTCCGTCCCGTTTGGAGTACATTGCCGTTGGATGAAACTGATAATATTGCATATTAGAAACCTTGCCTTGTGCTCTGTGAACAAAAGCAATTCCGTCTCCCGTTGCAATGATCGGATTGGTGGTGTTTTTATAAACGTGACCAGCGCCACCGGTTGCTACCAAAGTAATCTTAGACGTGATTTTCTTGATTTTTTTATTTTTCTCGTCCAAAACATAAGCACCATAACAATTGATGTTTTCTTTGTCGAATTCTTTTCCTGGAACGTGATGCTGAGTTATCAAGTCAATGACGTAATGATAAGGAAAAATCTCTATGTTTGGAGAATTATTGACAGTTTCCAAAAGCGCTCTCTCAATCTCGAATCCGGTAATGTCCTTATGATGAACAATTCGGTTTTCCGTATGTCCGCCTTCTCTTCCGAGTGAGTATTTGCCTTTTTCCTGGTCAAATTTTGCGCCCCAATCCACAATTTCATTAAATCTAAAAGGTGCTTCTTCTACCACCATTTTTACAATCTCAGGGTCATTGATGTAATCGCCTGCTCGCAAAGTATCGTCGATATGTTTTTGGAAATTGTCTTTGGAAAAATCCGTAACAACAGCCAATCCGCCTTGTGCATATTTGGTGTTGCTTTCGTCCTCGTTGGATTTCGTGACGATGATGATTTTAGTTTCCGGCAGTTGTTCGGAAATTTTGATGGCGTAAGATAAGCCCGAGATTCCGGAACCGATGACTAGAACGTCTGTTTTTATCATTTTTAATTTTAAAATTGTAGGATTACTAAAGATATTAAATCTTTGGAAATTTTCTAGGAGTCAAATTGATGTGGTTAAAAAATATCGCAGAGGCGCAAAATATTTCTGATAAAGGATTGATATATATAAGTCGCAAAATTTCAATTTTTGATAATTAAATCTTTGATTTTTTGCGACTTTTAGCTTTTTCAATAAAATCAATGATTGCGACTTTGCGTTAAAGTTTATGGTTTTATCATGTTCCAATCTTCAAAATCTTTTTCTCCTGCAAAACGCTTTCTCATTAATGCTTTTTCACTTTCAGAAATTTCAAAATCAAATTCCTCTTCTTTCGGGAAAATGATAACCTCGGCATATTCACATCAAAATTTTCTGGAAGTTCGATGCTTAGCTTATGGTTTTTGACCTCAACAATTTGTCTGATTGCATTCATTTTGATTTGAGTTAAAAAATAAATTTACAGAAATTTAATAAACTTATCCGCAGGTTTTCTCACTTTTTTAAAATTCTGAAAAATATCATCTTTTGCTCGATAGCCTAAAGCGAGAACAACCGCAATCTTTTCATTGGTTGTATCAATTTGCAAAACCTCTTCCAAAATTTCAGATTTGAAACCTTCCATTGGACAAGTATCGATTTGTTCTTCAGCAGAAGCTACTATTAGTGAACCAAGCACGATGTAACTCTGTTTCTCGGACCAGCTTTCCAATTCTTTTTGTGTATAATTTTCTAAAAATTGATTGATGTTATTTCTGAAAGAAGATAATTGTTCCAAGGTCACACCACGTTCATTAATAATATGACTGAAATAATTATCGACGTATTCCTTATTTATATTAGTCTTAGACACCAAAGCAATCAAATGTGAACAAGTGGAAATCTGGGATGGATTGTAAAACGCCGGAATCAATTTCTGAATGGTCTCATCATTATCAACCACCAAAAGATGGTGAGGCTGAAGTCCTAACGAACTGACAGATAATCTTCCAGCTTCCAGAATATTGTTCAATTTTTCCGACGGAATTTTCTTTCCATCGAATTTTTTTACCGAATATCGCCATTTAAGTGCCTCTAAATAGTTCATAAAACAAATGTAATCATTTTGAATCCTGACTCAGAATCGTTTTTAATATTAGCAGAATCTTTCACCTCAATTTTTAAATCATTCATTGCAAAGGCTTTATGGTAAGGGCTTTCACAATATTTTATTTTAATTGATTTGTTATCAAATCATTAGCCAAGAAAGTAGCGAAACCAAAAAGTTATAAACATTAAGTATAAAAGTGGGTAAAAGTGGTAAAATGTGGTAGAAATTTATATAAATTTGCTCCAAATGAAAAACTTCATTGGAACATACGAGTGTAAAATAGATGACAAAGGACGCATCAAACTGCCTGCTTCGCTCACGAAGCAGATGGAACACTTTGCAGATGAGCCATTTGTAATCAAGCGTTCCGTGTTTCAGAAGTGTCTCGAGGTCTATCCAATGAAGCCTTGGGAGAAACTGATGACAAAAATAAACGGTCTCAACCGATTTGTGAAAAAAAATGCAGATTTCATCAGGATGTTTACGGCGGGAGTCAAAACTGTGGAGATGGACAATGTTGGTCGTCTGCAAATCAGCAAAGATTTGACACAATATGCTAATCTGACCAAAGAAATCGTCATCACAAGCGCAGGCGAACTCTTCGAGATTTGGGACAAAGAAGCTTATGAACAGGTCATTTCTGTCAGCGAATTAGATTTCGCCAATCTTGCAGAAGACGTGATGGGAAATCTTGATTCAGACGAATCAAATTAATAATTAAGAAAGAATAATTAATAGGTTTTAGTAACCGAATAATTAAATCATTTATCAATCTTCATTCATCAATTATAAAAACAATGTATCACAATCCTGTCTTATTAAAACAAAGTGTTGATGCTCTGGTAACCAATCCGGACGGGGTTTATGTGGACTGCACTTTTGGTGGAGGCGGCCATTCCCGTGAGATTCTGAGTCGGCTTTCGGATAAAGGAAAGTTGTTTTCTTTTGATCAGGATTTGGATGCTTTGAAAAATACTATTGATGACCCGAGATTCACTTTGGTTAATCAGAATTTTAGATTTTTAGAAAATTCTATGTTGGCTTACGGTGTTTCGAAAGTTGATGGGATTTTAGGTGATTTAGGCGTTTCTTCTCATCAGTTTGATGAAGCGGAACGTGGATTTTCTACGAGAAGTGATGCGCCTTTGGATATGAGAATGAACGTGATGCAAGGTCTTGATGCCAAGAAAATCATCAACGATTATGAAGAGGAAGATTTAGCGAATATCTTTTACCAATACGGAGAACTGAGAGAATCCAGAAAGCTGGCAAGAGAAATTGTTCATCACAGAAAAACGAAGAAAATCAATACAACCGAGGAGTTGAAAAGTCTGTTCAGTTACATTCCGGCTTTTAAACAGAATAAGTTTTTTGCTCAGGTTTTTCAGGCGATTAGAATTGAGGTGAATCAGGAGTTGGAAGTGCTGAAAGAAATGTTGGTTCAGTCTTACAATATTCTGAAAACCGACGGAAGGTTGGTGGTAATTTCCTACCATTCTCTGGAAGATAGATTGGTAAAGCGTTTCCTGAAAAACGGAATGTTCGAAGGTGAACCTCAGCGTGATATTTACGGAAATTACGCCAAAGCATTCGAGTTATTGCAGACCAAAGCAATCATCCCGGATGATAAAGAAATTGAAGAAAACTCAAGAGCACGCAGTGCGAAAATGAGAATTGGAATAAAATTATAGTTGATAGTTTTTAGATGATAGTTGTTTGAAGATGTTTTAAATCTATCAACTGTCAACCGACAACAAACAACCAAAAAATGGCAAAACTGAATCAAAATAAACAGAAGAAACTCACTTTTATGGACATCATAAAAGGGAATTTTCTTAACCGTGATGAGGTAAGAGCTCATTACAAATATTTCGTGTTTATTTTTGGATTGCTGATGGTGATGATCTACAGTAACCACTTGGTAGATAAAAAGATCAAGCTCGTCAATACGCTGAAAGAAGAAACAGAAGAATACAAATCCAGAAATGCCTATGCACAAAGTAGGCTAATAAAAATAAGAATGGAATCCGAACTGGGAAAAGAAATGGTTCAGGATTCTTTGGTGAGTTTGGAAAGTCACCCGATGAAATTACTGATAAAAGTTGATAGCACCAATGATAAAGCAACCCAATAATAACTACGAAAAAAAACGTTCCAACGCGCTGAAGTGGGGCTACCTTTTTGTTTTGGGAGCTCTGGTTTTGTTCATCACTTTTTTGGCGAGAATCCTGATTCTTCAAAACACGAATGTTCAGGAATTCGAAGATAACTACATCAGCAAAAATTACAGGGAAGCCAAACTGAAGGCCGCGCGTGGCAATCTTTTCGCCTCAGATGGTTCTATCTTGGCGACAACTGTTATGCGATACGATGTCTATCTGGATTTCAAATCGATGAGAGACACGATTTATTCTAATAACATTGGTGCGCTCACAGATTCTCTCGGCAAAATGTTTGATAAACCGCGAAGCTATTTCAGAGCCAAATTAGATGCTCAGAATCAGAGAAATAACCAGTATTTTCTTTTGGCAAAAGGTCTTGATTTCGATGAGTATGATAGAATCAGAAATTTCCCGATCTTCAATAAAGGTAAAAACAAAGGTGGTTTCATTGTAGAAAGGAATTTCCGAAGAGAATTAGCAACCACGCAAATCGGAGCCGGAACGATCGGAGCTGATAATGGCGAATCAAAATCTGGTTTGGAAGGCGCTTTCAGCAAATTCTTGACCGGAATCGACGGTAAAAGATTAGAACAAAAAATCACGTCTTCTCAATGGAAACCAATCGATTACTGGAAAGTTCAGGAGCCTGTTGATGGTCAGGATGTCTACACGACTTTAGATTTAAGAATTCAGGATATTGCGCATTCGGCATTGGAGAATCAGTTAATAAAATTCGATGCAGATCACGGAAGTGTAGTGGTGATGGAGGTTGCGACTGGAAAAATCAAGGCAATGGTAAACCTTAGAAGAACCGAACCGGGAATTTATGTTGATGCTTATAATTATACCGTAAAAGATGCACAGGAACCAGGTTCGACTTTCAAGACGGTTTCGCTTTTGGCCGCAATGGACGATGGTTTCATTGATGAAAATACGAAAGTCAGCATCGGAAACGGTATTTGGAATTATGCCGGACAAAGAATTACAGACGGTCACGGAGGCGGAACTTATGACGTGAGCGACGTTTTGGCAAAGTCAAGTAACGTTGGCGCTGCGAAGTTGATTACAGAACATTATGCCGAAAAACCTCAGGTTTTCATAGACCATTTGAAGCGTTGGAAAATGTTCGACAAAATGCAAATCGAATTGCCTGGCATTGCAAAACCTTCGATTCAGACGCCTGAAAGCAAACGCTGGAATAGGGCTACTTTGGCATCTTTGGCCTATGGTTATTCTTCAAGATTTCCGCTTTTGCAATTGGTGAGTTTTTACAATGGTATTGCCAATAAAGGAAAAATGGTAAAACCTCTTTTCATCGATAAAATTATGAAAGATGGTAAAGTTCTTTATGAGGCAAAACCAGAAGTGATGGTGAAAAAAATGGCTTCGGACAAAGCAATCGAGATGATGACAAGTGCATTGACAAAGGCGGTTGAAAAGGGAACTGCCAAAAGTATTTACACACCAAATTTGAAAATCGCAGGAAAAACAGGAACTGCCAGATTCGAATATTGGAAGGCTGGGCCAATGAAATACCAAGCTTCATTTGCTGGTTTTTATCCTTCCGATAATCCAAAATACACGTGTTTCGTGGTTGTAAATCAGCCAGATACATCCAAGGGTTTTTATGGAGGAACGGTTTCCGCGCCGGTTTTTAAAGAAATTGCCGGCAAGACTTTCCTGAAAACACCTTTGAATATTGAAAAAGATTTGTTGGTGGAACATAAAGTTGACCTTCACAAAATGATTGAGCCGAACGTCAAAGTGACTGTCAGAAAAGATTCGATGCCGAGGTTGGTTGGATTGATTGGGAAAAATGTGATTCCGCAATTGGAAAATTTAGGTTACAGGGTTGATTATAAAGGTGTCGGAAAAATTACCGGACAGTTTCCAGCAGAAGGCGCAACCATTGGCAAAAATCAAAAAATATATCTGAATCTTCAGAATTAACATAAGCTAAAAGCAATTTGCCGGAAGCTACAAGCAGAATATGAATTTAGAAAAATTATTACAAAGAATCCAAACCTTGGAAACCATCGGAACTCTCGAAAGAGAAGTTGCCGAACTCGTTTTTGACAGCCGAAAAGTGGTTGGAAATTCTTTGTATGTGGCATTGAAAGGAACAGTTTCAGACGGTCATTCTTACATCAATCAAAGTATCGAAAAAGGTGCGAAAGTGATTGTTTGCGAAGAATTGCCTTCAGAAATCAATGATGAGGTGACGTACATTAAAGTTGAAAATTCTTCTAAAACTTTAGGGCGTTTGGCTTCTAATTTTTATGGAAATCCTTCCGAGAAATTAAATTTAATCGGTGTTACAGGAACCAACGGAAAAACTTCTGTTACGACTTTGTTATTCGATATTTTTAAAACCTTGGGTTATCAATCCGCTTTGATTTCTACAGTTGAATACAGAATCGGAGACGAGATTATTCCATCAACGCACACGACACCTGATGTCATAAGGCTAAATCAAATGTTGGCAAAAGCAGTTGAAATCGGTTGTGAGTATGCTTTTATGGAAGTGAGTTCCCACGGGATTTCTCAGGACAGAATCGAAGGTTTACACTTTAAAATTGCTGGTTTTACGAACATTTCTCACGACCATTTGGATTATCACAAGACTTTCCAAAATTATATCTACGCAAAGAAGAGATTCTTTGATGAACTTGATGATTCTGCGGTTGCTATTACGAATGCCGATGACAAAAACGGTCTGGTAATGCTACAAAATACCAAAGCTAAAAAGAAAACTTTTGCTTTGAAAACAATGGCAGATTTCCACGGAAAAGCTTTGGAAATCGACTTCAACGGAATGTTGCTGAATTTCAATAACAAAGAATTCTGGACAACTTTGACAGGGAAATTCAATGCTTATAATTTATTGTTGGCTTACGGAATTGCCCTGGAATTAGGAATGGACGAAACGGAAGTTCTTCAGGCGATTTCAACATTAAAACGAGTGAACGGAAGATTTGAAACGATAAAATCCGACAGCGGAATTTTCTTCGTGGTCGATTATTCTCACACGCCGGATGCGTTGGAAAATGTGTTGGATAGCATCAACGAAATCAGAACCAAAAACGAAAGACTGATTTGTGTTTTCGGTTGCGGTGGCGACAGAGATAAAACCAAACGCCCGGAAATGGGCGATATCGCAACCAAAAAATCGACTTTGGCAATCATCACTTCGGACAATCCAAGAACGGAAGACCCAACACAGATTATTAAAGAAATAGAAGCTGGAGTCCAACCACAGAATTTCAGCAAATACACTTCGATTCCGGACAGAAGAGAAGCAATAAAAATGGCCATCAAGTTTGCTGAGCCAAAAGATATAGTGGTTGTGGCTGGAAAAGGCCACGAAACCTATCAGGAAATCAACGGCGTGAAACATCATTTTGATGATAAAGAGACGATTAGAGAACTTTTGAATTTGATGGGAAAGTAATTAATGAAATTTGAAGATGAATAGAAGATTTAAAATATTATTAGGAATTATCTCCACTATAGTTTTTGGATTTTTCATCTTGTTCATTTTTACTAATGATTTTAAAAGAACGGTAACAGTATTGGATTGTGAAGGAGTTTATTATAAAAAACTTTTTGAGAAACCAGAATCAGGTTATTTAGAGATAGGAGATGGCAATGCAAAAGTTGATGTGGCAAATTGCCTTTGTGAAAAATATTTGAAATCAAAGAATAGGATTTACAAAAAAGAAATTTTAAAACTATATAATGAACCATTTGGAAGTGTAAGGTTGATAATTAAAAATCCTTCCAAAAATATTGATACGATTTGTAAATATAGAAATGAAGTTTTCACGAAAATGTATAATTTATAATAGAAAACCATCAACAAACAAACATAAATAGACAAAGAATGCTATACTATCTATACGAATATCTTTCTAGCCACGGAATCCACGTTCCGGGAATGAACTTGTTCAAATACATTTCGTTCCGCGCAGCGATGGCAGTTTTGTTTTCGCTGATTATTGCGATGGCTTACGGAAAAAGAATCATCAATTTCCTGAGAAGAAGACAGATGGGAGAATTGGTAAGAGACCTTGGTCTGGAAGGCCAAAAGCAGAAGGAAGGAACGCCGACAATGGGTGGTTTGATTATCATTTTGGCGACCATTATTCCCGTTTTGCTGTTTACCAGAATCACCAATGTATACATCGTTCTGTTGATTATTTCAGTTTTATGGATGGGCGCGATTGGTTTTCTGGACGATTATCTTAAAAAAGTTAAGAAAAATAAAGACGGATTAAGTGGAAAATTCAAAGTAATTGGGCAAGTTGGTTTAGGCTTAATTGTCGGAGTTACAATGTATTTCCACCCAGATATTGAGGTTAAGAGAAAGTACGCAGACTCGACAGTTATTAATAGAAATAATGTGGAACAGAACTTTATGGAAGACGAGAAAATCCCGGTTTCCACAGTTCCTTTTACTAAGAATAATGAGTTTGATTACAGCGGAATTTTATTCTGGATGGATGATGAACAGGCACACGAATGGGCTTGGGTTGTTTTCATTCCTATCGTTATTTTCATTGTAACGGCAGTTTCCAACGGCGCCAATATTACGGATGGAATAGACGGTTTGGCTGCAGGAACAAGCGTTGTGATTTTGCTGACATTAGCCTTTTTTGCCTACGTTTCAGGAAACATCATTTTCGCTGATTATTTGAATATTATGTTCCTACCGCATATGGGAGAAACCACGATTTTTGCGCTTGCGCTGGTGGGTGCAGTGATTGGATTTTTTTGGTATAATACCTATCCGGCTCAGATTTTTATGGGCGATACGGGAAGCTTGATGTTGGGAGGTGTAATAGCTGTTTTGGCAATTATCCTTAGAAAAGAATTATTGATTCCAGTGCTTTGTGGTGTGTTCCTTATCGAAAATCTTTCGGTGATTTTACAGGTAATGGTTTTCAAATACAGAAAGAAAAAATACGGGCTGGAATATGCGCAGAACAACAGATTATTCAAGATGTCACCCTTGCATCATCATTATCAGAAAGAAGGTTTCCACGAGAGCAAAATCGTGAATCGATTCATCATTTTGGGTGTGATGCTGGCAATTATTTGCTTAATAACTTTAAAAACTAGATAAAATTAAATTGTAAATAGTATTAAGTAAAAAGTAAAATGTACTTTTTACATTGTACATCATACATTATACAAAAGAATGAGAGTAGTTATACTTGGTGGCGGAGAAAGTGGAGTTGGCGCAGCTTATTTGGCTAAGGCTAAAGGCTTTGATGTCTTCCTTTCCGATATGGGCGTGATTCGTGAGAATTACAAAAAAGAATTGGATGCGCTTGGAATTGACTATGAAGACGGAAAACACACGGAAGAAAAAATTCTGAACGCCGATTGGATTATCAAAAGCCCTGGAATTCCGAAGAAGGCAGAAATGGTTCAGAAAATCCATGAAAAAGGAATACGATTGTCTTCTGAGATTGAATTTGCCTCGGAATTCACGAACGCCAAAATTATTGCAATCACCGGAAGTAACGGAAAAACGACGACAACATCTTTGATTTATTATATTTTGAAAGAAGATGGTTTCAATGTCGGATTAGGAGGTAACATCGGAAAAAGTTTTGCAAAACAGGTTGCCGAGGAGAATTTTGATTATTATGTATTGGAAGTGAGTAGTTTCCAGTTGGATGATATTCAGAATTTCAGACCATACATTTCATTGTTGTTGAATTTGTCCAAAGACCATCTGGACCAGTACAACTACAATTATGAAGAATATGCTTTGGCAAAGTTCAGAATTGCTGAAAATCAGGAGGCTAACAATTTTTTCATCTACAACAAGGATGATGAAATGAGCAAATCGATTCTGGAAAAACTGGATTTGAAAGTGACCAAAGTTCCATTCTCAATGACTGAAAAACTTGAAAAAGGTGCTTTCTCAATTGATGAAAATTTTGTGGTCAATATCCACGAAGGTTTCACGATGAATATCGACGAACTTTCATTGGTTGGAAAACATAATGTAGCGAACAGCTTGGCTGCAAGTATCGCGGGTAAGCTACTGGAAATCAGCAATGAAAGTATCAGGCATTCGTTGATGACGTTTCAGGCGGTGGAGCACAGATTGGAACCAGTGGCTGAAATTAGAGGTGTCAAGTTCATTAATGACAGCAAAGCGACTAACGTGAATGCGACTTATTTCGCTTTGGAGAGTATGAAGCAGCCTGTGGTTTGGATTGTTGGCGGAAAAGACAAAGGCAACGATTATACAGAAATTGAAGACTTGGTCAAGAAAAAAGTAAAAGCGATTGTCTGCTTAGGAATTGATAATTCTAAAATTATTGAGTTCTTCAAAGGCAAAAAAACGCAGATTTATGATACTTCCAGTATGCATCAGGCAGTAGAAGTTTCTAAATCGATTGCAGAAAAAGGAGACGTCGTTTTATTGTCACCTTGCTGCGCCAGTTTTGATTTGTTCAATGGTTATGAAGACCGTGGCAATCAATTCAAAAAAGAAGTTTTAGAAGAATTGACAATTAAGAATTAGAAATTGTAAAAAGTAAAAGGTAAGAAGTACTTTGTACATCAGACTTTTTACAACATACAAATAAAATAAATGGAAAACCAAACTACAGAAAACAAATTCGAATTACTGAAAGGCGACAAGGTTCTTTGGTCGGTTATCATTTTGATTTCCTTCCTTTCCGTGTTCCCGGTTTATTCCGCAAGTTCGAATCTGGAATATATCGTGAACAACGGAACCACAACTGGTCACGTTTTCAAGCATATCGTTTTCGTATTCATTGGTTTGGGAATTATGCGTTTCGTAGGGACAGTGAAGTATGAGTATATTGGGAAACTAAGTTCCATACTGCTTTTGTTCACGATTGGATTGTTGTTGATTACAATGTTCACAGGACAAACAATTGAGGGTGCGAGTGCATCGCGTTGGTTAAAAATCCCGGGAACACCAATTTCTTTTCAGCCGTCGTCATTTGCATATTTGATGCTGATTATCTATTTGTGCAGGTATTTAACCAAAAAAATCAAACGGGAAAGATTACCGCTGGAGAATATCATTTACATTTTCGGACCAATATTATTGGTTTTCGGATTGGTAGCAAAAGACAATGGTTCTACGGCGTTGATGATTATGATGGTTTCAATTATCATATTGATTATCGGACAGTTAGCCTGGCAGTACGTCGCGGGATTCATCTCGCTTTCAGTGGTTTTCATAGTGATGTTTTTAGTCATTGCAGTGAACACCAATTTAATCGGGGGGAACCGAGTTCATACGTGGATGAGCCGTATCGAAACCTTTACAAGTTCTAAGAAAACAGCTGATGTCGAGGACGAAAGTATCAAAGCTAAAAACTATCAGGTGATGCAGGCGAAAGCTGCGATTGTTCACGGCGGATTCAACGGAATTGGTCCAGGAAAAAGTGCTTTGAAACAGACTTTACCACAGTCAGTTTCGGATTTTATTTTCGCCATTATTGTAGAAGAATACGGATGGATTGGCGCTTTCGTGCTGATTAGTCTTTATATGATAATGATTATCAGGATTGTGATGATAGCCAGTAAGATGCCAGCATTTTTCGGATCGTTGCTGGTGTTAGCGATTGGACTGATGATTTTTGTTCAATTATCAGTAAATATTGCCGTGGCAGTTAACTTGATTCCGGTGACGGGCCAGCCTTTGCCGCTGATTAGTTATGGAGGAACATCGATGTTGGTGACTTATATTCAGCTTGGAATTATCCTCAATGTAAGTTCCAGGATTCAGGTTTATGATGAAGAAGGTTTAGGAAAGAAACAGAGTCTGGAAGAAATAAATGACATCGCATAATACGAATTTTATGAAAGTTAGTATTGATATCGACAATAAGAAGGTAGAATTTAAAAGAAATTGGTTTACCGGAAGTTTCACATATTCAGTAAACGGATTCAAAAACAACATTGAAAGTATTTTTAATTATAAAACTCATTTTTCGACTAATTTGTCAAAGTTTTATGAAGTGAAAATTGAAGAAACAAAAATCAATATTGTGAAAACAAGACCTTTATTTTTTGCAGGATTTAGACCTCACAATTATAGATTTTACATTGACAATAATTTGATTAAAGAAATCGAATCATTATAAAGAATAAATATATTGGACAAAAAACTAAAAATATTAATGAGCGGTGGCGGAACAGGTGGACACATCTTTCCGGCGGTGGCGATTGCTCAGGAAATTCAGAAACGGTTTCCAGATGCAGAGTTTTTGTTCATTGGCGCCAACGGAAAAATGGAAATGGAAAAAGTCCCTCAAGCCGGATTCAAAATCGAAGGTTTGAACATCGCGGGATTCGACAGAGGCAATCTTCTGAAGAATATCGGGCTTCCTTTCAAAATCATTTCTAGTTTGATCAAAGCCAGAAAAATCATCAAAGATTTCAAACCAGATTTTGCGGTTGGAACAGGTGGTTTTGCAAGTGGACCAGCTTTGTACATCGCAGCAAAAATGGGAATTCCGACTTTCATTCAGGAGCAGAACTCCTTGCCGGGAAAAACCAATGTTTTCAATGCGAAAAAAGCGAAAGCCGTTTTCACAGCCTATCCGGATATGCAGAATTTTTTCCACGGTACGAAAACGTATTTCTTAGGAAATCCAATCCGTCAGAATATCATCGCAGATTTGATTGATAAAGATTTGGCTAAAGAAAAATTAGGCTTAGATAAAAATAAATTAACAATTCTTTCAGTTGGCGGTTCGCTCGGTTCCAGAACTTTAAACAACGGCTGGAAAGACAACTTAGATAAATTAAAAGAAAAAGATTATCAACTCATCTGGCAAACAGGGAAAACTGACTTTAAGCAAATTATAAATGATGTCTCGCTGAGCGGAGTCGAAGCGTCCGAAATTCAAATTAAAGAATTCATTTCCGATATGGCTTTGGCTTACTCGGCAGCAGATGTGATTGTTTCCAGAGCTGGTGCGATTGCGATTTCAGAATTGGCAGTTGCGAGAAAACCAGTTTTGCTGGTTCCGTTTCCATTTGCAGCGGAAGACCATCAGACCAAAAATGCTCTGACTTTGGTGGAAAAAAATGCAGCAAGAATGGTCAAAGATTCAGAAATGAAAGATAAATTCTGGAAGACACTTTCAGAAATCTGTGAAAATGAAAATTTAAGAAAAGAAATGTCTGAGAATTTAGAATTCTTCGCCAAGCCAAGAGCTGCGGAAGGAATTGTAGATGAGATTTTTAAAGTGATTAAATGATGAAGCCTTTATATATTTTAGCAATGGTTTTTTCGATGTTGATAACAGTTTCCTGTACATCAAAATATCGACCTGACCTTAAAGGTAAAGCCAAAAGTCCTGAAAGAATCAAGTTGGTGAAAAACTTCGCAACAGATTATTTTGCTAAATGTGAAAAGCAGGATTATTCAGAGTTTCAAGGTTATAAAATGGATGTCAATTTTAAGAACAAATTGAGTCCTGAGAATTTTAAAAAAAGCTGTGAATATTATGACAGTAAATACGGAACCATCACAGTGGGAGAACTGAGTGAGGCCAAGTCCAACTATTCGCCCAAAGATTTTTTGGATTACTTTATCTTCAAAGCCAAAGCTTCCAAGAGTGACAGTGTACAGGCTGTAAGAGTTAATATTTACAGAGATAATAATATGATGGAGCGGATTAGCATCCCAAGATACAGAACATCCAAGTCAAAAAGATAAGAATTAAATGAGCACCTTAAATCAATATCAAAACTTCTATTTCATCGGCATCGGTGGGATTGGGATGAGTGCGTTGGCGCGGTATTTTCACGCCAACGGTAAAAATGTTTTGGGCTATGATAAAACACCAACAAAACTGACGGCTCAGCTTGGTTTTGAGGGCATCGATATTTCGTTTGAAGATGTAATTGATGAGAAAATAGTGGCGTTCGACAAAGAATCAACTTTGGTGATTTACACACCGGCAATCAAGAAATTGTCAATCTTGGATTATTTTACCAGCGAAGGTTTCGTCATCCTGAAACGCGCCAAAGTTTTAGGTTTAATTACAGAAAATACAAATTGTATCGCTGTTGCAGGAACGCACGGAAAGACTACAACTTCCACTTTGATAGCACATCTTTGCAAAGAAGCCAATCTTCCATCATCCGCATTTTTAGGTGGAATTTCCGAAAATTTCAAATCGAATTTTGATTACAACGGCAACCAGTTTTCTGTCGTCGAAGCGGATGAATACGATAGAAGTTTCCTAAACCTTTCTCCGGATTGGGCGGTTGTAACCTCGATTGATGCAGACCATTTGGATATTTATGGTGATAGAGTTCAGATTGAAGATGGTTTCCGACAATTTGCAAGTCTGATTCCAAATGACAATCAACTGTTTGTCAGAAAGGGAATTGCTATTGGAAGAGAACATAAAACGTACGCAGTCAATGAGGAAGCAGATTATTACTCTGATAATCTGAGAATGGACCACGATAAAATTTATTTCGATTTCCACGCACCAAGTAAAGATGGTCACTCTGATCTTGTCGAAGAGTTCGTTTGGGAAATTCCGGGTATTCACAATGTTGAAAATGCAACAGTTGCTTTGGCCATTCTGAGCAATTTGGGTGTTGATTTCGATACTCTGAAAAAAGCAATCGCGAATTTCAAAGGTATCAAGAGAAGATATACCAAACATATTTTCGATAACGGAAAGATTTATATCGATGATTATGCACATCATCCAACAGAACTAAACGCCGTGATTGGTTCGATAAAAACATTCTATCCAACCAAAAAATTGCTGGTGGTTTTCCAGCCGCATTTGTTCAGCAGAACGAGAGATTTTGCCGAGGATTTTGCCAGAAGTCTGGAAAATGGAGACGATTTGTTGCTTTTGGATATTTATCCTGCAAGAGAGCTTCAGGAAAATTTTGAAGGTGTTACATCAGCTTGGTTAGCCGAAAAAATCGAAACAGAAAATAAGGAAGTTTGCACATTGCAAGAGACTTTCGACAAAATAAAAGAAAGAGATTTTGATATTTTATTGACAGTCGGAGCGGGAAACATTGATACGCTTTATGACCCGATTATGGAATGGATGCAAAGTTTGTAAAATGTAAAACGTATTAATGTATTTACGATTTTTAAAATCATTAATACATTTTACATTAATACGTTAATACAAAAAATAATATGAAAAACAAGTGGAGAATATTGAAGATACTCGTGACAGTTATCCTTTTTGGATTTCTGCTCAGTTTCTCGTTGAAGCGTTTTAACAACGCAAAAATGGAGATCGTGTCAATCAATATGAACCAAAGTAAAACGCCGGTTTATTTCATTGATGAAAAGGACATCAAAGACTTGGTGAAGCAATATAATCCAACGAAGAAAGTTGGCGATGTTAAAATTCCGGAATTGGAGAAGAAGATTAATGAGATTCCGTTTGTAGACAGCGCCAATGTTTATATGAATTTGAATGGAAACCTGAATGTTGATATCAAACAACGTGTTCCTGTTTTCAGATTAAACAAAAATGGAAAAGATTTTTATGTCGATGAAAAAGGAATTGAATTCCCGACTTCGAGAAACTTTTCTTATCCGTGCATGCTGGTAATGGGCGATGTCGATGCTTCGGAATATCAGGAACTCGGGAAGTTGATTGAGAAAATTGACAAAGATGATTTCAGTAAAAAGTATTTCATCGGCATCACAAAAGAAAAAGGAAGTTACAATCTTCTGACCAGCGATGGCAATTACAAAGTGGAGATTGGCGATTTGGATAATATTCAGTTTAAAGTGAGAGGATTTAAAACTTTTGTAGAGAAATATTTGGTTGACCAGAATCCTCAGAAGTACAAGAAGATTTCACTAAAATATGAGAATCAAATCGTCACAACTTTGAATCCTTATTTTAAAGAAAATGACAGTATCCTGAGAAATGCACCAAAAATAGAGTTAAAGTCTGAAGATGGGACTCAGAAGACAGAGGTGAAAAAGCCAGAAATTAAAAAACCTGAATCCAAATCGGAGCTGAAGAAAGAAATTAAAAATTCGGAACCGAAAAAAACGGAAGTAAAAAAGGAAACTTCGAAACCGAAAAAAGTAGAGAAGAAACCAGAAGTCAAAAAAACCTCAACCAAGAAAAAAGAAACCGCTTCCAAAACAAGTGACAAAAAGAAAAAAGCAAAAGTAATTGTAGAATAAAAAATAGTCCCATCGGGACGGAAAATAAAAAAAGCATAGGGTTTTAAACCTTTTATAATAGAATAGAATAATAGTCCCAAAGGGACGAAGATATATTAGGATAGGGTTTCAACCCTATCGATTATAAAATAAAAATCAAATCGAGCATATAATGGAAAATCAAGAGTATTCAGTAGGTCTGGACATTGGGACAACAAAGATTGTCGCCATTGTCGGCAGACGTAACGTTCACGGGAAAATCGAAATCCTGGGCGTTGGGAAGGCTAAGAGTCTTGGTGTTCACAAAGGAATCGTGAACAACATTTCCCAAACCATCAATTCCATCAAAACTGCAGTGGCAGAAGCGCAATCCAGCGCTGGCGTTCCTATCCATAAGGTCACTGTTGGGATTGCAGGAAAACACATCCGTTCTCTCCAGCATTCGGATTATATAATGAGAGAGCATCCGGACAGATACATCACAGAAGATGATATCGAGAAACTAAAAGACCAGGTGAAGAAACTGGTAATGTTGCCTGGAGAAGAAATCATCCACGTTTTGCCTCAAGAATACAAAGTAGATTCTGAAGGCGAAATCCAAGAGCCAGTTGGGATGCACGGCAAAAGATTGGAAGCTAATTTCCACGTTGTTGTGGGACAGATGGGTTCTATCAGAAACATTGCAAGATGCGTTCGAGAAGCTGGTCTGGAAATGGAAGCTTTGACATTGGAACCTTTGGCATCGTCTGAAGCGGTTCTGACTAAAGAAGAAAAAGAAGCTGGTGTTGCGATTGTTGATATCGGTGGTGGAACTACAGATATTGCAATTTTCAAAGACAACATCATTCGTCATACTTGCGTGATTCCTTACGGCGGTGGAATTATCACAGATGATATCAAGGAAGGATGTTCCATCATCGAGAAACACGCAGAACAACTAAAAGTGAAGTTCGGTTCGTCTGTTCCGGAATTGGAAAAAGACAGTACATATGTGACAATCCCGGGATTGCACGGTCGTCCGGACAAAGAGATTTCGTTGAAGGTTTTGGCTCAGATTATCAATGCAAGAGTAGAAGAGATTCTCGAAATGGTGAATACTGAATTAAAGGCTTATGGCGCTTTCGAACAAAAGAAAAAACTGATTGCCGGAATCGTTTTGACTGGCGGTGGTTCCAACCTGAGAAACCTTCGTCAGTTAGCGAATTACACAACCGGATTCGACAGCAGAATTGGTTTTGCTAATGAATATGTGGCAAACGATAAAAACCAATATCTGAAAGGACCGGAATTTGCAACGTCCATCGGTTTGTTGATGGAAAGTCTTAAAATCCGAGATAAAAAAATCCTTCCAACAGAAGAAGAAATCATCGAAGAAGCTGTAGCGAAGGCAGAACAAGTTGCACCTCAGTCAACTGCAGAAGTGGAGAAACCTCAACAGGCTGTTCAGCAGATAGAAGAGCTTGCAAAACCAAAAGAACAAGCCAGAAGAAATAAACCGACTTTCGGACAATCTCTAATGGATAAAGTGAAAAAATTCTTTGAAGAAGTAGAAGAGTAACTATAAATGATGAATGATAATTGATAAATGATTGATGCAACGCAAAGAATCGATTATCATTTATCAACTATCGATTATCATTAACCTATCAATTATAAAATATAACACTATGGACAATATAAATAATACACAAGGATTTTCATTTGACCTTCCAAAAGGGAATTCTGCCATCATCAAAGTGATTGGTGTTGGTGGCGGTGGAAATAATGCGCTGAAACATATGTACGAGAAAGGAATTTACGGCGTAGATTTCGTGATTTGTAATACAGATGCGCAGACTTTGGACAACAATCCGGTTTCTAATAAAGTTCAGTTAGGAGTAACGATGACGGAAGGACTTGGCGCAGGTGCCGACCCAGAAGTTGGAGAAAAAGCAGCAATCGAAAGTATTGATGATATTAAGGCATCAATGGGACAAAACACCAAAATGGTTTTCATCACTGCCGGAATGGGCGGTGGAACGGGAACTGGTGCGGCGCCTGTAATTGCAAAAGTGGCCAAGGAAATGGGGATTCTAACTGTCGGAATCGTAACCGTACCTTTTAGTTTTGAAGGAAAAAGAAGATTGGACCAAGCGAATTTAGGTTTGGAAAAACTAAGAAACAATGTTGATTCTTTAATTGTCATCAATAATGATAAACTAAGACAGCAATTCGGAAATCTAGGTTTCAAGCAAGGGTTTTCTAAAGCCGATGAGGTTTTGACTAATGCGGCAAAAGGAATGGCAGAAGTTATTACGGGTTATTTCGATGTTAATATTGACTTCCGTGATGCGAAATCAGTTTTGGCTAATTCCGGAACAGCGTTGATGTCAACCGGCGTTGCCACTGGCGAGAAGAAAGCAGAAGAAGCTGTGAAAAAAGCATTGGATTCTCCGTTGTTGAATGACAACAAAATTACTGGAGCGAAAAACGTTCTGTTGTTGATTAGAAGCGGTGTTTCTGAGGTGACGATGGACGAAATCGGGGTGATTATGGATTACATCCAAAAAGAAGCTGGAAACACGGCAGACATCATTTTCGGAGTTGGAACAGATGAGGAATTGGGCGACGCAGTGAGCGTTTTGGTGATTGCAACGGGTTTCTCTAATGAAGACAAAAAGCACTCTGGAGCTACAGAGACCATCAAATATACTTTGGAAGACAGACCAACGCCTTCGTCAAGACACAGAGAATCTCCGTTTAAAAGCAGAGCCCAGGAAGAAAGACAACAGCCAGAATCTGGAAAGAATTTTTTTCGATTAGAAGATGATGACGATTTCAGAACTTCAAATTTTCCAACTAATTCTTTAGTAGAAAGTCTTGTGGAAGAAGTTAAAACCGAAACGCAAATCATCGAAAACGAGGAAATCCAAGATTTCTCAAATGATTATCGACCAAACGAAAAGCAAGAATATAACCTTTTCAATTTTGACGAAGACGATAGCTATGATCTCGATTTAGAGCCACAATCTTTTACTTTCGAAGTGGAAGATAAGCCAAAGGCATCTTTCCAAGAAGAAATTGTTGAAGGTCCTAAAGAAGTAATTTTTACCATCAACGAACCAGCTGTTGACGAGGATTTTCCGGTAATCGAAAAGCAAGTGATTGCTGAAGCAAAGGAAGAAATCGTTAACGAAATCATCGAAGAAAAAATCGAGGAGAAAGTTGTAGAACCAACTAGATTTTCTTTCACATCAGAAATTAAAGAAGAAATTGTTGAACAAAAATTCGAAGAACCAGTTCAGGAAACTGAAAGCGGATTCACATTTTTCAACAAAACTCCGGACTCTTCCAAAGCGATGGAAAGACGAAACAAGTTGAAGGAATTCAATTCCCGTTACCAGCAATTGGACAATGAAAATGTGTTCGAAACAGTTCCGGCCTTCAAAAGAAAGAACATCAACATCGATGGCTCCAACGCATCAGACCAACACATCAATACGTATCTGTCTGATAACAATGGAAGTATGCAACTGAGAGAAAATCGTTTTCTTAACAAAGATGTAGATTAATTTGCGATTGGCTTTTGGCACTTCGCTTTTAGCTTCCAATTGAAGCGTAATATTAAAAGCCAACCGCCAAAAGCCAACCGCCAAAAGCAGAAATTATGAGTTTAGAACAAACAATAAGCGAAGCCATCAAAACGGCGATGAGAGAAAAAGACCGAGTGGCTTTGGATTCTCTTCGTGCTGTAAAAGCGCAGATTATTTTGTTGCAAACCGAAGCACGGGGTGCCGAAGTTTCACCAGAACAAGAAATCGCCATTTTGCAAAGAATGATAAAGCAAAGAAAAGATTCTTATGACCAATTTACGGCTCAGGGAAGAACAGACCTTGCTGAAGTAGAAGAAGCGCAATCAAAAATCATTGAGAAATTTCTTCCAAAACAATTGTCTGCCGAAGAATTGGAATCAGAAATAAAGAAAATTATTTCTGAAACTGGTGCGCAGTCAATCAAAGATTTAGGAAAAGTGATGGGCGTTGCTTCCAAAGCATTGTCCGGAAAATCAGACGGGAAAAGTATTTCCGAAATGGTGAAGAAGTTACTTTCTTAAATCATAAATGATAGTTGATAAGCGATAATTGATTTTATCATTCATCATTTATAAATTATCATTAATAATTACGGATATACTTAATATGCATATCGATTTGATTAAGCCCAGAATCTTAGGATTTTGGGTTTTTAATTGGCGCGTTGCGAAAGAGCCAAATGCAATAAGCAAATCGCCATAAGCAATTTCCTGTCAAAATGTCTCAATAGATTTTCGGAATGATTTTAATAGAATGATAAATAAGATAATCAAAGTTTTATTTGATTAGATTTGCAATTCGAATTAACCTAAATAAATTTAATATGTATCCAGCAGATTTAGTATTGCCAATGAAGGCAGAACTTACAGATAAAGGTTTTGAAGACCTTACAACACCGGCACAAGTAGATGCAGCTCTGAAGCAATCGGGAACAACATTATTAGTAATCAACTCTGTTTGCGGATGTGCGGCAGGCGCTGCAAGACCAGGCGTGGTTTATTCTTTAACTGGCGAAAAAAAGCCCGATCATTTGGTAACAGCTTTCGCAGGTTTTGATACAGAGGCGGTTGCAGAAGCTAGAAAATTATTAGCTCCTTTCCCTCCAAGTTCGCCAGCGGTAGCACTTTTCAAGGATGGTGAGTTGGTGCACATGTTAGAAAGACACCACATCGAAGGTAATCCGGCAGGCGCGATTGCAGCGAATCTTCAGGCCGCTTTTGACGAGTATTGCTAAGAAAATAGAAAAGACCAAAATAGAAATGTTTTGGTCTTTTTTTATGAAATCATTCTTCGCATTGTTTTAAGAATCCGATGAGAGCAGGCAATAGAATATCATTTCTATTGAATAATAAAAATCAGTGATGAAAAGTTTGCAATTTGGTTTCCAGACTTTTCATTATTTTCTAAATTTGCAAAAAAGTAAAAATGTCAGACCAAGCAAGTTATTTGTTTTCTACGAGAACCAGCCACGAGTTGGCAGAAAAAATCGCTCAGGCTTATGGGCAGCCATTAGGGCAAATTAATATTCAGCATTTCAGCGACGGAGAATTTGAGCCTGTCTTGGAACAGTCCGTTAGAGGCGCGCGTGTTTTCCTGATTGCTTCCACCTTTCCACCAGCAGATAATTTGTTGGAATTGTTATTAATGATTGATGCGGCAAAAAGAGCATCAGCCAAAAATATCACAGTTGTAATTCCTTATTACGGTTTGGCAAGACAAGACAGAAAAGACAAACCAAGAGCGCCCATCGGTGCAAAATTGGTTGCCAATCTTTTGACTGCTGCTGGAGCTACAAGAATTATGACAATGGATTTGCACGCAGACCAGATCCAGGGTTTCTTCGAGATTCCGGTGGACCATTTGTACGCTTCTACAATTTTTGTTCAATACATTCAATCGCTTGCTCTTGATAATTTGACAATAGCCTCTCCTGATATGGGAGGTGCAAAAAGAGCGAAAAATTATGCCGGTCATCTAGGCGCAGACGTTGTAATCTGCTATAAAGAAAGAAAAAAAGCCAATGTAGTAGAGGAGATGTTCCTTATTGGTGATGTTAAAGATAAGAATGTAATTCTTATTGATGATATGATTGATACGGCTGGCACGCTTTGCAAAGCAGCTGATATCCTGATGGAAAAAGGTGCAAAATCTGTAAGAGCAATGGCAACACACGGCGTTCTGTCTGGTAAAGCGTTTGAAAATATTGAGAATTCTCAACTTTTGGAAGTAATTGTCACCGATTCTATTCCACAAAAAACTGAGAAATCTTCAAAAATCCGAGTTCTTTCTTGCGCAGAATTATTTGCTGACGTGATGAATATGGTACACGAGCACAAATCAATAAGTGAGAAGTTTATTATTTAAAAAAAATTAATATCTTTGCACCCTTAAAATAATTTTTATACAAAATGAAATCTATTACAATTCAAGGTACAAAAAGAGAAAGCGTGGGCAAAAAGTCTACTAAAGCTTTACGTGATGCTGAATTAGTTCCTTGTGTTGTTTACGGAGGCGGCGAGCCATTGAACTTCTCTGCAGAAGAGAAAGCGTTCAAAGGTTTGGTTTATACTCCTGAAGCACACACGGTATCTATTGAAGTTGACGGACAGGTAATTCCTGCAGTTCTTCAAGATATTCAATTTCACCCATTGACAGACAAAATCATTCACGCAGACTTCTACAGATTATCTGATGACAAACCAGTAGTTATGGAAGTTCCTGTAAGAATCACAGGTCGTTCTAAAGGTGTTGTTGCGGGTGGTGTTCTAAGACAAACTTTCAGAAAACTAAAAGTAAAAGCTATCCCAGCTAACTTGCCAGATGAGATCGTTGTGGATATTACTGCTCTTAAGATTGGAAACAAATTCTATGTAGAAAGTCTTAAAAATGACAAATATTCTTTCATGCACCCAGACAACGCAGTAGTAGTAGCTGTTAAGATGTCTAGAAATGCTAGCAAAAATGCTGCTGCAGGACAAGATGATGACGATGAAGAAGAAGTAGCAGTAGAAGGTGCAGCTGATGCAGCTCCTGCAGCTCCTGAAGCTTCTGCAGAATAATAATTAATTTTATTAAACTATAAATAGTAAGCCACAGATTTTTCTGTGGCTTTTTTATATCTTTATATTAAATTAATTTAATTCTATGAAAAAAATTCTATTTTCTATTTTATTAGCCTCAACCATGAGCAATGCCCAAACTTCTATTTACAATGAGAGTTTTGAAGAAATAACAGATTTACAAGAGGCTGGCTGGACTCTTTACAATGATGCCAACATTCCTTACGGAACATATTCTGCAACATTTCCTACCGCGTGGAGAACTATTGCTTGGACAGCCGAATCAGGAAATACGGTGGCTTCTTCTCCATCATGGTTTACCACTTTAAACGCTGCCGACAGATGGTTGATTACACCTGCTATTACTGTGCCAGCTAATACCAAAGTTTCTCTTGAGTTCTTTGCAAGATCACACGATGTTAGTCCTTATGATGATGGCTTTAAATTGAAAATTTCTAACACCAATACTGCCAAAGCGTCATTTACAAATATCCTAGCCGTGGATCACGCTGTTAATGCTCCTATTGCTGATCTTACTGCACCTTACACTGTTGATTTATCTGCTTATGCGGGTCAGACGATTTATCTCGCCTGGGTTAATGATTATACCAATGGGAATCTTCTCAGTATAGATGACATAGATGTGACGACAGAACCACTAATGGCAGTGAATGATTTAAACAAAAAAGATCTAACATTATATCCAAACCCAACTGCAGATTACTTCACCATTAATAATACAAATGATATTATTTCGGTTAAAGTCTATGACATATCAGGAAAAATTGTGAAATCCAAATTGGAAGCAGTTAATGATAAATTTGATGTCTCTAGTTTGGAGAAAGGCGTTTACAATGTTTCTATCGAAACTAAATCCGGAACCGTTAGCAAAAAAATAATCAAAAAATAATTGATTTAGCTAACTTAATATATTTAAGGTCTCTTGAAAAAGAGGCCTTTTTTTGTGCGAAATTTTATTTATCGCGTCAAGTTTTGTCGTTGTGCTCGGGTAATTTGCCTCAATAAAATAATTGAAAATGGACAAAATTACACAAGACAGAATCAATAAACTCCATCCAAAAGTAAAGGCTGAAGTGGAAAAAATCATTGCAGAATGTGATGTTGCATTGACCGGCAGGGCGAAAATAAGAATTACCCAAGGTCTGCGAAGCTTCAAAGAGCAAGATGAGCTTTATGCAATTGGAAGAACAAAACCAGGAAAAAAGGTAACTAATGCAAAAGCAGGACAAAGTATTCACAATTATGGATTGGCGGTAGATATCTGCCTCATCATAGATGGAAAGATTGCCAGCTGGGATACGGCAAAAGATTGGGACAATGATAAAGTAGCAGATTGGTATGAGTGCGTGAAAATCTTTGCCAAATATGGCTGGGGCTGGGGCGGAAAATGGAAAACCTTCAAAGACCTTCCTCATTTCGAAAAGCAAAGTATCAAAACAAAAAATGGTGAAATGAAAACCAGCTGGCGAAATCTCATCAAACTTCCGAAGGATAAAACTGGTTATATTATTTTTTAAAATCAATTTATATCACGACGAGTTCTGTCGCTACCCGCATCTACTTTCGTAATATCAAATCAAAACAAAAGATAATGAAAAAAGCAACTATACTTTCTTTAGACGGTGGCGGAATCAGAGGCATTATTTCCTGTATTATTCTGCGTTATTTGGAAGAGCTTTTACAGCAAAAAGATCATCCGAATGCCAAACTAGGTGATTATTTTGATATGATAGCGGGAAGTAGTACAGGTGGAATCTTAGCCTCTGTTCTTCTTTATCCGGATGACAATAAAAAAGCCAAATATTCTATTAAAAAGGCATTTGAACTTTATACGGAGAAGGGCGAAGATATCTTTACGGTTTCTTTATGGGAGAATCTTTTCAATCCCTTTGGTCTGTTTAGTGAGAAAATTTCGCAGGACAATTTAGAAAGACAGCTGAGTGATTTTTTTGGAGATTTGGAACTTAAAGACTTCATAAAACCATCACTCATTACAAGCTATGATATCGAGAATAGAAAGGCAAAACTTTTCAATACAATTAATGCAAAACAAAACCAACAAAACTTTCTTGTCAAAGATATTTGCAGAGCGACTTCAGCAGCTCCAACTTATTTCTCTCCGGCACAGATTAAGTCTTCTTATGGACAGACTTTTAGTTTGATAGATGGAGGAATGTTTGCCAATAATCCTGCTTTATGTGTTTATGCAGAAGCCAGAAAAATCCCTTTTGCTGATCTGTTCGAAAATACTGAAAAACCCAATTATCCAACCGTGAATGATATGATGATTGTGTCTCTGGGAACTGGTACGGAAATGAAATCTTATTCTTTTGATAAATACAAAAATGTTGGAAAATTGGCTTGGATTGGTCCAATCATAGATATTTTGCTTTCTGCCAATGCAGAGACGGTAGATTATCAATTAAACCAAATGTTTATGACTTTGGGAAAACGAAACAGACAAAACTATTACAGGATCAATCCTTCTTTGAAAACAGCTTCTCCGGAGATGGATAATGTCAAGAAAAAAAACATTGAAGCATTGATACAAGCGGGTTTGTGCTATGTTGAACAGAATCAGGAACTACTCAGTCAAATCGCCGAAAAATTAATTAAAAATAAAATATAAATTTTATCACGACGAGTTTTGGCGTTAGCGCAAGATATCTTTGGTTTATAGAAAAGGAAAGCTAAAAACACAAATGATGAAAATAAAAAATAAAATTTATCACGTCAAGTTTCGGCGTCAGCGACAACTACTTTTGGATTATAATTAAGGCCTCAATTTAATCAAAATCACTTTCACGAAAACTACTTATGATATCAGCAAAAATAGCTGATAAGGACAACTATTACCCAAACACAACATATAATATGGAAACCCAAACAGAAACATTGATAACAGAGTTTTCCCAAAAATCAATCTACAGTATTGAATGGGAAGATATTGAAAACGAAGCGTTAGACTACAACTTCTATCTGGACGAGATTGAAACTTTTTTCAGAGAAGATTTTAACGAGAATATTATTGATTAACCTTTAAAAATTTTAAAAAAATGAGAAAAAGAGAAGAGCTGAAGCTTTTATTTAAAAACAGAATTATACCAGATCAGGAAGATTTTTGGGAGTGGATGGATTCTTATTGGCATAAGGAAGATGATATCCCTACAGATAACATTAATATAGATGTATCCTCAAAAGCTGATAAAAATGCAGGAAATATTACTGCTGAAAATGCAATCAATTGGAAACAAAAGTTAGGCATTACAGAAATACCGACTCAGTTGAAAGTAGATGGCGGATTAGGATTTTCAACATCCACACTGTTAAACGGCTATACTCAGAATGGTAAAAACATTATTGTAAATAACGGAGCAAACAATATCTCGATAGCTTGTGATGCTACTTCTGAGTCTGATTTTTTAGCTACTTATGTAAAAGTTGGATCAGGAGAAATAACTTTTAAATCCAGTACAGGTGCTCTTGTAAATCCTACAGACGGCGTGTTGAAAATGAATGGCTCAAAAGGTAGCAGAGCAATGATATGCAGGGTTAATAATGAATTTTTAATTTATATTCAAAATGTATAATCCACACCAATATTACGAGTTTGATAAAGATTGGGCTCTGCTCGAATGCAAGGACTCAAAAACTGCAAATATCTTGATTAATACCTATGCGCCTGCAGAAATTGAAGTAAATTGGGGAGATGGTTTAATTGAAACATTTCCAAGCCATAGAACATTATTTCGTAAACATCAATATACTACACCATTTTCGGGAAAGATTAAGCTACGTGTCAAAGGAGGTCGGCTATCTATGGTAAAGGACTTTAAGATCTATAACCAAACGGATAATTTTGTAGTAAGACCAGAGACGATTTCTCTGTTTCCAAAAGTCCAAACAGTATCAATTTCAGGTTTAGATTTGATGGGAACAATTATAGGTGAGTTTGCCGATACACTTCCTGATAGTGTAGAAAATTTGACAATAGCTAATACTGCAAATCCTGAATCTAATGCGACATTCAATTTTGCTTTGCTAAGCAGAACAAGCAGACTAAAACAGATTTCTACCTATAATACCAGAAGTCAATCACGGCTAAAAATACTAGGAGATATAACTGATATTCCTGCTGGTTTGGAAACAATCAAGCTTACTTCGGGAGTCAATAATCTCTCTGGGGATATTGCTAATATTTCAAAATCAGTTACTTACTTTGCGTGTACGGGAGGTATTTCTCTCTACGGCAATATTAATTCTCTGAAGCCTGGTTTAACCTCCTTTAGTATCAATGGGAATAGTGATGCACTTGCAATAACGGGGGATATTAAAAATTTACCAAGTGATATTACGGTATTTAGTATCGACAGCGTTAGTAAATCAATTAACATAACAGGAGATATTGCTTTCTTGCCGAAACAGATTATGACTTTTGTTTTGGACTGCAATAATACGGTACATGGAGATATTTCTACTGTTGGTATTAGAGACAGCATTCACATAACAGGGAAAAATTTCATCTCAGGAAATCTCTCATCCGCTGTTTTGGTTACAAGCCTCACGATAAGTGGAGATAATATAATCTCCGGAGATATTACAACTTTACCGGCTAAAGTAAAAACCATATCTATTTATGGCAAAAATCAAATTTATGGAAATATTGGAAAAATTGGATTGAGAACTTCGTGCATTGTTTTTGGTGAAAATTATATTGATGGCGAATTGGGGCCAGATACAAAAGTTACGAGTCTTAATATAGATGGAAAGAATAAAATATCTGGTGATTTGAAGAATCTAACCGCCGGAAAAGCAATCCAGATCGGTGGTTTTAACGAGGTGTATGCACAACTTTCGCAGGTTCCTGCTTTTGTTGAGTATATAAACATTACAGGCAATAATACTATCAAGGGTAAGCTTTCGGATTTAGTTTTAAAAAATGTATCAACACTCATTTTAGGAGGAAACTCGGCAATCATTGGCTACTCTAGTACGTCATGGAATAACAAGAATATTTCAACAATCTCTCTGAGGTCACCAGAACATCAGTTATCTCAAAATGATGTTAATAATTTCCTGATAGATATAGACAACTCATCGGTAAATTGGGTTAGTCCTAAAAGAATTTACATAGACGGTGCCAATATCAGTCCTCGAACAGCTATTTCTGACAATGCTTTTCACAGCCTGAAAGACACAAAAAAAGTCACACTAATCGTAAAATAACAAAAACATTAAGAATCAAACAAATGACAACACAAGAAAACAATAGTCTGGAAGCAGCAATTCCAGTAGGTCAAAATTTAAGAGCAGATGTAAATCCTGCAACTCAAACACTTTTCAGATTTGTAAGCCTCAGAAATCCACAGCTTACAGAAACAAGCCGTAAAAACCTTGGTTTTTTACAACGTCCGGAAGAGTCTGGCGTCAAGGGTTTTTTTGATAACGCATTAGAAGATCCCGCTAATGATGGTCTTTCTAAAATTAAAGTATTGGAAAATGCCGCTCGTAATTTTCCTGTAGAAGAGGCATTTTCGTCCAGAAAAAGTTTGGAAAACAGTCCTTACTTTCGATTGATCCAGCTAGGGAAATCTATGGTGGGAAATCTGGAATTGTCATCAGAAGATATAGCAAAAGCCAGATTGGAGCTAAATGTTTTAACAACAGACTTAAAATTATTAACAGATGCAAAAAAAATACTTTGGGATAATTTTATCTATCAGGTAGTGACACAGAGAGATTTCTATGTGAAAGAGGCTATTGTAGGAATTCTGAAAGCCATCCATTATCTTGAAACGATAGCAATTACCGAAACGGATGAACTCAAAACAATCAATGGAGAAGATCTCCTGGCAAAAGCCAGGCTGGCAGTTGTGACTTTACCGGAATCACTATTTATGGATGATGCTCCTCAAGAAGAGTATAATAAGGTTTTTACTGTAGATGAAACTAAAATAGGAAAGGGCAGAATTCGCTATGCCGACGAAAGCAAAATTTCCAGAAAAATATTAAATAGACTGGAAAAAATTGCAAATCAAGAGTCAGAAATTGCTGAAGCATCGATAACTAAAAAGCAACTACAAAATCTTAAAGAAGAGTTACTGGCTGACCAGGAAGATTACTTTAAAAGATATAGTAAATCTTATAACGCCGAATACAAAGCATACATGAAACGAACTCAGCCAATAATTGATAAAAATGAAAGTTTGGTTAGAGCTTTAGAATCAACATTGTCTACAGAGTTTCCGGAAAATGAAAGAAAAACAGCCTACGATAATCTTGAGCTTGAAGATATTTCACCCTTCGAATTCAGTTTCGAAAAAGAAATCGATTTAAAGCGCTTGAGTGCAAATTTATCAGAGTCTTCCTTTGCTTTATTTTTAAAACTGGCGTCCGAATTTCAGGATCCTGACAGAAGAAGATTACTTAGGTCAGAGGAACCAATGCAAGCAATAGATAATCATATGGACGATTCAGAAATATCATATAAAATTATTTCCGAAGTAGAACTGGATACAAAAGTAGGACTTTTGGTACTGAAAGAGGAATACAGTGCCTTTGCATCATTGTTACCAAAATTAGAAGAAGAAATTAATACACAGCAAAAAAAGATTCTTTCTTGTAGAAAACCTTCTCCTAAAGAGTACACCAATATCGGAGGCGTTTTGATACCGGTAAAGAATAGGACTGCTGTTACGCAGAATAATTATTTCCTTACGGTGCATGCCAGAACATTTTTTTCAACAAGAAGTTATATCAATTTTGGTTTTGAAGTAGAAGATGAATCTTGGGAAGTAGAGTCTATGAACATACAGGCCGCTACTGATTTGGGCGAATTATCGGAAACATTAACCGATATTAAGGTTGTTGATAATAAAATAGTATTTCCAGTTATACTTGCAGACCTTTTTAGAACGGTTGATTCTTTGAAAATTGAGATATGGTTTACCAATGGCTGCAGCTCTGTTCTGGAACTTCAGAATGTTTCGGGTACCAGCTACGGTGTATTGCCCATTCTAAAATTACAACACAAGGATGGAGCACAGCAAGATACACCACTCCAGCCAAAGCATTTTGGTATTAAAAGACTGGGCATTGCAGACTACCTAAAAGTAGAGCAGTCCGTCCACGCCTATGTTCCGGGAGAGGTATCCAATATAGAAAATGTGATGGCGAGTGAGCTAAGACATAAGTCTGTTTCTGAAACCCAGAGGTCTGAAACCATTACAGATACCATCAAGTCTCAGGAAGTAGAAAAACTGTCGGATACCACCAAGACAGACCGCTCCGAGATGCAGACCGAAGTGGCCAAAGAAATTGACAGACAGCAAAGTTGGGAATCACACGCCAATTTCAGTAAAAAAGCAATCTGGAATATTGATATTGGCGGTAGCTACGCCAACAGCACTGCGCAGCACGACAGCACACGCCAGGCTGTAGCAAAATCCCAGGAAATCACAGAGCGGGCATTGGAAAGGGTGGTCACCAAAATCTCCGAAGAAAGAATCCATAAAATCTTCAAAGAAGTGACCCTAAACAACGTGCACGAGTTCGACAACCGTGGCAAGGCAGCTTCGCAAGGGTCTCCATTGCCAACACCGCCACAGCACATCACAGGGGTGTACCGTTGGGTAGACAAGAAGATGAAAAACCAAATCTATAACTATGGCAAGCGCTTGATGTTTGAGTTTATGATCCCTGAGCCGGCAAGGTTACATAGACTGGCGACACAAGCCGGGGGTGTAAACTTAACAGCCCCGATAGACCCTAGAAGCCAAGAAGCTGGAAATTGGCGGATGAAGGATTACAATGTAGATGTAAGTTTCTTGGAACATTGGGCGAAAGAATATGGAGTTACTTTAACAGGAACTCTTGCAAAAACAATTAATCATCATATAGGCTATGAGTATTTTAAACTTAACGAAAATCAAGAATCGCATTTTAAAACACTTAATTTTCCAGAAAACTACGCTGCAAAATCTGTAAAGGTATATTATGGCTATGAATATGGCTGGTTACAAGTTAGTAATTTTAAAGGTGGTAATATTAATTTACCATATACTAATAGTTCTGTAGATAGCTATTATACTGAAGATGGACTTAATATAGAAGGTAGTTATGCATATAGATTTCAAGGTTTTGGAGTAGACTCGTGCAATTTTACATTTGAATTTGAGTGCGGTCTTTCCGATACATACCTTGCCACTTGGAGACAAACCAACTTCGACGCCATCATCGCCGCCTACACCGCTGCCAAAGAAAAATTTGATGCCGATGTGAAAGCCGCTAAAGAAGCTGCAGCAGCAACCGCAACCGAGAAAAAGGAAAAGCTCGCTAACTATTACCGAGAGATAGAAAGCACCCTGCTGAAGCAAAACTGCATAGCCTATCTCTTGCAGGACTATCTCAATACTTTGGGAACATCCTTTGATGTGGGCAAACAAATGGAAAACTTCGCCATAAAGCTGAATGACGACCTAGACCAATACACCGCCCTCGCCAAGTTTATGGAGCAAGCCTTTGAGTGGACGGTGATGGACTACACCTTCTACCCCTACTATTGGGCCAACAGAAGCCACTGGCAGGAGATGTACCTCAGCGAGGAGACAGACCCATTGTTCCGAAACTTCCTGCAAGCGGGAATGGCAAGAGTCATTGTCACCGTGAAACCGGGCTACGAAGATGCCGTGCAATTCTTTATGACCACTGGCAGAATCTGGAACGGTGGCGAGGTGCCAGTGATTGGCGACCCAATGTACTTGAGTATTGTAGACGAATTGCGCGAGCCAGCAGGCAAACCGCAAGGGAATTACTGGATCACAAGAGTGCCAACCACGCTTACGATTTTGCAGGCAGGCTCCGCAGGATTAAAGGTAGATAATGCCTTGCCAATCTTCCCAGAGAAAGATCCTGAGAATTGCGAGAACCCGACCGAGCTGGAAAAGGTAAGTGCTTTTGGTAAACCTGTGGACGCTGTGATGCAGTCTACACCGGGAACAGGAAGCACCATTCCTACCAAGATTAACAATTATTTAGTGAATAACTAGAGATTTAAGATGGAAGTTTTGGCGGTGTTTTGCACCGCTAAAATTTTCTTTTATTTAACACAGAAATAATAATAAAATGTACACAAACAATATAGAGCGGCAACAGCTAAAACAGTTTGCAGATAAAGCGAAAAAATCTTTGACAATAAAATATATTTCTTGCTCAAAGGATGATAAATTTATACATTTACGTTTTGAGGCAACTGCCCAAAATTTAAAAGAAAACAAAGCGGTAGTCTATGTAGATGAGTTGGATAGTTTAATAAATGACACAGCTGTACCAAAAACAGACGTTACAATTTCTGCAAACGGAACAGTTGGGATTATGCTAAAGTTTGATAAAAACAAAGACTTTACAGAAAACTTTTATGATGATGGCAATGTTTTCCAGGCAACCACCACTTGTGATGGGTTGTCTGCTAAAAGTGATAAGTTTAAGTTGAGTTTTGGGAAAGAGGAAAATCAAAAGAAAAAATGTTTTTGCAATAGAGACTTTTCAGTAGATGAAATTAAAAATATTGTCATTGAGTTGAGAAAAAATACATTTTATGATAAAAAAAGTATTTTTTCTTTTTACAATGATAAAATATTCCATCGAAATGTTGAAACAAAAGAGGAGTATAAAGATGAAGTGATTAATGTTGAAGAACAGACGTTTGAAAAAATGACATTTGTTTTAAACAAAATATTCAAAGAATATAAAATAAATCAATGTATAAAAAAGATTAGTTTTTTGTCTCAAATGTATATAGAAACAGCATTTTTTACCTCAACTATAGAATTAACACATAATAAACAAAGTTATGACCCTTATAGAGGAAGAGGTTTTATACAGCTTACACACGAAGGTAATGAAGATAGTCGAACGAAAAATGCAACGTCTTATTTGGGATATAAAAAATATTCTAAATTAGATGTAATTACAAATCCAAGTATTATTTCAAAATCATTATATATTTCTGCAGATTCGGCTGGCTGGTTTTGGACTAGAGGAGTAAGAAAAATAGATGGAAATCTAATAAATTTGAATGAAAAGGCAGGTAATTCTTTTGAAGATTATAAAGAACTCACAAGATTGATAAAGGGTTCTGCATCAGAGTTAAAAGAAAGGTATGATGCTTTTCAAGCTTTAATTAAAATTATGAATTATGAAAAATGTATTTCAAAGTAAAAATGTAATTTTTTATTTATTTCTATTATTTTTTATTTCGTGTAAAAAAGAAGTCAATTTTAAAAACTTTTATGAGAAAATTGACTCCATAAATGTATCAAAAGAAAAAATCACTATAGAAATACTTTACAAAAAAAATAATTTGGATTATATCGCAGAATTCCACAATAAAAAATATAGAATACCATATTATTTTATTGTAGAGAAAGACACTTTGAGAGCAGATGAATATTCTATTGAAAATTCTAAACAGTTTGATAATGAGTTTTATTTAAACTTCTCACAAGGAAATGCGGGACTCTATACTTATAAAGTAGAAATAAAGAATAATGACTTTTTTTTAACCAAAATTATTAAAAGTGACGTAAAGCTGAATACGAAAATCGACAGTTTAATAATAAATAAAAAATGGTTTTTGATAGATTCTGAAAAAATCACGAAATATATAAACAAATAATTTTATAAATCCCCCAGGCGCGAGCGGGACGCTCGCGCCAACAATTAAAAGGAAAAAAGTAAAGCCACAGCTTTACTTTTTTATATTTATAAGATGAGTAGGTAATGCGGAGATGGATTATCTGCTAAAAGTGATGAGTTTAAGTCGAGTTTTAAGAAAGAAGATACTAAGGATAGTATTACTAAAAAAGAATATGCAACTCAACTAGATTGGGATAAAGCAGCAAAAGAATTAGGAGTTAGTGATTCTGACTTATTGAAAGCAATAGCACAACAAGAAAGTGAAAATATTGCTTTTTTAGCCTCAGGTAATCCAAAAATATTATACGAACGGCATCATTTTTATGATTTCTACAGTAAAAAATATGGTAAAGAGAAAGCAGACTTATTGAGCCAAACGAATGAGAATATAATAAAGAATGATAATGGAGGATATGGTTCTGAATTATTTTTTCAAAAAGATGGAAGATTTGATAATGAAGGATATTACAATCATCAATTTGAAAGATTAGAAAAAGCTATGAAAATAGACCAAGACATGGCAATAAAATCAACTTCTTTTGGATTGTTTCAAGTCCTAGGAGAGTACTGTACATATTCTAATAAAGCTCCGAAACGTTTTTTGGAAGAAATGTCAAAGTCTGAAAAATTTCAGATGCAAGCTTTTGTTAACTTTATTAAGGGAGACTCTGCAAAAAAAAATTACCAACCGCTTTAAATAATAAAAATTGGAGATTAGTAGCAAGTATTTATAATGGTATATCTTGGGAGACTTACAATCCAAAATATGCAAAAAACATAGAATTTTTTTATAATAATAAACCATGGAAAAAAAAGTAGCTTTAATCGTGTTTTGTTTATTTCTATTATTGTCGTGTAATCAAAAAAATAAGATTGACAAGATTAATTATTATGAATCACTAAAAAAAAATGCATACATTAAATTGGATGATAATAACATCACTGTTTTTTGTAACCCTATGAGTATTGGTAAATATGGATGCTCAATAGTTTTTGGAGGGAAAATTAAAAAAGGAGAGTTTTCAAAAGGATTTTTTCTAGAAAAATCTAAAAATGAAAAAAAAATTTTTGATACGATTTATTCGAATCGTAATAAGTATATTTATTTTAAATTAGAAAACGACAAATTAATTGTTAATTTAAAAAGTGATATTGGATGTAATATTTTATTTCACGATGAAGAAGATGGTTATTCCAAAGAAAGTGATACTTTAGATTTGGATTTAGTAAAAACAAAAATACAAGGCATTGCATTACCTCAAGGATTTGTTAATGTAAAAAAAGAAGAGATAAAATCAATAGAAACTGATGATCGACCAATGCTTGTTTTAGAAAGTAGTAAAGACAGCTTGAAAGTAATTTATAAAGTAGATTATCACGATAATAAATATTCAAAAATTGAAAAAAAAATAGGTTGGATTTCTAAAAAAGATTGTGAAATTTTGAAATAATATTTTTTCTCATAAATTCTACCGCAACCTTAAAATTGCGGTTTTTATATGTTCAAAATCCAGCAGGTGAACCGCAAGGGAATTACTGGATCACAAGAGTGCCAACCACGCTTACGATTTTGCAAGACAAATCCACAGGCTTACCAGTTACCCAGCCACTGCCAATCTTCCCTATTACGGATCCGAAAGAAATAGCGAATTGCGAGAACCCTAAGGATTTGGAGTTTGAGACTAGTTTTAGATTGGATAATGCCAATATGCAGTCTGGAAAAGATAGTACCAGTACATTATTTAATTACTTAGATTAAATTTTTTAGTTGGCAGGCGGTGGAAACGCCGCCTGCTTTTTTTTACTAACATTTTAAAAATTAAAGAAATGGCAAAAAGATTAGTAGTATCGCCTATTTACAATATGATGAAAAAGGCGAAGGATGATTATATAATTGGCAAAAAAGAAGGTGTAGATTATACCCGATAGCGCGGATTTGCAATCCGTGCTTATACAAAACAATAAAAAGTAAGCAATGATTATTTTATCATTGCTTTTTCATTTTATATTTACAACAAATAAAAACACAAATAATGTCAACAAAATACAAAGCCACAGAAATAGAAAAGGCATATTTTATAACAATCACAACCGTTGGCTGGGTAGATATCTTCACAAGGCTCAATCAAAAATATGTCATCATAAATGCTTTGAAGCATTGTCAAGAAAATAAAGGACTTACTATTTTTGCATATTGTCTTATGCACAGTCATTTACATTTGTTTTGTAGAGCTGATTCCAATTTCTATTTGTCGGAAATAATGAGAGACTTCAAAAAATTCACTTCCAAGAAGATTATACAAACTATACTGGAAGAGCCTGAAAGCAGAAGAGAATGGTTACTAGATTATTTAAAAAAATCCTGCGAACATTTGTCACGTCCACAGAACTACAAAGTCTGGCAAGATGGCTACCATGCAGAAGAAGTTTTTTCCAATCAATGGATAAAAGAAAAGATCAACTACATCCATCAAAACCCTGTAAACGAGAAAATAGTGACAGAACCAGAAAACTATTATTTTAGTTCGGCCAGGAATTACGCAAATTTGGATAGTGCATTGGGTATTGAAGTCGTTTTTATAGGATAGTTACAATCCGTGCTTTTACATTATTTAAAGATAAAAACAGTAGCACAAAGTGTTGCTGCTTTTTAGTATTTTCGAGAATTGATATTGGAAAAGTCACGGATTGCAAATCCGCGACATCGGGGGCAAAATCAGCGAACGATTTAAGAATAGATGTAGAATTACAAACGATACTTGATCCCTGTAATGTTTGTCAAGGTCAAATGAAAGTTTTTCAAGCCAAATATAATGCTGAAATTAATATTTTTAGTAGTGGAGCAAACGAAACGAGAAAATTAAATGAATTATACCCAAGATTCATAGTGGAAAAACCTTTAAAATAATAATTATGGAAATACAATATTTAACAAAAATGAAAAATAATCCCAAAATCGGGAGATGGGAAAACAGAGGGATATCTGAACAGAAAATAGAAAAATTAGAACAGGATTTTAAAATAAAATTTCCGCAAGCCTATAAAGAGTTTTTATTTTTAGGAGGAGAATTTCAAAATTGTATTGATTGGAATACTAATTATCAATATCTAGATTGGACTCAAACTAATCTAAAAGAAAGTATGGATGATGTTAATTTGAAATTAACACCAAATTTTATTTTCGCTGATTATAATCGAGATCAATGCTTGTTTTTTTTCTTGGATGAAGGTGATAATCCCCCTGTATATATATATGCAGAAGAAAAATTTCATAAAAATGAGAAAGGAGAATATGTTTATTATGTAAAAACTAATAATTCCTTTAGTGATTTTATTGATGAGTGTATTGATGGCGCTTTAAAACAGAAATAATTTTAGAGGTTGCGTTCAGCAGCCTCTTTTTATTTTTATACACCAAGAGCAAAATATTTAGAAAGTTTGAAGATATTCATTTAAAAAAAATGATGAACTAGTTAAGTGCAAAATCAGATAGCGAATTACAGATAGAAGTAGAACTGCAAACGATTCTTGATCCTTGTGAAATTTGTAGTGGACAGATGAATGTATTCCAAGCAAAGTATAATGCAAAAATTAATATATACTGTAGTGGTGCAAAAAGAACACCTAAGTTAGAAAAGTTATATCCAAAATTAAAAGTAGAAAAACCTAAATAAAAATACAATGCAAATAGAATATTTAACGAAAATGAAAAACACTCCTATAATAAAAGGAGACGAAAACAAAGGAACTTCAGAACAAGAAATATTTCAACTTGAAAATAAACTTGGTATAACTTTACCCAAGGCATATAAAGAGTTTTTATTTTTAGGAGGAAAATATGATAATATTATAAATAGTTTTGAAATAGATCTTGATAATTTACCATATATGCAAGAGTTAGCAGAAATGAGAATAAATGCAGAAAAACTAAATTTAAAAAATATATGGTGTTTTGCAGAATACGCTGATGCAGATTCGTTTATGTTTTTCTTTTTAAATGATGGAGATAACCCCCCCGTTTATAGCTTTATTGCAGAAAAAGGATTATTGAATGATAAAAATGAGCCCGTTTCTTATATGAAATTTAAAGATTCTTTTAGTGAGTATATTGATAAATGTATTGAGGCAGAATTAAAAAGTAGTTAATTTTAAAGAGGTTTGTTAATAGCAACCTCTTTTTTATTTCAAGACCCCTCTGCTGGCGCAAGCGTCTCGCTTGTGTCCGAAAACTGATAGCGAGTATTTGCAATTCGTGATTTAAAAATTAAATGCAGCAGCACAATATGTTATTGCTTTTCTTTTTCGAGAATTGATGTTGGATACCGTCACGGATGCAAATCCATAACATTGGGTATATCGATTGAAAAAAATTCCTAATAACCACTTGTTTAATTAAAATTAATTTTTAGATTTGTCATATTGAATCAAAAAGCACAAATTATATGGCACCTATTTACGAAACAGGCCACGCCAAAAACGTTGCCAATTTTCAGGATCTCATCTCTTTTTGCCAGGGTTACGGCGCAGCTTACAATCCATCCAATGAAAACCTCACAATTCCCAGCCTTCAGCTCCTCTATCAGGAAGCAGAAAGCAAATTGGATGATACCAAAACACAAAAAACAACATTTGATAACGCCACTAATACCCGGAAAATCAGCTTTGCTGGCCTCAAGCCCCTTTCCACCAGGATCATCAATGCATTGGCATCTTCCGGAGCAGACGCTATGGCAGTAGAAAACGCAAAAGGCATCAACAAAAAAATCCAGGGCACATCCTCCCCTAAGCCCGGATCTTCACAAACCCCGCTACCAGAAGGAGACAATAGTGGAGGGATATCCACATCACAGCAATCCTATGACAAGCTCATAGACCACTTTACCGGCCTCATAGAGCTGCTCAGCCAGAACAAATCCTACGCACCCAATGAGGATGATCTGAAGCTGGCAACCCTGCAGGCCAAACTTACAGATCTGAAAACCACTAATACTGCTCTCATCAATGCATTCACGGCCAATAGCAATGCACGCATCAGCAGAAACCAGACACTCTATAACAAAGACACCGGGCTCGTTCAGAGATCAAAAGAGGTCAAGAAATATGTAAAAAGCGTATTCGGTGGCAGCAGTCCGCAATACAGCCAGGTCAGCGGTCTGGAGTTCAGAATGTATAAAAAATAGTACTAGCCTGCCGCCCACTTACTCAGAAGCAGCAGTTACATTATTAAAATTACCAGCGTCACTTTCAAAACGGCTTCCGACAAATATAATATTGCCATTAACATTGACAAAATTACCGATGGCGGTTTCAAAGTAGCCAATGACGGGTATAATATCGCTAATAACATTGCCAGGATTACCGATGGCGGTTTCAATATTAGCAATGTCACAATCAAAGTTGCCGAAGACAGGTTTAATATGACCAATAACGTAAGCAAAGCTGCCGATAGCAGATACAATACTCCCAATGGCGATATTATAGCCACCAAGGCAAAACATAACCACAGCCCTGTGCTGTGGCTTTTTAGTAAAGTTTAGAAAAGAAGATGAGGTGAAAACTTATCCACAATATTAAAACACGACACCTTTTGTCGCATTTAGAATTTATATTTGTCTCACGAACAAAATAAAAACTAAGATCACACAATGAAGAAAGATTTCTATCTCACCAGATATGCCCTCATCATCAAAAGGCTGGAGCGCTCACCAGCCACCTATCCGGAGCTGGAGAGCTACCTCCTCAGCTCTTTCGAGTTTCAGGATGCCAATATCACCAGCTATTCCATCCGCACACTCCAGAGAGATATCAAAGACATTGCGAATCTTTTCAATTTTGATATTCATAACAAAAAAAAGGGAGACAACCGCTACTATATAGAAAGCCGTCCGGTCATGGAAGTAGACGAGTATAACCAGCGCCTGCTGGAATCTTTCCAGATCATGAATGCTGTCAATTCCCAACCAGATTTAGCACAGTTTGTTTATCCGGAAACCCGTACGCCGCGCGGTATTCAGAATTTTTACGATCTCCTTTTCGCCATCAGAAACAAAAGGATTCTGGAGTTTCAGCATTTCAAGTACAAGGATCAGAGCATCACTTCCAGAAAAGTTCATCCCTACGCCCTCAAAGAATCCAAAGACCGCTGGTATCTTATAGCTGTAGATACCAAAGATGAGAAACTGAAAGCTTTCGGTTTAGATCGTATTAGTGATTTGAAGGTTAGCAGAGCAGGTTTCAAACTTCAACAAAAATTTAATCTGAAAGAACATTTCAAAAACGCTTTCGGTATTATGAATCTGGAAGAACAACCAGACAAAGTCGTTATCAGATCAACCAAAGAACAAGCAGAGTATCTTAAGAGCTCACCATTGCATCATTCTCAGCAAATCGAGAAAGAAACTGATAAATATGTCTATTTCGCGTATGACCTTTTCCCAACTTATGATTTTATACAGGAGATTTTGTCATTTGGAAATCAGGTAAAAGTAACTGAGCCTAAAAGCTTAATTGATAAAATCAAGGAGATGCTTACCAGATCTATTCAGCAATATGATGATTCTTTGCCGGAATTATAAAAAAGACGGATAAAATTTAACGATTAAAATTTACGTTTTTCCATTCTCAAATTTTATTATATTTGTGAAGCATGGCAACGAAAGCACTTTTTAATTCAGTAGTCAACTGGTTTATCCTTCAAAGGATGGATCAGATTGAGCATTTTATAAAGTATCCGGTAGAAACACAGGAAGGTCTTCTGTTTTCTCAGCTCTTTCACGCAGAGGAAACAGAATACGGTCAGAAGTATGGTTTCAGCACCATTGCCAATTATAAAGATTTTCAGAAAAAGGTTCCTATTGTCTGTTATGAAGATTTCGAACCATACATAGAAAGAGCCAGGCAAGGCCATAAAGACGTTTTCTGGCCTGGTGTGATTAAGCAATTTGCCAAATCTTCCGGAACAACCAATGCCAAAAGCAAATACATCCCGATAACTACGGAAAGTCTGGAAGATTGTCATTACAAAGCTGGAAAAGATATGGTTGCGCTTTACGTAAACAACCATCCGGAAAGTGAACTTTTCCAACACAAAAACCTCCGCTTGGGCGGGAGCGCAGAGATATATAGAGACTTCAATACCAAGTTTGGAGATTTGTCAGCAATTTTGATTGAGAATCTTCCTTTCTGGGTAGAGATTATTAATACGCCCAGTAAAAAAACGTCTTTGATGTCCGAGTGGGAAACCAAAATGAAAGCTATTATTGGAGAAGTCAAGAATGAAGATGTGGGAAGTCTCTCGGGCGTTCCAAGCTGGATGATGGTGCTTTTGCAAAGAACGTTACAGGAAACGGGTAAGAATTATATCAGCGAACTCTGGCCTAACCTGGAAGTGTTTTTCCACGGCGGAATCAGCTTCAAACCATATAAAAATCAATATAAAGAGATTATAGGAAAGCAAATTCGTTATTACGAAATATATAATGCTTCCGAAGGCTTTTTCGGCATTCAGGATCAGGCAGGAAGTGATGAGATGTTGTTGATGCTGGATTATGGCATCTTTTATGAGTTCATTCCTATGGATGACTATTATTCTGGAAGTAGAAACGCAATTCCAATTTCAGAAGTAGAAATCAATAAAAATTACGCTGTTGTCATCACGACCAATGGTGGGCTTTGGCGTTATCTGATTGGGGATACAGTCAAGTTTACATCCATCAAACCCTACAGAATCAAAGTTTCTGGCAGGACCAAGCATTACATCAATGCTTTTGGTGAAGAGTTGATGGTTGATAATGTAGAGACAGCACTCAAAATTGCTTGTGAACATCTCGATGCAAGCATTTCGGATTATACAGGCGCACCAGTTTTTATGACCAACAATAGCAAAGGTTGCCACGAATGGATTTTCGAATTTACCAAAAAACCAGATTGCATAGAAGAATTTACAAACGTATTCGATCAGACATTGAAGACGCTAAATTCTGATTATGAGGCCAAACGTTACAACGATATTACGCTGAGAAAGCCAATTATTCATTCTGCAAAACCCAATCTCTTTTATGAATGGATGGCAAGCCGAGGAAAACTAGGCGGACAAAACAAAGTTCCAAGATTAAGTAACGACAGAGAATATATTGATCCTTTGCTCGTACTTAATCAAGCTTAGATTTATTCTATCCAATCAATTCCTTAGCCTGCGAAATTGCCGATTCTGTAATTTTCGAACCAGAAATTAGTTGTGCGATTTCGTTCAGTTTCTCCTCTTCCGAGAGCTTTACAATAGTCGTTTTTGTAACGGCATTTTCATCGAATTTTACGACTTTGTAATTCTGATTTCCTTTTGCTGCTACTTGCGCAAGATGCGTAATGACGATGAGTTGAAGATCTTTCGACATTTCTTTCATCAGTTTTCCCATTTCTTCTGCGATTCGCCCGGAAACACCAGTGTCAATCTCATCAAGAATCAAAGTCGGAAGTGCTTTATTCTCGGCCATAATCTTCTTGATTGCAAGCATCACTCGGGAACGCTCTCCGCCAGAAACAGCACCTTGAATTGGCTTCAGAGGAAAACCGGAATTGGCCTGAAAAAGAATCTGAATATTATTTTTTCCGTGAAGATTGTAAGTGGGAGAGTCGGACAAATCAATTTTCAAAATCGCTTTTTCCAAACCTAACTGAGCAAAAATCGCTTTAGCCTGATTTGCTAAATTCCCCGAAAACTTCGTCCGGTTCTCAGATAGTTTTTTGCTCAATGCACTCAATTGGGATTCAATGATTTTAAGTTGATTTTCTTTTTCTTCAATTTGATCTTCAATCGTTTCCAAAGAGTTTTGACTCATTGAAAGTTCTTCGCGAATTGCCAAAAGTCCATCGATATCACTAACCTGATGTTTGAGGAAAAGTGCATTCAATCGGTTAACAGTCATCAGTAATGCCTGCAAAAGCTGAGGGTCAATTTCCAGATTTTCTGCCTTATTTTCGATTTCTGTATTGATGTCTTTCAGCTCCAGATAAGTGGTTTCTAATCTTTGACTAAAATCCTGATACTCCGAAGAAAGCTCGGAAAGCTTGGCTATTTTATTTTTAACTTCAAAAAGTCCAGACAAAATTCCGAAATCTTCCTGATTCATTTTTGAAAGAATTTCAGCAAGGTTTTCGCTGATTTGTCCGGCATTTTCCTGCGTATTGAGTTGATTCTGAATTTCTTCAAAATCCAAATCATCCAGTTGCATCTCTTCTAATTCAGCAAGAAGAAAATTTTTATAATCGGACTCTTTGTTGTTATCTGCCAGCGCAGATTTCAGTTGGTCAATGTCTCGTCTGGTGTTTTGGAATCCGACAAAATGCTTCTGGTAATCTGCCAGTAGCAATTGATTTTTGGCCAATCCATCCAGGATTCCGAATTGGAATTGCTCTGTAAAAAGATTGGAGGTTTCGAATTGAGAATGGATATCAATCAGTTTGGAGGAAAGCTCTCTCAGAATATCCAATGTTACGGGAACATCGTTGATAAATGCGCGCGATTTACCATTTGGCAGAATTTCTCTTCTGATAATGGTCTGTTCTTCAAAATCCAAATCGTTATTCTCAAAAAAAGCTTTGAAGTTTTCATTGATTTGAAATTCGGTTTCAACGATACTTTTAGCATCAGATTTAGCAAAAGATTTCACATCGGCTCTTTCGCCCATTATCAGACGAAGTGCACCAAGAATAATTGATTTTCCGGCACCGGTTTCTCCCGTGATGACTTGTAATCCGTTTTTCAAATCGATTTCTAAGCTATCAATCAGAGCAAAATTTTGTATAAAGATTCTAGAAAGCATTTTTTTAATTATTAATTGTCAATTATTAATTAAAAATTATTTCCACTTATCCCACTTAGTATCAATATCTTTCGGGGAGAATGTGCTCATTAGAGATTTCAATTCACTGATATTAACAGAGGTATTCTGACCATTATTGAAAATATTGAAAATCTCTGTGCTTTTGGTTTCCATGAAAACACTGAATGGATAATTCATCTGGAAATTATTCTCATAAAACTTCAGTTGCATCAGAGATTCTGCAATGATTTTTTTTGCTGGATTTTGATCTTGCTTGGCCAGATTGTCCAATCCTGATCTGTGGTAGCTGTAATAAACCGTTCTGAGTGTAGATGTATTTTCATTTTGAAGTCCGGAAATCAATGAACCTCTGTTTCTCTGACTTTCAATTTGATTCCATCCGTCATAGTTTTGGTTTTGAGAGTTTTGAGCAATTTTGAAAGCTTTATCAAACCAAGGCTGTCCACCTTTCAGCTGAAAACTGTCACCATCGTAACCCAGAATCGTATAGATGTAAAAACTGATAACATCGATAAGATTCTTTCCGGAAAACTGTCTTTCATTGAATACAAGATTTTCGTTTTCATTGTATTCGAAAGTAAAATTGGTATCATTGATATTCATCAAAGGTGTTTCATATTGCGAGTTGAAAACCGGTCTGGTTGCCTGAACGACAATAGAGCCCTTGAAAGTGTTATTGGAAGGTCGTTCGGAAATAACGACTGCAAAATTGCATTTGATCTTTTCGAAATTCTGAAGTTTTTTCCCCGTCCAACTTGTGTTATTGATAAAGTCACGCAACGATTTTTCAAGCGTTCTGAAAACCTGCGTGTTACTACCTGCGATTTGTTGGTTATTGATTTGTACAGTTGCCAAAAGCTCTTGAGAAAAAGCGGTTTGAGCGAAGAATAAAGTACAAATTATATAAAGTAGTTTTTTCATTTTAATAAATAGGTCTGTAAAAATAAGCAATCTTTGCCAAAGAAAATAATCTAAAGCGAGGATAACATACTAACGAAAAAGTAAATGTTTTCTTACAATTTTTGTTCGATAAAATTCAAAATGTCTTTGGCAACATCTTCTTTAGATTTTAATGAAAAAGAGTGTTCTTCAGTTGGTGTAAAAAACTTCACTTTGTTTGTAGCATTGGCAAAACCGGCACCTTCATCGCGCAAGGAATTCAGGACAATCATATCCAGATTTTTCTTGATTAATTTTCCCTTGGCATTTTCTTCTTCGTTCTGAGTTTCCAATGCAAAACCGACCAAGAACTGATGTTTTTTTTGCTCGCCCATTGTTCTGAGAATGTCTTTGTTTTTAACCAACTCTATGATCAGTTCGTCTTCATTTTTCTTGATTTTTTCAGTTGCTTTAATTTTCGGCGTGTAATCTGCAACGGCAGCGCTCATTATCGCAACATCCACATTGTCAAAATATTTGAAAACCTCATCAAACATATCTTGTGCTGAGGTTACTTTGTGAAGCGTAATGTTCTTATCCTCCACTTTCTGAGAAGAAGGACCTGAAATTAATATTACCTCTGCGCCTCTTTTAGCCGCTTCTTTTGCCAGATCAAATCCCATTTTACCGGAAGAATGATTACCGATAAACCTAACAGGATCAATATTTTCGTACGTTGGTCCGGCTGTAATCAGGATTTTTTTTCCAGCCAGATTTTTCTCAGACTCGGAAAATTGATTTTCAACAAATCTAAAAATAGTTTCAGGCTCAGCTAATCTGCCTTGTCCAACCAAACCGCTCGCCAACTCCCCGAACTCAGCAGGAATAATCTGATGGCCAAAACTTTCTGCAGTTTGAAGATTTTTGGTCACGGTAGGGTGTACATACATATCCAGATCCATCGCTGGTGCTATCACAACCGGACATTTTGCAGACATATAAACTGCCATTAGAAAATTGTCACAAAGTCCATAGGTAATTTTCGCCAAAGTGTTTGCTGTGCAAGGTGCAATCAAAATCAAATCTGCCCAAAGTGCGAGTTCTACATGATTATTCCAGGTTTTGTTATCATCATAAAAATCGGTGTACACTTTATTTCTGGAAAGTGTAGAAAGAGTTAATGGTGATATGAAGTCTGTGGCAGATTTGGTCAGAATCACTTTGACTTCTGCGCCAGCTTTTATGAAATCCCGGACGAGATAATTTATTTTGTAGGCAGCAATCCCGCCTGTGATTCCAATAATCAGTTTTTTGCCTTGCAAGCTCATTTTACGTGGATTTTGAGTAACGAAAGTATTAATATTTTTATTAACAAAAAAACCGTCTCGCAGAATAATACGAGACGGTTTTAGTATCTTTAATCGGATAGATTATTTCTTTTCTTCAGTTTTTCTGAAATAAATTTCATCATCCAACCATTCTTTCAAAGCAATAGAAGTTGGTTTCGGCAGCTTTTCGTAATGTTTTGAGATTTCGATTTGCTCTCTGTTTTCAAAAACTTCTTCCAAAGTAGAGTTATGAACAGCAAATTCATCCAATTTTCCGTGAAGCTCAGAGCGTATTTCAGCATTGATCTGCTCAGCTCTTTTACCCATGATTACGATAGCTTCATAGATGCTACCTACTTTTTCTTCGATTTTATCTTTGTCATAAGTAATTGTACTTACTTCAGCTTTGGTATCTTTAATGCTCATTTTGGAGTGGAAATATTTTTGAGAATGCAAATATAGTAATTATCTTTTAAACTTAAAAGTGGCTTGAGGCTCAGGCGAATTGATCTTTGCGCTGTCTCTTCTGGTTTGTTCTGCCGCCTTTTCCATTTCTAATTGATTTTTCTCCTGTGCAATATCTTTTTTCTCGTTTTCTTTAGCTTCAGCATCCTTGACTCTCGCTTCGTATTCTGCTTTTCTTTTCTCAACTTCCTCCTGCACCTTAACAAATTTCACTTTCTCAACTTCCAATTTGGCATAAAGATCATCCGCAGTTTTAGAATATTCGGAATTGGGAAACTCCGCGCTAACTCTTCTTGCATAAGCAGCAGCAGCGTCCAATCTCTCTTTTTTCAAATCATAAATAGAGTTCACTGCCAATTCATATTTAGATTTTAAAGTAATGTCATAGATTTTTGACCTCAATTTTGTCGCCGGAAAGTCTTCCAAAACATTTTCGAAAGCTACCGAGGCTGCTTTGTATTCGCCCATTTTGAAATATTGCTTAGCATTTTCATACGCTTTGAATTCCAATTTGTAACTTAACTCATCGATCAATTGGTTAATGTTTTTCGACCGTTCAGAATCCGGGTAATCATTGATGAAACTTTGAAGTTCCGTGATGGCAGATTCCGTATTGCTCTGGTCAAGGTTATATTGCAAAGATCCTTCGTAATAACAGAGTGCTGAAAGATAAGCCGCTTCTTCCTTTCTAGGATCCTGAGGAAAACTAATGGTGAAATTCTTAAACTGGTTAGCTGCTAATCTGTAGTTTTTGTCATAGTAATTGGCATACGCAGAATTGAAAACCACATTTGGGGCTTCATCTGTTCCTGCCACTAGATTGGGCAATCTGTCATATAAAGCTAAAGCATCAGACCACTTTTTCTTTGCAAATTTTTCGTTTGCAACTTTTAGTATAAAATCTTTGTCGGCACTCTTCATCGCCTGATCCATTTCAGTTTTGCAAGACAGCAAAAACACAGATAATACTACTAAACTGATATATTTCTTCATAATTCCGAACAGAACAAATCTGTTTACTTGATTCTAATTAATTTGCAAAAATAAAACTTTTTTCATCAATCTCTTTTTTTTATGAAAGATTAACGTTTATTCTGTGCAGAAGTATGTTGTAAGGACAGGTTAGATAAAAGATTTAAATGAAGAAAAGTTCTAATATCCCATCTCTGATTTCTAACATCTCAATAAATAATGTATTTTTGCAAATTACAAGAATTTTAAATGAAAAATATCAGGAATTTCTGCATCATTGCGCATATCGATCACGGTAAAAGTACATTGGCAGATCGTCTTTTAGAATATACCAATACTGTAACTTCTAGAGAGCTGCAGTCGCAGACATTGGATGATATGGATCTTGAAAAAGAACGTGGCATCACTATCAAGTCGCATGCTATCCAAATGGATTATGAGCTGAATGGTGAAAAATACGTCCTAAATCTTATCGATACACCAGGACACGTAGATTTTTCTTACGAAGTTTCACGTTCTATTGCGGCTTGCGAAGGTGCACTTTTGATTGTAGATGCAGCGCAAAGTATACAGGCACAGACTATTTCTAATCTTTATTTGGCTTTAGAAAATGATTTGGAAATTATTCCAATTCTTAATAAAATTGACCTTCCGTCTGCTAATCCGGAAGAAGTTACCGATGAGATTATGGGACTTTTGGGTTGCAAATACGAAGATGTTCTACGAGTTTCCGGGAAGACGGGCGAAGGTGTTCACGAATTGTTGGAGCAAATTGTAAAGAGAGTTCCGGCGCCAGTTGGAGATCCAAATGCACCACTGCAGGCTTTGATTTTTGATTCTGTTTACAATCCTTTCCGAGGAATTGAGGCTTATTTCAAGATCGTGAATGGAAGCATTTCTAAGAATGAAAAAATCAAATTTTTTGCGACTGGAAAAGAATATGCGGCAGATGAAGTAGGAACTTTGAAACTAAAACAAGTTCCGAAGAAAACCATCGAATGTGGCGATGTTGGTTATATCATTTCCGGGATCAAGGATGCGCGTGAAGTGAAAGTGGGTGACACCATTACCTCTTTCGTAAATCCTGCTGATGGACCAATTGACGGTTTCGAAGAAGTGAAGCCAATGGTTTTCGCTGGGATATATCCAATCGAATCCGAGGATTTTGAAGAATTGAGATTCTCATTAGAAAAATTAAGACTGAATGACGCTTCTCTGGTTTTCGAGCCAGAAAGTTCGGCGGCACTTGGTTTCGGTTTCCGTTGCGGATTCTTGGGAATGCTGCATATGGAAATCGTTCAGGAACGTTTGGACAGAGAGTTTAATATGAACGTTATCACAACAGTTCCCAACGTTTCTTACCACGGTTACTCCAAAAAAAATCCGGAAACACCTATTCTGATTAACAACCCTTCAGAAATGATGGATCCTATGACTATGGACAGAGTGGAGGAACCTTTTATCAAGGCTTCTATCATTACCAAATCAGATTTCGTTGGTCCGGTTATGACACTTTGTATTGAGAAAAGAGGTGAGATTGTCAACCAAAGTTATTTGACGGCAGACAGAGTAGAATTGACGTTTAATATGCCTTTGGCAGAAGTCGTTTTTGATTTCTATGACAGGCTGAAATCTATTTCCAAAGGTTACGCTTCATTCGATTATTCTCCAATCGGGATGCGTGCGTCTAAGTTGGTAAAAATGGATATTTTGATCAATGGTGATATGGTAGATGCTTTATCTTCGCTGATTCACGATTCCAATGCCTATTACATCGGAAAAAGAATGTGCGAGAAATTGCGCGAGCTGATTCCTAGACAACAGTTTGATATCGCTGTTCAGGCAGCGTTGGGAGCGAAAGTTATTGCAAGAGAAACCATCAAAGCTTTAAGGAAAGACGTTACTGCAAAATGTTATGGTGGCGATATCTCCAGAAAACGTAAACTTCTTGAGAAGCAGAAAGAAGGTAAGAAAAAGATGAAGCAGATTGGTAGAGTAGAGGTTCCACAGTCCGCATTTATGGCGGTTTTGAAGCTGAATGATTAGAAATTAAATCAATTTTATAAATATAATCCACAGAATTTTCTGTGGATTTTTTCATTCGTAACGTCTGTCTCTTTGATTTTGAATAATTTTTTCATCAACGGAAAGTTCAAATTCTTGAGAAGAAACATTGTAGAATTTCATTTTAGCTTTTTGTTTTGTTCCCGATTTGAAATACGGATAAGCATAAATTAAAATCTCATTTGGCTTAAGTTCAAAATATGGAGTAGAATATATTCCTGTCCCGCAAATCCAATAACTGTGATTTTTTGTAAGAAAGAAAGCTTTAGCTTCACTATCAAAAGTATATAAGAATGGGTTTGAATTGATATTAGTTGGAATTCTTAAAAATTTATCAGAAATATTTTTAATGAAGACTGGAAAAGCGTAATATTTTTTGATGGCTTTTGTATAATAATCTTTTTTGTAGAGTGGAATTGTGTCATTTTCTTTGACAACTATTTCAATATTTTTATTGGATAATGAGTCCACAGAATTATCATTTTTCGAGTATAAAAATGGAAATTTATCAGTTCTAAAGAAAGGATCTTATTTTTTTCAATGGAATCTTCCAATTTTTCCATTCTAACAAGATAGTCTTTCTCAGATTCATTAAAATATGGAGGCGGTGGAGGTGGTTCTAAAGATTCTCGTAATATTTAACATCAATTTTAGACTTGATTTTCCCGATGTAAATCAGATTTTCTCCACCCTCATTACTGTCTTCATTGAATTCCTGAGTTTTCATTTTCGTGTCTTTCGGAAAATTCAAAACAAGATCATCTGCAAAAGTTTTTTCCTCTTTGCAACTCATTAATATTAAAATTGAAACCAAAAGGAATTTATTCATTCAAATGTTTTTTCGAAAATTAAGAAATATTCTTTATATTTTTGTGTATTCATCACACAAATTAGGTTATGCAAGATATAAAAGTTGCAGTAGATGCAGTTATTTTCGGATACTTTGATAAAAAAGACCTTCAGATTCTTTTAATCAAAAGAAATATAGAGCCTTTTAAAGGAGATTGGGCGCTTCCGGGAGGTTTGGTCTTGGATGATGAAAATCTCGACGATGCCGTAAAACGTGAACTCCACGAAGAAGCAGGAATAAAACCTGATTTTTTGGAGCAGCTGTACACTTTTGGCAATGTAGGCAGAGATCCTAGAAACAGAGTTGTTTCTGTGGCTTATTTAGGATTGGTCAATCCTTCTTATCACGAACTTTTTGCCGATTCTGATGCCGAAGACGCACAGTGGTTTAGTGTGAATCATCTTCCGAAGTTGGCTTTTGATCATCGTTCAATTTTTGATATCGCCCTAAAAAGACTTCGTACAAAAATTCAATATCAACCCATTGGATTCAATCTTATTAATGATGAATTCGTATTTTCTGACCTAGAGAATCTCTACAAAACCATTGTTGGAAAAGAAATTGACCGCAGAAATTTTAGAAAAAAAATTATGAGCTACGGGCTTCTCAACGAAACAAATAATTTCAAAACAGAAGGCAGCGGAAGACCAGGAAAACTATTTACTTTCAATCAAGAAAAGTATAAAGAGTTGGAAGAAGAAGGTTTTTATTTCGAAATTAAATAAAATTTATTTATTGATAAACAGTTAGTTAATTCAATTAGTGTAAATTTAACGCAATTTAATTTTGTCAATAAATTACATCGTTATAAATTTGTGTAAAAACAACGCAATAATCAAATTTACATTAAAAAATATAATAGAAAGTTTTCAAAGAAATGAAAATTTAGATTTTCTATTCTTTTGGGGACATACTGTGAAAGATGAAATTACAAAATCTTGTTTCAGCCAATGGTTTCCTTGCCAGTTTGAAGAAAACGGAATTGTTTATAAAACTGCTGAACAATATATGATGGCACACAAAGCCAAGTTGTTCGATGATAATGAGATTTTGGAAAAGATTTTAAAATCAGAAACTCCAAACGAAGCTAAAAGCCTAGGGAGAAAAGTCAAAAACTTTGATTCGGAAGTTTGGGATGAACATAAATATGAAATCCTAAAGCAAGCTAACATTTTGAAATTTTCCCAGAATCAAGAATTAAAGGATTTCCTTTTATCTACATATGATAAGATTTTAGTGGAAGCAAGTCCTTATGATACCATTTGGGGAATCGGAATGCTGGAGGCTGATAAAAACATCAAAATCCAAATTTCTGGAACGGCGAAAATCTTTTGGGATTTGCTCTGATGGAAGTTAGGAATGAATTACGACAACAAATAATTATAAACTAAAAAAATGAAACTCAAATTAAAACAATATAAAGAGCAGTTACAAGATTGGCCCCAAACAGGGTATCACATAATGGCTCAATATGATGATGAAAAAATTGTTGTTTATCAATCTTATCGAAAAGAGATTGGGGAATTTGCGGTTAAAAATCAATATTTCGGAGGAGCATTCAGTTTGGAAAGAATGACTTGGATAAAACCAAATTTTCTATGGATGATGTATCGAAACGGTTGGGGAACAAAAGAAGCTCAGGAATGTGTCTTGGCAATCCATTTAAAATTGGAAGCTTTTAAAAGATATTTGGAAAATGCGGTTTATTCATCTTTTAATGACGAGCTTGGAGTTTCCAGAGAAGAATGGCAAAATCAAGTGAAAGAATCTTCTGTAAGGTTACAATGGGACCCAGACCACAACCCTTTCGGAAATAAATTGGAAAGAAGAG
>JBCNLQ010000015.1:0-79244 GCA_039595375.1 Chryseobacterium sp.
CCCCCCCAACTCTCGTTCGGGGCTGCAAAGATAAATTATTTTTTATTAACAGCAAACTTTTTGGAACGTTTTTTGAAAAAACTTAATTCTCAACAATCCTCATCTACTGCCCTCCTGCGCTGCGTCTCTCTCGATTCGCGGTTGCAAAACTACATCCTTTTTCTAAATATACAAACCTAAAGCTTAAATATTAAACAAATATTTAATAAAACATCTGAAATACAGTAGGTTTAATTTTGTATTCTACTAAATTACAGTTTAAAGAATTAAAATTTGACGGTAACAATAAGATATTAGTGGGGATTTGAGACTAGAAATTGAAAATTTTTAAAATCTAAACTGGTCTGAAGATTTGAAATAGTCTTTGTATATTACTAAGAGTTCATAAAGATGTCGAATTGTAATAATCGAACGAACTAGTATAAAATTATAATATTAATATAGCTTAAAGCATACAAACATAGTATTTTATTAAAATCGTAATTGAAACAATGATAAAGCATTAACAAACATACCTAATTCGTAAGTTTAATCTAAAATTAGCTCTAAACACAAAATCAAAAACACACAGATATGTAAGAGCCGTCTATTAAGTTATAAATCTCAGCTAGCATACAATGTTATTATCCTAATAATTCGACAGAATCAATTAATATTAAAACTTTGTTAATTATTAGTATATTAAACTTTAAACAATTATTTTTGTCCTACTATTGATTCGATCTATTGCAATCAAGAATAATTTACCAAAACTGATAATTGGATGGCAGACTCTTACAAATCTATTTTCGACAGTAACAAAAAGTGGGTTGAGTCAAAGATTTCGGACAATCCGGAATATTTTCACAATCTCGCCAAAACACAACATCCCGAGTATCTCTACATTGGATGTTCTGACAGTCGTGTTACGGCAGAGGAAATGATGGGAGCAGAACCGGGCGATGTTTTTGTCCACAGAAATGTTGCGAATGTCATTAATACTTTGGATATGAGTTCAACCGCTGTGATTCAATACGCTGTGGAACATCTGAAAGTAAAGCATATTATTGTTTGTGGTCACTATAACTGCGGCGGTGTAAAAGCAGCGATGACCTCTCAGGACTTGGGCCTGCTGAATCCCTGGCTAAGAAATATTCGTGATGTTTACAGATTATATCAGTCAGAATTAGACGCTATCTATGATGAAGCCAAAAGATACGATCGTCTTGTGGAACTGAATGTACAAGAACAGTGCATCAACGTAATCAAAATGGCTTGTGTACAGGAACGTTATATTTTGGAAGAGCAGCCGGTTGTACACGGATGGGTTTTCGACCTTAGAACGGGAAAAATAATTGATCTGGAAATTGATTTTGAAAAAATATTAAAAGACATTCAGAAAATATACAATCTGACAGATTCTGATTGGGTGATGAGCAGAAAAAAGTAAGCTCGTCAAAATTGAAATGAAGTATCTAAGTATCATAATATTGACCATTTTTCTCAACTTTACGGCTCTCCCTGGGATTGCCGCAGTTTTTGGCTGGGAATTGCCAAGAACCAATGTTGTGGTGAATGAGGAAGAACATTCTCAATCCAATACTGTCATTATATACGAAAAAACACTTCCAAAAACGATGAATATCCACGACTTCGTACAGTTTTACGAAGCGGATACGCACAATAAAATTACTATAAGCTGGAAATCTACCTTGTATTTCCCGCCATCTCTCAGCACCTTTTCTCCTCCTCCTGAAGCTTAAATAACATTCTGTCCATGTAAGGAAGCATCTTTTTACTGGCTGTAATCTACAGCTGGATACATCTTGGTGTATTCTGGAATCTTTTTAGCCAAACGATTGGCTATCAATTACATTTGTTATTTATTTTTTTATGAAATCGCCTTTAGGTCAGGTGATGACATAAGACAAACTTTATTATTTCTTATGAAAAAGACAACATCTTTGTTTGGAGGAATCAAAGAGAACTTTCCGTCTGGTCTTGTAGTATTTTTAGTTGCATTACCACTATGTTTAGGAATCGCATTAGCATCAGGAGCGCCACCTTTATCAGGTATTATTGCAGGAATTGTTGGCGGAATTGTTGTGGGATTAATCAGTAATTCCAATATTTCGGTTTCTGGCCCAGCTGCAGGTTTGACGGCTATTATATTGGTAGCAATTACAGATATTGGTGCTTTTGAATTATTTCTGTGTGCAGGGATGATTGCCGGTGTTATCCAGTTGATTTTAGGCTTTATCCGAGCGGGAAGCATTTCCAACTACTTCCCAAATAATGTTATAGAAGGGATGCTGGCTGGTATCGGAATCATTATTATCTTGAAACAGCTGTCACACGCTGTGGGTTTTGATAAAGATTATGAAGGCCATCAATCGTTATTCGATAATGGATTCAACCTGGGATATTTTACCGAATTATTCAGTGCTCTACATCCGGGAGCCATTGTTGTGACATTAGTTTCAATGGCAATTTTGTTAGCTTGGGATAATGTCTTGTTTCTGAAAAGGCTAAAATTATTACCCGGGGCATTGGTTGCCGTAATCGCAGGGATTTTGCTGAATGAATTTTTTAAATTATCCGGCAGTTCACTAGCTATTTCTCCTGAGCACTTGGTAACACTCCCAGTTCCGAGTACTTTGGATGAGTTTAAAAATCTAATAACTTTCCCGGATTTTACTGGATTCAGCAATCCAAAAGTTTGGATTACAGGCGCAACTATCGCCGTTGTTGCATCCATTGAGACTTTACTTTGCATCGAAGCTTCGGACAGATTGGATGTGCGAAGAAGAATCACAGACACGAACCTTGAACTCAAAGCGCAGGGAATTGGGAATCTGATCAGTTCGTTCATTGGCGGTTTACCGATGACTTCTGTGGTTGTGAGAAGTTCTGCCAACGCAAGCGCTGGTGCAACGTCGAAACTTTCTTCAATTATTCACGGCGTTTTGTTGTTGATCTGTGTTTTGACCATTCCAGTTATCTTAAACTTAATCCCATTAGCTACATTAGCAGCTGTCTTAATTTTGGTAGGTTACAAATTGGCAAAGCCGGCCACCTTCAAACATTTCTGGCATAATGGGAAGTATCAATTTATCCCATTCGTGGCAACGGTTGTGGCTGTAGTGGCAACAGATTTGCTGAAAGGTGTTGGAATTGGATTATTGATATCCATTATTTATATCTTACAGGGAAATATGAAAAGGGCTTATTACCTCAGCAAAGAAACGTTGAACGATGCAGACGAAATCACTATCAAACTGGCAGAAGAAGTTTCCTTCCTAAATAAGGCTGCCATAAAAAAAACATTGAAGAATATCAAATCTGGCTCAAAAGTTATTATTGATGCCAAGACAACTTCGTATATAACAACAGATGTATTGGAAATGATTCAGGATTTTGCCAATGTAAGAGCAAAGGAAGAAGATATCGAGGTAGAATTGATCGGCTTCAAAACGTCTTACAGAGACTATGCAAGTGACCAGGATTCTCATGTGGTTGTCAATCACAAGAGAGCCATGTAAGTCTATTTATTCAATATTATAATTTAACATAAAAAATACATATTTAAACATTAAAAATATGAAAGCACATACTTCAGAAACACAGTCTACTATTACGCCAGAAAAAGCATTACAAATTTTACAGGAAGGAAATGCAAGATTCGTCAACAATTTGAAGGCCAATAGAGATCTTTTAGCACAAGTGAATGATACGCGCGCAGGACAATGGCCATTTGCAGTAATACTGAGCTGTATTGATAGCCGCACCTCTGCAGAGTTGATTTTTGATCAAGGTCTGGGCGATGTTTTCAGCGTGAGAATCGCTGGCAACTTTGTGAATCAGGATATTTTGGGTTCGATGGAATTTGGCTGCAATGTAGCTGGATCCAAACTGGTAGTAGTCCTTGGGCACAGCAAATGTGGTGCTTTGAAAGGCGGTTTAGATGCCGCAGCGATTGAAGGATTGGGAATGGATAATCTGAATCATTTGATTGGACACTTTGACCCAATCATCAATAATATCATTAATGATGGTGAGGAGCGCTCTTCCAAAAACGAAGATCTTCTGGCGAGACTGAACCATCACAACGTGAAAAATGCCATAGAGGACATCAGAAAACAGAGTTCTACATTACGGACAATGGAAGAAGATGGCAAAATCAAAATCGTGGGTGCAAACTACAACGTAGAAACAGGCGTGGTAACTTGGTTATAGGAAATATTTTTTCTTCATACAATTAGGGTAGCGAGCCGGGTATTTAGTATCCGGCTTGCTTTTTACTTTCCGTTGAAAGCTGTCATTGTGTTCTGAACGCCGGCAAAAACAAAAGACAAAGCGGCTTGAGAAAACTTGTCTATCCTTTCAGTCAGTTTTTCTCGCTCCTCGTCATTCCATTGTCCTAGAACATAATCTGCCTGTTTACCTTCTGAGAAATCTGCAGAAATACCGAATCTCAATCTGGTGTAATTCTGAGTGTTCAGTTGAGATTGGATGCTTTTCAATCCGTTGTGACCAGCATCAGAACCTTTCATTTTCATTCGCAAAGAACCAAATGGCAATGCCAAATCATCAGTAATAATCAAAATGTTTTCTAACGGAATATTTTCTTTCTGCATCCAGAATTTGACTGCATTTCCAGAGAGATTTACATAAGTATCTGGTTTCAAAACTAAGACTTTTCTGCCTTTGTACTTGCCTTCTGCCAATAAACCAAAATTAGAAGATTTGAAAGGCGCTTCTATCTTTTCAGCAATTTTTTCAGCAACTTTGAAACCGATATTGTGTCTGGTTTCTACATATTCTCCTCCTTTGTTCCCGATACCGACAATCAAATATTTCATTTTATCAATTTATTTAGCGTACTCAAAAATAACTGTACCCATCGCAGACGTTCCTGAAATTGGATAAGCATCTTTGTCATAAGTATAATTGAAATTAGCCGTCAAAGTTTCTGTATTAGTAATAACTTTTGCAGTCTTGTAATTGTTTACCGAAAGACCAGAAACAACGTTATTATCCAGATCAAAATGTGAACTGACTAATTTGAAAGCCAAAGGTAAAGTTCCTAAAGGATTTTTGTTAGAATCAAAACTGCTTAATGCTGTTGTGATCACTATTGGTGACGTGGTAACCGGACCTGGAGCCGATGTTAGCGAGTACTTGAAATTTGTCAAATTATTATTCCCGGCAAAAGTATAATCTGTCTGCAGCGTAAACATTTCTGTTGTATTCGTACCATCTTTTATCTTGGTAACTATACTTTTGATTTTATCAGATGCGTAATTATAATTGGTTGAAGAAACGTAGATTACAGTCCCGGAAGAGGTTGTTGTTTTACCTTCTGACTTTACCAATTTACCACTAAGATAAGAAAGATCCTGAGTATTGATGGTTGTATTACCAGAACTTGGATCGAGATTTTTGTAAACGATTTTGCTTATATTTTCACCGGAATAAGTCAGCGTATAAGTAAAAGAATTATCATCTGAAGTTACACTTGTTAATTTTCCACCAGTGTAATTGTAATTGGCTACGATCCTATCGCCAATATCATCAATTGACGTCACTTTTTTGATGTTTTTAACAGTAGAATTGTTCCCACCAACTTCCGTTACATAATCTACACCTCTTAAAAAGTCACCATTCGAATCCTCAGTTGGGCTGCACGACGAAACGATAAGTAGCCCGAATATATAATAAAGTATATTTTTCATTGTCTGATTTCTGTTTTGCAAAGTTAATTTTTTAAAATCAAAATATGGAATGTTAATGATCATCGAAATATTGTTCAGAATTAAAACCAAGCAAATAAACAGGAACCGACTTGTCTTTAGAATAAATCTCACCGAAGTTCCGTTCTAATTATCTGATCAATTATAAAAGTCGTTTTCTTTTCGCAATTGTCTTTTAGATTTTAGCGATGCATAAAAAAGCTATTACTGAAAAAAAATCCATTATAATATTTTATTTTCGACAAGATTAATTGGATCTCGATTCTTTAAAATAATTTTCTACGCCAAAATCCGATTCAAAACCAAATTCACCTCATCCACATTTGTCACGTTGTCTTTTCTCATCATCAGCTGGTTATTCTTTTCCTTTAACGTCGCTTCTTTCGGATTTTGTGTGAGATAAGCTATGATTTTTTTGAATTTTTCACTTTGGTAAAATTTATCTTGAGGATTCGCTGGGAAATAACCGAGGAACACTTTGTTTTTTACCACCAATTTATCAAATCCAATTTCCGCCGCGTGCCATTTCAGCTCCACAGATTTTAACAGATTAACGGCTTCAACAGGCAAATCTCCAAAACGGTCTTTCAACTCATTTTCAAATTGCTGCAATTCTTTAGCATTCTGAATGTCCGCTAATTTCTGATAGAGCGACAACCGTTCTTCCGTAGAACTCACGTAATCATCCGGCAGCATCAATTCCAAATCCGTATCGATATTGACTTCTTTATTGGTTTTGAAAAGTTTGTTTCTATCTTCTTCATTTTCAAAAAGATTTTCAAAATTCTCATCATCTTTCAGCTCTTCCAAAGCTTCCTGCATCATTTTCTGATAGGTGTCAAATCCCATTTCGTTGATGAATCCACTTTGCTCACCGCCCAACAAATCTCCTGCACCACGGATTTCCAAATCCTTCATCGCGATCTGAAAACCACTTCCCAAATCTGAAAATTGCTCAATCGCTTCCAAACGTTTTCTAGCATCAGAAGTCATCATATCGAATGGTGGCGTTATGAGATAACAAAATGCTTTCCGGTTGCTTCGCCCGACTCTACCACGCATCTGGTGCAAATCTGCCATCCCGAATTTGTGCGCATCATTGATGAAAATTGTATTCGCATTCGGAACGTCTACGCCACTTTCTATGATGGTTGTAGCGACCAAAACGTCATATTTTCCCTCCATAAAATCCAGGACATTTTGCTCCATTTGTTTTCCGTCCATTTGGCCGTGTCCTGTAATCACGCGTGCATCAGGAACCAATCTTTGGATCAGTCCGGCGATGTCTTTCAGATTTTCAATTCTGTTATTAATGAAATATACCTGTCCGTCACGCTGTAACTCATAAGAAACTGCGTCGCGTATAATTTCTTCATTGAAACCAACAAGACTTGTATCCACGGGCTGACGATTCGGCGGTGGTGTTTTGATCACCGACAGATCTCTCGCTGCCATCAAGGAAAACTGCAAAGTTCTGGGAATTGGTGTCGCCGTCAATGTTAGAGTGTCCACATTGGTTTTCATCGTCTTCAGCTTATCTTTTACAGAAACTCCGAATTTGTGCTCTTCATCAATAATCAACAACCCTAAATTTTTGAATTTTACCTTATCTGCAGCCAATTGATGCGTTCCAATCACGATATCTATTTTTCCATCTTTCAAACCTGCCAAAGTTTCAGATTTTTGCTTTGCCGTTCGGAATCTGTTTAAATAAGAAATATTAACCGGAAAATCCTTTAGTCGTTCTTTGAAACTTCTGTAATGCTGGAAAGCCAAAATTGTTGTCGGAACCAAAATGGCTACTTGTTTACTGTCCGTCGCTGCTTTGAAAGCTGCACGAATCGCCACCTCCGTTTTCCCGAATCCAACGTCGCCACAAATCAGTCGGTCCATCACGCCTTCATCTTCCATATCTTTTTTGACGTCGATGGTTGCTTTTTCCTGGTCTGGTGTATCTTCGTAAAGGAAACTCGCCTCCAACTCATTTTGAAGGTAAGAATCTGGAGAATACTGGAAGCCTTTTGCAGTTTTTCTTTCCGCATACAGTTTTATCAAATCAAAAGCGATCTGTTTGACTCTGGCTTTTGTTTTTTGTTTTAAGGATTTCCACGCCGGAGAACCAAGTTTGCTGAGGACAATTTCTCTTCCGTCTGGTCCGTTGTATTTGGAAATTTTGTGAAGCGAATGGATACTTACATACAGCAAATCTCCATTTTTGTAAGAGAGTTTGAAGCATTCCTGAATTTTTCCATCATTATTGACCTTAACCAAACCCATAAATTTGCCGATGCCGTGGTCGATGTGCGCAATATAATCGCCAACTTTCAAGGACATCAGATCTTTGAGGGTCAACTGCTCCGACTTTGCGAAAGTATCTTTGGATTGATAACGCTGATAACGGTCAAAAATCTGATGGTCTGTATAAACCAAAACCTTATGATCCGAATCTACGAAACCGGCGTGCAACTCGGATTTGAAACTTTTGAACGGAATCTCGTGCTGCAATTCTTCAAAAATCGATTGTAATCTTTCTTTTTGTTTTTCCGATGAAAAAGAAATCCAGGTGTCAAAACCCTGAGTTTGTTTTTCCTCCAAATCCTGAATCAGCATTTCGAAATTTTTATGGAAACTCGGCTGTTGGGTCTGGTTCAGTTCTACTTTATGAAGCTTCGGCAGTTCAAATGACTGAGAACTGAAATCTATCGTTTTGAATTTGATTAATTTATTCTGAAATTCTGATTCTGAGATAAACAATTCGTCTGGACTTCTGTGTTTGATGTCTTTGCTCAGAGTTTCATATTTTTCCAGCGCCTTTTCGTAAAAATCTCTGATTCTTTTGGTTGATAGAAATAGATTCTTTGACACAACAAAACTATCATCTGGCAACAAATCAAAGAAAGAGACTTTGCTTCCGGAAACCGAAAAATTCATATTGGAAACCAACTGAAACTCCTGAATTTTCTCCAAAGACAGTTGGGATTCTATATCAAAAGTTCTGATACTTTCTACCTCATTGCCGAAAAATGTGATTCGGAAAGGTTTTTCATTGGAGAAAGAAAAAACGTCCACAATCCCGCCTCGAACAGAAAATTCTCCCGGCTCTGAAACAAAATCCGTTTGGTTGAATTGATAATGATTCAGTAACTCATCCACAAAATCAAAATCCAACTGGTCGCCGACTTTTATCTGATGAGAAATCGCTTTGAAATCTTCTTTTTTCAGGACCTTTTCAGATATCGCACCGATAAAGGCTACAATCACTTTCGGAGATTTTCCAGAATTGAGTTTATTGATAACTTCGGTTCTCAAAACTAAATTCGCATTCTGAGTTTTCTCGATTTGATAAGGTTCCAGATGTGTCGCTGGAAAATATAAAACTTGGTCTTTTCCCAGCAAATCTTCCATTTCTGCATTGATATAAAGCGCATCTTCCTTGTCATCTACCAGATAAAGAACAGTTTTGTTTTGAGTCAGAAATAATTCGGCAGCGAGAATAGAAACTGCAGAACCCGCACTTCCTTTGACAGAAATATGTTGATGTTTTGATATTTGTGAAAAAATCTCATTGCCGAATTGCTTCTGAAGCAAGTCTGGCAATAGATTTTGATTGATTTTTTTTAATTCCATTAATACAGGTATAAACGCAAAAAGCGATTCCGAGAAAATTCGGAACCGTTATTTATTGACAAAGATACTATTTTTCAAAAAATTTAGTTTTAATTTTACATTTATAAACTATGAACTTTTGAAATTAGGTTTCAAAATACCTGCCATTTTGTGTGTGCTTTTTCTTCTTTTTATACATTGTAAAGAAGACGATGCATCAATTTTCCGTGCTTATGTAGAAGGAAAGTTCACTTATTCTGACGGCAAATTTTTAGAACAACCCATCCATCTTGTTGTCGATAAAAAAATAATTGCGGAAAGCTTTCCGAAAGACAGCGGAAGTTTTGTGTTGGCAGGACCATACGACAAAGGTGTTTACAGACTCCAACTGAAAGGTTTTAAAATCCAGTCTTTTTCTACCGAAACAAAAGGCTGCAAAATCTCCAGCGATTCTCTCAGCATAGAGATTCCCGATGGTGTGACCTACGTTATTTTCAATGACATCACTTTGAAATAATGAAGAGAGTTTTACTTTTTAGTTTAGTTTTAATTTCGATTTCTAGTTTTTCTCAGAGAAGAAAAAAGCAGGATTGGACAGAGAATGTTCGTTCTTCTGTAGACCCACACGTGAAAGTGATGCTTCCGCTTGGCGATAATTTTCTCAAAGAGACCTTTGATTATTTTTATGGTTTCGGAATTGGCGGAAATCTGAATCTTTATAAAAACTTTGGCCTTGGGGTAGAATACACTTATTTTCTGGCCAATGTCAAAAATGCCGACAAATTTGGTTATCTAGGAGCCCCTTCTATGAATAGTTTCGACAGGTATATTTTTCATAAAGATAAAATCACCGAAGACTTTTTTGTGGAAGAAATTTTTGGTTACAGCACCTACCGAATGAGAAGTCCGTATCTGGACAATTCTGGGAAATTTTCAGAAGGAAATAGTGGACTCAACTTTGGAGGAAAAGCCATTTACACCCTCGACAACGAAGGATCTCAACAAGCTGTTTTCGGCACAAAACTCAATTTTTACAATGCCAAAATTGGTAATCAGAACCCTGATATCGCCGATTATTATTCAAAAGCTTTATTCCTAACTTTCTCTGTAGCGTATCGTTATAATTTTTAAGCCATTTTTAAGTTGTTATAATTTCTGGTTAAAGTTTTTAATTATTAATTTTAATTGAATTAATACTATACATTTGTATAAACAAAAACATCATCAAACAATGAAAAATTTATTATCAACATTGCTAGTGACCTTCGGATTAGGAATGGCTACAGCACAAACCACAACTCCCAGAGCAGCAACTCCAGCACCTGCAAATACCGCGAAAGCGGTAGTAAAGAAAACTGAACAGCAAGCAAAAACCGGAGAAGCAAAAATGGCGAAGACAGCTGCCAAAGCAGAAGTCCAAATGAAAAAAGACGGAACGCCAGACAAACGATACAAAGCCAACAAAATGCTGAAAAAGGATGGAACTCCTGACAAGCGTTATAAGGCTAACAAATAATTTTCCTAATCTGTGAAGAAGAGAGGGACAATTAATTTTTCATAACTTTTATTTTTTTAAGACTTTACAAAATTTGTGAAGTCTTTTTTTTGGTTCGTGATTTGTTTTAGAGTATGAATCAATCACAAAAAATAGAATTATGAGCCCAAAACCAATGCTTACGCTTTCTGAAGTTATGGAGAAACTTCGACAAAAAGGGATAACAGATGAAGTGAGAATGACGGAGGATAAGAGATTCGTCATTAGCGGAACAGAAAAATCACACCAAGCAGAAGATCTGAAAATAATCAGAACCTACAGGTTCGAAGGTGCCAGCGATCCTGCAGACAATGTGATTCTATATTTGGTAGAAGACTTCTACGGCAACAAAGCAATGATTATCGATTCCTATGGCGCAGAAAGTAATTATAACGGAAGGGAGTTTGACGATTTTATAAAATCTCTACCTACCGAAGAAAGAGAAGAATTTGATTTTTAGTCATAAAATCAACAAAAAAGAGAGCAGATTGTAACTTGCTCTCTTTTGTTATTTCTGTTCCGGAAGGTTTTGTAGAACTGCTTTTTGATCTGTATTGACTTCTTGCCGTATATCATCATCTTGGCCAGGTGCTCCGGGACCGCTATTTCTAACTGGAGCGGCTTCTGCTTGCGTACTGGTATCTAAGTTCGATCTAAAGTTTTGTTGAACTGGCTCCTTACTTAGCGATTGAGGCTGTTGAGAAATCGCATTTCCATTTTCGTCCGTAAGCTCCAATTTGGCGTCACTTTTTAAATATTTCAAGAGCTCTTTAGCTTTCTTTCCTTCTGCGGTTTTAGCATAATTGAGTACAATCTGCTCCAACTGCAAAATCATAATTTCTTTTCCAGCAGTTTTCCCGGCATTATAGGCCTGAAGCAGATAAAACTTGGGAATTAATGCATCTTTGGGATTTTCGGCAATTGCTTTTTCAATCAGCGCATTAGATTCAGGATATTTTTCTGTCAAGTAAAGCTTGTAAGCATCTGCATACAACTTTTCTACAGTTTCCGATGACTTGTTGAAATCTTTGTTTTTTGGATTTTTAACAAACTCAGCGTACGAGGTATATGGATATTTTTGTAAAATCATCTGCTTTGCTTTCTCTGCATCAGCCGGATTTTTCTCATAATTAAATATGAAAATATTGTACAAAGCCATCAAGTCTGTCTCCTCATCAGGTTTATTTTCTACAAGGTCATACAAAGTTTTGGTTGCCAATTTAGTATTTCCAAAAAACGATTCATACATCCTTCCCATTCCAAGACTTGCCGTGTCTCTGTCCTTTTTCAGTCTTCCCAGCTCTTCTGCAGAAGTAGGGATTTTTTCGATGTAAAATTCAGGTTCCAAACGCCTTGGATCTGGAGCATTTGCCAAACCTAAAGCTTCATTTTTCAACTCCTCTATTGTTGTAGATTTTGCTGAGTAACGCCAGTTGTCCATCAAAGTTCTGTTGCCCCAAGTCTGTCTGAAAGAATTTTCACCTCGCGGGATATTGTTGGAATTAGCAAAATAAAAGGTCGATCCGCCATTTGCAATTCCAAAATTCTGAAAGCTACCACTGTCTGTAGAGTTGTTGGCAAAGATAGAGTTTGCATTATAATCGGCATTGTCGAAACCTTTTGTGCGCTCTGCACGTTTTTTTTCCAATTCTTCGACCGCTTCTTTTTGCTTTATTTTTTCAATGTATTTTGCAAAATATTCTCTCTTTTCTTCCAGGGTCATTTTAGAAAGATTCAGAATACTGTCATTCTTTTTAACAACGTAGTAATTTTTAGAAAGTTTCTTGATGTTTGCAGTCAGTTCTGTTAATCGGTCTTTTTCCGGCTTGTAAGTCATCACTGCCAATGCGCTGTCGTAGTAAACTCCTGCCGTCAAATAATCATCTTTTGCAAAATATTTTTTAGCCAATTCAGAATAGGTTAGTCCACGGATCTGCGGATCAGACTGTTTCTCTTTCAAGGCTTTTCTGAAGAAAGAATCAGCGATAGAATCTTTTGTAGCAGAAGTTGCAATCAAGCCACTGGCATAGTACAATTCATTCTTCCTAGAAGCATAGGTTCCTTTTTTCGCAATTTTTTCAAGGTAAGCCATTGCTTCTTCATAACTGTCGGCTTTTCCATCAAAAGTTTTGGCAATTTCAATCTGAGATTTGACCTCGAACTCGTAGTTGTTGGCATATTTGTATGCAGCAGCAAAAGATTCTCTGGCTTCATCTTTTCTTTTAAGATTAGACAATATCTGACCACGCAAAAAGGCGATTCTGCTTTTAGTTTTTCTATTTTTGTTGTAGGTAAAAGCTTCTTCCAGCACTTCTGCAGACAACTCTTTTTTACCCCATTTCAAGAAATTGTCTGCCTGGTAAACCTTTAGAATCCGCTTATGTTCTTTGGTCAATTTGATCTTCGGGTCTTCTTCCAACGCTTTGAAAACCTCATCAGCACGGTAATATTCTTTCAGCTTAGAGTAGTTTACGGCCTGATAAATTCTCGCCAATGGTAATCTCTTGTCCTTACTCATTGTGTTGAAGATATAACCTAATGCATCCAAAGACTCCAAATATTTACCTTGATACATTCTTGCTTTTGCGAGTAACATATAAGCGTCAAAAATCTTTTTGTTTTTTTCTACACCATTGACCAAAACAGAATATTTTGAAATGGTTTTCAGCGCTTTTGCCTCGGTGACCTGTAAAGCACTTACGCCTTTTCTATTCGGATTTGCAGCGCCCATTCTGTCTGTTCCATCTACTGATGAACCTCTGGCTCCACCTCTCAATGACATTGGTGCCGCATCTGCATCATTTTCTGCTGTTATCGTATTTTGAACATCATTCAAGTTATCTTCTGTAGTATAAACAGAGATATATGGATCGTAAAAATTGTCTACGTGCGCCTTGTCACGGCTTTCCATTTCCGCAAGAAAAGACTCCCGGCTGTTGAAAAGTGTGTTATGAAAAGTCATGAACCTATTCACAGGCCCACTTTTGGTCTTTTTCTTTTTTTGGCGGGGGTTACAGGCAATTACGCTAACGACGGCAAGGATGATTAGTAAATATTTTCTCATCTAATTATTTCAAAAATGAAATTTCTGGTTCAATCTGTAAAAATAACGAAATTTTGCAAGGAAAATTATCCAAAGCTGTCAGTTTTACAATTTGTCTGGAAAACAATTCAGTTTCTTTAGTTCTTCGTAAACCAAATCCACAGGAAAACCCATCACAGAATAGAAAGAACCGGTGATGTTTTTGATTTTTGCCATTCCCAGCCATTCTTGTATTCCATAGGATCCGGCTTTGTCAAAAGGTTTATAATTTTTAATGTAAAAATTGATTTCATCATCACTGATTTCTGAAAACTCTACCTCCGTTTTGCTGGTTTTACTGATTTCTGAGTCTGCGGTTTTTACGGTGAAAGCAGTATAAACCTCGTGCTTTTTTCCGGAAAGACTTTTTATCATCGCAAAAGCCTCGACCTCATTTTTTGGTTTAAGTAGAATTTTTTGGTCTAATGCTACAATTGTGTCCGAGGTCAAGAGAATTTCGTTCTCATCAACATCAAAAGCTTTTGCTTTCTTGGCAGAGACATATTCGGCAATTTGACTTGGAGTAAGGTCGGAAGGATAGGATTCATCAACGTCGATTTTGACAACATCGAATGTATAACCTAATTGTGTTAATAATTCTTTTCTTCTCGGTGAATTGGAAGCTAATAACAATTTCATTTATAATTATTTAAGCTGATTTTGTTTCTTCATCCAGATTCCATTTTCCCTGGACTTTCATCACCTGTTCTATCACATCGCGAACTGCACCTTTCCCGCCATAAATTGGAGAAATATAATCTGACATTGCTTTCACCTCTGGAACAGCATTCGCAGGACAAGCAGAAATCTCTGCGAGTTTCATAATCCCGATATCCGGAATATCATCGCCCATCATCAGAATTTCGGAGTCTTGTAAATTGTATTTGGATTTGAAATCTTCATAATCAGAAACTTTATGAGAAGATTTGGCATAATAATCTTTGATACCCAGATATTCCATTCTGTTTTTTACCATGGGGTCATTTCCACCAGTGATGATTCCAATTTTATAACCTTGTTTAATAGACTGAACAACCGCGTAACCATCCAAAACGCTCATTACACGGGACATATTTTGATCAGGCAGAAGGTAAACACTTCCGTCTGTGAAAACGCCATCGACATCAAAAACGAAGGCTTTTATATTTTTTAATTTTGGTAAATAACTCATTCTGATTTTGTTAGAAATTTCGCATAAAAAAGTCCTCAAATAGAGGACTATAAAAATATGGATTATAAATTAATCTAAGGATAAAGGGCCGGTTCTATTTTATTATTATCCTGTTTGATCTGTTCTTTTTGGAATTTTTCCATATTGCGTAGCATTTCTGCAGGATCGGTCATTTCTTTTCCGTTGATATTGACTTTCATTTTCACACCAGGTCTGGAGAGATTTTGTCTCATATCTTTTACCGGATCGTTTTTATATTCTTTCCATTGCTTGATGAATTGATCTTCTGTGACTTGCAATTCTTTGCCACCAGACATATTCCCAATTCTGACAACTCTACCGCCAACGGGTTCGCTGATTTCTCTTTTCCCAACTTTCTCCACTTCATCAAATTTTTTGCTGCCCACGAATTTGAATTGATGAGTTCCTGTAGCATCTTCCATTTCTAAAATCAAACCTGGTAATCCGTGGAATTTGTAAGGACCTTCCTGAAAAGGAAAATCCTGAGAAAACCAAGCCGTCCAAGTTCTTCCTCCAAAATCTAAAGTGGCTTTCTGAACTTCGAATTTATCTATCATTTTCTTATCAGGAAGAATTTTCCAGTCCATTGGTTTGGAATCTGAAACATCAAAACGATTCTGTCCAAGAGATGCGTGTAGATTGACTTTGAAATCGGGATATGTTTTATTCACAGAGTACTCTACTTTGCCGGCATTGGAATTATTATAACTGAAGTTGCCTGAGCCAGCAGCCAGTTGTTTCTGAATGTAAGCATCTCTCAAAGAATCGCTGACGAATTTTTGTCGGCTGTAGAATTGGCTTCCGTCTTTTTTGATGTCAAGATACATCAGTTCTGTATCGACGGAATCTTTCTGGTCGATGTTCGAGGCGAATTTGTACTCGTACATAATTCTCGTCCCTTGAGCAAATGATAAGCAGTTGACGAAAATGGCTAAAATAATAAGTGTTTTCTTCATAACTAAAAAATTAGTGATTAAAAATTAAGAAAATAAAAAGGCAGACAAAAAATGCGCTACCTTTTTTAGCTATAATAAAAAAATAGTGTGTTACTTAAAATTGAATTTTACAGTGAACATAAATTGGCTTGGGCGGATGTTATAAGACTGATAAACCGTGTTTTGTTGGTCTATATTGACATTCACAATTTCATAAACTTTTCTGTTGCTGATGTTCAACCATTTGAATTCGAAATCGATCTTCTTCTTAACCCAAGTATATTGATAGGACAAATCGAAAAATGGGTTTTTGTACGTGTTACCTTCAGTAGAAGTGACGCTGTTGTCCCAATTTAATCCAAATGTATGATTGTCGGAAGGATAGATGTATGCTGCGAGATTATGATTCCAGCCAGAACTTTTTTGAGATGTGCCTTTGGTCGCGTTTCTATTATTATTCCAGTTCATACTGATGTTGTAATCTACACTTAGCCAGCTGAAATAGGTGTTGTTGAATTTGGCTGCCCAAGTCTGAGTATTGGATTTACTCCTGATGGCCTCATTATTAAAAAAGCTGAATGGGTTAGAATCTCTGTTGGTAAAACTTGTCGAAATATTACTCTTGAATTTCGGGAAATATTTTCCAATTTCAGCACTTTCTAACTGCGTTTTCACAGTATTCGGGATGATGAAAAGACCAACTGTTCCACCGATTCCGCCATCTGTAACAAATGTTTCAGCAATGTTTCTTTTAATTGTTCCATAATTATACCGAACGTTGAAGAACAAGTTATTCAATGGATTTCTATACTCCAATCTGGTTCCGATATTTCTGCTGAGATAGTCAGGCATTTGAGAATTACTGAGGTCGCTAACATATCTTCTTGAAATATTGCTTGCTGAGGTCAGGATATTCCCGCCATATAAAAATCCAAAACTTCCGAAATCATAACTTTGGCTGGCAAAAACCCAATATTTGAAGAATGACGCAAAATCATAACTTGCAAAGAAAGAAGGCTCCAAAGCTGTTTTGGTTTTGTTTGCTACTTGATTATACAGATTATCCTGATATTTGATGCTGTAGAAATTGACCGGTAGAGTTAAATTCAGATTGATTCTTTCAGATTTGTAGTTGATGCCAACCTGAGTGTAAGGCATCATCTCATTCCAATCTACATTGTTGTTATTGGGATCTCCCAAACTGTAATAAGTGTTACCGATTGAGCCATTCAAAGCGGATTTCAGATTATTAAAATTCATATTCAAACCAACTTCCGGAGTAAAAGTCCATTTTTTGTAAGTGAAACCTACTGATGCAGAATGATTGATTTCTAACATTTCGGACAGAGTTCTTTGTCTGTACGTATCGTAGAGTGACCTTGAACTTAGCCCGGTAAAATAATCTGTGTAACGACCAGGAGTAACAATCATCGTCTGTTTATCTGTTTGATATTTGAAGTAGCTCATTACGTTCAGCAATTTGTCTTTCCAAGGAATAATTGTACTCAAAGAGTTTTGAAAACTTCCGGACGGAGATTCTAATGACTGATTTCCGAAAAGGGAGCCGTCGTTCTGTGTGTCCAAAGTGGACAACCCGCGATTTGCATTCCAGAAACCATTCCATGTTGTTGTATTTTTGAAGAAACCTTTTTTGGCATTTTTTGTAAAAATCAATTCCGCTTTCGAGGCATTGGTGTAAAAATCATTGCTTCTAGTTTGTTCGAATGTCTTACCGGCAAGAGTTGCATCAGTATGATCTGAGTTATAAACCGTTCTGGTTCGAGAATCTCTCTCGACATCATTGTTTGTGTAATTCACATTCGCCTTCAGTTCCCATTCTTTATTTTTAAATGGACTCGTCAGCAAATTGGCAGAAAAGAAATGAACGTTATTCAAAAGATATCTTTTCTCTGGAACGTCTGGAACTCCTGCGGTCTCCACATTGGTCCACGATTTTTGGCCTGCCTGCGACCTTCTACCTTCCCAGCGACTTCCGAAACTCAGCAGATTACCTTCTTTCTCTACACTTTCGCCATTATTGTTGGCTTTGTAATTAATAACCCATTGATTTTTCTGTCCAAAGAACATCGGTGTCAGTTTTACATTCCAAAGTAATGGACTGAAACCTGCACCAATCTCTCCACGACCAGTCATCGTCACAGATTTTTTTAGTTTGATATTAAGAGCGGCCTGTTCAGAAGGAACTTTATCTCTCAGGATACTTACTGGCTGATGGTTTTCAAGAACTTCAACTTTAGAAACTGCATCTTTTGGAAGTGAGTTGTTGATGGTTCCGTAGCCACCTTCCATCAAATCTTTTCCGTTGACATAGAACTTGTTGATGGCTTCACCCTGATAAAGTACCGTTCCGTCTTTATTAACTTCTATACCTGGGATTTTTTTGAGAACATCGGCAAGCGTTCTATCATTTTTATTTTCGAATGATTTGAGATCGTACGAAATGGTATCGCCTTTTTTAGTTATTAATTTGGTTTTCAATCTAACCTCTTGGATTTCTGTAGCCTGAGAATCCATTGAAAAATTTAGTTTTTGGTCATCATTCTTGATGGTCTGTGTAATTGGTTTCTGATTAAAAGCCTTGATTTTCAAATCGAGATTACTTTCCGCAGAGCTTACAGACACTTTGTATTCACCTTTTGCATTGGAAATTCCGTATGCCAAGATGGCATTTTTACCTGGTTCTTCAATGGTTACACTTGCGCTGGCAAGCGGTTTTCCGTCGCCATCGGTTATCACTCCGGATATTGTTTTTTGCCCAAAAATAATCATTGAGAAAGATAAGACTAGAATAAAAGATAGTAGTTTCTTCATTGTTGTAAGTTGTATCACTAAATTGTTAGTAATTGAAAATTAAAAATTGTTACAAAGTTTTTACGGGCGTTTGAAAAATTTTTAAAGTTAAAGTACATCTGATCAGAATCAACTATTGCTACAAACATAGATTAAAACTATCTCTGCTTGTTATAATAAAGGAAATGTTTTTACGGTTGGGAAACATTAATTTAATAAATTTGTGCCTTAATATTACATTAATATGGGTATCATTCTAAAACCAATTGATATAGTAGATGATATTTCTAAGGAAGATTTTCTGGAAAAATATCTCAAACCACGCAAGCCTGTGGTGATAAAAAATATGGCAAAAAACTGGCCTGCTTATCAAAAGTGGACTATGGAGTACATCAAAGAAGTAGTAGGAGATGTAACTGTACCGTTGTATGACAGTGCAAAAGCAGATCCGGCAGCTCCAATCAATGCGCCCACTTCCCAGATGAAGTTTGCAGATTATATCGATTTGATTCAAAGAGAGCCAACAGATCTCAGAATTTTCTTTTTTGATCCGATAAAGCATGCGCCGAAAATCCTAAAGGACTATCTCTCACCTAAAGAGTTGATGGGCGGTTTTTTAGATAAATATCCGTCTATGTTTTTTGGAGGAAAGGGTTCAGTAACTTTTCTACATTACGATATTGATATGGCGCATATTTTCCACACGCATTTTAATGGTAGAAAACACGTTTTGCTTTTTGATTATAAATGGAAAGAGCGATTGTATCAGCTTCCGTATGCGACTTATGCTTTGGAAGATTATGATATTGAAAATCCGGATTTCAAAAATTTTCCTGCTCTGAATGGTGTAGAAGGCATCGAATGTTTCCTGGAACACGGTGATACTTTGTTTATGCCAACTGGATGGTGGCACTGGATGAAATATCTGGACGGAAGTTTCTCAATCTCATTAAGAGCTTGGGACAAAAGCTGGGCGGTAAAAGCGCACTCTCTGTGGAATCTTACAGTACAAAGAGGTTTTGATAATTTTATGAAGAAAAACTTCAAAGCCAATTATATGAATTGGAAAGAGAAAAAAGCCGTTGCAAGAGCCAACTATGCTTTGAAAAGAGGATTGCCTAAATAATTGTGATTCAATTATAAATAAAAATGCAACTCAATTACTGAGTTGCATTTTTATTTATAATAAGTGAAATTGGTTTAAACTACACCTTGAGCCAACATAGCTTCGGCTACTTTTACGAAACCTGCAATATTTGCACCTTTTACATAATTGACAAATCCGTCTTCTTCTCTACCATAATCTCTACAAGCTTTGTGAATACCAACCATAATTTCTTTTAGTCTTGCATCCACTTCTTCAGAAGTCCAGTTCAATCTGATAGAGTTTTGTGTCATTTCTAGTCCCGAAGTAGCAACACCACCGGCGTTGGAAGCTTTACCAGGTGAGAACAAAACTTTATTATCCAAGAAATAATTGATAGCATCCAGAGTAGAAGGCATATTCGCCGCTTCAGTTACACAAAGACAGCCATTTGCCACCAAAGTTTTTGCATCTTCCAGATCCAACTCGTTTTGAGTTGCAGAAGGGAATGCAATATCACACTTGACTTCCCACGGCCTTTTTCCTGCAAAGAATTGTGCTTCCGGATATTTTTTAGCATAATCCTCTGCTCTGTTGTTGCCGCTAGATCTCAGCTCCAGAAGATATTCGATTTTTTCTCCAGAGATGCCATCTTTATCATAGATATAACCATCTGGACCAGAGATAGTCACTACTTTTCCGCCAAGGTCATTGATTTTTTTGATAACTCCCCAAGCCACGTTTCCAAATCCTGAAACCGCAACCGTTTTACCAGCAATTTTTTCGTTGATGGTTTTCAGCATTTGCTCAGCGAAGTAAACCACACCATAACCCGTTGCTTCTGGTCTGATCAAAGAACCACCGTACGCCAAACCTTTACCCGTCAAAACTCCGGTGAACTCGTTTCTGATTTTTTTGTACATCCCGAAAAGGTATCCGATTTCTCTGGCACCAACTCCGATATCACCTGCGGGAACATCGGTTTCCGGACCAATGTGTTTGCAAAGTTCCATCATAAAAGCTTGGCAGAAACGCATCACTTCCATATCGGATTTTCCTTGAGGATCGAAGTCAGAACCACCTTTTCCACCGCCCATTGGCAGTGTAGTCAAACTGTTTTTGAAAACCTGCTCAAATGCCAAAAATTTCAATACACTTAGGTTTACCGTTGGATGAAATCTGATTCCTCCTTTGTAAGGTCCAATGGCAGAATTCATCTGGATTCTGAAACCTCTGTTTACCTGGATTTCTCCTTTATCATCAATCCATGGCACACGGAAAATGATTACTCTTTCCGGCTCTGCCATCCTCTCCAGGAGCTTCATTCCGGTGTATTCTTTTTTCGTAGCAATAAAAGGAATTACGGTTACCGCAACTTCTTTTACAGCTTGGATAAATTCTGGTTCGTTAGGATTCTTGGCTTCAATTTTAGCCATAAATTCCTGAATCTTTTCTTCAACGTTAAATAACTCCATTGGTGTACAATTATAACAACAAAATTAATTTTATTTTCGAATTTCGCAAGTAATATTTTGGTTTTTATTAAAAATTTAATGATATTGATTAACTTTTTTGCATAATGTATAATTATAACTTTTGTATTAACAATATCTGAATTTAATATTAAATAACTTCAATTTTCGGAAATGAAGGTTTGCCTATTTTAGCTGATATTGTCTTCCGGAAAGACAGTTGATGTAGCCATATATCTCTAAATCAAGAAGAATTGGTAACAATTTGTGGTGTAGAATACTTGACTTTTCTGCCAATTCATCAAGAGAAATACTCTTATTTTCCGTGATAAAAGCTAAGATTTTGTGGTGTTCTTTTTTCTCAGGATCAATTTCAATCCGGGTATCTTCCGTTGGAAATAACTCGGGTTGAGGAATAAAGTTGAGATTTTTAATCAATGATTTGATATCAACAATAGTTTCGGCTTTGTTAAGAGAAATCAATTGGTTGCAACCTTGACTGTAAACATCCGTCACTTTTCCTGGCAATGCAAAAACATCGCGGTTATATTGATTGGCACAGTTAACGGTTGTAATAGAGCCCCCACCATAGGCCGTTTCTACAACAATCAGATTGGGGGAAAAGCCTGCGATAATCCTATTTCTCTGCAAAAAATTTTCCTTAGCCATTCCTTCAAACGATGCGTATTCTGTGACTAGCGCCCCATCATTGTGAAGAATTTTTTGGGCTAAGATTTTATTTTTGGCAGGATAAATCGAGCCTAAACCTTGAGCTAATACTGCTATTGTTGGAATTTGATTTTTTAAAGACTCTTCGTGCACACAAGAATCGACACCCAGTGCCAAACCACTCACCGTAGAAACCTTTGAGCTTGCTAATCCACTAAGCAAATCCTGAATAAAAGTTTTTCCGTAAGCCGTCATTTTCCTTGTGCCAACGATGCTGATTGGATTGAGGTTCGGATTCAAGTTTCCTTTATAGAAAATAATAACGGGCGCATCATCGCAATTCAGAAGATGTTTTGGATAGAGTACGTCATTTTGAGAAATGAGGTTGATGCCCAGCTTTTCGCAAAGTTTAATTTCTTTTTCTGCTGTCAGCAAAAACTCTTTATTCCCGATATTCAGGATTGACTGTTTACCAATTCCAGCTGTAGAAAGTAGGGATTTGGGGGAAGCTTCCCATACATTTTTGGCTGATCCAAGATTTGCAATCAGCTTTTTTAGGTTGATATTACCAATGTTTTTGCACTGCTTCAGTGCGAGGATGTATAGATGTTCTTCAGAAATCATTTGATCATTTGTGTAGTGACCAAATTAAGAATTATTTTTCTTTTTTCCGAATTTCATCCAAATAATCCCAAATAGACTCTTGTTTGATCTGTGGCAACTCTTCAAAATCTTCGGGATGATTGGCCATATACTCTTGCCAGATTTTATCATCTTTTTCGCTATAGTAATTGGGGAATTCCCAAATAAATTTCTTTTTCTTCTCCCCTATTTTCCTAAAAATTACTGCCAAAATAATCCCGGTGATGCTTCCTGCCAAATGTGACTGCCAGCTGATCCTGCTTGGCTCTTCCAGATTGGAGAAAAATTCTTCTGGAAAAATCCCCCAAATCAAACTTCCGTAATACAAAGCTACTACCATAGAAATGGTTAACAGTTTCATATTCCAGCGAAAAACACCACTGAAAAAAATAAAAAATGCCAGCATATAGACCAATCCGCTGGCGCCGATGATGCAGCTGTAATTCCATTCTCCCGTTGTCATATCGATGGGTGGCAACATCCAGACAAGAAGTCCGGCGGCAATCCAACCGATTAAGAATACGCGAAACGCTATTTTTTCATAAAATTCAAATAATAAGAATAGAAGAATTGCAATCGGCATAGAGTTTCCGATAATGTGATCCAAACTTCCGTGCAGCAATGGTGCAAAGATAACGCCTTTCAGACCTTCCGGCATCAGTGGAATCAAGGCGCCGCTGCAACCTTGGAAAAATCCCAAGTTCTGAAGGAGAAAAAATGACCACATCAGTACCAGCATAATGACAGGTACCAAAACAGATCGCAAATTAAAAGATTTCAAAAACATTGATTTTAGATTCTCAATTTTACAGCCAATTCTTAAAAAAGGTAATTTTGTCTGTAAAAAACACGTCAATAAATATGAATTTGGTTATAAAGGCAGATTATGGGAAATTTAGTTTTATTATTTTTGTTTAAAATTAGAACTTAATGAAAAAGGTATTGGTGTTGTTCGTCCTTATAATGAGCATTTCTTTTGATGCACAAGTGACTGATTATCAAAAAATAATTGATTCTATTGCTCAAAAAAAATGGGACTCTACCGCGGTAGATATTGACAGTCTTGCAAATCCGAGAATCATTGACATCAGATCCTTAAAAAGAGATGATGTGAAAATCAGTAACAACATTGCCATCGTGCCTCATGCTGATGACAACAGTCCATTGACACCATCATCCATCCTTACTCTGCCGACTTTGAAGCGTTGGTTTATTTTTGGTCAAAACACTTTAGTTTTCAACCAATCATCATTTTCAAATTGGTATGCTGGGGGAAATAATAATATTGGTGTTATTGGAAAGGTGAATTATAATATTGTTTATAAAAAGAACAAACACTATCTTGATAATAATATCCAGTTGGGATATGGCTTTGTTTCATCTACGGGTCAGTCTACCAGAAAAACAGACGATTACATCAACATTATGACCAATTATGGGTACGAATTGGCGCAGCACTACTATTTGTCTACAGGTTTTCAGTTTCTATCGCAGTTCACACCCGGCTTCAACTATTCTACCACGCCAGATCCTGTTTACGATAATCGGATATCAAAATTTATGGCACCGGGTTATCTGAACGTCGGTATTGGTCTATCATATAATCCTAATGAGAATTTCCAAGTCATCGTGCGCCCTCTGAATGGAAAATTCACTTTTGTTTTGGATGAGAAACTTCAGTTTGCAGGCAATTATGGTTTGGAAAAAGACGGTCAAAGCCTTAGATCTGAGGTTGGTACAATGGTAAATGTTCTTTATAAAATTAAACTTTTTAAAGATGCAACCTATGTGAATCAGATCAATTTTTTCAGCAATTATTTGGAGCATTCTGAAAGAGTAGACATCAATTACAGCGGCGCTCTCAACTTAAAATTCAACAAATATATTACCACTTCTGTGACTATAGATGTGATGTACGACCACGATCAGATTCAGAAGGTGCAGAGAAAACAGACCTTGGGAGTAGGCGTGACATACAATCTTGGCTATAAGGTTGACAGAGACAATACCAGTGGCGTCATCAAGCCTTTTATTAATTAATTTTCACTAAACTATTTATATTTATTATATTTGCCGCCGTAAATACAAATAAATATGAAAAAATTATCATTTTGCATCGCAATTCTTGCGAGCGTATGTTCTTTTGCGCAAGAACAAGTTCCTACAGATTCTATTAAAGCTTGGTCTATTGTCGGACAAAATACCTTGATGCTCAACCAATCTGCTTTTTCCAACTGGGTTGCTGGTGGAGCTAATAATGTTGGCTGGCAAGCGGGAGTCAATTACAATTTGACTTATGAAAAAGGTAAAAATCTTTGGGAAAATGTAATCAATCTTGGATATGGGATGAATAATACCCAAGGCGTTGGTAACAGAAAAACGCAAGATGTCATCAACCTTTCTACCAATTATGGTCGCAAGATATCAGAAAATTGGTATGCATCTGCTGGTGCGGGGTTGATTTCTCAATTTGCTCCCGGTTATGCAGACGGAAACAATCCGGATGCAGCGAAGATTTCCAATTTTATGTCCCCAGGCTATGTGAATGTGGGCGCTGGTTTTACTTATAAACCAAGTGACAATTTTACGATGACATTGCGTCCTGCCAATGCTAGATTCACATTTGTGATGGATAGCGATTTGCAATACGCAGGAAATTATGGCTTGAAAAACGACGGCGATTCTATGTTATTCCAATTTGGTTTTCTTGGGACAGCCCAATATAAAGTTAAGTTGATGGAAAATATTACGCTTCAAAATACAGCTTCTGTATTCTCCAATTATCTTGACCATCCTGAAAGACTTGTTCTCTCTTACGGTGGAATTCTTAATATGAAAGTCAATAAATATATTTCTACAAACGTGACTTTGGATTTGCTTTATGATCATAATCAAATCAAAAAAACACAGTTGAAACAGACCTTGGGAATTGGTTTAGCTTATAATATAGATAATGGCAAAAAACGCTCGGAAGACAAACGCAACCAGAGTTGGAAGTAGTTAACATAAAATTTTTCAATAAAAAAGTGGAGTTTAATGCTCCACTTTTTCGTTTAACCATCCTAGTTCTCCAAAATGTTTTTTGAATTTTTGAATCTTAGGACCAACAACAGCGCTACAATATGGCTGATTTGGATTGGCATTATAATAACCTTGATGGTAAGCTTCTGCTGACCAGAATTTTTTGAACGGAACGATCTCTGTAACATATTTTCCGTTCCATTCACCTTTAGCTTCAGATTCTTTCATAGATTCTTCGGCTTCTTGTTTTTGTTTTTCGGAATGATAGAAAATGGCCGATCGGTATTGTGTTCCGATGTCATTTCCTTGTCTGTTCAACGTTGTTGGGTTGTGAAGGAACCAGAAAACTTCCAATAATTGTTTGAACGAAATAATCTTAGGATCGTACGCTATTTCCACCACTTCTGCATGTCCTGTTGTTCCAGTAGAAACCTCTTCATAAGTTGGGTTATCTTTTTTACCACCAGAATAGCCGGAAGTAACAGATTCTACACCCTTTAGCATATGGAAACAACTCTCCACACACCAAAAACATCCGCCTGCCAAAGTGGCATACTCCAAATTGTTTTTATCCATTTTTTGATTTGTTAAAGGTTTTGATTTTTTGTCCTGTCCATTGCAGTTTACAAGGAAAAGACTTAAGAATATTAATAAATAACGTTTCATATAGAAAGACAAAAATCCTGTGATTTTAATCTTCAACAGCAAATATTGTTCCCATCAAAAATTAAAGTCAAAGGATTTTTCTATATCAATTATTTATTTTCCCATACCAAAGCACTTGCTCCAAGTATAGCTGCATCTGCCTCATCCAATTCGCTGAAAACCAATCGAACCTTGTTGCGGAAAATCGGTAACAGATTTCTTTCCATGTGTAATTTGGCAGGTTTCAGAAGATATTCTCCCGCTTTGATTACACCTCCGAAAAGCAAAATTGCTTCCGGCGAAGAGAACATAACAAAGTTTGCCAATGCCTCTCCTAGTTTTTGTCCTGTATATCTGAAAACTTCGATAGCCGTTGGGTCGCCTTTTTCAGCACATTCGAAAACGGTTTTGGAATTGATGGCTTCCTCAGGATATTGATTCAGCATAGAATCTGGAAACTCAGCACGGAATTTTTTGGCGGTGATTGCGATTCCTGTCGCAGAAGCATAAGCCTCAAGACTTCCTTCAGAACCTGTGCTCCAATGTTTTCTACCGCCAGGTTTTACAATCGTGTGACCTAATTCGCCTGCAAAACCATCGTGACCGTAAATCAGATTCCCCCCACTGATTATGCCGCTTCCAACACCTGTTCCAAGCGTTATCATAATGAAATCTTTCATTCCTCTTGCGGCACCAAACATCATCTCTCCAAGAGCTGCTGCATTGGCATCATTAGTCATTCTACAAGGCACTCCAAATTTCTCCTTCGTCAAGTCAGCAAATGGAACGACGCCCTTCCAAGGTAGATTTGGAGCTAACTCGATGGTGCCTTTAAAGTAATTGGCATTTGGCGCTCCAACTCCAATTCCATCCAAAGTTGTACTCCCTGAAACCTGGTCTATCAAAGGTTTTATATTTTCATAAAGCGCATCAATAAAATCTTCTACCTGTTTGTAATCTTCTGTTTTGATGCTTCCTTTTGCAAGAATCTCTCCTCGGTGGTTCACCAAGCCAAATTTGGTATTAGTGCCGCCAATATCTATTCCTATTGCTATTTGTTTGGACAAATCGATTAATGACATTATATTTTTAATTTTTAAGAGTCTAAATTTATGCAAAATCGGGATAATATGCATCAGATATTAAATTAATTTTAAGTCTTAGCCTCAATAAAATGACTCATTATATCAAAGTTTAAAACAAAAAAACCCGAATGTAGCATCCGGATTTCTGTATCAATTATTTTATTTGTGTTTTCTTACGTTTTCCCCACCAGATCATAAATCCGGTAACTGGCATCGATGCAATTATTAAACTGACGATGAAAGCAATAATTTTTGTAGGTAAACCTAAAATGGCTCCAACGTGAATGTCGTAATTTGCTGCGACAGTTTTCTCTCCGAAATTTTTATCTTTCGGGTCGTGTATATGGAGCAATTCTCCTGAGTTTTCATCAAAAATCAAACTGCTGCTTTTGTGATAAGAGTAAGAAAGATGTTTGACATATACTTCGAAATGCGGATGCTCGTGATCATCTAGATGCGGATGTCCCAGGTCTAGAGAAAAGCCATAGGCATTGGGATAAAGTTCTTTGACCTTATTAGAAATGTTGTCCAGAGTTCTATCGGTTCTCATTTCGATTGGTGCTTTGGTTGTGATTTTAGAGAAATCTGGATAAGCCGTTTCCCCACCTGAAAAGATGTAATAGATGGAAGCCTGAACTACAAAAAATGCATAGAACAATCCTGTAATTGTCAGAATCAAGGCAAAAATTGAAGAGTAGAAGCCAAGAATATTGTGAAGATCATAATTCTTACGTTTCCACTGTGTTGTGTCTTTCCATTGGAATTTGAAACGTTGTTTTCTTGCTGCTTTATTTTTTGGCCACCAAAGAACGATTCCTGTAATCAGCATTACCAGGAAAATCAAAACAGGAATGCCTACGACATAAGTTCCCCAATCCTGTTTCAGAAGGAAACTCCAGTGGATAGATTTGACAATGGCGAAGAATCCATTCTTCTCATCATAAACTTGCAGAACCTTTCCAGTGTATGGATTGACGTAAGCCAATTTATAAATCGGAAATTCGTCAAAATAATTCCATTGATCTGGTTGGTGCTCGTACCACCAAAATTCATAAGACCTTTTTTTGTCTATGGGAACATTGACCCAGTGAATGGGATATTTTTCCTTGGTTTGTTCACTGACCATTTTTTCCATCACCCGGATTGGTAGAATTTTCTTTTGGTCAATATTGTTTTCCTGATGGTACATATATTCTTTTCTGGTCACGTTTTCTATTTCGTCTTTGAAGACGTAAAGCGCGCCGGTAATAGCAATAATGAATATCAGAAAACCAATGGACAAGCCAAACCACAGATGTAGTTTGGCCGACCATTTTTTGAAAAATCCTGGTTTCTTTTTATGATGGTGTTTTTTTCTTCTCATAGAATTGTTGGCTAGAATTTGTATCCTACAGATAACCTGAAGTTTCTAGGAGCTTCCGCTTGATAGTAATAATAGGCTCCGTATGCAGCTCCCGAATAAAGATATCTGTTGAAAACATTAAAGACATTAAGTCCGACTCTAAAAGATGTATTTTCCCAAGATAATCCAGCATCAAACTTCACATAATCACCCATATTCTTTTGAGTTCCGTTATTAGCCCAATACCAGGTGCTTCTATCAGCTAAATAAGTTCCTCCGAACGAAAGTCCAAAACCTTCCAAAGCGCCATCGATAAAAGTATAATTCAGCCACCCATTAGTTGTATGCTTTGCGTAGCCGGGAACTCGCATTCCTACAGGATTGCTAATAGGGTCATTGGATTCTGTCACTTTGTTTTCAGTAAATGCATAATTAAAAATAGCATTGAAACCCCTTGCAATTTCTCCCTTCAAATCAAACTCGACACCTTGAACACGTGTTTTTCCTAACAGGATTGAGAATTGCTCACCAGCTGTATTTGACGGGTCAGAAATAGTTGCATTGTTCTTAACAATGTTATAAGCGGAAAGTGTGGTGTTCCATTTTCCACCCAGCCAATCTTTTTTGATTCCCAATTCAAAATTATTCCCAGTGATTGGTTTAGCTGTTCTTCCATCTCTAAAAATGGCTGCCTGTGGCACGAATGCCTGGTCAAATAATCCATAAATAGACATATTCGCATCGATGGAATAGCTAACTCCCACCCGAGGTGTTATTTTATCCGCCTCAGATTTAGTTCCATAATTATTCTCCTGTACGTTTGTGTAGCGCGCAGCAAGTGTAAGTCTTAATTTGTCATCAAAAAAACCCAATTCATCTTGTAGATAAAGTCCAGTGTAGTTCTGGTCTATTTTGCTGGCTCTTACAGAAAGAGGCTTTGTTCCATCAAATGCTACGAAGCCTGCACCATTGTTCGGTCCGTAGTAGGCTACACTACCATTATTGTCATAATTTTGAGTATTCAGATTGTACCAGTAGCTGTAGTCCGGTGGCAATGTGTAATCATTCGTAGCATTATATTTATCTAAATTGTAGCCCTGTCCCCAATCTGCCATATATTTTTTACTTCCCAGATCCAGTCCAGTCAATATTTTGTGGCTTACATTTCCCGTTTTTACATATCCATTCAAAAATGCTTGCCCGAACTTCATTGTATTATCTGCTTCCCAATAACCTAGACCTCTAATCATATAATTTCCCACGAAGTTACTTGGCCAGATATTGCTTCCCATTGTATACTCATTTACATAGGTGAGTTGTGTTGTCAACTTCCAATTGTCATTGAATTTATGTTGCAGATTGACATTGACAGTATTATTATCAACATTAGTAGGTGCTATCCCTGAATCTGTGTGGGTATAACTTTGGGGTCTTGTGGCATAACCTTCATAACTAAAAACATAAGCAGAACCCACTTCTGACATTTTTGCCTTCTGATAAATATATTCTGCCGTTAAAGTAGTTTTATCTGAAAGATTTACTTTTATTGAAGGATTAATTATATATCTGTCATTGAATTCGTAATCTCTGAAACTATTTCTATTCTGAGCCATCAAATTTAATCTGAAAGCAACTTTATCATTGATTTTTGTATCAATATCCGTTTCGCCACGATACATATTATAACTTCCAAGTGTAACTCTGGCAGAACCATTCAGAGAATTACCTGTTGGTTTTTTTGTAACAATATTGTAAATTCCAGAAGGTTCTCCATTGGACATCAAAAATCCTGATGGACCTTTTATAAATTCGATATGGTCTACAAAGGACATATCCTCACTTAGTGGTCCCCAGTTGGATGTTACATTGACACCATTAAAGAAAGCGGCTGCTCTTGAACCTCTCATATTGACTCTCGTGTACATATCTCCCCAGTGTTCAAGTCTTTGAGCTCCCGCTACATTCCTTAAGACTCCATCACTAAGTGTAGTAACTTGCTGGTCTTCCAGTGCTCTATTTGTAATGATTGATATATTTTGAGGTATTTTTATTAATTCCTCATCCAAACGCATAGAGGACGAACCTTCTTTTTCCAAGTACCTCTTGTAGTACTTTCCGTTGACTACAACTTCTTCTATATCATTAGACTTTTTAATCGTATCATTTTCCTGCGCATAAGCCAAAGTGGAAACCAAAACCACGGCACTCACAATTAGTTTCTTCATTTTAATGGAATAATTTCTGCAAATATATTATTTTTAATTGTTCTAAATTAACAATAATTGTGATTTTTGTCAGATTATTAAGAATTATTCCAAATAAAAATCCTGCTGATTGCTCAACAGGACTTTTTGTTTAGTTTGTATATTAATTTTAAGCTGGTATTTCTCCTCTGTAAAGAAAAGAAATGATTTCTTTGTTTACGCTGTCAATCATTTCGCTGAATAAGTAGAAAGATTCTTGCTTGTAAATAACCAAAGGATCTTTTTGCTCATAAACTGCACCTTGCGAAGAACGACGAAGATCATCCATTTCTCTCAAGTGAGTTTTCCAATTTTCATCAATAATAGCTAGAGAAATATTCTTTTCAAAATCTGTGACCAGACTTTCACACTTCGTTTCGTATGCTTCTTTCAAATCTGTCACGATAGTCATTGTTTTGGTTCCATCGCTAAAAGGAACCTGAATCATTTTGAACATAGAACCTTGGTTTAGGAATACATTCTCAATAATTGGATACGCTTTTTCTTTAAGGAGATTAAGTCTCATATCATAATCCTCTTTTGCGGCTTTGAAAACTTTATCTGTCAATGCAGGGATTTGCAAAGTTCCAAATTCTGACTCATTCACAGGCGCTTCCATCGTAAAATGTTTGATAATTTCGAATTCAAAATCTTTGTAATTCCCGGTTGCTTTGGCTTGAGAAACGATTGAAGCTGCAGTATCATAAATCATATTTACAATATCATACTTCAAGTGATCTCCAAACAATGCGTTTTTTCTACGTTTGTAGATTACATCACGCTGTTTGTTCATCACATCATCATACTCCAGCAATCTTTTTCTGACACCAAAGTTATTTTCTTCGACTTTTTTCTGAGCTCTCTCAATAGATTTCGAAATCATAGAATGCTGAATCACTTCGCCATCTTTGTGACCCATTCTGTCCATCATCTTAGCGATTCTCTCGGAACCGAAAAGACGCATCAAATTATCTTCCAGGGAAACATAGAACTGAGAACTTCCCGGATCTCCCTGTCTTCCGGCTCTACCTCTCAACTGTCTGTCTACACGGCGGGAATCATGTCTTTCTGTCCCGATGATTGCCAAACCTCCGGCATCCTTCACCTCAGATTTCAATTTGATGTCGGTACCTCTACCTGCCATATTCGTAGCGATGGTTACAACGCCTGGTCCACCAGCTCCTGCCACGATTTCTGCTTCTTTCTTGTGAAGCTTTGCGTTCAGAACTTGGTGCTGGATTTTTCTCAGGCTCAATGCTTTTGATAGTAACTGAGAAATCTCAACTGAAGTGGTACCCACCAAAACTGGTCTTCCCGCTGAAGTCAATTTTTCGATTTCTTCGATTACTGCATTGTATTTTTCACGATTGGTTTTGAAAACCAAATCTTGTCTGTCATCTCTTTGGATCGGTCTGTTGGTAGGAATTACAACTACATCCAGTTTGTAAATCTGCCAGAACTCTCCAGCTTCGGTTTCCGCAGTACCAGTCATACCAGCTAACTTGTTGTACATACGGAAGTAGTTTTGTAAAGTAATTGTCGCAAACGTTTGAGTTGCGGCTTCGATTTTTACATTTTCTTTGGCCTCGATCGCCTGGTGAAGACCGTCTGAATAACGACGCCCATCCATAATACGACCAGTCTGCTCATCAACAATCTTCACTTCACCATCAATAACTACATATTCATCATCTTTTTCGAATAATGTATATGCTTTAAGCAATTGATTCATGGTGTGAATACGCTCAGATTTTACGGAAAACTCTCTGTATAGTTCTTCTTTAGCAGCAAATTCTTCTTCCTTAGAAAGATTCTTTTTCTCGATATCAGCAATTTCTGTCCCGATGTCTGTCAAAACAAAGAATTGTTGATCTTCATTACCAGCGGACATATATTCTACACCTTTATCAGTCAAATCGATTTGATTATTTTTCTCATCGATTACAAAATAAAGATCCTGATCTACAATCGGCATATCGCGGTTATTGTCTGCCATATACTGACCTTCAACTTTTTGAAGCAAAGCTCGGTTTCCGCTTTCTGACAAGAACTTTATCAATTGTCTGTTTTTTGGAAGACCTCTGTATGCCTGAAGCAATTTGAATCCACCTTCTTTGGTTTTTCCGGCAGCAATTAATTTTTTCGCTTCATTGAAAATCACTGAAACTGTCTTTTTCTGAACTTCAACAATTCTATCGATAGAAGGTTTAAGAACATCATACTCCTGTCTGTCGCCTTGAGGAACCGGACCAGAAATAATCAAAGGTGTTCTTGCATCATCAATTAAAACAGAATCTACCTCATCGACGATGGCAAAATTCAATTCTCCCTGAACGAGTTCAGTAGGATTGGTTACCATATTGTCCCTCAGGTAATCGAAACCAAATTCGTTGTTCGTTCCATAAGTGATACTTGCCTGATAAGCTTTTCTCCTGGCATCAGAATTGGGTTGATGAAGGTCGATACAGTCAATTGTCAATCCGTGGAATTGATACAAAGGCCCCATCCAAGCCGAGTCACGTTTTGCCAGATAGTCATTGACAGTTACTACGTGAACACCTCTTTCCGGAAGAGCATTAAGGTAAATAGGGAGAGTTCCTACCAAAGTCTTACCTTCACCAGTCGCCATCTCAGAGATTTTTCCGGAGTGCAAAACCACACCACCAATAAACTGAGTGTCGTAATGAACCATATCCCAAACGACAGGCGTTCCAGCAGCATCCCAGTGGTTTTTCCAAACCGCAGTATCACCATCTAAAATGACAAAATCTTTTGTAGCAGCCAGTTCACGGTCTCTATCTGTAGCCTTAACACGGATTTCTCCGTTCTGAGCCAAACGTCTAGAAGTTTCCTTAACCAAAGCAAAAGCTTCTGGAAGAATCTCGTTAAGAACTTTTTCTTCAACCTCGTATGATTCTTTTTTCAGAGTCTCGATTTTGGTGAAGAGCGCTTCTTTCTCATCAACGTTGGTTGAGTTTTTTATTAGCTCTTTCGTTTCTTCAATTTGGGTGGTGAACTTAGCTGTTGCAGATTTAATTTTTCCTTTAAATTCTGCCGTTTTATCTCTCAAACCATCATCAGATAATCCTTGGATGCCAGATTCTACTGTTTTTATTTTTGCGACAACTTTTTTTACTTCTTTAAGATCTTTTGCATTTTTGTCTCCCAAAAAACTTTTAAGAACGGTATTTAAAAAACTCATAATTTGCTATTTGCGGTTGGCTGCCAGCTTTTGGCTAACAGCTTAATTTATATTAAAAAAATTGGCAAAAGGCTAGGAGCCAGAAGCCAAAAACGAATTAATATTCGTCTTCGTTCCAGAGGTAATCCTCGTCTGTAGGATAGTCGCTCCAGATTTCGTCTATCGCATCATAGATTTCTCCTTCGTCCTCGATGGCTTGCAGGTTTTCTACAACTTCCATAGGCGCTCCGGTTCTGATGGCGTAATCGATTAATTCTGCCTTGGTCATCGGCCAAGGTGCGTCGCTTAGGTAAGAAGCTAATTCTAATGTCCAATACATAATTCAAATTTTTTGCAAAAGTAAAAAAATAGGTGATACTTTATATATATTTCTACTGATTTTCAACAATATTAAAATAAATCTGTACCAATTTCAAATTTATCAATTGTCTTGTTTCAGTTAATGCGGATTTGCCAAAAACCATTCCACAAATTTTTTTGTGCCATTTTGGAAGTTTGTTGTCGGATTATAGCCAATCAGCGTCTTGGCTTTCGTGATATCTGCATTGGTTTTTATGACATCTCCGGCTTGCATTGGCAGATTTTTCCTGATTGCCTTTTTCTCAATTATGTTTTCTAACGCAGAAACCATTTCATTAAGAGTTATAACCTCACTTTCTCCAAGATTTACAATCTCATAAACATTTATATTATCCTCAAGATATTTTATTGCTTTAAGAACACCATCAATAATATCATCAACAAAAGTATAATCTCTAGCAGTAGATCCGTCTCCGTAGAAAGGAATTTCCTGATCATCAAAAATCAATTTCGTAAATTTATGAATCGCCAAATCTGGTCTTTGTCTGGGTCCGTAAACTGTAAAAAACCTGAGCTGAATCATATCTATATTATAAAGCTGATGATAAACGTGGCCCAGAATTTCAGCGCTTTTTTTGGTGGCTGCATAAGGTGAAATAGGTTTATCGACATTGTCACTTTCCGCAAAAGGAATCTTATCATTATTCCCATAAACACTTGAGGACGACGCACAAACAAATTTTTTAATATCAAATTGGTGGCACAACTCCCAAAGGTTCATAGTGCCGCGAACGTTTACAGCTTCATAATCCAAAGGCCGTTCAATAGACGGTCTCACACCCGCTAAAGCTGCCAGATGAATAATCAAATCGATCTGATGAGTTTTGAAAATTTCTTCCAAACCTTCTTTATCACGAATATCCTGACAGTAGAGTTGATAAGATTCAGATTTTGTCAACGATATCAGATTATTAATATCATTTTCTTTATTACTAAAATTAATATCAACCAAAGAACCTGTAGATTCTAAAGTATTTTTAATTTTAATCTTGTAATCATAAAAATCGTCGAAGTTGTCAACGTTAATGACAGAATGTCCATTTTTTAAAAGTTGTTCTACCAAATGAGAACCAATGAATCCGCTTCCGCCGGTAACTAAATAATTCATAACATCAAATGTGCTGCGAAGATATGAATTTAGCAAAAAAAAAGAATCCCTATTCAGAGATTCTTTTGATATCAATTTGTTAGTGATTTATTTAATAATAAATTTTTTAGACTCAACTACGCCGTTTTCTTCAACGTTGATGATATATGTTCCTTTGTCCAATTTAGAAACATTGATCTCTTTATCCGTTCCTTTGCTGATTACCAATCTTGCGGAAGAATCATAAATGGAAACTTTCTTGGTTTGATTATTATCAGAAGTGATATAGATAATACCGTTGCTTACCACAGTTGGATAGATGTTAAACCTTTCTTTTTTAGTATTATTGACTGCTAAAGTCTGAGTTCCCGTCAGCTTTACATCATCTACACGGAATCCAACATTAGAATCCAGAGGATTAGTAAATCTGATAGAAAGATTAGAAGTTGCAGGAATTGTTCCTGTTGGCGTGACTACAAGCCAAATAGAAGTTCCAGAACCTGTTGGTCTTGTGTAAGTCAATGGTGTCCAAGTTGTACCGTTTGCGCTGACTTCAACTTTTAACTCATTACTACCTGCGTTAGTCCCTTTTTGATGACCAAACGATAGCGCAATATTGCTGTATCCAGACGTATTAATCCCGCTGATGATTAATGTTTTTGCAGGTATTCCAGAGGCTGTTGTAAAAGCTCCTAAAAACACACAACCACCTGCACTTGCGCCAGTATAATCCGAAGGTGTGGATGTTCTTACATCTGCAGTTCCGGAATAAACAATTGGTGAGCCATTTTGATAGCCTGTGTAAGCTGTTAAAAGCGTAGTAGCTGTAGGCGTTCCAAAACTCTCTGAATAAATTGTTGTTTGAGCAAAAATAAAATTTGTTACCAATAATGATAAAAATGCATAAATATTTTTCATAAAAACTGTTTTTAATTGGCGCAAATATATCTTTAAAAACTGAAATAGCCACTTTTTTAATTTTTTGACCCTTACTATAAAAATTCCTACTTTTAATCCCAATTTCAAATCCATTTCAAAATGCAATTTTCCGGACAAATTCTAAAGATGATTTCCCAAAACGGACAACCGATTCAATATTTCCTCAATCTGAAAAATGATTTGATCAATATGAATCAGCTTTTCGGGAAAGAGCTCCACATCAAACATATTGGCTACGAATGTGTGAACTGTGGCAGTGATGAGAAAATCTATCGAATGGGATTCTGCAAAAAATGTTTTTTCGAAAGTCCATACGCGAGCGACACGATTATCCGACCTGAGCTCTCAACCGCACATCTTGGTGTTGCAGAAAGAGATTTGGAAGTGGAAAAACAGATTCAGCTAGTTCCGCATATTGTTTATTTGGCTTACACTGGCGATGTAAAAGTGGGCGTGACCAGAGAAACCCAAATCCCAACAAGATGGATTGACCAAGGTGCCACTTTCGCTTTGCCAATAGCCGTTACAGAAAATCGCTACGAAGCAGGAATGATAGAAGTTGAACTCAAAAAACACATTGCCGACAAAACCAATCCGAAAAAAATGCTTGCTGATGATTATGAAGACACATTAGATCTCATCGATTTCCGAAATAAAATCGCCGAATATTTTCCTAATGATTTCAAGAAGTTTGCTGTGACTGAAGATAATATGATTAAATTGGATTTTCCTTATGAAAAGCCAGAAAAAATCAATGTTTTTACGCTGGACAAAAAACCGGAATTTAATGGGGTTTTAAAAGGTATCAAAGGTCAATATCTTGCTTTCGAAGGCGATGATTTTATCAATGTTCGTGGGCACGAAGGTTATGTTGTGGAACTATTGATTTGATAAATGAAGAACTCTATATTTTTTCTCTTTTTAATTTTACTTTCTTGTTCTGAAAATAAGAATAAAATATCTAAAAAAGATATCGATTATATTGAAAAAGACCAGGAAACTGGTTGGTTTAGAGTTCACAACAAGCAAAATAAATGGGGATTTATAGACAATGACAGCTTAGTCAAAATTCCGTTTGAATATGATTTCGTCAATCCGTTTGAAAATGGATTAGCTTATACAAAAAATGGGAAAAAAGAATTTTTCATCACAAAAAATAATCTGAAATTAGAAGGAAATTTTGATGAAGTAAAGATTTTCTCCTTTGGATCGGCTGGAGTTCGCAAGAATAAAAAATGGGGATTTATTGATGAAAAAGGAAAATTAATAATTCCATTTGTTTATGATAAAGTAGAATACTTTACTATTAACGGACTTTGCCCTGTTGTAAAAAATGGAAAAGCAGGGTTTATAAATAAAAGTGGCAAAGAAATAATCCCAGTAATTTACGATGACGCACGTTCCGAGCAATTGGATGATATTGTAATTGTTAAGAAAAATAAGAAATGGGCTTTTTTTAATAATCAAGGAAAGCAACTCTCAGATTTTATTTTTGATAATGTTTTTAGCACAGACCATTACAATTTTACCAAAGATGATTTAAATAAAAGTAAATCTACGTTTTCTAAAAACGGAGCTGTTTTAGTTCTAAAAGATAATCATTATGAATATCTTAATGAAAAAATAGAACCTGCTTTTCCCAATAATAAGTTTGATTCCGCAACAGTTTATGATGCCTTTAAAAACGCCATCGTCAAAAGAAACGGCAAGTATGGAATGATAAAACCAAACGGAGAACTCAAAGTTCCATTAGACTTTGATTTTATTGAACCTTATGATAATAACCTCGGTAATTATTCAGAATATTATAATGCAAGAAAAGGAAAAATCTTCTCTATCATTAATAGAAATTTGGAAAAAATAGGAGAGTCTTATGAACCAATTTATAATAATTTTCGCTTAGACAATTCTTTAATTTCTTTCAAAAACATAAAAGGTAAATACGGTGTTGTGGATAAAAATGGAAAAATAGAAGTGCCTTTTATTTATGATGACGAACTTCGCTTCGAAGGAAAAAAATATGCGATAGCAATTAAAAATAAGAAATCTGGAATTATAGATCTAAATGGAAAAGAACTTTTCCCTTTCAATTTCAAAAGCATAGATGAACTTGATGATGTCGAAAATACATTTGTTTTTTCTGATGAAAGTGGAGATAAAGTGATTAATCTCAACGGAAAAACTCTTCTCTCAGGTTTTGAAAATATTCATCCAATTTTTTATGACCATAGTAAGTTTATCGTCAAAAAAAATGGTAAACTAGGAGTCGCTGATTTGAATAACAAAATTCTGGCCCCTATTCTTTATGATGAGTTTTCGGATTGGGTAGAATATGGACCAAAAGATAGACATATCGTAAAAATAGGTGATAAATGTGGAATGCTAGAAGAAAGAACTTTCAAAGTGAAAATTCCGCTAGTATATGACTTTGTCTTCGTAGCGAGAGATAAATTTTTTGTTGGTAAAAACAAAAAATACGGGATTATAAATTTGAATAACAAAGTTTTATGTCCTTTGATTTATGATGAAATAAAATCAAGTACTTTTTATGGCTTAGGTTTTGGAGATGATAAGATCTATGCGAGGAAAGCGAATCAATATTTTGAAATTGACATCAATGGAAAAATTCTGAAATCAGTGACAAAAGCTAAATTTATTGAAGAATCAAAAGAGCCAGAACCACCGCCTCCGCCACCGAAAATAAAATAATTGATGGAAAAAACTTTAAAAGTTACCGGAATCGTTTTGGGAAGTATTTTGCTTCTTATATTGATTGTGAACATCGGATTCAGTCTTTGGCTGAAATACCAACTTCCGGATTACATCAAAAATAAAACACCGTACGAGATTACATACAAAACTTTGAATGTCGAAATTCTCAGTGGAAGTATCTCAGCAAATGATATTTCTATTAAATCTAAAAACCCAAATGACAAAAACGTCTTAGCTCTTGATGGACGTTTGGTCGCATTGAATATCAGTCGATTAGCTATTTTTGATTTAATTAAAAATAAACAGATCAACACCAATTCTATCCTATTGACAAACCCTGATTTAAAGATCCGACTGGCACAACCCAAAACCAAAGATTCTGGAAAAGAGCCGATGCCATTTCTCATCAGAAATATTGATATTGTGAAAGGCAACATCGAAATTACAAAACCAAATCAGTCCAAAGTTTTCTCTGCAAAAAATCTGAATCTGGAAATTAAAAATCTAAGTCTGAACGATAATCCAGACGAATTGCCTTTTGCGATGGACAGCTATAAAGTCACGGCTAAAGATTTTTTTGCAAGGATAAGTGATGTTTATACGATTAATTCCAGCGATGTAAAAACCAAAGACGGACAATTGGAAATCAATGATTTTGAACTAAAATCAGTTTTGGATTTTAAAGATTGGGAGAAAAGTTTTACCAAGCAGAAAAGTCTCTTTAATATTAGAAGCAAAAAACTATCTTTCAACAATCTGGTTTTTGATAAAACAAAATTGAATTTAAAAAATGCTCAACTAACTGAACCTGAAATTATTATTCAAAGTCGCAATGAAAAAATTATCAAACCAGAAAATCCAAAGAAAAAAGGACTCGATTTGAATCTCGCCAATATTGATATCAAAAATGGCAAACTTTCAATGTTAAAATCGAATGGAGAAAAATCGCTTTCGATTGCGAAATTCGATGCCAATGTGAAAGAATTTTTGATGAACGAGGATACATTAAACAACAAGTTACCTTTTAAATTTAAAGATTACAAACTTGTTGGAAATACCTTTTTCTATGACTCTGGAAAGTATTATAATATGACTTTGTCAAGCTTTAATTTAGCTTCGCAATCAATTGATTTAAAATATTTTAAATTGATTCCAAAAATGTCAAGAGAAGAATTTGTAAGAACCATTCCAATGGAAGACGACCAGTTCAATATCTCAGCCGACAGAATTCTTTTATCAGGCATCAATTGGAAATTCGAAAATGAACTGAATCTTCATCTTAAAAATGCAAAAATGGATAATGTAGATGCCAACATTTTCCGAAGCAAAATCCCAAAAGATAATCCGAAAGAAAAATTGCTTTATTCCAAATTATTGAGAAATATCAAGTTCCCTTTGTTAGTTGATAATCTGATCCTTGCAAACTCAAAATTGGTGTACGAGGAAGACAAGCCAGATACCAACGGACCAGGAAAAGTGTTCTTCACAAACTTCAATATGAACGTCAAAAATTTGAATTCTAACAAACAAAATGGCGCTAATACGAAAGTTCCCATTGTCATCAATTGCAAATTTATGGGCATCTCACCAATGAAGGTAAACTGGAATTTCGATACTGCTAACTTGCGTGACCAGTTTACGATTGGCGGTTATATCAACAATCTACCGGCGGATGACATCAATCCTTTTATCAAACCTTATATGAATATTACGGCGACGGGAACCATTACAAGTCTCAACTATGATTTTAAAGGAAATAATGATGTGATGACTGGGAAATTCCGAATCACACACAAGGATCTGAAGGTGAATTTGATTGATAAAGACACGAAGAAAAAGAAGAAACTTCTCTCTGCGATTGCCAACTTGGTTGTGAAAAAAGATTCTCAGCAATTTCCGGAATCTGTGGACATAGATGTAGAGAGAAACAAGGAGCGGTCCTTTTTCAACTTCTATTGGAAAGGCATTGAAGATGGTTTGAAAAAATCCCTACTCGTCATAAAAATATAAAAAAGGAGAGCAATCTTACGATTTGCTCTCCTTTACATTTTAAACTTTATCAAGCTGCACCGTAAAGTGTCTCAGAATCGCAGGTTCACGTTTTATTTTGTAACCTTTGTCGATGTCGTTTCTTCTTTCGAAAACATTGATTACTGCGGCTGCAACATAATCCATGTGATTGTTGGTGTAGGTTCTTCTTGGGATTGCCAATCTTAGCAATTCCAGTTTTGGATAGCGATTTTCTCTCGTTTCCGGGTCTCTGTCTGCCAGCAAAGTTCCGATTTCCACACCTCGGATTCCCGCTTCCTTATAGAGTTCTATTGCTAAAGTCTGAGCTGGAAATTCTTCCCTTTTGATATTAGGCAAAAAGTTCAAAGCATCTATGAAAACCGCATGTCCACCAATTGGTTTTTGAACAGGAATTCCTGCTTCCATCAATTTGTTTCCTAGATATTCTACTTGAGAAATTCGGCTTTCCAGGTAAGGAAATTCTGTGGCTTCATCCAAACCAGCTGCGAGCGCCGACATATCTCTTCCCGCCATTCCGCCATAAGTAATGAAACCTTCGTAGATAATTGTGAAATTGGATGCTTGTTCAAAAATCTCTCTGTTTTTCAATGCGATGAATCCACCGATGTTTACCAAACCATCTTTCTTGGAACTCATTGTCATTCCGTCGCCGTACGAGAAAATTTCTCTACAGATTTCTTTGATACTTTTGTTTTCTTGTCCTACTTCTCTTTTTTTGATGAAATAAGCATTTTCTGCGAACCGTGCAGAGTCAAACAAAACCGGAATGCCATATTGGTCAGACAATTCTTTTACCGCTCTTATATTTTCCAGAGATACTGGTTGTCCGCCGGAGGAATTGCAGGTGATTGTAATCAGACAAAACGGAATTTGCTCTTTTGGATGCAATTTGTAAACGGCTTCTAATTTTGCCAAATCCAGATTTCCTTTGAAAGGATGAAGATCGTTGATGTCAAAAGCTTCATCAATGGTACAATCTACAGCGTGCGCTTTTCTGATTTCTATGTGACCTTTGGTCGTATCAAAATGAGAATTTCCTGGGATGATGTCCCCTTCTTTTACCATTACAGAAAATAATACATTTTCTGCCGCACGGCCTTGATGCGTTGGTAATAAATAAGGAAATCCTGTGATTTTTTCTACGGTCTGTTGTAGTGCTTCGAAGGAACGTGAGCCGGCATAACTCTCATCGCCAATCATCAAGGCGCCCCATTGTTTATCGCTCATTGCGCCTGTCCCGCTGTCGGTCAGCAAATCGATGAAGACGTGTGAACTTCTGAGGTTGAAGAGATTATAGTTGGCCTGTTCCAGCCATTCTTCGCGTTGTTCTTGTGTAGATTGGTATATTTCTTCGACCATTTTGATTCTAAATGGTTCTGCGTATGGTAATTTCATTGTAAATTATTTTGTTGGATGATAGATGCAGGAAGTTTGATATTCCGCATCGCAAAAAAAATTGAATTCTATCCGTGATGTCCATCGCAAATAATGAGAAAGCTTAAAAAAACTTCCATCATCTGCCATCTGACATCCAACAAAAAACTACTCTGGTGCTTTGAAAACATTGTCGTCTGAATGGAATCCGGCAACACCTCCGCTGACTGCAAATTTCATAGCTTCGGCAGCGCTCATTCCGGTCACTTCTTTGACGTTATTGAATTTGGTGATAATAACCCAGCCAGAAACCGCATAGGAATGCGGCAGATAAACGGCAATCATTTGGTCTAGGTCTACAACCGACATATCTGCTTGTGTCAAAAATCCGATTCGCCAAATCTCCGGTGTTTCATTGGTCTTAACCCAAACCGGCACATTGAATTTTTTCTTGTCGCCAACGAAAGAACCCAAAACGTCTTTCAGCGAAGTATATAGAAACTTGATTCCCGGAATGTGCTCCAAAACATAATCCAGACCATCGACAATCAATCTTCCAATGATGAATTTGTTACCGAAAAACCCGATAAATGATGTTCCGAAAATGACAATGAAAAATATAAGTCCGGGAAACTTCTCCGAAACAGACGGCACCAGATTATCAATACTGAAAACGACATTCCAAATAACCCAAACCGTGATGGCAAAAGGTCCGATAATAATCAATCCCTGAATAAAGGATCGTATAAAGAGTCGAAGATAATCGTTGAGGTTTCTGTCCATTTTAGATTTTATCCGTGGATGGTTTCTTTGTTACCGTAGGATTTCATAATGTTGGCCTCATATTCCAGCCATTCTTCCCAACGTTTGTTCACGGTTTCTGGATCGCCCAATTGTCTCGCAAATCCTATGAATGTGGTGTAATGATTGGCTTCTGAAACCATCAGATTGTGGTAGAACGTCTTCAGTTCCTCGTCTTTGATATTTTCTGTCAAAACCTTGAAACGTTCGCAGCTTCTGGCTTCTATCATTGCAGCGAAAAGCATCTTGTCGATGATTTGCTCTTCACGTCTCCCACCTTTCACTAGAAATTTGATGAGGTCATTCACATAATCGTCTTTGCGTATTCTTCCCAAAACACCGCCTCTTTTCTTGATAATCTCGTGAACTTGGTTGAAATGATCCAACTCTTCTTGCGCAATCGCCAAAAGTTCGGTCACCATTTCGGTGTATTCTGGAACCATCGTGATAAGCCCAATAGCGTTGGTGGCGGCTTTCTGTTCGCACCAAGCGTGATCGGTTAGGATTTCTTCCAGATTATCTTCTGCAATATTTGCCCAACGTGGGTCTGTAAGAAGTTTAAGACGAAACATTTTATATTTTTTGTAAAAATAAGAATTTGATTGTTGTCTACTCCATAATAAATTAATAAAAATTATTTTAGGAATTTGATTCCCAAATTGGAGTAGCAGATTGATTTGTTATCTATTGGCACGGATATTGGAAAATCATCAGCAATCAAATAATAAAATTATGAAAAACTCAACTCTTATTGACCGTGCTAAATTATTTATTTTTAGCTTTTTAGCAATTTTCTCATCTGCTTTGACATTTGCTCAGGATTCAGCAGTTGTGAAAACTACTAATGTGACCTCTACTTCCACGGAAGAATGGCAGACCAATCCGACATATTGGATTATTGGTGGTGTAGTTCTTATTGTTATTGTCGCCATCGTTGCGATGAGCGGAAGGAAAAGAAATGATTAAAATTTACAAAGCGCTTTTAGGAGCGCTTTTTTTATGTTAATTTAGTTAGGAAACGAGGTTATTATGGCTTCGCATTAACCAATCTGTCAATTGAGATTAAGTTTCCGAAATCATTAACTTGAGATTCAATTTTTAAATGGTTGAATTCCTTTTGCATTTTATCCGCGCTTTCTTGATAAACAACCTTAAGATTAGGAATTTCACACTCAAAATCTTCGAAATATTTTCCCAATTTGGTCTCAATTTGTTGAATTGAAACTAATCCACTTTCTTCTACATTTCTAAAAAACTTTCTATAATTTTTTTTAATAATTATAAAATCTACAGGCGGAATAATCACAGGAATGTGGTTTGGCCAAACACAAACTCTGTAAATTTTTCCATCATTAATATTTTTAAAAAGTATATATCCAGCAACAAAATATCTTCATTCAAATTATCTTGAAGTTGATTTCTATTAAACTGATAGTTCCAAATATAATCTGAATTCTCTTTTGAATAAAAATCGACTTGAAATGTTTCAAAATTATCTTTCACAAGTTTTTCATTTTGAATAATCCATTGATTTCCCAAATATTCTTTTTCAAATTTTTGAGGATTATCCGGGTCTATGTCATCTTGCATATTCAAAACATACAAATCCAAATCATAGATGATTTCATCCAGAATAGGAAAAGATTCATATCCAAAAAAATTGGGTCTAATGAAATTAATTGTAAAACAAAAGTTCAGATTATCATAATCTTCAAAATTGTCCCAAATTTCTATTTCTTCATCATCTGTATTGGGTTCATTCCAGTCGATTCCAAAATATACTCCCGTTTCTTGATTATAATAATTCCATTGATGTTCATTTTCATCAAGGGTAAAACGATTTGAATTATTCAAATAATCCCTTACTTGCTGTTCAGATAAATTGCTACATTTTCTTTTATAAAAATATAAATCGTAACTCATTATTATACGTTTTTCAGCAACTTGAAACTTATAAATTTTTGTAAATAATTATTTTGCGGCTGTTTTTTCTCTCAAAAACTCAAGTGTTTTCCAGCCAAAATCATCTACTTTTTTCAAACCTTTGGAAATCAAAAATGCTAATAAAATATTAACTGGATAAATAATCAAAACCAAAAAATACCAAGGCCGAGAATCTTTCATAGGAACCACAAGAAAATAAACCAAAGACGAACTCATTCCCTGCGCAAAATAAAAGAAAATGGCGTTTTGCCCAACACTTGTTATGAAATTTGGTTTGGTAATTTTTAATCGGTTATAGAAAACGAACAAAGTAACCAATGAGAATAAGGTCCAAATGATATACGGAATTTTCGGCGGGAATTTCTGTTTGTTGAGTTTATAAAATACATCACTTCCATAATTCCAGAACATCCAAGCCAGTGCAATAGTGACCAGTCCGTACAAAACGGGAATTATTTTCGTTGGAATCGTTTTGCCTTTCATTCGGTTTCCAATCAGGAAAACTGCCATATAAAATGCGACGTAACCGCCTTGTCCATTAGGATAATATTGAGGAAACAGATTAAAAATTAAAGTTAATGCAACACAAATCCCGATGAACCAATTCACGTGTTTGGGGAAAAATCTTAGAATCAAAACACCCAAAACGGTCAAAATATAATAAACCTTCAAATACCAGAAACTGCCCATCACTACAGGAAATGTATCACAGTTGGAATACTCATGCAAGTACCAATTTCCCAAAACCTGCCATTGCGGCTCAGAAGAGATGCTGCTTGGCACATATTTGCTCCCAAAAGTGGAATAGAAATCCCTCAGCCAATCAAAAGAGAAAAAGCTGAGCCCAAAAACCTTGAAAAAATAATCGATAAAAAACAAAAACGTCACAAAAATCATATACGTGATTTGCAACTTCAGCAATCTGTAAAGTGTTTTTTCGATATTACTTCCAGACGTAATTCCGCTCAATGCATAAAACAGCGCGACATCAAAAACCAAAGAAAAAACACGTGCTTCCACTGGCATATAAAATTGTCCGCTCCAAAACGCTGTGTGGATAAAGATGATGGAAATAGTTGCCAGTCCTTTGGCAAAATCAATATAGAGATCTCTTTTCATTGAGTATGATTAATTATCTGAAATTCAAAAATATCATAAATTTTTCAACTAATTATTGAAAATCATCGCAAAGGCATAAATCCCTTTATATTCGACACTCTTAAAAGTCGCAAAGAAGTGGAACCCTTCAATTTTTCATTTATACGACATTAACTTTGTGACTTGCAAGCCTTATAGATTTTCTAAATTTTTGTGCCTTTTCGATAACCCCTTTTTACAATTATTTAACTTTCATCACTCGATTCTTATCCTTATTTTTGAAAGTTCAATTCTAAAGATGTCAGATATCATTCAGCTTTTACCGGATCACGTTGCCAATCAGATTGCTGCAGGAGAAGTCGTTCAAAGACCTGCTTCGATTGTCAAGGAATTATTGGAGAATTCTGTGGACGCAGGTTCCAGCAAAATCCAATTGATCATTCGTGATGCGGGGAAAAACCTGCTTCAGGTGGTAGACAACGGCATCGGAATGTCTGAAACTGATGCCAGATTGGCCTTCGAACGTCATGCGACTTCCAAAATCCGCCAGACGGAAGATATTTTCAAGATTGCAACCAAAGGTTTTCGCGGAGAAGCTTTGGCGTCTATTGCAGCGGTGGCTCAGGTAGAACTTAAAACCAAGCAAAAAGACGCACCCGTCGGAACGAATATTTATATCGAAGGTGGAATTTTCCAGTTTCAAGATCCCATTCAGACGGTTGAAGGTTCTAATTTTTCTGTTAAGAATTTGTTTTACAATGTACCTGCGAGACGCAAGTTTCTGAAGAATGACAATGTAGAATTCCGCCATATTATTGATGAATTTCAAAGAGTTGTTTTGGCACACGAGAACATTGAGTTCGAGATGTTTCATAATGACGAGCCGGTTTTCAAACTGAGAAAAGGCGGACAGATGCAACGCATCATTGATGTTTTTGGGAGAAAATTGCAACCACTTTTGATTCCGATCAAAGAAGATTTGGGCTGGGCAAATTTGCAAGGTTATGTGGCAAAACCAGAAGGCGCAAAAAAAGTCCGAGGTGAGCAATTTTTCTTTGTCAATGGTCGATATTTCAAAAGTCCTTACTTGAGCAAAGCCGTTCAGGAAGCTTTTGAAGGTTTGTTGCAGCCTGGTTATATTCCGTCATTTTTTCTTTATCTGGAGATGGATCCAGAGAAAATCGATGTCAATATTCATCCACAAAAAACGGAAGTTAAATTCGAAGACGAAGCGTTGATTTTTGCGTTAATGCGTTCTACCATCAAACGTTCTTTAGGAATTTACAACGTGGCGCCAAGTCTCGATTTCGAAAGAGATCCGAAGATGGAAGCTTTTTTTGCGCCAACGCCAAGCAAAAGCAATTACAGTTCCCCAACGCCTTCTTCTATTAATGTTGATCGAGATTTCAATCCTTTTGCGGTAGAAAAAACAACGGAAGAAGAGCGCATTAATCTTGCCGAATTATATCAGGCAACAGCCACAGCAGCGCCTTCCAAGATCAACCTTTTTGAGGATGATGATCTGGACGAAGATCTTTTCCGTTTACCCAATGGTTACTGGCTTCTGAACAAGGACGGACAAACATATATGTTGGATCTCGGGAGGATGCATCGTGTTTTGATGTCTTCACACCAGGAGAATCTGCCAACGAAAAAAGCGGGACAAAGCTTATTGTTTTCTTTAGAATACCACCTGAACGAAATCGAGAAAAATAAATACAAATCCATCAAAAAATATTTGCCGGACTTTGGTTTCGAAATGACTTTGGCTCAGGAGAATGTACTTAGAATAGAAACTGTTCCGGAAGCTTTGAAGGAATCTCAGGTGATCAAATTTCTGGAAAAAATCTTCGAAGTTTTGGAATACAGAACCGAGGAAGATTTCTATAAATATTTTGAATACCAATGGGTTAAACTAAAAACCAAATCAAAATTTGATTTTATTTATAAAACAGAAGTTGAGCAATTGGTAAAAGATTTTATCGATCTGGGTTTCCCACAATATACCGTGAACGGAAAAAAATGTTGGATGGAAGTTCCGTTTGACGATTTTAAAAATAAATTTTAAATTATGTTTCCACAAATAACGCCTGTTACTAAAATTATTATTATACTGAATATTTCATTTTTTCTGATCACAATAATATTACAAAACTTCGGAATCACTATTAATCAGTGGCTTGTAGCTTATTTCCCTATTTCTCCTAATTTTAGAATATGGCAGATTTTTACCAATATTTTTGTTGCCGGGAATGTTGTTAATCTATTATTCAATACTATCGCTTTTTGGAGTTTGGGGCCTGTTTTAGAGCAAGTTTTGGGACCAAAAAAGTTTATCATTTTATATCTTGCGTCTGGATTAGGAGGTTTTCTATTGTACAATCTTTGGAATTTTTATGAAATCTCGCAAGTCACGCAATTTCTAAACAGTCAAGCCTATGATATTCACGAAATCTATAAGTTTGCAGCTATTAATTATGATGGCGAAAAACCGATACAAAGTAATGATTTAGCAGTGAGAAACTCTGCACAAAAACTTTATAATTTGCTTACCTTTCCAATATTTGGAGCTTTGGGAGCGATATATGGGATCATCACAGGCTTTTCTACGCTTTTTCCTAATGCGAAATTAATGTTCTTGTTCATTCCTTTTCCAATTAAAGCTAAATATCTTGTTCCTTTAATTATTTCAATTTCAGTAATTATAGGAATTTTACAAGCAGATTTTGATAATTTCACCTATTTCACACAACTTGGAGGTGCGCTTATTGGCTTTTTATTTATTAGCAACTGGAAAAAACACAATCAAGAGATTTCATAATGGGAATCATTCGTTTAATTTTAACCGTATTTCATCTAATCATTATTGCTCTGCTTTTCGGAACAATAATGAATGCCTACGTCTCGCCAAGTGTTTTTGGAATGCTGAATCTCCTGTCATTAGGATTTCCGATTCTGATTGTCATTAACATTATTTTGCTGCTGTTCTGGATCATTACCTGGAAAAAAAGAGCGCTGCTTTTTCTGGTCTTGTCACTTTTTTTCATCATTCCGACCAGGCGATGGGTCAATTTTACACCTACGAAATCTGAAACACCGAATCTTAAAATCATTTCACTCAATGGCAAATCAGGACAATTTGGTAATGAAAATATTTACAGTTTTCTCAACAGCCAAAATGCCGACGTTGTTCTAACTCAAGAATATAAAAGTGCTGAGAATCTGGAAGGTTTCGAATATTTTGAGCGTAATTTCCCGGTCGTAAAAATCCAGTCCAGATTTCCGATTATAAAGAGTGATATTATCGAAACCGATGCAAAAAACGGGCGCTGTATCTATGCTGATATCAAGGTGAATGGAAAAATAATCCGTTTCGTAAATGTTTATATGGAACCATTTTATTTAGATAAATCGATGGTAAAACCAAGCGGTGACATGAAAATTAACGAGGAAAAAGCCAAAAGCATCCTTCATAAACTTGTTCCGACTTTCCGCAAACATCAAAGTCAAATTACGCCTATCAAAGCTTTTTTGGACAGCTCACCTTATCCGATTATTCTCGCTGGAGATTTCAATTCAGTCCCGAATTCTTATGAGTATTACACTTTATCCAAGAATCTGGAAGATGTCTTTCTCAAAGTCGGAAAAGGTAGTGGAACCAGTTTTCATGATTTCAAATTTCCTTTGAAAATTGATCATATTTTTGCATCAAAATCAATCACGCCAATTAGTTACAAAGTTGAGCGAAGTGTCAAAATTTCGGATCACTTTCCTGTAATTGCCGAGTTTTTAATAGATTAAAACTACAAATATGAAAAAAATATTAATTGTAAGTTTCGCAATTGTGATGGTCAGTTGTTCAAAAGAAAGTGCTGTTATGAATAATTCGGATGAATTGGATGCATCCCCAAAAATCACTTATGACACAACTGCAATAGATTCTTTTGGCCCAGGTGCAACCTCAGAAGCTGTGATGGCGAAAATAAATGCAGTAGCCATTAAAAGAGAAAAAGACAGTCTTGCAGCTATTGCAAAAGCAGAACAGGAAAAACTCGACAAAGAAAAAGCGAAATTGGAAGCTGAAAAAGCCAAGGATGCAAAAACAGAAACAAAACCGGAAGTCCAATCAGACGCTGTGACCAATCCCTAAAAAAACCCATCAGAGTTTATCTGATGGGTTCTCAATATAATTCTATGAAAAATTATTTATTGTAAAGTTCCTCAACCTTATCCCAGTTGATAACATCAAAAAACGCAGACACATAATCCGGTCTTCTGTTTTGATAATTTAGGTAATAAGCGTGCTCCCAAACATCCAATCCAAGAACTGGAGTTCCTTGCACATCGGCCACAGGCATCAATGGATTGTCCTGATTTGGAGTTGAAGAAACAACAACTGAACCGTCAGAATTTTTCACCAACCAAGCCCAACCAGAACCGAATCTAGTCTTTGCAGCGTTAGAAAAATCTTCCTTAAACTTCTCAAAACCACCGATTTTCTCGATTTCAGCTTTCACATTTCCAACTGGCTCTTTGCTTCCGCCTGGAGTCAAAAGTTCCCAGAAAAGAGAGTGGTTGTAATGTCCACCTCCGTTGTTTCTCACAGCAGGCTTATCTGTACCTGTTTTTTGGATTTCTTCAAGAGATTTTCCTTCTAGGTCTGTTCCTGCAATCGCGTTATTAAGGTTGTCTACGTAAGCTTGGTGATGCTTAGTGTGGTGGATTTCCATTGTTTTTGCGTCGATAGTTGGTTCCAACGCATCGTACGAGTAAGCTAATTTTGGTAATTCGAATGCCATAGTTTCGTATTTATTTTGTTATTAATAAATGAATTGGTCAAAAATACTCAATAATTATTCCTTAATCCAATTATCACACTCATTTTATAAATATTTAACATCGAAATTTTTAATAAATTTTGCCGTAACTTTGACCCATTCTAAATAATTATAATCAATAATTTAATTATTTGGGCAGCTTTGCCACCTGTAGTTTATCCTGAGCCTGTCGAAGGACTCAATCGCTAAAGTCGGGCTGCAGATTCAACGTTTTAAACATTGGATTTCAATCTAACATCTAATTTCTAACATCTAACATCTACATACAAAATGTTTGATATCAACAACATAAGAACACAATTTCCAATTCTGAATCAGCAGGTTAACGGAAGACCATTGGTTTACCTGGACAACGCTGCAACTTCCCAAAAACCGATTTCAGTTTTGGAAACTTGGGAAAAATATTACGAAACCATCAACGCGAATGTTCACCGCGGGATTCATACTTTGAGTCAATTGGCAACTGAAGAAATGGAACTTTCCAGAAAGAAAATCCAAAGGTTCATCAATGCAAAACACGATTATGAAGTGATTTTCACAAAAGGAACAACCGAAGGAATCAACCTTGTGGCTTATGCGTTGACCAATCAAATCAAGAAAGATGATGAGATTATCATTTCTTATCTGGAACACCATTCCAACATCGTTCCGTGGCAGATGCTTTGCGAAAGAACTGGCGCAAAACTTCGCGTCATTCCAATGGACGAAAACGGCATTCTCCAAATCGATGTTTTGGACTCTTGGCTGAGTGAAAAAACAAAAGTAGTTTCTGTCAATCAGGTTTCTAACGCCTTGGGAATCATTAATCCAATCGAAGAAATCATCGAGAAAACGAGACGTCTTTCCAATGCTTACGTTTTAATTGACGGCGCACAATCTGCACCTCATTTTAAAATCGATGTTCAGCAACTGGATTGCGATTTCTTTGTTTTCTCAGGACACAAAATGTACGCTCCAATGGGAACCGGAATTCTTTACGGAAAAGAATCTGTTTTGGAAAATCTTCATCCTTTCCACGGTGGTGGGGAAATGATTGCCGTTTGTAGTTTCGAAAAGACAACTTATGCTGGTTTGCCTTTCAAATTCGAAGCAGGAACACCGAATGTTGGCGGGAATATTGCCATCGGTGCAGCTGTAGATTTCATCGAGCAAATCGGTCACGAGCATCTTCAAAACCACGAAAACGAGCTTCTGAATTATGCTCAGAAAAAACTTCTTGAACTAGATGGCATTAAAATCTATGGCGAAAAAGCCAACCGAACTGGTGTTGTTTCTTTCAACTTAGAAGGCGTCGGAATTGCTTCGGATACGGGTATGATTCTCGACAAAATGGGAATTGCTGTGAGAACCGGGCATCATTGTACCCAGCCAATTATGGATTTCTTCAACATTGCTGGAACCGTTCGTGCAAGTTTTGCAGTTTATAATACTTTGGAGGAAATTGATATTCTGGTAGAAGGTGTGAAAAAAGCTCAGAGAATGTTGGTTTGAGTCATTTGGTAATAAAAATAGAAATCCTTTCACAATATGAAAGGATTTTCTTTTATCTGCCAAATTGTATTGTTTTTACGCGTGGCATATCTCTTGCGAAATTAGAGAAAGTGCTTAAACAATATTGTTTTCTCGGGTTTTGAGGAATCAATTTTTACATCAATTAAGATTAATGACATTATGTCATTCTATATACTATGACAGATTTTGAAAATTTAGATTTTGACGAGATTCTTGACGAAGATCTCGGTATCATTGCTGAAGGAATTAATTTTCCTGACCTGATTGAGGAAGATGGAGACGAATCTCAAACGCTTTTCCCAATCCTTCCTGTAAAAAATATGGTGATGTTTCCCAAAGTGATAACTCCTATTACAGCTGGAAGAGAAAAATCTAAAAAATTGCTGGAAGATGCTCAAAAGGAAAACAAATACATAGGAATCATCAGTCAGAAAAATCCCAATGAGGAAATTCCTACCGAAAAAAATCTCTATGTTATTGGAACTTTGGCAAAGATCATCAAAATCATCAAACTGCCGGAAGGTAATATTACTGCGATCACGAGAGGTGTTCAGAGGTTCAAAGTCAAGAAATTTGTTTCTCAAGATCCATACTTTGTTGCAGAAATCACCAAATTAAAAGACACGAAACCGAAAGATAAAGAAGAGTTCACAGCCTTGATGGACAACATCAAGGATTTGGCCGAGAAAATCATCAACATCGACCCCAATATTCCCAATGCGGCACAGTTTGCCTTAAAAAACATTGATGGACAAGAGGATCTGCTGAATTTCATTTCTGCGAACGGCAATTATTCTTCTGATAAAAAACAAAAATTGCTGGAAGAAAAATCTCTGCTGGGACGCGCACGAACTCTGTATGAACTGATGCACGAAGATTTCCGTCATTTGGAATTGAAAAATCAAATCCATCAAAAGACCAGCAAAGATCTTGACAAGCAACAACGTGAATATTTTCTGAATCAACAGATCAAAACTATTCAGGATGAGTTGGGCGGTGGCGCAGAATCTGATGCAGACGAAATCAAAAAGAAAGCATCGAATCTGAAATGGAGCGCTGATGTAGAGACACATTTCCAAAAAGAATTGCAGCGTTTGCAAAGACAACATCCAAGTTCTCCGGATTACAACGTTCAGAGAAATTATCTTGATTTCTTTACAGATTTGCCTTGGGGACATTTTTCCAAAGATGCTTTTGATTTGAATAAAGCCGAAAAACTTCTGGATAAAGAACATTTTGGGTTAGAAGATATCAAGAAAAGAATTTTGGAACACATTGCGGTTCTGAAATTGAAAAATGATATGAAATCGCCTATTCTTTGCTTGGTTGGTCCTCCGGGCGTTGGAAAAACGTCCTTGGGAAAATCTATTGCAGATTCTTTGGGCAGAAAGTACGTCCGCGTTTCGCTGGGCGGCTTGCACGATGAAAGTGAGATCCGCGGACACAGAAAAACCTATATCGGAGCAATGGCGGGAAGAATTCTTCAGTCCATCAAAAAATCCGGAACATCCAATCCTGTGATTGTTTTGGATGAGATTGATAAACTGGCGCAAGGTGCTCACGGTGACCCTAGTTCTGCTTTGCTGGAAGTTCTTGACCCTGAACAGAATAATAATTTCTATGATAATTTCTTAGAACTAGGTTACGACCTTTCGAAAGTGATGTTCATTGCAACCGCCAATTCGCTTTCAACCATTCAAACGCCACTTCTGGACAGAATGGAAGTCATCAGCATTGCTGGTTATACTTTGGAGGAGAAAATCGAAATTGCAAAACGACATTTGGTAAAAAAACAACTTCAGGAAAATGGTTTAGATTCTAAATCATTGAAGTTGGGGAATGCCGAGCTGAAACATATCATAGAAGCGCACACTTCTGAGAGTGGCGTTAGAAGACTGGAAAAAAGAATTGCCGGAATCGCCCGTTGGGTAGCGCTTCAGATTGCAATGGAAAAAGAATTCGATCCAAAAATTTCTATCGATAAGGTTGATGAAATTCTGGGCGTTCCCAGACCAAAAACGTTGTCCGAAATCACAGATGTTCCAGGTGTTGTTACAGGTTTAGCCTGGACCAGTGTTGGTGGCGATATTCTGTTCATCGAAAGCATCCTTTCCAAAGGAAAAGGTGGTCTCACAATGACGGGAAATCTCGGAAATGTGATGAAGGAATCTGCTACAATTGCACTGGAATTTATCAAAGCGCACTACGAAGAACTGGGAATTTCTGAAGAAGATATCGAGAAGAAAAACATTCACGTACACGTTCCCGAAGGCGCAACGCCAAAAGATGGACCTTCTGCGGGTATCGCCATGTTAACTTCTATGGTTTCCAGCTTTAAGAATAAAAAAGTAAAACCACATTTGGCAATGACTGGCGAAATTACACTTCGTGGAAAAGTTCTGCCAGTTGGCGGAATCAAAGAAAAATTATTGGCAGCGACCAGAGCCGGAATCAAAGAAGTGATTCTTTGTGAGGCGAACAGAAAAGATGTTGAAGAAATCAAGAAAGATTATCTGAAACAGCTGAAAGTCAACTACGTAAAAAACATGAGTGAAGTGATTGACATTGCTTTGAAATAAATATTTGAAGAAGTTCTCTTCAATAAATAACCTCCGCTTGTGAAATACCGCAGGCGGAGGTTTTATTTTATATTTATTCCAATAATTACACTAAATTCGTGCTGATATAAGCTAACACAAGAATTAAAAAAGTTCTATGGGAATTACCGCACTATTTGTAATCATTTTGGTCATTGCGCTATTTTTGGTCTCCTATATTCCGAATCTCACAGTTCGTAAAAAGATTTTCATCGTGATTGCCATTGTTTTGCTTTGTCTCGCAATTCTGGCGCTGGTTTTCGTCACTCAGTTTGGCAACCAAAAGAACCATTAACAATAATACAAAATCCGATAAGCAAAAAAAGGGAAGATTCTAATCAATCTTCCCTTTGTTATTATAACTTTTCGATCGCTTTCACCACTCTATCTTTCTCCACCACCATCGCCTGAATATGTTCTCCGGAAAATTCCAGAAACTGTTTCGGCTCCGGCGCATTGTTATAGATGATTTGACCTTGCTCGAAGGGAACCGTCGAGTCGCCTTTGCTGTAAAGAAACAATTTTGGAAGACCTTTTAAAGCTTTTATATCTTCTTTTGCAGAATATGGAGAAGTCACAAATTTCTCAATCACCTCTTTCATTTCTGGTTTGAATTTGATAGCGATATCCGTGAAAGAAGACATTCCGACATCCAAAATCAATCCTGAGATTTTGCTCTGATTATCTTTTGCCAGGTGCGTTGAGATCTGAGATCCCAGAGAGGCACCATACAGGTAGATTTTTGTATCCTTGACATCTTCACGAGTTAAGATGTAATTGAACATTTTTTGACCATCTTCTGCCACATTGGCGTGTGTTGGTTTGCCTGTAGATTTTCCATAACCTCTCACATCCACCATTACAACCTGGAAACCATCCTGCACCAACGGTTTTGTGATGTATTGGTAAGTAGAAATGTTTCCGCCAGCGCCGTGAAAAAATAAAATTGTTTTTTTGATTGATTTTGATTCCGGTTTCAGAACAACCGCTGTTATCGTGTCGCTACCAACGGGCAAACTCACGTTTTCGATTTTTTTGAATTCCAAAGCTTTCATTTCTTTTTTGGGCTGATAGAACATATGATCCATTTGAGCTTTTGAAAAGATGGATAATAAGATTAGGAAGAGAGAAAAGAATACTGATGTTTTCATTGTTTTAAATTTTTTGATGAGTCAAAAGTAGAACGATAAATCATCAAACAAAAAATTATCCGACTGAACTGTAAAATACGCCATCCGAATGGTCATTTTCAAAGACGAAACAAAAAAACAGGTTAAGATAACCAACTTACTTGGTCATCTTAACCAAGTAAATGACAAAAATACGTAAGTGAGTTGGTTATCTTAACCAACTTACCACGTTATCTTAACCAACTGACTTGGTTATTTTAACCAAGTAACTTATTAAAATTAATTAGCTGCTTGGTTATCATAACCAAGTAAGCAAGTATTTATACGTAGTTTTTCAATAGAGAAGGCAGAAATTCCAATTTTCTTATTATGCAAAATCACTAATAAAAAAAGAGACCTATTGCTAAGTCTCTATTAATTTTATATTGATGAAAATATTAATCTTTCATTCTGGCGATAACATCCAAACCACCTTTAGTCTTATCTCCGATTTTGCAAAGAATCTCTGTATCCAGCGGCAGGAAAACATCCATTCTGGAACCGAACTTGATGAACCCGAACTCGTGCCCGGCTTTTGCCTCGTCTTGTACATTACAGTAGAAAACGATTCTTCTGGCTACATAGCCTGCAATCTGACGGAACACCACCTGGTGATTGGTTAGACTTTTCACCGCAACGGTTGTTCTCTCGTTTTCAGTAGAAGATTTTTCGTGCCAGGCTACCAGATATTTTCCCGGATGGTACTTTTTGTAATTCACTTCTCCACTCACGGGGTAACGGCAGATGTGGACATTCAAAGGGGACATAAAGATTGAAACCTGGATGCAATTGGCTTTCAGAACCTCATCTTCAAACACTTCTTTTATCATTACCACTTTTCCGTCGACAGGTGCAATAACGTTTTCCGTATGATCCAAAATGGCTCTCGCAGGCACTCGGAAAAACCAAAAAATGAGTCCCAGCATAATCAATAAAGGAATAATGATGATCAAGGATAACAATTCTAAATAATAAATTGATATGGTTGCGACAAATGCTATGAACAAAATGGCAACAATCAGGGTTCCTTTTGATTCTTTATGTAGTTTCATATTGTAGATTCTAAACTAATTTTTCTAAAATAAAATATAAGTAAATAACTGGTGCACAAATAATAAAGCTGTCCAGCCTGTCCAATACACCACCGTGACCAGGGATTATATTTCCGCTGTCCTTGACCGCAAAACTACGCTTTAACTGACTTTCTACCAAATCTCCTAATGGTGCAAAAACCGAAACGAGGAATCCGACCATCATCCAGTTACCCCTGAGTTCCGGAAAATATTGCTCTACGAAAAATCCTAAAATCAATGTCAGAACAACTCCACCCGCAAATCCCTCCCATGTTTTCTTAGGCGAGATTCTTGGTGCCATTTTATGTTTCCCAAAGAATTTTCCGGTGAGATAGGCAAAAGTATCACTGCTCCATATCAACACAAACAACATAAAAACTTCTAATGTAAAAGGTTTGGTGGTATCCAAAGTGCTGAATTTTGGCAAGGCCAAGGCAAAAGCAAAAGGCAAAGTCACATAAACAACGGTGAAAATCAATTTGCCATTTTCGAAGTATAGCTCGCGAGAATATTTGAAAAGTGTAACAACAGCAATAACAATTAGTAATAAAGCCATCATCTCACTGAAATTGAAATCAAAGAAAAATCCGTGGCGGAAAAACCGGATTGTAAATCTGTAATATATGATTGCAGCAACCGGGAAAACAAGCCATTTATATAGGCTGTTGTCAAATTTCATAATCCTGATACATTCATAAAGCCCAACGATTAGAAATAATGTAATCAGGCCGTAAAAAAGATGTTGCTGTTTGACCTGTGGCAGAAAACTGCTGAAGAGATACTCGCCCAACGGCGTGGTACAAATGGCTATCACAAGAACATAAATAAGCCCCGAAATAGTACGCTGAATGAAATTTTTATCCAAAACTGAAATTTAATCTTCCAGCAAAAGTAAGAAAAGTTTGGTATTATCCTTATTAGGAGTATCCAATTTGGATTGACTTCCGCTGATAGAAGTCAGATTTTTGAGATTACCTGCGCGTTTTACCTTCATCATTGCTTCGTTCAGATTACTAGCAATCTGGGAAACATTGGCCATAATAATGATTTTAGCCGGTAATCTTGAGGAGTGATAGTGCAAAATATTGTTGTGAGACAGCATAATTCTGCCATCAAAGGCAATCAGGTATTCGCAAGTGATAAAAGCTGCGTCATTATCTTCTGTGAGTTCCGGGGTGTTGCTTGTCTTGATAACATCCAAAAAATTTCTCAGATCCTGGTCCCAGCAAAATACATTATCAATTTGTTCAATTTTGATGATCTGATTAAGGGTTTGCAGGGCTTCTGATTCATCTGCACAGTAATTAAAAAAACCACCAGAATGTGTAAAAAGCTGCGCAAACTTATAGTCTAAGTCCGCATCACGAAGTTGATCTGCCAGTTTTGTTACATCTGGTTCTTCCGCTTCGGGCTGGTTCATTATCTTATTTACGATTTTTTTAAACAGACTCAATTTTCTGCGATTTTTTATTAATTGTTACAAATGTAAAGAATTATTATAATACTCTAAAAACCAAAACTTTATTTTAATAAAAAAATCCTAAATATATTAGGATTTTTTTACGGTATTTTAAATACTGTAGTAATTAACTATCTGTATTTAAGACATTTCCAGCATCTGCAGGATTATCTAAACTAGAGACTGGTTTTTCAGTTAACTCCGGATCCCAAGCGCGTTGCCCGAAGATTTCTTCCAAATCTTCACGGAAAATAACTTCTTTTTCCAAAAGTTTACCTGCCAATGCATCCAACTTATCTCTGTTTTCGGTAAGGATTGTTACCGCTCTCTGATATTGGTTTTCTATTAATTTCGAAATTTCTTCATCAATTACTTTGGCTGTCTCTTCAGAGTAAGGTTTTCCGAAACTGTATTCAGATTGTCCAGAACTATCGTAGTAAGAGATGTTCCCCACTTTATCGTTCAGACCATAAATCGTCACCATTGCCTGCGCTTGTTTCGTCACTCTTTCCAAGTCAGATAAGGCGCCTGTCGAAATATTTCCGAAGACAGCCTGCTCTGCTGCTCTTCCGCCCAACGTCGCACAGATTTCATCCAACATTTGTTGCGTAGTCGTCAACTGTCTCTCTTCCGGAAGATACCAAGCTGCACCCAAAGATCGTCCTCTAGGAACAATTGTAACTTTCAGAAGTGGCGCTGCATGCTCTACCAACCAGGAAATCGTAGCGTGACCAGCCTCGTGAAAAGCTACTCTTCTTTTCTCAGAAGGTTTGATTGCTTTATTTTTCTTTTCAAGACCCCCAATGATTCTATCAACAGCGTCCAGGAAATCTTGTTTGTTTACAGCTTCGTGGGAGTTTCTCGCTGCGATCAAAGCTGCTTCGTTGCAAACGTTGGCAATATCTGCTCCACTGAAACCCGGTGTCTGTTTTGCCAAAAATTCTCTGTCTATTGAATCATCTAATTTGATTTTCTGCAAATGGACATCAAAAATCTGTTTTCTCTCGTGCAATTCCGGAAGGTCTACGTAGATAGAACGGTCAAAACGTCCTGCTCTCATCAGGGCTTTATCCAGAATATCAGCTCTGTTGGTTGCCGCCATCACGATAACATTTACATCTGTTCCAAAACCGTCCATCTCTGTAAGCAATTGGTTCAGTGTATTTTCGCGTTCGTCATTACCCCCTTGGAAACCGCCTTTTCCTCTAGCTCTACCAATGGCATCAATCTCATCGATGAAAATAATAGCAGGAGATTTTGCTCTAGCCTGTGCAAAAAGATCTCTAACTCTGGAAGCTCCAACCCCGACAAACATCTCCACGAAATCTGAGCCGGAAAGTGAAAAGAAAGGAACTTTTGCCTCACCTGCAACAGCTTTTGCCAATAAGGTTTTACCTGTTCCCGGAGGTCCTACTAATAAGACTCCTTTTGGGATTTTCCCTCCTAATTTTGTGTATTTTTCAGAATTTTTTAAGAAATCTACAACCTCTTGCACTTCTTCCTTCGCACCTTCTAAACCTGCTACGTCCTTGAAAGTAACTTGAAGTTTGTCTTTCTCATCAAATAATTTGGCTTTCGATTTTCCGATACTGAAAATTTGTCCGCCTGGACCTCCAGCACCGCCACCCATTTTTCTAAATATAAAGAAATAGATCAATGCGAAGAAACCTCCCCAAATTAAAACAGTTAAGAATATTTCGGACATTCCGCTTTGGCTTTTACCAAATTCTATTCTTGCCTGTTTTGGCAGCTTGGAGTTGATACTGTCGAATTTCTCCTGAAAATATCGAAGATCTCCATAAGTCATTACAAAATCCGGATTGGGTTTGATATTGATCACAGAAAGCGGGTCGCTTTTTTTCTCTCCTTTTTGCAGCTCTGCTTTGGCAGCTTTGGTAAGATAAACATCGGCTTTGGAGTTATCTTTAAAAACCATTACTTCATTGACTTTGCCTTGTTGTACGAGACTATAAAATTCTTTTTCATCTATATTTTTCACCATAGAATCTCCCAAAAGTCCTGGAAGAAAAATCAGTAAAATGAGTCCCAACAAAACTGGAATAAACCAGTTGAATCCTTTGTTATTCATTCTTATTTTTTAAAAATTGTTGATGCTGATAGCATCTGTTTTTAGCTTTCTATTTTCGTGATTTTGGCATCTCCCCAAAGCTCCTCGATATCATAATATTCTCGGATTTCTTTTTGGAAAACGTGAACCACCACAGAAACATAATCTACCAAAACCCACATAGAGTTCTCTGTCCCTTCTACGTGCCAAGGTCTGTCATTCAGATCGTTTCTAACGTTTTTTTGGATATTTCCTGCGATGGCAGAAACCTGTGTATTGGAGTTACCGCTGCAGATGATAAATGTTTCTGCTGCTGCGTTTTCTATATTGCTTAAATCGAAGACCAAGATGTCTTCTCCTTTTGTATCTTGAATCGACTCTACGATTTTATCTACTAATAATTGTTTTTCTGTAATTTTACTCATTCAAAAAATTGTCTAATTTGCAAATTTATTGATTTTAATCTATTTATCTTTTGTTTAATTCCTAATAATCTCTTAAAGTTTTCCCAAATGAGCCACTTCATACATCTTGAAGAATGTTTTTCTACCAATGACGAAATCTTGAGTTTTTTGTATGAAGACGAACCAAGTGCTGTTTTTACTTTTAATCAAACCAAAGGTCGTGGACAATATGGAAATGAGTGGCGCGTCATTCCGAATCAAAATCTGGCTTACAGCATCGCGATAAAAACTTCTGAAATCATCATCTCTTCTACTTCCCTCAATTACTATACCGCGATTGTTGTTCGGGATTTCCTTGCCAATGTGACCAGTGTAGAGACTAGAATAAAGTGGCCTAACGATATTATCCTAAACGGAAAAAAAGTTTGCGGAATCCTCATCGAGAAAAAGAAAGTCAATCAGAAGGAATTTTATATTATCGGTATCGGAATCAATGTTTTACAGGGATATTTTTCACACCTTCCTAAAGCTGGTTCAATTTTGACGAGTACAGGAATACGTTTTGATTTGATGGAATTTGCCAATCAATTTCACCAAAATATAATTTCTAGATTAAAGAATATCCCATCTGAAGCGGAGATTTTGGATGACTACAATCAGCATTTGTTCAGAAAAGATGAGATTTCTGTTTTTGAGAAAAACGATGTGCGCCAAAATGGCATCATCAAGAATGCGGACAACAATGGTTTTCTCTGGATTGATTTGGAAAATGAAGGTTTGCAGAAGTTCTTTCACAAAGAAATTGCGTTGCTTTATTGATTATTTTCAACGCAAAGTTCGCAAAGATTTATTCCATTTTTGTACTTATATATTCGCAAAGGCGCTTTTGCTCAGTAAAAGTTTAAATTTTAAAATCTTAAATTACTGATTTGCTCTTTTGATATAAAGATAAGCTGCAATGGGCGCAAAAACAATATTTGGTAACCACATTGCCAATAACGGCGTCAACGTTTTGTTCTCGGAAACCACGTTCAGAACCTGGAATGAAAAGACGAATAAAAAGGCCAATGCGATTCCCAAAGCCAAGTTCAAACCTAAACCACCACGTTTTTTTTCAGAAGACAAAGACAATCCTAAAAACGTCAGAATGATAATGGAAACCGGCATAGATGTTCTTTGATAAAGCTCATTGTAAAAGGATGTAACGTTGTTGTTTCCTTTCATTTTTTCACGCTTTATCATTTCTAATAATTCTGGTGTGGTTTTGTTCTGAGCCACCAATTTGTCGGGAAATAATTCGGAAGGTGGCAATTTGAAATCCTGAATCTTACTTGGTCCTTCACCTAGAATCTCCGTATTATCTTTTTTGATTGTTCGTTCTGTGTAATTGCTGATTAAGAAATTCTTTTTCTTTGCGTCCCACTGGATGTCGGTGGCCATAATCTGATACAATAGGTTTTTATTCTTATCAAATTTCTGATACATATAGCCAGAACCTCGGTTTTCCTTTTTGTTGTAGCTGTTGACAAAGATATATTCTGTGGGATTGATATTGGATGCAATGGTCATATTACCCAAAAGCTTTTCCTTATTGATGGCATTGTAAGTATATGGTTCCAGCACATTTTTCTTGATATTGGACCAAGGTAAAACAAAGTGATTGACTCCAAGCGTCACAAAAGCAATGAGCAAAGATGTAATAAGATAAGGTCTCGCAAACCTGTGAAAACTGGCTCCACTGCTCACAATAGCCACAATCTCGGTATTATTTGCCATTCTGGACGTGAAGAAAATCACGGTAATGAAAACGAGAATCGACATAAATGTCAGAATCAGATTCATAATCCAAAACGGGTAAAAATTCAGTAAAAAATAACTAACTGTGAATCCATTGCTTTCAATCCTTGGCGTTTTGGCCTGAACGTCTACCACCATAATAATCACAGACAGCAACACCAACATAAAAATGAGGGTTCCCAAATATTTTTTGATGACGTAAAGATCTATGATTTTCATCGAGTTATAATTGATAAATGATGATTGATAATTGATTAAATCCTGATTATTTTTACTTTTATCTTATCTCTTCTTACAATCTTTGTTTCAACTGCGGAATGACTGAATCTTTCCACTGATAGAAATCTCCAGCTAAAATATGTTCTCTTGCAACCTTAACCAAATCAAGATAAAACGCCAGATTGTGAATCGACGCGATTTGTTTTGCCAGATATTCTTTGGACACGAAGAGGTGGCGGACGTAGGCTTTACTGTATTCCCTATCCACGTAACTCGTCCCAAACTCATCCAAAGGTGAAAAATCTGCTTTCCATCTTTCGTTTTTCATATTCATCACACCTTGCCAAGTAAAAAGCATGGCGTTTCTGGCATTTCTCGTTGGCATCACACAATCCATCATATCAACACCAAAACCAATACTTTCCAAGATGTTCCAAGGTGTTCCGACGCCCATCAGATATCTCGGTTTTTCTTTTGGGAGAATATCGGTTACTTCATTGGTGATTCTGTACATTTCGTCTTCTGGTTCACCAACGGAAAGACCACCAATAGCATTACCTTCTGCTCCCGCTTCAGAAATAACCTCAGCCGAAATTTTCCTCAAATCCGAGTAACAGGAACCCTGAACAATCGGAAACAATCTCTGTTTGTGACCGTATAATTCTTTGTTTTCTTCTGTCCAATCGATACATCTTTTCAACCAACGGTGCGTGAGTTCCATAGATGTTTTCACAGCATTATAATCACTTGGATAAGCAATACACTCATCAAAAGCCATAAAAATATCGGCGCCAATCTGTCTCTGGATTTGCATAGAAACCTCTGGTGACATAAAGTGCATACTTCCGTCGATATGAGATTTGAATTTTACACCCTCTTCATTAATCTTTCTGCTTTTTGCCAAAGAAAAAACCTGATAACCGCCGGAATCTGTCAATATTGGCCTATCCCAATTCATAAATTGGTGAAGACCGCCCGCTTGTTCCATAATATCCATTTTTGGACGAAGCATCAGATGATAGGTATTTCCAAGAATAATCTGGGCTTTTATATCCTCCTTCAGTTCTCTCTGATGAACGGTTTTGACCGATGCGACAGTTCCAACCGGCATAAAAATTGGGGTTTGGATCTGTCCGTGGTCCGTCGTAATCACTCCAGCTCTTGCTTTGGACTCCGACGTTTTTTCGATTTCAAAAAATTTCATTCTAATATTTTTAATTTCCCAACTTCGGTCTGTGCCGAAAAGATTTTTTCCCCAAGCTTATCTAGCTTGTGCTGGTAAATCTGGGTTTTCTTTTAATTTTTTATTGATGTAAGCTTCCGCTTTTGGATCTTTGGCTTTGATAATTTCCTGAGCTTTCGTCATAATCTCTGTCAAATCATCGGGTTTGGTCAGATAATATTTATAACTTTCTGAGAACAATTGTCCTTGGATATTATATTTCTTCAAGATAAAGCGTGTCGCATTTTCTGTATTGATATTGCCGCCAATCGCATAACTCTGGTCATTGATGGCAAAATCTGCAATAATCTCGGACATCTTTTCCTCAGGCAAAATATGCGCGGGTTTCTTTATTGCCTCTTCACAAGACAACATACAGAAAATCATTATCAAAGAAACAACTAAATACCTCATATTATAATTTTGCCCCCACAAAGGCAGAATAGGTTTTAGAAAGAAAAATTTCTTCATTAGTTAGAATAGCTATTGGCACTTTGTTTTTCATTTTTAAACTACAATCCTTATGTGTCTATGTGGTTTTATATTTACAATTTTCCAATAAAGTTCTTCCATTTGAGATTCAGAACACCTAAAACAGCTTCCTGGATGATTCCGCCATTCATTTTGCTCACACCTTCTGTTCTGTCTGTAAATATAATAGGAACTTCTACAATTCTGAGATTCTTTTTGAAAACGCGGTATTTCATTTCGACTTGGAAACCATAACCTTTAAGTTTGATTTCGTCCAACCCGATGGCAATCAGGGTCTCTCTTCGGAAACAGACAAATCCCGCCGTGGTATCGTGAATAGGAAGTCCGAGCACAAAGCGCACGTATTTTGATGCGAAATAAGAGAGCAAAACTCTTCCCATCGGCCAGTTCACAACATTTACACCCTGGGAATATCTAGAGCCAACGGACATATCTGCATTTTTGCAGGCTTCGTAAAGTTTTACTAAATCTTTCGGATTGTGAGAAAAATCGGCATCCATCTCGAAAATGAAATCATACTCGTTATGAATGGCCCACTGGAATCCGTGAATATACGCTTTACCCAATCCATCTTTGATTTTCCGAACCGTGAGATGCAGCTGGAGTGGATATTTCTCTCGCAAACGCTTTACAATCTCAGCTGTTCCGTCTGGTGAAGAATCATCTACAACCAAAATATGAAAATTCTGTTGCAAATCAAAAACAGCCGAAATAATTTTTTCGATGTTCTCTTTTTCGTTGTAGGTGGGAATAATGACTAGTTTCTTCATCCGGGAAATAATTTGCAAAGATAATCTTTAATCGCTAATGATTTTTTGGTGGATTGTAAATTAACTTTTTTTAATAGAAAAACGAATTTCTGTTATAATATTTGATTTTGTCAATCAGATTTTTTGAAAAAAAGATCAAACCAGATGATAAAACCTAAAATGACTGCGGTAGAAATATCAAAATTTCATAACGATTGTTATCATTATAAATAATCTGCTTCACAATACAAAAAATAATGAATAAATAAAGAACGGATAATCTTTTGACATTGTTTTCAAATAACTTGTTAAACATCCACGAATTTTAAATTATGTTTCAAAGTCAATCATAATCCCGTTTTATTATCAGAACTCAAAATCAAAAAAAAGAATTGACACTTACTTTGTCTGGCAATCTGAAAGCTACATTTTGTCGTATCTAATTTTAATAAAGTTTCAAATGAAAAAATTAATTATAACATCTCTCTTTATGGCATTAGTGATCATCAGCTGTAAGCCCACAATGATCTACAAAAACATCACCTACACCCAAAACGCAAAAGGAGAAGATGTAAAACTGAATATTTTTACACCCAAAAACACCAGAAATAAAGCCAATCCTGTTCTCATTTTCATTTATGGTGGCAACTGGAATACGGGTAACAAAGAGAAATACAGCATTCTCGGCAGAAATTTCGCCCGCAAAAATCTTACGGTTGTGATTCCTGATTATACGCTGAGTCCAGAGGCGAATGTGGATGAGATGACCAAGCAGGTTGCTTCTGCCATAAAATTCACTAAAGACAATGCAGCAAAATACAATGGTAACCCAAACCGAATTTTTATTTCGGGGCACTCTGCTGGCGGACAATTGGCAACTTCTGCTGTGATGAATCCGAAATACGGCATTGCTGACCAAACGATTTCAGGAATAATCCTGATAGACGCAGCGGGAATTGATATGAAAAATTATCTCGAAAAATATCCGCCCACATCTGAAGATAATTATGATATTACGTGGACCAAAAATCCGGAAAATTGGAAACAAGCATCATCTATCTATTTTATAGATGAGAGAACTCCGCCAGTTCTTATTTATGTTGGAGAAAAAACTTATCCATCGATTAAAACGGCCAATGAAAATTTCATCAAAGCCTTGAAGCCCTTCCAGCCCAGTGTAAAACCAAGATTTCTTAACAAGAAACACGTTCCAATGGTATTGCAATATTTTTTACCGTGGAGCAAAAGACTGGACGAAGCCAAAACTTTCATAGAAAATACGAAATAGCGAATAAAATTACAATAAGGTTTTTCCAAATAAGTCTCAAACAGCCGAATAGGATTGCAGTAATTTACTATTTTTGCAAAAATTTTTGAAATTGATCAGAATTGCGGAACATAATGATTGGGTGGTATATTGTATTCTTGGGAGTATTTTTATATACATTATTCTCTTGTCTGTTTTCCAAAGAGACGCAAGCATTAGAGATTTTTTACTTCAAAAAACTGAAGATTCTAATAATCTTACACCATCTTGGACGATTATTTCTATTGTAAAATGCATAATGACCTCGCTTCTACTATCACAGTTTGTACCGGTTGTTCCAAAATTTATATCTGATATCCAGTTATTTGGTCTTCAAATCAACAAATTTGGGTTTACATTTCTGACCTTGATAAGTTTTGACATTGTGAGAAATATGATGACATTTCTTTTTTACTCCAGTGTTGGCAGTGTCAAAAATCTAAAGAGTCTTACTTTGATTTCCAGCAAATACTATTTTTTGGAGTCGATTGCTTTTATCATTGCATCTTTTGCGCTATATTACTTCCCTGTTGATCTGGTACAATACTTTTATGTCATAATTGGTCTGGTTGTTGGTTCATTCGTTTTGAAGAACCTCATATACATTTTTCATAACCAGGCGATATTGCCAGAAAAATGGTATTATAAATTTTTGTATATTTGCACGCTTCAAATAGTACCCGCTTTGGTACTATGGAAATTCTTGTTTTATTAAATGTAACATACACATTTCGAGATGAAAATCAAATCTATTTTAGTTTCGCAACCCGCTCCAAATGAATCGTCGCCTTATTTGGAAATAGCGAAAAAAGAGAAAATCAAAATCGATTTCCGTCCTTTTATTCACGTTGAAGGTGTGGATGCAAAAGATCTTAGAACACAGAAAATAGACCTGACGCAATACACGGGAATTATTTTTACAAGTAAGAATGCAATAGACCATTACTTCCGTCTTGCAGAGGAAATGCGCTTCACTGTTCCAGATGCGATGCGTTATATCTGCCAGTCTGAGGCAATTGCCAACTATTTGCAAAAACATATTGTATATAGAAAAAGAAAAATCAGCTTCGGTGAAAAAAACTTTTCCGACTTGACTTCTCTTTTCAAAAAATATCCTTCTGAGAAATATCTTTTGCCTTCATCAGACGTTTTAGGACCAGAGATTCCTAAGGTTTTGGACGCTGCAAATGTAGATTGGACCAAGGCTGTGATGTACAAAACAGTAGCGAGTGACTTGACCGATATTAATATCAGCGATTATGATATGCTCGTTTTCTTCAGTCATCAAGGAATAAAATCTCTAGGAATCAATTTCCCGGACTTTAAACAAGGCGACACCAAAATTGCAGTTTTCGGAACTACAACTCAAGCGGCTGCAGAAGAAGCTGGATTGACTGTCAATGTCATGGCACCAACCAAAGAAAATCCGTCTATGACTATGGCAATAGAAAAATACGTCAGAAGCATCAATAAATAATTATTGGCTACATAAATCAAAACCGTCCCGAATTTTCGGGATGGTTTTTTGTTTAAATTTGTTAATTCTGCTGATAACTTAGAAAACATTAATCACGTAGACACATCGTTTTTCTAAACTCGAATAAATTCAAAAGTTGAACTAGAAAATATTTAATTCTATTTAAACTTTAATTAAAAATTTAATCTATGTGCCCGTGTGGTTTTAATTAATATCAATTTCAAAATGAATGCTCCAAAAGCTAAAAAAATAGAAAAACTTCTCGAAATCCATAATGATAAAAGAAATGACCCTTATTTCTGGATGAACGAACGCGAAAATCCTGAAGTCATCCAATATCTGGAAGAAGAAAATGCTTACACCGACTTTGTAATGAAGGACACAGAAGACCTTCAAAACGATTTGTATGAGGAAATGAAATCGCGCTACAAAAAAGACGATGAATCTCTGCCCTATTTTTTCAACGGTTATTGGTATATAGTGCGTTATGAAGGTGGAAAAGAATACCCCATATTTTCAAGAAAATTTCAGTCTTTGGATAATGAAGAGGAGATTTTGTTGAATGTTAATATCTTGGCAGAAGGCGAGGCGTTTTTCGAAACCGGAAGTATGTCCATCAGCGTGAACAACGATATAATGGCCTATTCTACAGATAATGTGGGGAGGAGAATCTACAAAATCTATTTCAAAAATCTTAAAACGGGCGAACTTTATCCTGATGTTATTGAGAACGCAACAGGAAAGGCAGTATGGGCAAATGACAATGAGCACGTTTTCTATATCAGGAAAGACGAAAGTCTGCGAGCTTTCCAAATTTGCCGCCACAAATTGGGAACAGATTCCAGTGAAGATGTTTTGATTTTCCACGAGGAAGATGAGACTTTTGACGTCGGAATTTTCAAAACCAAATCTTTAGAATATATTTTCATTGCGACATCTTCGACCAATGAAGATGAGATGAGATTCATCCCTTCCAATGACGTTTTTGCAGATTGGACGGTCGTTCAGCCAAGAACTGAAGATCTGGAATATTCTGTGGAGCATTATGGTGATGATTTTTACATCATTACCAATGCCAACGATTCTACCAATTTCAAAATTGTGAAAACCAAAGTCGCAAAGCCTTCGATGGAACATTGGCAAGACTTCATACCTCACAGAGAAAATATTTTGCTGGAAGGCTTTGAGATCTTCAAGAATTATTTCGTGATTGAAGAACGGGAAAAAGGTCTTTTACAAATTAATATAATTGATAATCATAATAATAACTCTCATTACTTACATTTCTCCGACCCTACTTACACCGCATACATCGGAATCAATCTGGAGTTTGACACGGATATCTTGCGTTTTGGTTACACTTCACTCACCAAACCAGCTTCCACTTTCGAATATAATATGAAAGACAAAACAACCATTCTTCTGAAAGAACAGGAAGTTTTGGGTGGGAAATTTCTTTCAGAAAATTACATCTCCGAAAGAATCTGGGCAACTGCAAGAGACGGAAAAGAAGTCGCAATTTCTTTGGTTTATCATAAAGACACCCGGAAAACTGAAAACACACCACTTCTACTTTACGGTTACGGAAGTTATGGTCACACGGTTGACGCAAGTTTTTCCAGTGTACGATTATCGCTATTGGACAGAGGTTTTATTTACGCTATTGCGCACATCCGCGGTGGCGAATATCTTGGTCGTGAATGGTACGAAGATGGAAAAATGCTCCAAAAAAAGAACACATTTTTTGATTTTATTGATGCTGCAAAACACTTGATTTCAGAAAATTACACCTCTCCAAATCATCTGTACGCAATGGGCGGAAGTGCGGGCGGACTTTTGATGGGCGCTGTGATGAATTATAATCCAGAACTTTTCAATGGGATTGTTGCACAAGTTCCTTTCGTAGACGTGGTTTCTACGATGTTGGATGACACGATTCCTTTGACAACAGGAGAATACGACGAATGGGGAAATCCGAATGAGAAGGAATATTATGATTATATGAAATCCTATTCACCCTACGACAACATTGAAGCAAAAGAATATCCGAATACTTTGATTACAACCGGTTTCCACGATTCTCAGGTTCAGTATTGGGAGCCTGCAAAATGGACGGCGAAATTAAGAGATTTGAAGACAGACAGTAACATTCTCATCTTCAAAACCGATATGAGTTCTGGTCACGGAGGCGCAAGTGGTAGATTCGAAAGTTTGAAGGAAATCGCTTTGGAATATGCCTTTTTGTTTAAAGTTGAAGGTTTAAAAAATTAATTATGAACGAATCTGAAATCTGGAAAAAAATAGAACACTTTTTTGAAATCAATTTTCAAACGGAGAAAAATCCACCGATAGAAACTTTTCTCTTCATCATCGGGGTTCAGGAATTGGGGAGTGGACAACAGAAATTCACCAAAGATGATAAAGTCAACTTGGTTCATATCGCAGTTTGCAGATTACTGGAACCTTTTGGTTATTACAAATTCACACATTATGAAGACGGCTGGCCACAATTTGAAAAACTGGACGATCTTCCGGAGTTGAAACCCAACGAACAAACGCTTCTGATGAAAAAAGCAATTATTCAGTACTTTATAGATGAAGAGATTGAGTTGGATTAAGATTTACTTCTCGCAGATTAAGCAGATTTTCTTATAGTTATTATCTGCAAAATTTGCTCAATCTGTGAGAAAAATTATTTAGAATACTTTTCTTCCAAAATCTCCTCCAACTGATTCAGTCCCATTTTGAAACCATCTTCAAAGCCCATTTCGATAAGTTGATTCTGTTTTTCTTGGGAATTGAAATGCAGATTGAAAGTCATCCTTGTCCCTTCATCGATTCCTGTGAAGCCAATTAACCAAGTGGTTTGTGGCAAATCTGGTTTCACTTTTCCTTTATCGTCAGCGAAGGCATCCGTCCAAGAAATGCTTCTGTGTGGCATTATTTCGCCGTAACTGGCCAGTGAAAATTCTTTTTCGCCGTCTGGTCCTTTCATTGCGTAGAACCAAATTCCATTTTCACGGAAATCCATTTTTTCGGTTTCGCACTTCCATGGTTTGGGCGCCCACCACTGGTCTATCAATTCTGATTTTGTAAAATAATCCCAAAGTATGGAAACATCAGCTTTATAAACTTTCATCACATAAAATCCGATGTCTGAATCCTTATTAAAAACAATTTCTGAACTCATAACAATTTCTTTTTGTGATTTTATTTATAAAAAATCGCACCAAACTTTTCTTGTGGCAATATATTTGATATTCACAATAAAATGTTAAATCTGACAATTTTAAGAAATATTTAATAATTTAAAACGTTATTTCTTATTTAGACAATCTTAAAATGAGTAATTTTAACTTTTCAAATTAACATTTATAATGAACAACAAATTCATTCCGATTATTTCTGTGTTTATGACAATCTCATTGGTTGTCTTTGTCTCTTTGCAGCTGTATTGGATCAAAGAATTATACACATCGCTGGAGCAGGATTTTTCTAATAAAGTCTATTCTGCATTAGAGACATCGACACAGAAAGTTAATCAAATCGAGGTTAATAAATATTGGAATGAAACTTATGGCGGCGTTGGGAAAGAGGTTTTAGCCTCAGCCAATCAACCTGTAAAAACGTACATCCAGCAAAGTTCTGATTCTGCCAATCGTTCCAATATACTTTTTCAAACGAGTATTGTTGAGAAACAAAATATTCCGGTTTCAGCAAAAGGAGACACTTTATACACCACAAAACTATACAAAGATGAAGGTCAGTTGAAGGTAAAAAGAAGCTCCCCTGAACCTCTGACGACCAACATCAGCCGAGACATCGACAACAATTCTTATCAAATGAAGGAATTTGCGAGATTAAGCGCAACTAATCTTCCCATTGAAAAAAGAGTAGACAGCAAAATCATTGATTCTGTGATTACTAAAGAGTTGAGATTGAAGGGTATTGATACTAAATTCGGCTTCGGCGTGATTAATAAAACCAATCAACTGACCACAGTTGCCAACAATATTTACCTCGACCAAAAAGATAAAACGAATTATACTTATCCGCTTTTTACAGACAGCAAAGATCGCACGCTATACACGCTGGCCGTTGTTTTTCCTAGAAAAGATTATTCTCTGGTAAAACATAATTTGCCAATGTTGTTGGGAACTTTCATCTCATTACTGACGATTTTGGGGATATATATCATCTCGATTAATTATATGATGAGGCAGAAAAAGATTGCTGAAATCAAGACTGATTTTATCAATAATATGTCTCACGAATTCAAAACACCTTTAGCAACCATTTCTGTAGCCGCGGATTCTTTGGCTAACGATAAAATTGCGACCAATCCGGACAAGGTTAAATATTATTCTGGACTGATCAAACAGGAAAATATCCGGATGAAAAAGCAAGTGGAAACCGTTCTGAATATGTCCAAACTGGAACGAAACGAAATGCCGCTAAACCTAAAAGTTACCAACGTCCGAGAACTAATCAAAAGTATTGCAGAGTCTTTCCGACTCATCGTCAATGAAAGAAACGGTAGTCTGACAACGGAATTCAATGCGACGAAGTATAATTTTTTGATCGATGAATTTCATATTTCAAACGCATTAATCAACTTATTGGATAATGCCAACAAATACTCTCCGGAAACGCCAGAAATCAAACTGACAACTCGAAATGAGGGTAATTGGTACATTATAGAGATTTCGGACAAAGGAATGGGAATGGATGCGCAAAATAAGAGTAAAATCTTTGAAAAATTCTTCCGTGAAGAAACTGGAAATATCCATAATGTAAAAGGCCAGGGACTTGGATTGTCGTACGTGAAAAAAATTATAGAAAACCATAAAGGACAAATTTCCGTAGATTCTCAAAAGGGAAAAGGAAGTTCGTTTACAATTAAACTCCCAATGGTATAAGCAGTCCAATCAGAATCAACCAAACAAAAATATTACTAACGAAGAATCTTAATTTCTTCATTAATTATTAAATCAAGACGCTATGAGCAACAGAATATTATTAGTAGAAGACGACCAAAGTTTTGGTGCAGTTCTTAAGGATTACTTGAGTATCAACAACTTCGAGGTCACATTGGCAACCGACGGAGAAATGGGACTGAAAGAGTTTACAGAAAAGGAATTCGACATCTGCATTTTCGATGTGATGATGCCGAAAAAAGACGGTTTTTCTTTGGCAGAAGATGTGAAAAAGATTGATAAAAACACACCAATTATCTTTCTAACCGCAAGAAATATGCGTGAAGATATTCTCAAAGGTTACCAAATCGGAGCAGATGATTATATCACAAAACCATTTGACACGGAGTTGCTTCTTTACAAAATCAAAGCCATCCTACAAAGAAGTGCCGTTTTGGAAAATGAAGATCAAGAGCAATTCAAAATCAGTAATATTTTCTTCGATTCTATGTTGAGACAGCTAAGAGTGGGCGAAAACGAATACAAATTGTCTCCAAAAGAAAACGAACTTTTGAAATTGCTTTGTATTCACAGAAACGACTTTATGCCTAGAGATTTGGCATTGAGAAAAATCTGGAAAAAAGAGAATTATTTCACCGCAAGAAGTATGGATGTTTACATCGCAAAACTGAGAAAACTCCTGAAAGAAGACGATGGTTTGGAAATCATCAACGTTCACGGAGAAGGATTCAGATTGTTGGTAAAAAATCCTCAATAAAATTACAAAAATCCCATTCAAGAATTCTGAATGGGATTTTTTATAGCTTGCAGATTAATTTGTTGTACTAAACTAATTAATCATAATCGGCAAAATTTGATTAATCAGCGAGAATATAATTCTCAATTCGTTGCCATATTCTGTTTAGGCGAATCCAGAATCGAGTCTTTTTTCTCACTGTTTTTCAACCATTGAGAACTAGCGAGATAATTCTGGTCTGGAAAATAAATAAAAAGGCAAGTTCTGTTTTTGATGGTGTCGATAATCGGCTTTGCCAGATTGCTTGGAACCGCAGGACAACCCCAACTTCTTCCCAATCTTTTTTCGGATTTGATAAAATCTTCGCTTACATATTTGGCGCCGTGCATCACGATACAACGTTCCAAAGCCGCGTCATTATAACCCTTGTCCATCCCAAATAATCTCATCGAGTAACCATTGTCGCCATTGTAAGTCTGTTCTGTCACATAGAAACCCATACTGGATTGATGCGAATCTTCTGTGTTGGAAAAGTTCGTGGCAAACTCTTCGCCTGTTCCTTTTCCGTGTGCAACCAATGTGTTGAACAACACTTTTTTCTCACCCAAATCTATGACCCAAAGGCGTTTTCTGTTGGAAGACAGACTAAAATCACAAACCGAAAGCAACTTGGTTTTAGCTTCCAGTTTTCCAGAATTTTTTAAATTTTGGAATCCTAAAAATGCTTTTTCGAAGACTTCAAAATTCAATGTTTCATCCGTAAACTGAAGTTGTTTGTAGATTTCTTTTGCTGGATTTTGCGGTGAGAAATTCTTTTTTGGACTTAGTTTTATTTCTTTAACACTAACCTTTGGTTGAGAAAAACTTTCAGAACTCGCAGGATAAAAGGACGTGGTAACCAAATAAACTAAGCATAACAATAATGGGAATTTCTTCATTAATTATAATATTAGGTTTTCTATTTTAGTGCTGCAAAATTATATATAAATCATTTTCAGAGTTTTATTATTCAATTTTTTAACTAATTTTTAGGAGACTTTAACTCAAAACAATCCATTCTGAACGGTTTTTATTAAGACTTTATTATGATTAAGAATTTTAAAATGATAAATTGCAGTAAACTTACAAAGCATGTCTACAATAAAAATCACAGGATTGAACCTCGATATTTCCTGGAAAAATAAAGAAGCTAATTTCAGAACAATCGAAAACGAATTTGCCTCCGTAGAAGCAGATTTATTTCTTTTGCCCGAGATGTTTTCCACCGGATTTTGTATGGACGCTGAAGAAGTGGCGGATAGAAATGAGGAATCTTTAACGTGGATGAAATCCTTTGCCAAAACAAAAAATTCAGCAGTGGCGGGAAGTGTTCCTGTAGCAGAGAATGGAAAATTCTACAATCGATTTTACTTTGTTTTCCCAAACGGCAGTTTCGAATATTATGACAAAAGACATCTATTTTCTTATTCCGGAGAAGACAAAATCTATACAGCTGGAACGGAGCGAAAAATCATTGATTATAAAGGATTTAAAATTCTTTTACAGGTTTGTTTTGACCTGCGATTTCCTGTTTTTTCGAGGAATCAAAATGATTATGATGCGATCCTTTACGTTGCGAACTGGCCAAAATCCAGAGTCGATGCCTGGAAATCCTTGCTCAAAGCGCGCTCCATTGAAAATCAGGCTTTTTTGTTTGGACTAAATCGAATCGGAACAGACGGTTATCATCTTGAATATGAAGAAAGTTCATTGGTTTATTTTCCGGATGGACGAGAAATTTCTGAACGAGAAAATAACCTCATCATCACTGAATGGAATCTTATTGAGCTGAAGGAATTCAGAAGTAAGTTTCCTTTTTTGAACGAGAGAGATGAGTTTAAGATTATTTCTTAGTTTTGTAAAAAACTTAACTTATGAAAAACATAATCAAATTATTCTTTCTAAGTCTTGCTTTACTTTCGTGCTCAAGAGATAATGAAGATATTGTAATCGAAAATAATGAGCCAATGATTACAAAAATGAACAGTCTCCTCTTATATTCGGGATTTCTATTTAATAATAATATAGACTTAAACGTATATTTTGAATATGATAATAATAAACGTTTAACAAGAAAAACGGGCGGATTTTTGCTCGTTTCTGGCTCCACAGGATTTGGTGGTTCCTTTTCAGATAAAGTTTATACAACTTTGATTTACAGTGGAAATACTGCCACAGTAGAAAATTTTTCATCATCACCAGATTTTAATGTTCCGAAAAACTCGAAGTACTTTATATTAGATAATAACCAACATATAAAACAAAAAGACGTTCCAAGTCCTTTTTATAGTAATTATCGGGATGAAAAGCAATTTTTCACTTACAATGCTAGCGGTCAACTTACCGAAATAAAAACAACTTTACCAAATATGCCTTATTATCCACCAGATGATTACATAGAAACATTTTTGGAAAAATTCTATTATGACTCAAAAGGTAATTTAACCAAGTCCGAATACATTTTTCAAAAAGATGGGGTAGATACCAAGCAAAAAACAGTTCGTACTTTCGAAGATTACGACAATTCTTACAATCCTTGGAAAAGATTATATCTTTTGGATGAGTTCTTCTATCGTTCGATATCTAAAAATAATTTTAGAAAATACACAGAAGTAAATTATGATTATTATGGAAATATGACATCATCGTCAATAAGAGATTGGGGTTTTAAGTATGATTCCGGCGGAAATATAATCATCAATTAGAATAGCCCTCCAGCAAACCAACCAAAGAATTCACATCGTGGACTCCGCTTTCTTTCCAAAGCAATTCTCCATTTTTGAAAATTGCTAAAGTCGGAACACCACGCACGCCATTATCAGCGGCAATCGACGGAAATTGATCAACATCAATCTTAACGATTCTTGCCTTTTCACCAACTTTTTCCTTGACAGAATTAAGAACTGAAGACTGAACTTTGCACGGCTGACACCAGGTTGCGAAAAAATCAATAAGAACCGGACGTTCGGATTGTATGAGTTCTTGAAATTTCTGTGACATTTTTATTAGGTCTTAGAAGTTAGGTTTTAGATATTAGACTCTTCGAGAGCCTCATAGTGACAAAATTCTGCGTTGTCAAGCTGAAGCGAAGTTTATCCTTAGATTGACTAAGGGAAACCTTATTTAATTCTACAAAGTTTTACTTTGACAAATAAAATTGCTTAATGGAAATTTCTCATTTTTCTTAATGGCATTGAAACCACCATCAATCTCAGTGAAATTTCTATAACCTCTTGCCTGCAAAATACTTGCCGCAATCATACTTCTGTAACCACCGGCACAATGGATGTAAAAATGCTCGGAATTATCCAGAGAATTGACCCAATCATTGATATAAGCCAGCGGCTTGCTGTAAGCTTCATCAATATGTTCGGCTTCGTATTCGGTTTCCTTTCTCACATCAATGACTTTCGCTCGTTCCGAAAACTCTTCAGCAAATTCCTCTGCAGTAATTCTTTTGATTTCATCCGTTTCTTTACCGGAATTTTTCCAAGCATCAAAACTTCCATCCAAATAGCCTAAAACATTATCAAAGCCAACTCTGCTTAGTCTTGTAATGACTTCTTCCTCAGTTCCTTCGTCAGAAACCAAAAGAATCGGCTGTTGAACATCCACAATCATCGCTCCAACCCAAGGTGCAAAATCACCTTTGATGCCGATGTTGATAGAATTGGGAACAAAACCTTTATGGAAAACAGTTGCGCTTCTTGTATCCAGGATCAATGCTCCGGTTTCTTCCGCTGCCGTTTCGAATTCATCTACGGATAATGGATTGTTACCTTTTTTCAGGACTGTTTCAAAACTTTCGTAACCACCTTTGTTCATCGCCACGTTCATCCCGAAATATTTCGGAGGTGCAGTCAATCCGTCCAGAACTTCATTGATGAAAGATTCTTTATCAGGCTGATTAAGCGCATAATTGGTTCTTTTCTGATTTCCTAAAGTATCTACTGTTTCCTTCTGCATATTTTTTCCGCAGGCGGAACCAGCGCCGTGAGCAGGATAAACCGTAATAGAGTCGTCCAAATGCAAAATCTTGCTATGCAAACTTTCATAAAGCATTCCGGCAAGGTCTTTTTCAGTTAATTCTCCTGATTTCTGTGCTAAATCGGGTCTGCCAACATCGCCTAGAAACAAAGTATCACCAGAAAAAATAGCGGTTTCTTTTCCATCATCATCTATCAGTAAGAAAGTAGAACTTTCCAGCGTATGTCCGGGTGTGTGAAGGACTTTTATCTTAATTTTCCCGATTTTGAAAATCTGATTGTCCTCAGCAATAATGGCGTCAAAATCTGGTTTTGCCGTGGGTCCGTAAACAATAGGAGCACCGGTTTTTTTTGACAAATCCAAATGTCCTGAAACAAAATCGGCGTGAAAATGTGTTTCAAAAATATATTTCAGTTGTACATTATCTTTTTCCAAACGCTCCAGATACGGCTTCACTTCTCTTAATGGGTCGATAATTGCTGCTTCGTTTTCAGAAGTGATGTAGTAAGCGCCCTGAGCA
>JBCNLQ010000016.1:0-70558 GCA_039595375.1 Chryseobacterium sp.
TTTAAAAAATAATTAATATTTATTTTCTTAAAAAAAAATATATTTGGAAAAAAATTAATTATGACTCTTAAAAATTTATTCATTTCTCTTGGCATTTCTGGTTCTGCACTTTTACCAGCTCAAGTAATCTTTCAGCAAGATTTTTCTGCTTTAGACAATAATGCTACACTGAACGGACAGTCTACCTGGACTAATAACACATCTTCTGGTGGCACGGGAGGATTGATTGCAGGCGCAGAAGCTGTTGCTGTAAATACCTTTACATTAAATTATAATAATTACGGAAAAACTAAAAATGCTGTCTTTGTAAAACAAGTAGATCAAGACGGTCCCGGCAGTCTTTTGGGAACAAGTATCAATAGTGGAACGTATTACATTTCATTCTTGGCAAATTTCAGTGGACTACCAACCATTACCAATTATTATGATGTATTGAGGATGTTAAATGGCGCTGCATTTTCGACTTCCGCCAGAATTTGGATTCAACCCGGAAGTACAGCTTTGGGATTCAAGGTTGGTATAAAAATCGGGGATTCTGTGAGTCCTGCTGCAATCACGCTTTCAGATTATTCTCTCAACCAGACACATTTATTTGTAATAAAATATACAATTAATCCGCAGTCTTCTGACGATGAAATGAAACTTTTTGTAGACCCAGATTTTTCTCTAGGCGAGCCTACGGTTGCTACTTTGACCGCTCCGGTTTCTCCATATGAATATAATACCAATATTGACCGTATTGCTTTCCCGTGGAATACGCCAAAAGCTGGAAAAGCAGTAGGTGCTGTTGGATTGGTTTCAGTTGCAAGATCTTGGACTGCATTAGGATTTCCAAATACACTTCTAGCAACTTCTGAAAACTCTTTATCATCCAGCCTAAAAACTGCGTTCGATTCTGGGAATCTAATAATCAGCAAGCCAAATACTGAGGAAGGAAAAGCACAAATTATCTCAGCCGATGGAAAAGAAGTGGTTTCTTTCCAGCTTTCTAATGAAAAAATTCAAAAAATAGATTTCTCTAGTAAACCTTCCGGAGTTTATTTTTTGCAAATAGAAAATAAAAACGGAAAAACTGTTAAAAAATTCATCAAAAAATAACCTTACAAATAAAGACCTTAAAAAATGAAAAAATTCTATTTATTAGCCGCTGCAATTGCAGGAATTACGGTTCAGTCTCAACTTCTTTTCGAAGACAATTTTTCTTCTTACAACTCCAATGCACAACTTTCCGGTCAGGGAACTTGGACTAATAATTCAAGCAGTTATGGCGGTGGTAGCTGTGCAGGATTAGGATGTACAAATACAGCAGTCATAGACGCTTCTATGTCTTACCCGAATTATGGAGCCGCTACAAAGGCTATTTCTATAAAGCCAAATCAAGATGCAGTCGGCGTTCCATTAACCACAGCGATGTCTATGCCCACCAGTGGAAATGTGATCTATTATGCTTTCTTGCTAAACGTAGCTTCTGTTCCCACAAGTACACCTGCTGATGTTTTCCGTGGGCTTTCCGGAGGAAGTTTCAACACAGCGATACGTTTACAGATTAAGAATGCAACTGGTGGTTTTACAGTTGGTGTATCCAAAAATACAGGAACTAACACATTCACTTCTAATGTTTATCCGCTAAACACTACCCACCTAGTTGTTTTGAAATACACAATGAACAGTTCCACAACTTCGGATGATGTTATTTCTCTTTATGTGAACCCGACTTCTGCATCAGAGCCTGCAGTTGCGGATGTCACTTTTTCCGCTGGAAACGATTATGGAGCAACACTCAATTTGGATCGTTTTCTTATAAGAACTAATACAGCTGCTGTCCCAACAATGTCATTGGCATATCCAAAAGCAGCAAAAAATTATGCCGATCTTTTTACGCCAGTTCTTGCAGTGGATAATACATCCAAAGTAACTAAAAGTGAACTGATTCAGAATCCTGTAGGAACTGATTTGAGGATAAAACTAGCAAAGGATTTTGATCAAAAGCTTACAAATGTTACTATTACAGATGCATCAGGAAAAGTGGTTAAAAATACAAAATTCCAGAAAAGCATCTCAGTCTCTGAACTTAGAAAAGGATTTTACATCCTAACAATCAGCGAATCTAATAAAACCCAAACTATAAAATTTATCAAAAAATAAATCTTTTATTTTTCGCTCTTTTAAAAAAAGGTCTTTTGCAACCAATGCAAAAGACCTTTTGTTTTATTCCCACTCAATCGTTGCTGGTGGTTTTGAACTGATGTCATACGCAACTCTGTTAATGCCACGAACTTCGTTGATGATTCTACTGGAAACTGTGTCCAAAAATTCATAAGGCAATCTGCTCCAGGTTGCGGTCATAAAATCAATCGTGTTGGCAGAACGGACAACGGCTGTGTATTCATAAGTTCTTTCGTCGCCCATTACGCCTACAGATTTTACCGGAAGAAGAACCACGAATGCCTGAGACACTTTCTCGTACAAATCATTTTTATATAATTCTTCGATGAAGATATCATCTGCTTCCTGCAGGATTCTGACTTTTTCTGAATCTACTTCGCCCAAAACTCGGATTCCTAAACCTGGTCCCGGAAACGGATGTCTGTAAACCAACTCGTGCGGAATTCCTAATTCCTCTCCCACTTTTCTCACCTCATCTTTGAACAGTTCTCTTAACGGTTCCAACAATTGGAATTCCATTTCTTCCGGAAGTCCTCCCACGTTGTGATGCGATTTGATGACTGCAGAAGGCCCTTTTACGGATTGAGATTCGATAACGTCTGGATAGATCGTTCCCTGAGCCAGAAACTTCGCCCCTTCGATTTTTTTGGATTCTTCATCAAAAACGTATACGAACTCGTTGCCGATAATTTTTCTTTTTTCTTCTGGGTCGCCTACTCCCGCTAGTTTGGAAAGAAATCTTTCTGAAGCCTCTACCAATTTGATATTCATTTTGAAATGCTTTCCGTAATTTTCCATTACTTTTTTGCCTTCATCTTTTCTTAAAAGTCCTGTATCAACAAAAATACAATTCAGTTGGTCGCCGATAGCTTTATGAATTAAAACCGCTGCAACAGAAGAATCTACACCGCCTGACAAACCAAGAATCACTTTTTGATCACCTACTTTTTCTTTGATTTCGGCAACAGTTTTTTCGATGTAGTTTGTTAATAACCAATTTTTATCGGCTTTGCAGATTCCGAATACGAAATTCTCTATCATCTTTCCACCTTCCTCAGAATGGGAAACTTCCGGATGAAACTGAACACCGTAAATTTTCTTTTCAGGATTTGAAATGGAAGCAATCACGCCGGATTTTGCGTTGAGTTCAAAGCCAACCGGCAATTCTGAAACCTCATCAAAATGGCTCATCCAAACGATGGAATTCTGGTAAACACCTTTCAGTAATTCATTTTCTTTTACGATATCCAAATGTGCTTTTCCGTATTCTCCTTTTTCACCTTTCGCTACCTTTCCGCCTAGAAGATGCGCAGTTAACTGCATCCCGTAACAGATTCCAAGAACGGGAATGCCTTGTTCGTAAAGTGCTTTATCTACCAAATGGGCGTTCTCTGCATTTACAGAACTTGGACCACCTGAAAGGATGATTCCTCTTGGTTTTTTTTCAAGAATTTCTGACAATGGCGTATTGAATGGTAATATTTCTGAATAGACTTCCATCTCACGGATTCGTCGTCCGATGAGCTGATTGTACTGGGATCCGAAGTCTAGGATGATAATTCCGTTGTGCATAATTTAATTTACTTTTACCTAAAATATTTCGATTATAAAAATACTTATAAATTTAGTTTTTCATACTACTTGTTGTTACTTTTTTGAATTTATAGGCATAAAAAAAGGAAGACTAATCTTCCTTTGTAATTATTAAATTTTATATTTTTCCAATTCTTTTTCTCGTTTTTTTTCTTCCTGTTTATTATCCATTTCTTCAAGGATCTTTTTTTGTTCCTCTACACTTCTTTTATCTCTTGATTTGTGTCCGAATTCAAATCCAATTTGTAAGCCTGCAAACGAGATACTTTTATCATATTTAGAATAAAATCCCGAAATACTAATGTCCGAAAAGACAATACCAATTGTTGGTTTGTAAAATAATCCTATTGCAGATGATAAGTCACTGTCGCTAAATGAAGTAAATGCACCACCAAATCCAAACGTTAAAAAAGGCATTACTTTCCCATTACCAAAATTATACCTTGGGTTAATAAAAGCAGCTAAAGTGAACCTTGGAATATTTATATCAAAATCATCGTTCTTTTCAGTAAGAACAAATGATGTTTCCAAATCAAACCCTAATCCGATTTTTTTTGAGATTTCGATTCCATATTCAGCATTAATTCCAATTTGAAAGTTAGCTTGTGATTCTTTTTCTGTCGGTAAAGCCAAAAGCAAACTAGTAGAAGAATATTGTGCATTGATAGTTAATGCAAAAATGGTTAATAGAAATGCTATAATTTTTTTTCTCATATTAAGCTCTTTACAATACACCTTTATCTGTTAAATCTTTCAAAACTGCTTCTGCCATTCCAGAGCCCGTTACATAAAAAGGAGTAAAACCTTTCCAAGCTTCGGAACCATTTTCCACTTTTATCAACTTCCATAAAAACTGATAGGAATTGTATCTGCTTATTTCTAATATATACTTGGTATCAAACTCCTGAATCTTATTTTTCAAAACTTCGTTATGATTCATAATGGTTTCGGAATCAGTATAGGCAGTGTTGTCAATATTTTTAGCGTTGAAAGCCTGACGTAATGAAATTGTTAAATCATTTTTCTCTTTTTCATCCATTGGAAGATCTGTGTACAGGATAAAAACATTTTTGAGATCAGATTTATTGTACCAACCTGCCACAGAAGAATTAATAACCTCGGTTCTTTTTGCGAGAGAAACAGTGCAACCGTTTAGCAAAAGCAAAACAACTAATAACAATAGATTTTTTTTCATTATTTTTTTGTTTTTATTTTTTTTACAATCAGACCGTCCTTTTCCAGTTTGCCTAGTATTCTATTGGCTAAAGCACTGCTACCATTGATACCACCTGTAAGATTACAATCACTGTTCCATAATACAGCATCATTCTTTTTGTCATAACATTTGATCACAAAATAGTAAACACTATAGCTTCCGCCCTTAGAAGAGGTATACACCATTGTTTGTGTATGTGTAATTTCCAAAAGATAATCTGGATTGAAATTCACAATTTTTGTCTCCAGATTTTTTGACGCATCAAGCTCCTTTTCGTTATAAACTACACCCGAGTTTTTAATACCTCTGAGGTTCAGGTTCTCTCGGAGTTCCAGCATAAGGCTTGTAGCAAACTTATCTGATATACCTACTGATTCAACAATAAAGATGTTGTCAAGTTTTTGATTGCTTGCCCAGCTGGATTTTGTGGACTTAATACTAACTGAAGGGATAATGCCCGCACAGGATTGAAGTAGTGCCAATGACAATATCATGGGAATGATAATTTTTTTCATCAAATTTATTTATGTTTTTACTTTGCTAATATAAAAAATATTTGCATCTAATTTATCAAATTAAAATTATAGTTGTTTTTCCTGAATTGCAAACTAGCCCCGATTGTAGTGGAAATCCTTTTGCTTTTTTTTCATATATGAAAAAGTAAAAGATTGCAACGGAAAGCGGGATCTAGCTCCTAAAAAAAAGAGACGCTAGTCGCCCAACATCTCTGTGTATTTAGAATTTTGCTATATCGTCTCGGTAAAAAGCGTAGTCGAAATGTACTGGCAATGCATCTTCGTAAACTTTTTTACGAGCTTCTTCGAACGTGTCTCCCAATGCGACCAGGTTAAGAACCCTGCCTCCCGTAGAGACTACTCTTGAGCCACGATAATCGGCACCAGCATACAACAAAGTGCTGTTTTTAACTTTGTCCACATTGTTGATTTCAAAACCTGTTTCGTGATTCTGTGGATATCCGCCGGAGCACATCACCAGGCAAACTGCTTTTTTGTTTTTGAACTTCAAATTCAATTCTTTGCCATGAAGACAATCTTCTATGACGTCTACCAAATTGTTTTCCAACAATGGCAAAAGAACTTGAGTTTCCGGATCGCCCAATCTCATATTGTACTCCAAAAGATAAGTTCCGTTTTTGGTAATCATCAATCCGAAGAAGATAAATCCTTTGAAATTGAGACCTTCTTTTTTAAGACCCTCAACCGTTGGATTCATAATATGTTCTACGAAATCCTGATGATGCGCCTCTGTAAATTCTGGGCTTGGTGCCGCAGAACCCATTCCGCCTGTGTTTGGACCTTTGTCCCCGTTTCCAACTTTTTTGTAATCTTTTGCAGGAACGAAAGGGAAGATTTTTTCGCCATTGGAAACTCCAATAATTGACGCTTCGAAACCTTGTAGAAACTCCTCTATAATTACCTGAATTCCAGAATCTCCGAAGATTCTTTTAATCATAAAGTCGTGAATTGTACCTTCTGCTTCTTCCAAATCCTCTGCAATCACCACACCTTTTCCTCCAGCTAGACCGCTAGCTTTGATCACCAATGGAAACTTTTGATTTTGCAGATATTCTTTGGCTTCTACATAAGAATCGAACGTAACAGACTGAGCTGTTTTTATTCCGTAGGTTTTCATAAACTTCTTGGAAAATGCCTTACTGCCTTCCAAAGAAGCGGCTTTTTTAGAAGGACCAAATACTTTCAGATCCACTTTTTTGAACTCATCTACAATCCCTTCTACAAGTGGTGCTTCTGGACCCACAATTGTCAAGTCGACTTTGTTTTTGATTGCAAAATCTCTAAGTGCGATAATATCTGATTCGTTTATATTCTCTCCTAATTTTTCTGTAGTCGCGTTACCTGGCGCAAAAAACATTTTGGTAATTCTGCTGTCCTCGCTCAATTTAGTTGCCAAAGCCGAAGCACGGCCGCCATTTCCAACAATAAGTAATCTCATCTGTAAATATTAATGTTTTTGTGGATAAACGCTGGAAATCTTTCTATTTCTCCAGAACTTTTGTTCTTTGCGTTTACCTGTTTTCAGTTTTACTTTTTAAAGTGTCAAATTTAAGATTTTTCAATGACAATTCTTGTACCGAGACAAGCCTAATTTTCTTAAAAAAATATTAAAATGATAATACTGATTTAATGCAGGATAAATCAATAAAATTATCTCTCACAGATTTCGCAAAGTCAGTAGATAAACTAATAAAAATAGATTCGTCAAATTGGTTTGATTTGCTAGAGATAAAAACATTCTTAACTTCTAATTATTTTGCCAATTTCATTGGAAGAAGAAACTCCGACAAATGCCGGAGTTTTTATTGTAACTTTATTTAGAATTAAAAATGAACCTGCTGGATTTCTTCTTCAATTTCTTTTGGTGTTTCATCTTCTGTTTTGATAAAAACCATTGTAACAAGTGCGCCTATCAACATGCAGACTCCGCCCACAACGACATAATCAATAGCCATTTTTCCAAAAATGTTTGAAACAATTGGTCCGCCAAAAATCCCGTTGATGATTTGAGGGATGACAATGAAAAAATTAAAAATCCCCATATAAACGCCCATTTTTCTTTGTGGGATAGCATCAATTAACATTGCGTAAGGCATTGCCAGAATACTTGCCCAAGCGAATCCTAAACCTATCATCGAAATCCAAAGCAATGAGGTGTCTTTGATGAAATACATAGAAATCAATCCTAAACCTCCACTTGCCAACGCCAATGCGTGGGTTTGTTTTTTCCCAATCGTCTTAGCAATCGGTGTTAATAAAAATGCGAATGGAATTGCAAATAAATTATATAACCCGAAAAGGTGACCTGTTAAATCTCCAGCTCTATTGAAATCTACCGATTTTGTATCTTCCGGAGACAATCCGAACTGATGCGTTGCCAAAGCACTTGTGGTAAAAACCCACATTGTAAATAAGGCAAACCAGGAGAAAAACTGGACAATTCCTAATTTCTTCATCAAGTTGGGAATATTCGCAAAATCCTTGAACATATCAGAAAATTTTGAATGTTCTTCTGCAATTTCTTTTCCACCTTCAAACTCTGCAAATTCTTTCGGAGAATATTCTTTGGTTGTGAAAATTGTATATAAAATTGAAACGATCAAAACAGTTGCTCCAATGTAAAAAGCATAGATCACATTGTCTGCAACGTAGCCTTCCGGAGCAACATTGGAAACGCCTAACTTCGTCAACCAATTTGGCATCTCTGAACCAATCACGGCTCCAATACCAATTAAAATCGTTTGGATAGAAAAACCTAATGTTCCCTGATGTTTTGGTAGCATATCGCCGACCAAAGCTCTGAAGGGTTCCATTGCAATATTGACAGAAAAATCCATCATTGCCAAGAAAATTACAGCTAATAACAACACATTTGCGGCAATCATATTTGTTACCGATGCTGCGTTAGGCAGAAGAACTAATCCGATTGCACATAAAACTGCACCAATCAAAAAATATGGTTTTCTTCTGCCAAGCGGACTCCAGGTATTATCTCCCATATGACCGATAATTGGCTGAACAATCAAGCCCGTAACAGGCGCAACCAGCCAGAACCAGGATAGTTCGTGAACGTCTGCGCCAAGGTTGGCTAAGATTCTACTGGCATTTCCGTTTTGCAAACCAAACGCCATCTGAATTCCCAAAAATCCCATACTCATATTGATAATCTGAGCAATGGAAAGATTCGGTTTTACTTTTTTTGTAAAAATTGTGTTACTTTGTTTTGACATCATTTTGTGATTTTATTTTCTGAATTATAGCTTCTTCTATTGGTGTTTTGATTTTGGTCACTTCATCAATCACTTCATTTGGAATGGTTGCGGAAAGGACGTACTGTTTGATTTTCCATTTGCCTCCGATTTTTTCCAGAACTCCAGAACCTCTGCAGATTTTCATTTGGGTGTCCAGAATCTCATCAAACCAAGCGTAATTTCCGTCTTTGCTGAAATAGATATTTCTTTTTAAGGACTTGAAATTCCAGGTTGCTTTTTTATCAAAAAACGGTTTTGCCCATTCGCTGAACTCTAGTTTGGTCCAAACTTCAGCCGCATCCGTCCCAATATACTGAGATTCCTGCGCAAACAAATCGAAATAGCTTTTGAAGTCAGCATTGGCTGCAAAGGTGTTCAAATCGTCTAAAACTTTAGCCACATTCTTTTTTTGAACGTTTTCATAAAAACCTTTCTTTTGAGCAGTTATGGAGTTCGAAAATATTAAAAGTGACGACAGAATAATTAGCGAAACTATTTTCTTCATTATTGACTTATTTAAGTTCTAAAATTAACGAAGATTTCCCAGCGACAGACAAATTTGTTTTCAAATCAAAATCTTTGTCAGAAATGATGTCCTTTCCTTTTGAATAATTCTTTAAACCTTCGGAAAAACGCTTCAAATCCAATGTTTGATCTTCTTTATTATTATTGATAACTACCATTACTCTTTTGCTATCCGTATATCTGAAATAAACATAAACATTGTTGTTTGGGATATAATGTAAAGTTTTTCCTGTGTGAACCGCTTGATTTGTTTTTCTCCAGTTCAATAGCTTTTTTGTGTAATCAAAATATTCGTTTTGTGACGCTGTTCTGCCGGATTTTGTGAAGGCATTGTTCGTATCACCAGCCCAACCGCCTGGAAAATCTTTGCGAATCTCGCCATCGCCGCCTTTATCTTTGTCGCCAGCCATTCCAATTTCTGAGCCGTAATACAACTGCGGAATCCCACGAACTGTAAGCAACAAACTCATTGCTAGTTTATAATCTTCAATATTAGGATAGATTTGGTTAAATCTATTGGTGTCATGATTCTCGGCAAAGACCAGGAGATTATTTATATTTGGATAAAGGAAATCATTGGTAAAATTACCATAAACCCTTTGTAGTCCAGAATTCCAGCCTGGTTGTTCTTTGAAAGCCTGACCCATGGCATCATAAAGTGAAAAATCCATTACCGATGGCAAGTAAGAATTATAGTTTTCTATGGCTCCAATTTTAGAATCCTTTTGCCAATAAGCCATGTGAGCAGGATCTTGCATCCAGACCTCCCCAACGATATTGAATTTCGGATATTCGTCTGTGATTTTTTTGGTCCAATCTGCGATACCTTTTTTATCATTGTAAGAATAAGTGTCCACACGGAAACCATCTAAACCAGCGTACTCTATCCACCAGATAGCATTCTGCGCCATATAGTTTACTACCATTGGATTGCTCTGATTCATATCTGGCATTGTCGTGTCAAACCAGCCATCCATACAAGCCGCTTCATCTACTTTAGCTGCATTGGTATCGAACTGTGTTGTCATTCTGTAATTACTTCTTTTGAAACCATCTTTGCCATCTTCCCAGTAATGGATCCAGTCTTTAGCTGGTAAGTCTTTGATAATCCAACTTTTGGAACCCCAATGATTGGTCACGTAATCCATTACCAATTTCATCTTTCTTTTGTGAAGTTCATCAGCCAAATTCTTGTAATCTTCATTAGTCCCGTAACGTGGGTCGATTTTGTAATAATCGCTTTGTGCGTAACCGTGGTACGAGTAGGATGGTTCATTATCCTCCAACAAAGGTGTGTTCCACACTGTTGTAACGCCCAATTCCTGAAGATAATCCAAGTTTTTCACAAGGCCTGCAATATCTCCACCGTGGCGACCGCCGGTTTTGCTTCTATCGGATTTTTCAGCTGTGTCTGGCGTATTGTCGTTTTTTGGATTTCCGTTGGCAAAGCGGTCTGGCATTATTAGATACATCACATCCGAAGAGGTATAAGAATCTCTATTGGCAGAGTTTTGTTGTCTTTGTTTGAACTCGTAATCGATGGTTTTAACGGTTTTGCTTCCGTTTTTGAAGTTTAATTTTGCTTTTTGCGGTTGTACACCGTTTGTATCGATGGTTACAAAAAGGTAGTTTGGATTTTCAACTTTTTTGACTTCTTTGATTTTGATTCCGTCAGAGAATTCGGGTTGAAGGTTTTGGATATCTTTTCCGTAAACTAACAATTGTAGTTCCGGATTTTTCATTCCGCTCCACCAAAAAGCGGGCTCTACTTTCTGAACCTGGGAATAGAAAACCGCAGACAATGCGATGGCAGAAATGGTTAATATTTTTTTCATAAAATTAATTTATATTAAGGTGTATATATTATTGCTTTATCAATTTCTATTGGATTATTTTCTTTTCTGATAGACTTTTGCCGCAGCGCTGTCATTTCTTTAAACTGATCAATATTTTTTATCTGGATGTTATTAACTTTAAACACAGCACTTGGATCTGTATTGTTCTTGAACTGTTCACGAAAGTCATGCAATGGATCATTATAAAAGTCTAACAGTTTATTGTTGAGTTTTTTTTGCGATATCAGAATAGCCTTTTTGCCGTCAAAAGATTCTAAAAACTCATCAGTTACGTAAGTTTTTTCCAGCTTATAACTCTTTATCAAACTAAAAATAAAGTTCTTTTTAGAGTCCTCGATTTGAAAAATCAAACCAGGCAAACCTCGGAATTTATATGGACCTTCATTAAGATTGATTTCTTTACAAAACCAAGCTGCCCAATATCGTCCTCCGAACTTTGCTGTAGCTTTCTGTAATTTGTAACCCTTTTCACTTTTAGTTTCCGTTGTGAGATTCCAACTAATTTTGTCAGTCGTCTCGGTCCTGAAAAAATCACTACCTAAAAGAATATAATTTATATTTTCAAAGGCATTAATTTTTCTCTTAACTGCCGGCAAGTCATCCCATATACTACTTTTATAATTTCTTATTTTATTAAGCGAATCATTTTCCAAATAAGAATATGGATAGAACTTAACCTCATCAGCATTGACATCCAGATTCATAAGTTCTTTATCATATTGACTCGATAAAGAATCCCTTTTGAATTGATATTCATAGATAAAACGATGCGTCTGAGAAAATCCAAACATGAAATTACAAAAAACTAAAACAGTTATAATTTTTTTCATAGAATCAAATTTTAAAATGAACTTCAAAACTAATTGTAAATAACTCACAATCTGATTTTTCATCAATCTAAAAGCTTATTTAAAACGCGATTAAACTTAGAGAAAGTATTCTAATTTCCGAACAAGTTCTAAAATTTCCCCTTCATAGAAGGGGAAATTTTTTTATTTTATTGGTTTCAAAGAAATCGCGTAACCACCACTTCTTACGAGGTGAACTGGCAATTTGGTCTTGCTATCCACTGTTTTTTTATAGATTTGGTAGCTCTGCGGATTGTTGATATAATCGGCGTCTTTTCCATCAGCATAGATGGTTGCTTCGTATTTTTTTCCTTTATCTAAGAATGAAAAATCTACAGTGTAATCTCTTGCATTTTCGTCCGTCACACCGCCCACAAACCAATTGTCTGTTCCCTTAGCTTTACGAGCTGTGTGAATGTAATCTCCAGGCTCGGCGGAGAGGATTTTGGTATCGTCCCAATCTGCCGCCACGTCTTTGATGAACTGGAAAGCGTCCATATGTTTAGCATAATTTTCTGGCAAGTCTGCCGCCATTTGAAGAGGCATATACATCACAACATATAAAGCCAATTGTTTGGCAAGAGTAGTCTGTACAAAACGCTTGTCTCCCGGAAAATAATAGTCCAATTTCGTTTGGAAAATCCCTGGTGTGTAGTCCATAGATCCACCCATCCAACGTGTGAAAGGCAAAATGGTCTGATGATCCGGTTTGTTTCCGCCAAATGCTTCGTACTCTGTTCCGCGTGCTGCTTCTGCAGAAATCCAGTTTGGATAGGTTCTGCTTTCACCACCTGGACGAATGGCTTCGTGCGAGTTTACCATAATCTTATAGTCATTTGCCTTTTCTACAATCCTATAATAATGATTAACCGTCCATTGCGAATAATGATGTTCTCCACGTGGAATAATATCGCCAACGTAACCTGTTTTTACAGATTTGTATCCATATTTATTCATTAATTTGAATGCATCATCTGCCCATCTTTCGTAGTTGGTTGCAGAGCCAGAAGTCTCGTGGTGCATGATCAGATCTACATTTTTAGAATGTGCATAGTCGTTCAGCATCTTGATGTCGAAATCCGGATATGGTGTTATGAAGTCAAAAACGAATTCTTTAGAATGGCCGAACCAGTCTTCCCAACCCGTGTTCCAACCTTCGATAAGCAAACCTTGAAAACCGTTTGCGGAAGCAAAATCGATATATTCTTTAACTTTAGTATTGTTTGCAGCGTGTTTTCCATTGGGTGTTAATTTTGAAAAGTCTTCTCCAATGTGGACATTTTCAGCCGTAGAATAGGCCCATTGAGATTTTCCGATGATCATTTCCCACCAAACACCCATATATTTGGTTGGTTTGATGTAAGACGTATCTTTATATTTCGTCGGTTCGTTTAGATTGAACATCATTTTCGAATCCATTACATCTTCCGCTTTTGGTGCAACAATAATAGTTCTCCAAGGCGTAACACTTGGTGTTTGGATATAACCTTTCGCACCTTGTCTATCAGCTGTCAAATGTGTTTTGAATCTGAAATTCTGAGCATCCACTTCCAGATGTGAAGCAGGATAATCCAGAACTGCTGCTTCGCCAACATTCACATATAACTGGTCTTTTCCTTCTTTTTTTAGCATCAAAGGTGACTGAACTGCATTTTTGACTAAAGTTTGAGACGCATTGGAGTCAAAAGCTTTTGGCCACTGAGTCGGTATTTCGGAAATTTTTGTCGTCTGATATTGGTACTCTTGAGAATCGTAATCTGCGACAATCCACCATGCTTTCATATCGGTTGGGAAATCAATTTCAGAATCTTCCTCTCTTATGACAAAGTAGTTCAGGTTTTTCTGTTGTGGAAATTCATATCTGAAACCTAAACCATCATTGAACAATCTGAATTTTACAACGATGCTTCTGTCGGAAGACGTTTGATTCAACGTTACAGCTAACTCGTTGTAATTGTTGATATAATTTTTCTTCTCTCCAAGGACCGGCTGCCAGGTTTCATTTTTAGAATCTCTCTTTTCAGCGGTCTTTTTGAAGCCATTATTCAAGTCGAAACTTGCATCTTCTGGTTTTGCAATCTCCGAAGCAAATTTAATTGAAGAATCTTTAAACAGTCTTATTCCTAATTTAGAATCCTCTACGACAACGTTTCCGTTATATTTTAAATTATAAACTGGAACGCCGTTTTTCAATTGGAAATTCATCTCAAATTTTCCGTCTGGTGACTTTAAATTTTGAGCATAAACTCCGTTAAACATCATAGTAAGCATTGCTGCCCCAATGGTGATCTTTTTCATTTTTCTAAGGTTTATATATGTGTTACAATATAAAAAAAGTGTTGCACTTAGGCAACACTTTATTAATAATTACTCAGTTAAATTAATTCAATTTTGTGAGTGTGTAAGTTCCTCTTTTCAAATCAACTTTGATTGAATAGTAAGATCCACCACCGTTAAATTTGATATTTCCGTTGGCATTATTTGGACCTATAAAGCCAGAATTTCCAGCATTATCTTTTCCAATATTACCCCATTCTTTTCCATCCCAAGCTTTTTGACCAATGAATTTGAATTCTGAATTATCCGGAATAAGGACTGCAGGCATTTCGTATACACCATTTCCGATAGTGTTAAACTCTAATGCTGAAGCAGGTGTCCACTGCGTGTCCTGAATAGATCCCACTAGATAAAGATTAGGAATATCCCAAGATGCAGTAGTTGGTGTTACAGTCAGGGATTTAACTCCTAAATCTGCATTGATCTCAATCTTATAAATACCTTCAGTACCTGTAAACTTCATATTTTCTTCGTTCCCAAATTCTACATTAGAAGAGACAGTTTTGAAATATCTGTTTTCAGCTCTTGTTCTAGGATCATCGATACTGTAATTTAGCGGATTCCAATCTTGTTGTCCTAAAAATCTGAATTGATCTGGCTGTAAATAAGTATAAATCTCAGACACATTATCGTGCTTATACAATTTTATTGCATTAACCTCACTCCAAGAAGCTGCAGAAGCTGCACCTACTAAATAGAAATTAGGGTAATCAATCTGATAAGGTGTTACCTTGAAAGACACGACAGCAGATTTTAGCATTATAGAGCCACCAGTAGAAGTTGTAGTTGCTGTTATTCTGATATCCATATCATTGGACTGATTAATTACTGCTCCACTGCTTAAAGCCGCAGTATTCAGATCCTTACTAGAAACAGCCAGAGATCTTGTCACATTATTAGGATTTGGATTAGGAATTGTTACTTGTCCTACCGAAGTGAAAGAAGTTGATCCTTTTTTAGCCACTTCTACCAAATATTTTACATCTACTCCGTAAGAAGAATAGTCATTCCAAGTAATTGTGGTTGCTGTTGCTGTTGGATCTGTAGAATTTAGAACTATAGAAGCGCCAGCAGTCGGTGCAGTAACGATAGGACCTGCAATTGGATAAACAGTTACAGCAAAACTAATTGCGTTAGAAACTTCTGAACCTGCCTCTATTCTGATATAAACATTTTTTGACGAATAAGGAGAAAAACCTGCTTGCAAAAGTTTGCTGTTTACATCTCCTACTGTTGTTACAAAAGTGTTGGTTTTAGAAGTTCCTAATGTCGCTTTGGTAGCAAAATCCTGAGTTGCAGAAAATACAACCGTGTAGTCAGATGTTGCAGCGTGATCCCAAGTCAGAACAAAAGGGTTGTTCTTCATTGTTTCATACAGGACGTTTGCTCCTAGTGAAGTGTCCTTTAGATTAAAACTTGGCTCAGGGGTCGTCCAGTCTCTGTCAGCATCATTATTACAAGCTGTAATAACAAAAGCAGAGACTAAAGCCACAAGAAAATATTTAAATATATTTTTCATAAAATCTTAATTTGTATTAAAGAATATTTGGAATTATTCAGTTGGAATTAGAGTATAATTTCCAGAAACGTCATTAAAGTAAACATCGTAAGTCCATTCTGCTGACAAAGGAATATCTGCTCCATTATTAGCTCCTACACCGTAAAATTCACTATTTGTTCCCCAGTTGGTATCCCAAGAATTGTTTGCTCTGAATTTTAAAACACCCGCTTTGAGCACCATTTTTTTTGCAGTCCACAGATGCGGATCAAAAGTAGATTTTGTAAGCTGTTTATCGGCACCATCTGTAGCGGTACCAATCAAAGAGATGTTATCATACGTTTTTACAGGTGTAGTAACAGGAGTCAATGTAAATGTTAAATCTGTGGTACTTATAGATAACTTGTAATAACCCGCTGTTGTAACTTTAATATCTCCAGAACCTCCATCTGTACTCAATTGTCCAGCAGATGCACCAAGTCCAAACTGTGCTGTCCAAGATCCTTTTTGTTTGATCATTTTGAATCCACCTACTTTGAAATATCCAGTAAATTCGTACTTACTGGCATCAGAAGTTTTTAGCATTGGAATCAAGTTTCCATTGGTTGCCACGTTATCCCATCCACCAGCAGTAGCGTCGCCAATTAAATATATATCTGTAAATGCATAAATAGGTCTAGCCAAGTATGGAGTGATGCTTAGAGAAGTTATATTTGAGATTTGAGATAGATCTTTATTCGGTCCTACATAAGATAGGACCCTCATATACATTTTCTGCTTAGCGTCAGGTACTAGTCCAATCAATTTTGCAGCGTTGTTCATCTCCAATGTTGTAAAAGAAGCATATTTTTTGACAGGAACAGTTGGTCCCAATTTAACAGGTTTTGCAAAATTTTCTGTGGCACTGATTTCTAATTGATAGATAACTTCAACTGGAACAGTAAAATTTGCGCCAGCCCAAGTCACGGTCAAAGCAGGATTGGATGGAAAATTAGAATCTAAAAATAAGTCTTTTGCAGACAAATCCATTGCTATAGGAGCAGATTGATTTTCTACAGTAACAATTTCACGATCCTCGCACGATGTTATCACAAAAAGCAATCCTACCGCAAGCAGAAAAGTTTTAAATATATTGTTTGTCATTGTTTCTAAATTATTTTATTAATAACCAGGATTTTGTTTAAGATTTGGATTAACCGCCAAATCATTATTTGGTATTGGGAAAAGGTTTCGGTATTCACCAACAGCAACTCCATCTTTCGCATTGCCTTTCCAAGGCCACAAATAAGAAGAGGAAGTGAATTTTCCAAAACGAATCAAATCTGTTCTTCTAGTCATCTCCCAAGATAATTCTCTAGATCTTTCATCTAGGATAAAATCTAAATTAAGTACAGAGATTGTAGATGCCTTAGCTCTTGTTCTTAGTGCGTTTACATATCCTACCGCAGTACTCATACTTCCGCCACCGCCACGAACGACAGCTTCAGCATACATCAAATAAATATCTGCTAGTCTGTACATCGGCAAATCTGTATCTACCCACTGCACATCTTGAGCAGCACCACCGTTACTTTTTAGATTCTTATACTTGATAAAAGCATAACCATCATTAAAGTTTCCTAAATCATTAATTTCTAAAGTCTGACCATCTTTGTAAAATCTACCTCTCAAATCTGAAGGCTCAAACTTATTCACGAATGCCTTAGTAGTTCGAAGACCTCCCCAGCCTCCATTAACTCCAAATTGAGCTGGATCCATAGACCCCCCAATTGCAGCATGTACTAGATAAGTTGTTCCTCCATTGGTTTGAGTTCTTACACCATCGTAAACAATCGAAAATATATTCTCTGGATTATTAATGTTATTATCAGCCAAGAATAGATTCTCATACTTTGTATTCAATCCATATCCTGCCGCTATTACCTTATCACAATTTGTGATAACATCAGCATATCTTTCAGTTCCAGTGTAAACTTTTGCATTTAGATATAAACGTGCCATCAAACTCCAAGCAGCTGCTTTGTCTAATCTACCGTATTCATTAGTTTTTGGAGCTTTCAATCCAGCTTCTGATTCTTTCAATTGTGCTTCAACATAATTGAAAAGGTCAGCTCTTGCAATTTGTTTTGGAACAGTCCCTAAAGTAGTCTCGTCTACAAATGGAACATTTCCATAAAGATCTAACAAATGATAATAAGCTTGTGCTCTAAGAAATTTAGCTTCTGCTCTCATTGCTTTTGCTTCATCTAAATTAGCTCCAGAAATCCCGTTTGAACTTAATTTTTCATCAGTCGTATTTCTTAAAAATTCATTACAATAGGCAATCTCGGTATAGATTCTATAATACATTGCATTGTTAAACTCATTAGCAGGAGTCCAGATCATCTTGTGAAACTCGTGTAATGTACCATCATTCCAGCCAATTACAGCTTCATCAGTTGTGATAACCTGCATCGTGTATAGCAAACGAGTGTAGATGGAGAATCCACCATCAATATCCGCCACATCACCTGCACCATCACCACCTTCTTGTCCTCCAACTGCTAAACCTCCGTATAGTTTAGCTAATATATTTTTATAATTAGCAAAATCTTTATATAAACTTGCCGCTGTAACATCTGTTATAGGTTCCTGCTTCAAATCATCTATACACGAACTTAATGTTAAAGTTAAGCCTAAAACGGCTGCTGTTATTGCTCCTTTTATTCTGAAATTTTTCATTTTCTTAAATTATTAAAATTGAAAGTTTAACCCTAATGAATAAATCTTTGGTCTCTGATAAAATCCATTATCGATATTTCCAAAAATTTCTGGATCTACTCCTTTATAATCAGTGATTACAAATACATTCTGAGCCATACCAAAAACTCTTAGTTTACTGCCTTTGTTAAATACATCTCCAAAATCGTAACCTAATGTCAAATTATCCATTCTCACAAATGATGCATCTTCTACAAAGATATCACTCCAGAATTGTGGTGTTTTAAATCCATAATCTACAGCAACACTAGAAATATTCTGCATAAAATCATTAGTTGTAATACTTTGAACATTAGATTGTGAAGCAAAGTTATTATAGACATAATTTCCTACAACCGCTCTCAATGAGGTTGATAGATCCCAATTTTTATATTTGAATTTTGTAGAAAATCCGAATGTAGCATCAGGTGTAGTGGATTTATAAAGATATTTATCGGCTGTTGTAATTTGCCCATCGCCATTTCTATCAACATAGACTCCTTCTAACGGTTTTCCATTTGTACCGTAAGCTTGTTGATATACATAAAAACTATTTGGAGTATAATTTACAACATTTGCCTGAACAGTATTTCCAATACCTCCAGAGATTGTTGAACCTGTTGGCATTATGGTATCTGGTGCAACATCGGTAAACTCGGTGATTGTTGGGTTATAGTGCGCAACATTAAAACTGAAATCCCAAGTAAAGTCTTGTGTTTTAATTGGATTAATGTTAATTAAAAATTCAAGACCATCTGTTTCCAAAGTTCCTATATTCTTAATATTTCTATTTGAGAATTCTCCTGCAGGAACATAAATACTAGCCTGTAAATCTTTTGTGTTTTTTTTGAACCAATCAATTGAACCGGTTATTCTATTATTCAGGAATCCAAAATCCAATCCCGCATTCACTGTAGATGTAGTTTCCCATTTTAACAAAGGATTATACTGTCCCGGACGATACATTTGGTAATACTGCTCAGCAAATCCGTAAGATGCACTTTGTTGAGAAAGGTTATATGATGGAAAAGAATTATAATAACTTCCTACCTCCGATTGTCCTGTTTGCCCCCAACCTGCTCTTAGTTTTAAGTCAGAGAAAATACTGGAATCTTTTAAGAATGCTTCATTTTTGATTTTCCAGGCTCCGGATACAGCTGCAAATGTTCCCCACATATTATCAAGATCATCAGTTCCATTATAAAATCTTGAAGTTGCATCTCTTCTTACTGATCCTGTTAATATGTACTTGTCTGCAATGGTAAATATTGCTCTACCATAGAAACTTAGCATTACTAATCGTCCTTCGTAATTATTAGAAGGAGTAGTTGCCTTATCTGGATTACCGAAATATGTTGTTGCTGCTGGAGTCTTAGTATCAAACTGTTGGAAAGAGTAGCCTCCCATCACATCAACTTTAGTATTGATAGCAGAAATTTCTTTGACGTAGTTTAAATAAGTTTCTAACAATCTATTAGATTTTTCCTGAGAGTAATCTCTTCTACTACTAAAATTCTGTGATCTTACAACACCTCCGTAATTTGGAAATTCTGTAACTGCGCCAGTACCTTTTTGATAATCATATCCTCCATTCACATTAAAGTGCAAATCTGGCAAGAAGTGAAATTTATAATCTAATTGCAACCCACCAATTGCCCTGAAGACAGTAGAGACATCTCTTCTTCCATACAAAGATCCGAGTGGATTGAGTGTACCATTAACGTTCATCGCATCTGTAAAAACACCATCAGAAGTTGGTAAGTACCATTCCCAATAATTATTTACTTTATTTCCTCTAGCAGAATAATCATAGATAGATTGCGTTGGATCCATCTGTTGTGCTGCTCCAATAACTCCAGCATTAAAACGATTTTCCGTCATCGACCCTTTGAAACTAGCATTAACACTAAGGTGATTATCAAAGAATTTTGGAGTTAAATTTAAACCTACAGACGTTCTTCGGAATTCATTGGTTTTTACAATACCATTTTGCTCTGTATAACCAAGAGATAATCTATATGGTAAACCTTTTATGCCTCCAGACAAGGAAACATTATTATCTGTTCCCCAAGCTTTTTGATAAATTTGATCCTGCCAATTGGTATTAGAAGTTCCCAACATATTCTTGTACTTTTGTTGAGTTGCATTCTCAAGAACATATTTTCTAAATTCATCGGCTGTTAAAACATCTTGATTCCCCATTTTCGTGGATACCGAAGCCGTACTAGAAAAATTAACTTTCAATTTTCCAGATGAACCTTTCTTGGTTGTAATTAGAATAACTCCATTGGACGCTCTATTACCATAAATAGCTGCTGCCGAGGCATCTTTCAACACATCAAAAGACTCAATGTCGTTTGGATTAATTAAAGCTAGAGGATTAGACGCTCCAGAAATACCTCCAAAATCCATAGGTATTCCATCAATAACAATCAAAGGATCATTACTTGCTGTTAAAGATGCTCCACCTCTAATTCTAATTGTAGCTCCAGAACCAGGATTACCACCATTACCAGTTACTGTAACACCAGGAGCTTTACCAATAATCAATTGATCTGCTGATGTAGAGCCACCGTTAAAATCTTTTGAAGTAATAGAAGCGATAGATCCCGTAAGATCTTCTTTCTTCTGCTTACCATAACCAATCAGCACAACCTGCTCGATTTCGGTTTCTTTTTTCACCGTATCTGTGGTTTGTTGTGCATGTAACATTGATCCAAGCAATAGAAATGCAGGAGCAATTTTTAATACATTATAGTTTCTCACAAAAAATAAATTTTTAAGGTTTATATTATTTTCTAATTAGTTTCCAAATTACACATAATCTAGTCTCGCAATTTATAAAAAAAACAACACTATGTTAAAAAATTTTTAAAATCAGTCACTCTTATAACTAAAATCAACTTAAAAAACCCAATTAATCTATTTATAACATTAACAATCAGCAAATTAAAATAATGTTAATTTTTTTAACAAATTTCAATTTTTAGCATTTTTCGACCATTTTTGGACTCTTTTTCTTCTTCTAAATTAACCAATATTAATCCTATATTAATCAAAAATGAAAGAAATCATAATTTTTGCAACAATCAAATTTATTAATAAAGCTAATAAAATAGTCGATTTTGCTATATTAAAAAAAAACTATTAAAATAGAAATACAATCAAAATTATAAACCAAATAAAATTTAAAAGCTGAATTTTAAACAAACCCTTTAACATCGAACAGTGGTCGAACCGTGGATATAGAATGAGCCTACATACCTAAGTTAAAATTTTTATTTCTTTTACAATCTTAATAGTTGTCTTATAATTTCAAGAATTTCTGAAAGAAAGTACGCAAAAAAAGATTTTATTTAACAAGGTCTAACAAGTAAAACCAAAATAAAATTTAAGCTTCCATAATATTCCAGCTACCAGTCTGATTATATAAATGAAAATCGTAATTTTGCGTTCAAATTTTTATTGAAAATGTCAAACAAAAAATTGATTACGGCAGCTTTGCCTTATGCAAACGGACCGGTTCATATAGGGCATTTGGCGGGTGTATATGTTCCTGCGGATGTCTATGCTAGATTTCAGAGAAGATCAGGGAAAGATGTGGCGTTTATCTGCGGAAGCGATGAACACGGAATTCCTATTACCATAAGAGCTAAAAAAGAAGGCGTTACACCACAGAATATTGTAGACAAATACCACGAAATCATCAAAAAGTCTTTTTCAGACTTGGGGATTTCTTTTGATGAATATTCAAGAACTACTTCACAAAATCACCGTGAAACAAGTCAGAATTTCTTCAAAGTGCTTTATGAAAAAGGGAAATTTACCGAAGAAATGTCTGAGCAATATTTTGACGAACAGGCAGGAGAATTTTTAGCCGACCGATACATCGTAGGAACCTGCCCGAATTGCGGAAACGACAATGCTTACGGAGACCAATGTGAAAAATGCGGTACTACCCTTTCGCCATCAGAATTGATCAATCCGAAATCCATGTTAAGCGGAAATGTTCCTATTTTAAAAGAAACCAAAAACTGGTATTTACCATTAAATGAGTACGAAGATTTCTTAAACGAATGGATCATCGAAGGTCATAAAGACGACTGGAAAACCAACGTGTACGGACAGGTTAAATCCTGGTTGAATGACGGTTTGAAACCTCGTGCAATGACCAGAGATTTGAACTGGGGAGTTCCAGTTCCACTTCCGAATGCGGAAGGGAAAGTGCTTTATGTTTGGTTTGATGCACCAATTGGCTACATTTCTTTTACCAAAGAATGGGCAGAGAAAAATGGAAAAGACTGGAAAGAATACTGGCAAAGTGAAGGAAGTGATTTAGTCCATTTCATTGGAAAGGATAATATCGTGTTCCACTGTATTATTTTCCCGGCGATGATGAAAGCTCACGGTGATTTCATTATGCCAAAAAATGTTCCTGCTTTTGAGTTTCTGAATCTTGAGAATGATAAAATCTCTACCTCAAGAAACTGGGCGGTTTGGGCGCACGAATATGTGGAAGATTTTCCGGGACAACAGGATGTATTAAGATATGCTTTACTTTCATCCGCTCCGGAAACTAAGGATAATAACTTTACTTGGAAAGATTTTCAAACAAAAAACAACTCAGAATTAGTTGGGATTTTTGGGAATTTCATCAATAGAGTTGCGGTTTTAATTCATAAATATTATGACGGAATTGTTCCTCAAGGTGATGTAAATTCTCCTGAATTAGCAGAAATCAACAAAGCAGCAAAAGAGATTTCTAGTTTCCTTGAAAATTATGAATTCAGAAATTCTTTGACAGCACTGATGAACTTAGCCCGTTTTGGAAACCAATATCTTCAGACCGAAGAGCCTTGGAAAACGATTAAAGACAATCCGGAAAAAGCTGCACATTCTTTATTTGTCGGAGCTCAGATTGCAGTGGCTTTGGCGCAGTTGTGTGAACCATTTATACCTTTCAGCTCTGAGAAATTACTGAATATGATCAATGTTCAGAAATCAGATTGGAAAGATGTAGAGACTAAATCTGTTTTGATAGAAACAGGTCACAAAATCAACGAAGCTTCTCTCCTTTTCTCGAAAATTGAAGACGATGTTATTGAAGCTCAAATACAAAAGCTTGAAAACACAAAACAAAACAATAAAAAAACAAACCCTAACGCAAACCCTATGAAAGACGAAATCACTTTTGATGATTTTACGAAAATCGACTTGAGAACAGCAACCATTATTGAAGCTGAAAAAGTAGAAAAGGCCGATAAATTATTAAAACTGACTGTTGATACAGGTGTTGACGTAAGAACGGTGGTTTCAGGAATTGCTGAAAGCTTTACTCCGGAAGAAGTTATCGGAAAACAGGTGATGATCTTACTAAATCTTGTACCAAGAAAAATCAGAGGGATAGAATCTCAGGGAATGTTGTTGCTGACAACAAAACCGGACGGAAAATTATCTTTTGTAACTCCGGATGACAGCAATGTTGAGAACGGAATCGAAATCGGATAAACTCCTTATATGAAAAAACTAATATTAACAGCTATTTCTCTTGTTGCGATATCTTGCAGCTCTGACAACAATGATGACCTGCCACAACCTGTAGAAAATCAGATCATAGGAAAATGGAAATTGAAAATAACGACGGTTTTGTCAGGAAAGGATAAAACAACCGCCTTGAATGAGTATTTGCCAGATGCTTGCAAGCAAAAAAGCACCTATGAATTCACGGATAAAAAGTACATTATGAATGACTACAATAGTATTGGAAGCGAATGTGTGCTTGGTTCCACAACTGTTGATTATACTTATAATGCCAACGATAAAACATTAAAAATCGGAAACGAGACTGCTAGTGTTACAGAGTTAACATCAGGCACTTTGGTAGTTTTGGCATTTGATGATTATGACCATAATAATGATGGAGTCAAAGATTATCTAAAATATCTTTACACTAGATAATTAATAAAAGACGTACAGAAATGTACGTCTTTGTTATTTCTTGGTCAATCTCGCAAGATAAGAATCTTCATCCTTTAAAACCTTCTCAATGCTGAAACCGTTATGTTCTGCAGCATTTTTTAAAGTATTGAAATCAAGATACAACCATTTTATAGGCTGTTCCGACTCGCCTTTGTAATGAATAATGTAATCCAGCTCGCCATAATAACCACCGGCAGGAATGTAATAACCGCCATCTTCATCCTCATCAAACATATAGAGAATGTTGGTGCTGTCAATCAAAATCTGTCCGTTTTTATTTAATAAGGAATAAAGTTTTTGAAGATAAATATCAATGACATTCAGGCTTTGGAAAATCCCTGTGCCGTTCATCAATAAAAGAATCGTATCGAAAGTTTCTTCTGAAAAATGAAGCATATCTTCTGCAACCGCATTCTTCACTCCTCTCAGTTTGCAAACTTCAATTGCCTTTGGAGAAATGTCCAGTGCGGTAACCTCCAATTTTCTTTCATTCTGAAGATACAAAGAATGTGAACCCGCTCCTGCGCCGATATCCAGAACCTTTCCGTAGGCCAATTTCAAAGCTTTTTGCTCGATTTTGTTCATCTCGTCAAAATCACGGAAAAGATAATCCACAGGAAGTTCATCCAGTTCAGAAATCGAAGTTTCGGTTTGCAGATCTTCTGGATTTTCATTGTGAAAATAATCCCAAATTGCGCGTCCCATTAGGTCTTTCATAGCGGTAATTGTGATTGCAAAGATAAACTTTAAAATTTTTATTGATAAAGATGAAGTAACAAAATCCTTCGACTTAGTTTATATTGAGCGATGCCGAAATGCTCAAGATGATATTTCTAATTTTGATTGTCGGTTTATTAGCCTAAAGCTGCGACAGGCTCAGCTTCACATCGCTAGAAATCAAGCGTTTAGTATTAGAGACACCTCATTAATCTTATCGAAGTACCTGTTAGAAGTAATTGATTTTCATATCAATACACAGCAATAGATTGTTTAACAGATATTCAATTTCTAATACTAATTTTTTTTATTTACCATTGTAAAGCCAAGCGGAGTCAAAGCTCAAAAAAAAATATCACTCCCAATTTTGTGTTTAATTTAATAATCACAACCATTACTTTTTTCTATTTCCTTACGGTTCAGATTTTGCTGATAATGCCTAAATTGTATCTCCAATTTGAAATCAATCTATGACAGATAAAAACAAAAACTTCCAGACGGGATTTACGTTCAGCAAACATATTCCGGAAGAGATTTCGCATTTCGACAGGGTATTTGGCATTTTCAAAGACCTGCTCATCCACACTTCCGGAGATTTGGATGAGGCTTTTGATTGGCTGGATATGCTGGATAAAGAGTACGACATTTTCAATGAAGAATATGGCTTGGACGACTTTATCGAAGATCTCAAAAAACGAGGTTACATCAAAGAAGAAATCAAAACCGAAGATGGAAATTCTGGAACCGGCAAAGGCAAAAATATCCTGACCGCCAAACTGGAAGCTGCTTTACGAGATTATGCCCTGGATCAGATTTTTGGAAAACTAAGAAAAAGCGGGGTCGGCAATCACAGAACCAACAAAAGCGGAGTCGGTGACGAGAAAGATGGTGAAAACCGAAATTTCCAATTTGGTGATGACCTTGCCACCGTCAACCTGACGGAAAGTATTAAGAACGCACAAATCAACAATGGAATTTCAGATTTGAGGTTAACGGAAGACGACCTCATCGTAGAAGAAACCAAACACAAAGCGCAGATGAGCACGGTATTGATGATTGACATCAGCCACTCGATGGTTTTGTATGGTGAAGACCGGATCACGCCTGCGAAAAAAGTAGCAATGGCTTTGGTAGAACTCATCAAAAGAAAATATCCCAAAGATTCCATTGACATTATTGTTTTCGGGAACGATGCTTGGCCAATTCAGATTAAAGATTTACCTTATCTGCAGGTAGGGCCTTATCACACCAATACCGTTGCAGGATTGGAATTGGCAATGGACATCCTCCGGAGAAAAAGAAACACCAATAAGCAAATTTTTATGATTACCGATGGAAAACCAAGCTGTCTGAAACTCCCGACCGGCGAATATTATATGAACAGCGTTGGTCTGGATGAAAAGATAGTCTCGGAATGTCTCAACAGAGCCGCACAGGCGAGAAAATTAAAAATCCCCATCACCACTTTTATGATTGCACAAGATCCTTATCTGAGACAATTTGTGAAAGCTTTCACCGCTCAGAATAAAGGAAAAGCTTTCCTAACCGGACTTTCAGGTTTAGGTCAAATGATTTTTGAAGATTACGAGAAAAACAGGATTAAAAGGATTTGATGCAGTGTGCAAGGTCGCAGTGTGAAGTAGCAAAGAATTCTTGCTGAGCAAAGCGCCTTTGCGAACGACAAATAGTGTACTATTAAAAAAAATCCTTGCGAACATTGCGCTGAAAACATTACTAATAAATACATCATTATAAAAAATGAAAAACGATACAACATTCAAAGCATTAAAACAATCAGGCTACACGGATAAAACCATCAATCAGGAAATCCAGGCGAATCTGATTGCAAAAATCAAAGCTAAAGAACCAGTTTTTGAAGGACTTTGGGGTTATGAAGATACTGTGATTCCACAATTGAAAAAAGCAATTTTGGCAGGACATCACATCAATCTTTTAGGCTTGCGTGGGCAGGCAAAAACCAGAATTGCCAGAAGTATGGTCAATCTTCTGGATGAATATATGCCGATTGTGAAAGGTTCCGAAATCAATGACAGTCCTTTCAAACCGATTTCAAAATATGCAAGAGATCTGATTGCTGAGCTGGGAGATGAAACACCAATTTCCTGGGTTCACCGTTCCGACAGATTCTTCGAAAAACTAGCAACACCGGATGTGAACGTTGCAGACTTGATTGGAGATATTGACCCCATTAAAGCAGCAACTTTAAAGTTGCCTTATTCTGATGAACGTGTTTTACATTACGGAATGATCCCAAGAGCAAACCGTTCTATTTTTGTTCTGAATGAATTGCCAGATCTACAAGCTAGAATTCAGGTTTCTTTATTTAATATTTTGCAGGAAGGCGATGTTCAAATTCGTGGCTTTCAGCTGAGAATGCCTTTGGATATTCAGTTTGTGTTCACGGCGAATCCGGAAGATTATACCAACAGAGGAAGCATTGTAACGCCTTTGAAAGACAGAATCGGTTCTCAGATCTTTACCCATTATCCAAAAACTGTAGCATTGGCGAGGCAAATCACCGAACAGGAAGCATTGATTTCTGATGATGACAAATCCAAAATCCAGGTTCCGGATTTGGCAAGAAATCTTTTGGAAGAAGTCGCTTTCGCCGCTCGGGAAAGCGAATATGTCGATGTGAAAAGCGGTGTGAGCGCACGTCTTACCATCAGTGCAATGGAGAATCTGATTGCCGCCGCTAAACTACGATTACTAGAATCTGGCTCCGAGAAAACGAACATCCGACTGATTGATTTTATGTCAATAATTCCATCGATTACCGGAAAAATCGAATTGGTTTATGAGGGCGAGCAGGAAGGTGCAGATTTTGTGGCAAAAATTTTAATCGATGATGCTGTGATGACACAATTTGAAAGCCTATTCCCAAGAGTTCCAAAATTGGAAAAAGAAGGTTTGAAAAACGCTTACACAGATTTGATTCAATGGTTCAATAAAAATCAGTTGGAGCTGAACTATGCGGATACAGATGAGGAATTTTATCAAAAACTAAACAGCATCAAACCATTAACCACATTAATTGAAGATAATGTCCCGAACTTGGATGAAGCCGATAAAAACTTTTGTAAAGAGTTAGTTCTTTGGGCTCTCACGATTAGTAAAAAACTGGATAAGTCGGAGAATGCGTCGGCATTTAACTTTGAATCAGCTGGGATTGGTCAGTTTTTTAGAAACTAATTTTTGTAAAAATAGAGAGATTAAAAAAGTTTATTGAATTTTGTTCAGTAAACTTTTTTCGTTCTATTGCTGTAAATATTTTTCAAAAATATAATCTGAGACCGGCCGCAAATCTTTTCCATTTTCAGGGTTAACACCATCAGAGGTAAAAAATTCTACCATATTGTGATGCTTAGAATACCATAAGTTTTCACTGGACATAACAGTATCAGTTCTGGTAATTTTTTTGAAATTTTTCACTTTCTTTATATCAATCGCAATCAAGCCGTTTTCGCTACTATTGCACTCCATCGGGATATACTCTCTCCCATCCCAAAACATACATTGTTTCACACTGATTTCAGAAACTTTTTCTTTTTCAACGGGCAGACTTGCCATAATCTGCGGAACGTAAACCACTGTTTGAACCGACGACTTTTCGGCGACAGAAGGTTCATCCTGTCTAATCAAACTTTTTATTTTTGGAGCGGGCGCAACAGGTTCGTCAGCCTTATAAATTTTGCTTCCCACAACGAGAGTTCCGCAAAGTAAGATCCCAACCATTCCGAGATTACTGTTTTTGGTTAGAAAGTCTGGCATTTTCAGAAGCGGTTTATTAACAATATTGATAACAACTTTTGAAAGAGATTCTTTTGCAGAATATTCTACCGTTTTCCATTCTGCGCAGTACGTTTTGAAATTGTCATAACCAAGGTAATTGCTTAAGTCATCAAGTGTCAGCGCTTTGATATTGTAATCTTGTTCATTCTGAACAATCTGTAAATAATAATTCTCAAAAGTTTTATAACTGAGAGTGATTTTAAAATTATCAAACAGAGACCTTTCTAAATATTTCAAAATTCCACTGAAGGATTTTTCGCTGGTTTCATTGGATGCTTTTTCAAAAACATCTTCTATTAATTTCTTTTTCTGAGGTAAAAATTTTGACATATAAATGATTATTAGTTTGAAAATTATAAAATTCTAAGATCTTCGTTTTACGGATTTCCGTATTTCGTTCATAAAACTTTCCAAGAACTTTCCAAGAACTTTCTAACCACTATTGGTATTTCCTCTGCATCTTTGCCACAGAAATAAGTGATAAACAAAGCTTTACAAAACAAAGTTACAAAACTGATTTTCAAAAAACAACTGGATAAAACGGAGGAAAATCTCTGGCTTGGGAAGCAGTTATTTCTCATCCGTTTTTGAAGGTTGACTTCCCAAAAATTTAAGAAGCGCTTCTTTTTTCAATGTGTGTCAGCTGCCCGCAAACAGTTTTGCGGGGAAGAGCACTAATGTCAATTTTTAAATTTTTAAGAAATGTTAAACTTAATTTTAATCTTATTGGGATTGATTTCTACTCCTGAGTCCAATAATACTTCCAATTGTGGTAATGACGGAGGTACAACTACTTCAGTTGCGCAGCCTAATCCGGGAGACACAGGTGGCGAAGATGGTCATATTCCTATTAAAAAATAATTTTGTTGGCGAAGGATAATCTTTCGCCAATTTTTTTTTAAATTAGATAAAAACTAATTTGAAAAAATATCTAATTATTTTTGCCATACTTGTAATTAATTCTTGTTCAGAACAATCAAGTACTAAGGTCTATGAAAACAGATTCTACGACCGAGCTTTTATCTTTCTTGAAAAAAATCAGCCTAGAGAAGCTTTCATCGACTTCAATAAAGCAAAAGATTTGTTCATCAACCAAAAAGACAGTTTTGGTGCTGGAAAATGCCTCATCAATATGGCTGTAATCCAAGAGCAACTTGGGGATAATTTTGGAAGTCAGGAGACCAGCTTATCGGCAATCAAATACTTCAATCCTAATGATAGCATTCAAAAAGAATATTTGATTTCTAACTACAATAGTCTTGGGATGATATCCAGTAAACTGCAAGAAAATGGAGAAGCGATAAGATTTTATGATAAAGTATTAACATTATCTCCTCCAGATTCAATTGCCAATATCACATACAACAACATTGCGAATGTTTACAGAAGACAGAAAAAGTACTCAAAAGCGATTGGCTTGTACCGCAATATATTACGTCACAAATTAAACGATAAGGAGCACGCCCGCATATTATCTAATTTTGCATTCACAAAATGGTTACAGAATAGTTCCTACAATCCTATTCCAGAATTAGAAAAAGCACTAAAAGGCCGGCTGAATAAAAATGATTTGTGGGGACAAAATGCCAGCTATTCGCACCTTGCCGATTATTATTATTCAAAAAACATATCCGATTCTGCCCTATTCTACTCGAATAAAATGTTTGCTGTGGCGAAGCAATTGAATAGTCCCGATGATAAAATAGAAGCGCTACAGAAATTGATCAGGCTTGAAAACGCCAATAATTCTCAACAATATTTCAAAATTTATCAGAACCTGAGTGACAGTCTCCAGACCGCAAGAAATAAAGCTAAAAATCAATTTGCACTCATCCGTTACGAAACTGAAAAAAACAAGGCCGATTTCCTCAAAGCCCAATCCGAAAGTGCAAAGAGACGCAATGTCATCATCTGGCAATCTTTTATTTTGCTAGTGTCGATATCTTTAATAATTTGGTTCATTGCATATGTGAACAGAAGAAAAAAAATACATTTGCAGGAGAAGTTGCTGGAAGTAAGAAATACTGAACTCAAATATTCTAAAAAAGTTCATGACCGCGTTGCGAACCGCATTTATCAGATCCTCTCAAAAGTCGAACACACAGATCACATCGACAAAGAATCGCTACTTTTCGGTTTAGAGAATGTCTATAACATTTCACGGGATATTTCTTATGACAATACTGAAATCAATGAAAATCAACATTTCTCCGAGCAACTCAACTATATGATGCTATCTTACGCTTCAGACTCTACACATATTTTTTACAACGGAAACAAAGAAAATCTTTGGGAAGGAATCAACTTCCAGACAAAAACAGAAATCTATTTAATTCTCCAGGAATTGATGACCAATATGAAAAAACACAGTCAAGCGGATAAAGTTTTTTTGAAATTCTCTAAAGAAAACACATATGTAAACATCTCATATACAGACAATGGCATTGGTCTCGGAGATTCTTTGCCAAAAAATGGAATGCAAAATATGGAAAACCGTATTCATGCTATCAACGGAACAATTAATTTTGACACAGAAACTAATTTAATGAAGGTCAACATTTCTTTTCCAATATAAAAAGCACAAATATGTTTACAAAAGTACTTATCGCAGAAGATTATGAAAGCTCAAATATTTCCGTACAAAGAGCGCTGGATGATCTTAAAATCCCGAATCCGAAGTATGTTAGCTATTGTGACGACGCTATAAATTGGATAAAAAAAGGAATAGAAGAAAATAATCCGTTTGAACTGATGATTACAGATCTTTCTTTCGAAGAAGATCACCGGCAGCAGAAGATCAAGACTGGTCAGCAATTAATTGATGCTGCGCGAATACTTCTGCCAGATTTGAAAATCATTATATTTTCTGTCAATAAAAAAATGAGTATCATAAACAATCTTTTCGAAAAACAATTGATCAACGGTTATGTAAGAAAAGGCAGAGAAGACGTCAAAGATCTAAAAAAGGCCCTCAAAACTGTTTACAATAATGAAAAATACCTCACTTATGATTTGGTGGGTAAAGAAAAAAACGCTTTCGAATTTTCTGAGTATGACGTGCTGATTATTTCTCTTCTGGCTAATGGTATATTTTTAAAGGACATACCACAACATTTGAAAGATAACGATTATAAAAGATCCAGTATGAGCGCCGTAGAAAAAAGGCTGAAGGACATCAAAGTTTCGCTAAACATCAATACAACCGAACAGCTGATTGCTTTCAGCAAAGATTTTGGAATAATATGATTATCAAAACTTAAAGAAATTTGAAATTGAAAAAGGACATTTGATAATATTTTTTAACATTAAACAAAGTGCAAAAACACAATTTTAAATAGGTAATTTTTACTTCAAAAATTACTCAATGAGATTTCAAACATTTGAGATCTCATTTTTTTTCAAACTATTAAAAAAAAAAAACAACCAGCTGAATTTCAACTGGTTGTAATCTTACGATGTAGACCCACAGGGCGCACAACCTATTAATTTCGTCAAATCTTATTTTACTATATTCCCTATAAATAAAGGGTTTGTCACACTACCAAGTTAAATATAGAAAAATAAAATTAAGAACAATTAAACCAATGTGGGGAAAATACGGGGAAAATTTTATATCTTTAAGAATAAATTTTTCGTGTGGCATCAATAAGGTTCATTTTAAAAAGCAGTAAAAATCCTGCAAGTCTGTACATAAGATTTAAAGCAGGACGAGAGATTGATTTGATAACCAGTACAGGCTTTCATATAAACCCTAAGCACTGGAGCAATACCAGACAATCAATGAAAAATATTGTTGAAGAAAACCCAGTCATTCTGGCTCACAATGCAGATAGCAAATTCAGATATGATAAACTTAACAAAAATTTGAATTGGCTTAGAGATTTTGTCCAGACTTCTTACAATGATACGCAAGCAGATGGAGAAATTATTGATAAAAAATGGCTGGAAGATTTGGTTGTAAAATGTTTTAACCGACCAGTTAATTCAAATAATGACCTTAATGTCTTCTTTGTACCTTACGTGGAGAATTATATAGAAAACGCTCCCACCCGATTACGCAGAAAAACTAATAAACCCGTATCCATTGAAACCATTAAAGCATACAGATCAACATTAAATAAGATTTTAGCTTTTGAAGATTACACTGAGAAAAAATTAAAATACAAAGACCTCAACCTAGTCTTTCATAGAGAGTTTATGACCTTTTTAAATTCGGAGCAAGGATTAGATTTGAAGACAGTTGGAAATTATATTAAAAACGTAAAGGCAATTGCTAGACAGGCTTTACTGGAAGGTTATCCTGTTCACGAGGAAATTAATCATCCTGAATTTTTTAGAACCAACAGTAAGACTAAAGCAATCTATCTGACAGAGCAAGAGATTAATCAAATTTTTAAGCACGACTTTTCTGCAAATGAAAGGTTAAGCCGTGTAAGAGATTTATTTATTGTTGGGTTATGGACTGGTCAAAGAATTCGAGATTTTAAAAATATCAAGGCTGCGAACATTAAGGAAGGCTACATCGAGATAACGACAAGTAAGACAGGTGCAGACGTTGTTATTCCACTGCACCCTCAAATTATAGAAGTATTAAACCGATGGGAAGGTAATTTTCCAACCCCACTCTCTGACCAAAAATTCAATGAGTATGTTAAAGAAGTTGGCAGAGAGGTAGGATTAATATATTTGGTTAGCGGTTCAAAAATCAACTCTGAAACTAAAAGAAAAGAAGAAGGTGAGTTTCCGAAATATGAACTAATAAGTTCACACATTTGTCGCAGAAGTTTTGCAACTAATCATTATGGAAAACTTCCAACCCAAACAATTATGGCAATTACAGGTCATCAATCAGAAAAAGAATTTTTGGGTTACATCAAAACAACTCCAAAAGAACACGCTGAAAAGATGAATGAACTTTGGCTGAAACAAGCACAGGAAAATAATAACGAAGCGTTTAAATTGAAAATTGTGAACTGATGGGAGGTTTTCTAACAAAATTTTCGGATAAAATAATACTTAAAGTTTCTATTAATCCTAATGAAGCCAATAAAGTGATTGTTACTGTTAATAATAGTCAAAAACATACTTATCACTCGTATATTTTATTTTTTCAAGACTTACGAGAATATTATGACAACAAAATAAAACATTCAAATTCAGTGGCAAAAAAGGCGATTTGTTTTGATGCAACTCAAGGGTTTTATGTCTACCAAGAACTTTTTGGAATATATTGTGATAGATTTGAACTTCTCAAAGAAATCGAATTCCACACAAAGTATTTTCAAAATTTATATGATGTTCTTAATAAACTGGATGACAAATTAATAACAAGAGATAGTCGTTACCCGAATATTTTCAATAACGACATATACCTCAACCGTTTTAAAAGTATTCTGGAGGGATTAAATGCGTTTGACAACAAAAATAGCCCATTAAAAAGAGGCTTTGTAGCTAAAGCAAATGCAATCCTTACTTATGAAAGAACTTTAGAATTGAATTCTCCCGAGAAAAAAATACTACTCCCTAATATTTCCGTGAAAGAATTTGTGTTTTTTTTGAATACTGAATTTAATTTAGGTATAAAATATACACCTAATTACAAACTTTCTTCTGGCGCAAAGCACATAAATTTTGTGAAAAAGTTTTATTGATTCTATTGAATTTTAATTTCATTTTCTCTTTCCGTATAAATTAGAATTTTCTCCGTATAAACTATTGTGAATTTTTGCAGTGTTCAAAACATTTACAATGGAAACAAATATTACACAACTTCACAATACAAGTCCCGAAGACTTCAAAAATGAAATTCTTGCTGGTGTTTCAAAGTTACTTTCAGAGTTTCATAAGAATTCTGGTTTAGATGACAGAAACACTTATCTAACGAGGGAAAAAATATCAAAAATGCTAAATATTTCACTCCCTACATTAAGAAAAAATGTAGAACGAGGAATTATACCTGAGACCCCTATAGGTGGAAGAGTTATGTATAATTTAGCTGAGGTCAAAGAAGCCCTTAAAAAAGCAAATTGGACAGATAATAACTTGTAAAACAAAGTTTAATCATATTTAAAAGATGAAGAAAGTGATTGATTTTGGTAAGTACAATGTAAAGGATGTTCCTCCTGCTCTATTGAAAATATACGATAAAAGTAAAGCAGAGTTTGAACCTTTTTATTGGAGAGGGATTTTATTCAAGCCAACTTATGGTAGAGGAAATAAAATTTTCGTTAAAAATTATGCTGCAGACCATCAAGGCTTGAAAGTAGTTTTGGAAGAGGATATAATACATATAAGTAATTCTTTGCATAAATTTTTCAAAGGAAATAATTACTCAGACTTCACTCGTTCCGAACTTATCGCAAGCATAGATTTGTTGAGCGATAGTTTAGGCGTATCAGATCAGTTAATACTTCCCACCTTTTTAGAATTTGGTATCAACACTACTTTTTCAGATATGACGGCATATTTAAACTCAATGGCTCTTTATAAGGGTAAAAATTTTTACCCTATGAAAAAAAATTCTGTAGAGTATGGAAAAAAAGTTGAAATGTGCGAGGTATATGCCAAAGCCTATGACAAATCCAAAGAGTTTTTGCTACATAATAAAATCACGTGCCCAATTAATGATTTGCTAAGAGTTGAAATTGGGTTGAAAGGTAAAAGACAACTTTCAATTATTCCAAATTTGGCAGATTTAAAAAAAAAAGAAACGCTCCTTTTGCTTCAGCAAAAGTTACTTTATTACTTTAAATTCATCGAATTTGATGAATTTTATAATCTTCAAGGAATTAGCAATAGAGATTTGGAGCTACTTTATGCAGGGAAAAATCCCGAATTCTGGAAGGATTACAGAAGATTAAACATAGAAGTTGGCAAGAAGCGTAGGCAAGAATACAAAAAAATTTGTAGAGAAAGAGAGATAGTTGGATTGAAAGATGAAGCTATCCAACAAATACAGGAAAAAACTAATTTTCTAATTAACAATTAAAAATGACTTTTCAATACTTGTTATATAGATAGAAAAAGGGGAAAAAATAAATAATTAAAAATACTAGAATGTAAAAATACTTAATAGTAATAAATGCAGAGAAGGCGAAGGAGATAGAAAAAAAAAACACATAACTAGCACATAATCAATATTTTAAATTTGTATAGGTGCGAAAAATTTTGTATTTTTAAGTAATGGAAAATAAAGATTTACAAATAGTTACCGCAAGTTTTGAGAGTTTGAACACCAACTTGTATGAAGGCTATACATTACTAAGCGTTGTAGGTAAAGTCTATGGAAGTATCAGAGGTGCAGAGAAAGTAAAAAAGCTAGTAGGCTTCAGTATTTTCAGAATGTACAGCAATCAGAGAGCAGGAGATTTTTTAGCCTGTAATTTACTCTACCGAAAAAAGTTGGAAAGAAAGGGGGCAGAAAAATTACTTTCTGACATCAGACAGTTTTGCATTGAAGAGAATACCACTAAAGCTGTTTTGCTTGGATATGGAGAAGGTAACGAGTTTTGCTACCGCCATATCTTTGCAGATTTTTTAAGAGCCAACGGAATGCCTGTAAAAGCTGAGAATGGTATTGACCTGAGCATTCAGCGAAATTATTGGACAGACGACATCTACAAACTTCGAGGTCACTTCAAGTTAACAGATGAGTTTGTAGGAGATACTTTGGAATCAATGGAATGGGTGTTTGCGAAAACAATGAGTAAAAATCCTCATTTCTATTCAGTTCGTGAAAAATTCAGGAACGATTCCACTTTTTTACAATTAGTTTCTCACATACGCAGTTTCGGAAAGTTAGTCGAATTTGAAGGCATAATTTACAGGGTATGGACTCATAAAAAACATTCTTACTGGTCAATGCCTAGCGATTTGCTGAATGAGGATGTAGATCTGCTAAATAGGAAAATCAATTTGTAAAGAGGCAGATGAGGCACATTTAAAGATATTATGAAAAAATTAGCTCAATCTCAAATAGCAAATTACTATTCAATCAGAAAGAGTTTAATGATTTAAAATATATGTCTGATGAAGAATTAATGGCAATTATTAACCAAGAATAAAATGTAAAAAAGGATAAGTATTGCCCATTACGATTCATAAACGAGCGTTCAAGAACCATTACAAACAGACCAAAGTACTAAAAAATGAAAAAATATATAGCTTATTACAGAGTTTCAACAAAACAACAGGGAAATTCGGGATTGGGTTTAGATGCTCAAAAAACAATGGTCAGAAATTACCTCAAAGAAGATGATATTTTGATTGACCAGTTCGAGGAGGTTGAGAGTGGAAAGAATGACAATCGACCTCAACTCTTGAAAGCCATAGAAAAAAGTAAGAGCGAAGGTGCAACCCTGCTCATCGCAAAACTTGATAGACTCAGCAGAAATGCTGGGTTTATCTTTTTATTGAAGGATAGCAATGTTGATTTTAAGTGCGTCGATATGCCAGAAGCCAATTCGCTGACCATCGGGATAATGGCTTGCTTGGCACAGGAAGAGCGTGAACTTATCAGCAAGCGGACTACCGTTGCATTGCAAGAACTCAAAGCAAAAGGAATAAAATTGGGAAAACCAGAGAACCTAACTCCAGAAGCCAGAAAGATGGGAAGCGAGGCGATGAGGTTAAAGGCTCTGCAAAATGACAACAACCGAAAAGCAACAGCTTTAATCGTTTCACTACGAAATGCAGGAAGTAGTTATAATAAGATTGCAGGCGAACTTAACAAAAGTGGCTTTAAAACAAGCAGAGGCTATGAATTTACGTCATCGCAAACTTTGATTTTATATGACAGATTTTTACAAACCCAAAACACCTAATCAAAACTTATTTCGAATACCGGCTTTAAACACCGTTTAAAGTATTCAGGCAAGGGATAACCCCAAAAGAAATTTTTGAATGGAAGTAACGCAGGGAAAACAGTCAAATTTAGAATGCACAGTGTTTCAAAAAAATCACCTGAAACTACTATGGATAAAGGAATTTTCGTTGATGCGAAACTTAATTAAAATAATTTCTATATTTGCTTATAACAAAAAACAATAAAAACTATAAGAATAAACTAAGGTTGTAAATAACATATAGATATTGCGTTCAGCAGTACATTTTCTTTGCTCAAATACTGGTAATATTTTAAACAAAAAGAAAAATGACTGTAAGATGCGCCCGCAGGGGTGTGTTTTGCTTCATTTCTTTTTGTGGGTTATACCAGTAGCCAGAGCAGAGGATGATGTCATTTCATACCCTTTCTCGTACATTTAAATTAAATATCTATATGAAAAAAAATCTTACTCAAGAATCAACAAAGTACTCGGAAATACGGAAAACCGTAAAAAACTTTCAAGAATTAACTTTTATTTCGCATCGTGATGAAATATAACAAGTTGATTTTTGGAAGCCTATTCAGTCTTATTCTTGGGACTACAATCTACATTCTTTTCAGGTCATCCACTCTGAAAGTCTTCTCTTGGCTCGATTTGCTCAGGGTTAATATTCTTGATAGCAAAATCCGAAAAACTGCACTTTCAATCTCTGAACACATTCCAGATTGGGTTTTGCTATCGCTTCCAGATGGATTATGGCTATTCTCTTATGTATGTCTGATGCTTTATATCTGGAAAAATACCATCAATGTTCAGAATCTGTTTTGGATTAGTATCATTCCAGCTATCGCCATCGCTTCCGAGATTGCCCAATGCTTCGGGATTTTGCAGGGGACTTTTGACTTGATGGACTTACTTATGTACATATTTGGAGGTGCTCTGCCTCTTCTCATCTTTAAAAATTCAATTAACTATAAACTTAAATTTTAACATTATGAACAAAAATTTCAAACATCTGGCTTCTGCATCTGCATTCGCATTTTTCTTATTCATCGCTATGGGTAGCGGAGACGATAAGAAATCCCCCTCAACATCATCCAGTTCGAGCGCAACTGGTGCAACAGCAGAAGCTAAAGCCAGCTACAAGAAAGTAGGAGAAACTCTGCCAACGGAATATTTTGAGGTAACCGTGAACAAGGTTAGCGTACAAAACTCCGTAAGCACAGGCAATGAGTTTTCAGACTTGAAACCAGAATCTGGGACACGCTACCTCATCATCAATACCACATTCAAGAATACGAGCAATGAAAGCCGTATGCTGATGGATGGAGAAGTTTTGGTAAACTATAACGGCAAAGACTATACTTTCGACAAATCTGAAACTGTGATGGCAGAAGGCTTTGGATTATTACTTGACCAGATAAACCCATTGACAGCTAAAACAACTAATCTGGTTTACAAGATTCCGGCAGAATTGAAAGGTACAGCATTTTATAAACCTGGACGTTCTGGAAGTAATGACTTGATTGATTTGGGAAATATTGAATAATACACTATCTGCTTTCAGTGGCTTTTTTATTAGCTGTAAATATATTTTACAGCTAATAATCTTACTTGTATAATTTTTGTAAATTTACCCACAAAACTTATCCCTGTCATACTCAGAACACGATACAAGAGCCAAATTCATTGACCCACAGCTAAAATCAGCTGATTGGGATGAGAATCTTATAGTTCGTGAATACTTTTTCACCGATGGGCGAAAACTTTCGGGAAACAAAAGAGGCGAACGACTTTTTGTAGATTATCTTTTAAGATATAAGAATGTCTCACTTGCGATAATAGAGGCGAAACGTTACGACAAACAACCAACCGAAGGTTTACAGCAGGCAATTGACTACGCCAAAAAACTGAAAATCGATTTTGTATATTCCAGTAATGGCAAGCAAATTTATGAGTTTTGCATATCAAAGGGTAAAGGAGATTTCATCTCAAATTATCCAACTCCCGAACAGTTGTACACTAGAATTTTCACGCAAGTAAATAGTATCAAAGAAAAGTTACTAAGCATACCATTCTACTTAACAGGAGATTTTAAACCAAGATATTATCAAGAAATTGCGGTCAATAAAGTTATAGAAGCCATAGCAGAAGATAAAAAGCGTATACTTTTGACTTTGGCAACTGGGACTGGAAAAACTTTTATTGCATTCCAAATAGCTTATAAATTGTTTACAGCTCGGTGGACTGTGGACAAATTAGAACGAAGACCAAAAATTTTGTTTTTAGCTGACCGTAATATTTTGGCTGACCAAGCTATTAACACATTCAATCCGTTAGAGAAAGATTTGGTAAAAATCAACGGAGACGAGATACGAAGTAGAAACGGAAAAGTTCCAACCAATGCAAACGTATTTTTCGCAATCTATCAAGCTATTGCAGAAAAAGAAAATATTGGTGGTTTCTACAAACAATATCCTGCTGATTTTTTTGATGTTGTTATTATAGACGAATGTCATCGAGGTTCTGCCAATGAAAATGGTTCTTGGAGAGATATTTTAGATTATTTCAGTACAGCTGTTCATTTAGGACTTACAGCAACTCCGAAACGTAACGACAACGTAAACACTTATAATTACTTCGGAAAACCTGTTTATGAATATTCTCTCAAAGACGGAATTAATGATGGATTTTTAACACCATACAAGGTTAAACGTATTAGAACGAATATTGATGAATACATTCCAACAAAAGACGATATTGTAGTAAGTGGGGAACTTGAGGACAGAATGTATGGTCTTTCAGATTTTGAAAATAAAATTATTGTCGAAGATAGAACAGACTTAATTGCTCGGGCAATTTTGATGAATATCCGAGAAATGGACAAAACCATTGTTTTTTGTGTTAATCAACAGCACGCTTTGATGATGCGAGATGCAATCAACAAGCACAAATCAGTAAAAGACCCACATTATTGCGTAAGAGTTACAAGTGATGAAGGAGATATTGGAAAACAACTTTTAGAACGATTTCAGGACAACGATAAAGATATTCCTGTAATTCTTACCTCATCACAAATGCTTACTACTGGAGTTGATGCAAGGAATGTAAGAAATGTTGTTTTAGTTCGTGTCATCAATTCGATGGTAGAATTTAAACAAATTGTGGGTCGAGGTACACGTGTTTTTGACAACAAGGACTTTTTTACGATTCTCGATTTTACAGGAGCAACTAATTTGTTTTATGACAAAGAATGGGACGGATTGCCCGATGAAGAGGAGGAGGAAATCGTAATTGATGACGGAGACGAAATTAATCCAAAACCTACCAAACCAAAGCCTAAACCAACTCCAACTGGAGAAGGTGATGACAATACAGATGATGACGGTTTTACACCACCTGAACCACCAAAAGAAAAAATTGTAGTTAAGTTAAGTAATGGACGGAATCTTCGTATTACCGATGTAGAAGTTCGTTATGTAGGAGATGACGGAAGACCGCTTACGGTTTCAGAATTTTTGGAAAAATTAATTGAATTTTTACCCAATTTATTCAGTAGCGAAACGCAACTCCGAGAATTATGGAGCAAGCCTGAAACGAGAGAGGAACTTCTCACAAAATTAGGACAAACAGGATTTGATGATGAGCAAATACAAACACTCCAAAAAATATTTGAAGCAGAAGAAAGCGATGTGTTTGATTTGCTTGCCTTTGTAAGTTACAGCAAAGAATTGATAACAAGAACGCACCGAGCAGAAACAACCAAACAAAAATCCGATTTCTTTAAAACATACGAAAACGAAAAGGCTCAACAATTTTTACATTTTGTATTAGACCGATATAAGAAAGACGGAATTGAGGAGTTGAAAAGAGATAAACTTTCCGAACTCATTCAGTTGAATGGATTAGGAACAACACAGGAAGCTGCCAAATTTTTTGGTAATGCGAACAATTTAATTAATGCCTTTTACAAATTACAGCAAGTAATGTATCAGGCAGTGTAAGGATATGAGAGTAGCGAATTTACAATCAAGAATAGACAGAATTACAGACATTCTCCGCAGAGATGATGGAATAAGCGGAGCAATGCACTATACCGAGCAAATCAGTTGGATTTTATTTTTAAAATACTTACACGATTACGAAGAAACTAAAGCCTCTGATGCTCTCATTGATGGCAAACAATACAAATACATCATTGACACCAAGTTCCGTTGGGATAATTGGGCTTATCCACTCAAAGAAGATGGAACATATGATTTGAAAGGAGCAATGGGAGGAGATGACCTCATTCAGTTTGTAAACAATGAACTATTTCCATACTTGCAAAATTTCAAATCCAATCCACAAGAAGTAAAAACCGTAAAATATAAGATTGGAGCAGTTTTCGAGTTTATTAATAATCGAATTGCAAGCGGACACACCCTTAGAGAGGTTATAGAAAACATTGCAGACCTTAGCTTTCAAAGTCAGGAAGATTTATTTGAACTGAGTATAATTTATGAAAATTTGCTCAAAGGAATGGGAAGTGATGGCGGAAATTCGGGGGAATTCTACACGCCTCGTCCAGTTATCAAAGCAATGATTGATGTGCTTGAACCTAATGTAAATGATACAATTTATGATGGAGCGGTGGGAAGTGCCGGATTCTTGATTCAGGCATTTGATTATGTGATGCAGAAGAAAAATGAATACAGCACCACTCAGCTAAAACACATCAAAGAAGGTATGTTTTTCGGAAACGAAAAAACACCTTTGGCGTATGTGATGGGTGTGATGAATATGATTTTGCACGGTATTGAAAGCCCAAACATCTATAAACAAAATACGCTTACTCAAAATATCAGAGATTTTCAGGAAAAAGACCGCTATTCCGTAATTCTTGCCAATCCCCCTTTTGGTGGAAAAGAAAAAAAAGAAGTTCAAAACAATTTTCCTATCGAAAGCACAGCAACCGAATTATTGTTTTTACAGCATTTTATGAAAAAAATGGCTTTAAACGGAAGAGCAGGTATAGTAATTCCGGAAGGTGTATTATTTCAAACTAATAATGCATTTACGGCGATAAAAAAAGACTTATTAGATAACTTCAACTTGCATACGATATTAAGTTTGCCTGCTGGTGTTTTCTTGCCTTATAGCGATGTAAAAACGAGTGTGATTTTTTTTGAACGAAAAGGAGGAACTCAGGATATTTGGTATTATGAAATTAGTTTGGAGAAGAAACTCACGAAGAACAAACCTATTCAATACGAAAATATTGCTGAATTTGTAGAATTATATAACAAGCGTATTACAACCGAAAATTCTTGGCTCGTTCCAGCCAATGAAATCAGAGAACGCAACTACGATTTAAGTGCTAAAAATCCTGCCAAACAAAAAGAAATAATACACCAATCTCCAAAAGAAATTTTGACAGAAATCCAATGCAATGATAAAAATATCAATTTGCTCTTAACTGAAATTGAAAACTTAATTCAGACTGGCTATGAAGATTAAGTTGCCAAAAGGCTGGGAATGGAAAAAACTTGGAGAAATTAGTGTTGTTTCTTCAGGAAATTCTGCTTTGCAGGATAACATTTATTATATTGATGGTACGTATGATTTTGTTAGAACTTCTGATGTAGGGAGAATCAGATTTGGAAAAATTTTTTCTTCAAACGACAGGCTTAACGAAGCTGGTTTCAAAAAAATGCGACTATTTAGAAAAGGAACAATATTATTTCCTAAAAGTGGGGCATCTGTTTTATTAGACCATCGTGTAATTTTAGGAAAAGATGCCTGCGTTTCAAGCCATCTTGCCACAATTAAAACAATCAATAAATTTTGTGAGGATTATTATTTATTTTATTTTTTAGCTACAATTTCAGCAAAGGATTTAATTGCTGAAATGAGTTATCCATCATTACGAACGTCCACTATTCAGAATATAAATGTACCTACACCACCACTTTCCGAACAAAAAAAAATCGTTTTGTTATTAGATAAAACGCTCGAAAAGTTAGGTCAAGCCATTGCTTTGATAGAAGAAAATATCCAAAAACTTAAACAACTCAATGAAAGTGTTTTGGATGAGGTTTTCGGAGGTGAAAAGTTTCCAAAGGTAAAAATTAAGAATGTTGTTCAGAAAGCAGGACAGTTCAATCCGCAAAACAATCCTGAAACTGAATACACTTATATTGATATTTCTGCGATAGATAAGGATATTCAAAAAATAACAAATCCTAATAGTTTTGTTGGAGAAAATGCTCCAAGTCGGGCTAAAAAACATATTCAAATAGGTGATATTGTTTTTGCAACAACAAGACCTAATTTGAAAAATATTGCTTTAGTCGAGAATGAGTATTTAAACCCTGTTGCCTCGACAGGATTTTGCGTATTGAGAGTTAATGAAAAAATTGAAACAAAGTTTTTATTTCATTTTTTAACTTCACAAATAATTCAAGAACAAATTGCACCACTAATTAGAGGAGCACAATATCCTGCGATTAGTGATAATAATTTATTGGGTTGTGAGATTCCTTTACCTTCAATTCCTGAACAACAAAGCATAGTCAAATATTTAGACCAAACAACCGAGAAAAATCAAAAACTAACCCAACACTACCAAAATAAATTAGAGGCTTTAAAAAGGCTAAAAAACAGCGTGTTGGATAGTGCGTTCAAGGGAGAGTTGAGGAGAGCTAAAGTTACTTCTATTTCTCAACCAGTAATTGACCCATATTTTGCAAGAACTAAGAAATTCAATGCTAAAAAAAATGCTGACAAACAAGCGATGGTTATTGCTCTTGCAATAGAAGTTCACGAGAAAGTCGGAAAATCTTTATACCGAACCAAAGGAGAAAAGACGGTTGAGGTTCTTGAGAAACACCTCAACATAGATTTCGGAAGAGAAGCGGAAAAAATGACTGCTGGACCAGCCGACTTCAAGCATTTGGTAAATGTGGTAGAACCTTTGGCAATTGAAAAAAAATGGTTTTACACTCAAGAAATAAAAGGAGAAAACTACGATGGTCATAAATACATCAAAGCAGAAAATTTTAATCCTTTTTTGATGCGATGTGTTCAAGATTTAAAACAAAATTTGGATGAAATAAGGAGGATTGTTAATCTTTTTGCTGGTATGAAAACAACCCGAATAGCAGAAGTTGTTGCGACCACCTACACAGGTTGGAATAATCTTATAATCCGAAACGTTAAAATTGATAACGAAACTATCGTAACAGAAGCAAGAGAGAACTGGCACGAAGCAAAATTGAAAATTGACCGCAAGGAATTTTTCGATGCAATCGAATGGCTAAAAAATAATAATCTTGTTCCACAAGGCAATGGAAAAGAAGTAAAGTAAAAAGCACACAAAATTATGGAAGGAAGACAGTTAGACTTATTTGATTTCAATGGATTGCCCATCATACACTCCATAGTGGATGCTTTTCCAAACACGGAATTTGAAGAACTAGAATACAAGTCAGCACAAGGAGGTTTTCCAAATGATTTTTGGAAAACCTATTCGGGTTTTGCCAATACATCAGGCGGTATTATCGTCTTAGGTGTATCTGAAAAAAAAGGTTATTTTAAAATCGATGGTTTAAACGATGAGTTAATTGTAAAAATTCAAAAAGATTTTTGGAACTCTATCAATAATCCTGAAACCGTAAATATTAATCTTTTAAGAAATGAGGATGTAAGAGTTGTCGAGATGGATGGAAAAAAAATGCTTGCATTCAATATTCCTTTGGCTAAAAGAAATGAAAAACCTATTTTCTTAACCAAAAATCCTTTTAAAAACACTTACAAACGAAATTTTGAAGGAGATTATAGATGTACAGATGCTGAAGTTAGACGTATGCTTGCTGATGCTGATACAACTCTACATCACGATAGCAGAATACTCGAAAACTTCTCAATTACCGACATTGATTTAAACAGCCTAAGAAAATACAGGCAACTGTTTTCTACTAACAATCCGTCTCATCCTTGGTTAGTTTTAGATGATTTAGAATTACTGAAAAAACTTGGAGGGTATAGGGTTGATAGAACCACTAAAATTGAGGGCTTTACTTTAGCAGGTCTTGTAATGTTTGGCAAAGAAGCCAGTATCATTGACAAAGAGTGCGTGCCTAATTTTTTTCCTGATTTTAGAGAAATCCTTTCCGACGATGAAAACATACGTTGGACAGACCGAATTTATCCTGACGGTACTTGGGAAGCAAACCTATTTGAATTTTATTTGAAAGTGTGGCCCGTAATTTCTTCCAAACTTCCAAAACCTTTTCAGATCGAAAAAGGAAGAAGAAAAGATGAAACACCTACTCACATAGCTCTCAGAGAGGCATTTGTCAATAGTTTAATCCATACAGATTATTCTGCTCAGGGAAACATAATCATTGAAATGAGAAAGGATATGTACGCTTTCTCAAATCCAGGAACTTTACTGGTTTCCAAATACCAGTATTACAATGGAGGTATAAGCGAGTGTAGAAACCCAAATTTGCAGAAAATGTTTATGATGATGGGAAGCGCAGAAAAGGCAGGAAGTGGCGTAAACAAAATTATGTCAGGATGGGAGTATGCCCATTGGAGACGACCATATATCGAAACCTTTACACAACCTGATAGAATCGAATTAAACCTTCCAATGTTCAGTATGATTCCCGAGGAAACATTGGCGGAATTAAAACAAACTTTTGGAGATGATATTATTTCAATCGGAAGAGATGAATTGATTATTTTGTCATTTTGCCAAATTGAGGGCGAAATAACAAACAACAGACTACAAAATAATCTACAAAGGCACAAGGTAGATATAACGCAAATGTTACAGGACTTGTGCAAAAAAGGCTATCTTATCTCCGAGAATAGCGGAAGATGGACTACTTACCATCTAAATAAAAATTTTGATGTGGACACCCAAAATGTGGACACCTCAAATGTGGACACCTCAAATGTGGACACCTCAAATGTGGACACCTCTCCCATACGAAAAACGCTTTTAGACAAAATATTGAATTTCTGCAACGATGAATTCAAGACAGTAAAAGAAATTGCTATTTATACAGACAGAACGGAAAAGCATTTGAAAAATAGAATTATAAGCCAATTAGTCAGAGAAGGCAAGCTATCTAGGAAATATCCTGAGCTACCAAATCATCCTGACCAAGCATATAAAACAGTTGACTAAGTCGGATTTCAATAAAATGTAATAAAACACAAAACATCCCCTATTACATCCCCTTTTTATGAAAAATGATTTAAATAAAAATATAATATACTAAAAATCAATTTTTTACATATATTAAATAGGAATTCCTCCAAATCTACCTCGAGCGCAAGTGGCGTAATAGCAGAAACTAAAGCCAGCTATAAGAAAGTAAGGAAACTCTGCCAACAGAATATTTTGAGGTAACCGTGAAAAAGTTTAGCGTACAAAACTCCGTAAGCACAGGCAATCAGTTTTCGGACTTAAAACCAGAATCTGGCGCACATTTTCTCGTCATCAATACTACATTTAAAAATATTAGTAATGAAAGCAGAGCAAGTTTCAATGGTGAAATTCATTAATTACAACGGAAAGGATTACACTTTTGACAAAACTGAACACGTAATGGCAGAAGGTTGGGGCTTGATGTTCGACCAAATCAATCTATTGAAAGCAAAGACCACCAATTTGGATTATAAAATTCGAGGAGATTTAAAAGGTACTGCCTACTACAATCCTGCTCGGTCTGGAAGTGAAGATTGATTGATTTGGGCAATATTAAGTAATTTGAAATACAAAAACAACAAATTGACACTTAGAACTATAGAATGCAATAAAAAAGTATTAATTTTGTGCGACACTTACATCAAGTGCAGAAAAATTATAAAGCATAATCGTATTCTTGCTTCAAGAAATCGCCAATTTCAAAAATTTATAACAATAACAGGAATACGGAATAATTCTCACACAAAATACAACGTGAGGATTTTCCGTATTGTTATTAGGTGTTTGGCGATACCTTAGGAGCATACGGTTAAGTCCTCATAATAATAGAATTAATAACTAATTTATTAAATACTATAATATGGGCGACAACGACAAAAAAAGTCTTTTATACACGTTTAAACGATATGAGTTTAAATTCTTAGAATTACCACCCGATGTAATTGAAGAAGATCAAAATCAACCCCGTAAGGCTTTTGGACTTGCAAAAGGTGGAGACCATAATCGATTGTTGAAATCAATACAGCATTATGGAATTGAAGAGCCAATCAAAGTATGCATAATTGAAGAGGGACGTTATATTATTATGGATGGGCACAGAAGATTTAAATGTGCAAAAGAATTGAAATTTGAAAAAATTCCCTGTCGTGTTTATCCGAAAATGAATGAGGGTGAATTTGAGGCTCGTAGATATGAAATGCAGAACAATCGCCGAGGTTGGAAGCCTATCGAAAAAGCTAATGCTATCCACAGAATAAAAACTGAATTTAGCAAAGCAAGCCCGAAAGAAGTAGCGGATTTGATAGGAGTAACCCAACTTACACTATTTCATTTTGAAGAGTTGCGGAATACGAGAATGGATTATCTTGAATTAATGGCGGAGTACAACCTTAAAGAATATCAGCGAGTAGGATTTTTGAAAGTTTTACCAAAACTTAGGAAAATAAAAAAATTTGAAGTTGACGACATTGTGAAAATTCTATTCAAAAAAATCAGTGATAATCTTTTGTATAGAAATGCAGATTTTACAGCACTTTTTAAAGTTTTCGCTACAGCTTCCCTCAACGAAGAAGAGATATTTTATTTTTTGACAGAACCGAAAATGTCGGTCGCAGAATTAAGTGAACTAACGTTGCTTTCAGGACTTTCTACACTAATCAAAAATCTCATCAAAGAATTAAGTGTTAAAAGAAATCTCAACATAAAACTGACAGAAAAGGAAGAGGTCGTTTTTGGCGACCTATATCAACTTATGGAAAATTTCAAGTGACAAAATGCTGAACACCTCTCAAAAAACGCTCAAAAAAGCAATAGCTTACTACAGGCATTCTGCGGAAGATAAGCAGGAAAATTCCGTATTAATACAGCGACAGCATACTCAAAAATTTGCTAGTGAAAATGGTATTGAAATTATTCACGAAGAGGCAGATGAGGGAAAAAGTGGATTAATAGCCAAACGCCCAGCTTTCGAAAGATTGTTTGATGACTGGATAAAAAATCCAGAAGCACCAAATTTCGATTATGTATTGGTTTACGACGTTTCCAGATGGGGACGCTTTCAAGACCAAGACGAGGCAGGTTATTACACCCATATTTGCACAAAATTTGATAAAGAAGTGGTTTATACTTCAAGAGGATTTACAAGTGCGGACAATCAATTATATTCCAGTTTAGAAACTTCACTCCAGCGTTATATGGCTGCTGAATACAGTCGTCAATTGAGTGAGAAAGTTTTTTATGGATGCGTGAAGGTTTCTGAGCAAGGTTATTCTGCAGGCGGTACAGCAGTATACGGAATGGCTAGAGAATTATTAGATGTTGACAAAAAACCTATTCGTATTCTCAAGATTGGCGAACATAAGCAAATTGCAAATGAAAGAGTATCATTTGCTCCCAAAAACGATGAAACAACAGAAGTAGTAAAAGAAATATTTCAGCTATTTGTAAATGAGAACTACTTCATACCTATGATCGTTGCCCACCTAAACCGTAAAAAGATTTTATCCGCAAATGGGAAACGTTGGGACAGGTCAAAAGTTATCAAAATTTTGACTGATGAAACTTATATTGGCACTCGGATTTACAATAAAACTTGGGGACGACTGAAACAGAAGTCACATAAAAATCCACGTTCAGAATGGGTCATTGTCCCTAATGCTTTTGAGGCAATTATAAATGAAGAGTTTTTCATAAAAGCGCAGGAACGTTTATATTGGATGTTTCCAAGTAACTGGCGAAAAGGCGCTAATGCAGTCAAGCGAGCAAAAAGAGATATTCAAAACAATATTTTACAATGGCTTTTAAGCAAAGGAATGGGCAGTTTTGAAGCGCAAAAAATCGTCATGGAGTTACCTATTATTTTTGCTGTAAAAATCGAAAACAAGTTTATTACTCAATGGTGTTTTTTGATTTCAGAAAAAAATAGAAAATTTGATAGTGCATTAGCTGTCAGTGTTATTCCCCAAAGCAAAGAAGTGATTGACGACTTTTTTATATTACCAGTAATTAACTTCACAAAAAGTGATTTTCTAATTTTGTCCAAGAATATGCCTCACTACCGTATTTTTAAAATTGAAAGTGATAAAGTTGAAGAGTTAATCGAAGTAATGATAAGAAAACTAAGACATCTTAAAAAAATTTAAAATGAATCTTAATAAATAAAATTGTGGGGAAAATGCGGGGAAATAAAACAAATAAAAAAGGCTAACTTTGTTTTAATCAATAAGTTAGCCTTATACAATTGTAGACCCACAGGGATTCGAACCCCGACAGGCGGTACCAAAAACCGAAGTGCTACCGTTACACCATGGGTCTGTCGTTTTATTGTGGTGCAAATGTATAGGCTTTTTTCCAAACTTCCAAACTTTTTCAAAAAAAAATCGATAATTTTATAAAATAATTTTTCAAACAATCTAATGTTAATCGACCTTTCCAACGCTTTTTCACAAGACCAAACATCATCTAACGAATTTGAAACCAAAGTTTTAGACTTCATAAAAGAGTGGTTTTCAGAGTCCAAAACGACCCAAATTCAGACTTCTGGATCCACTGGAAGTCCAAAAGTTTTTGACATCGAAAAATCAAAAATGTTGAACTCTGCGCAGATGACTTCTGATTTTTTAGGTTTAGAAAAAGGAAATATTGCTTTGATTTGCCTCCCGATTGAGTATATTTCCGGAAAAATGATGGTCGTGAGAAGTATTTTGAGAAAATTAAAACTAAAAATCGTTGAACCTTCTACCACTCCACTGGAAAACATCAACAAAAAAATTGATTTTTGTGCGATGACACCTCTGCAAGTAGAAAACTCTCTGGACAAACTACATCTTATAAAAAAGCTAATCATCGGTGGCGCATCAATCTCCGAAACTTTAAAAAACAAAATCTCAAAAACCCTCCAGTTCTCAAACTCTCCTACTCAAATCTTCGAGACTTACGGAATGAGCGAAACGCTTTCTCACATCGCACTGAAACAAATTTTCCCACGTCATGAAGATTGGTTTACCGCTTTTGATGGTGTTGAGATCTCTTTGGATGAAAGAGGTTGTTTGACAATATTTGCTCCAAAACTAAATCCAGAAGTTTTACAGACCAACGATCTGGTTGAAATTAATGATCAAAAACAATTCAAATTCCTGGGAAGAATAGACAATGTGATCAATTCTGCGGGCACCAAGATTTTCCCGGAAGAACTTGAAAAATTAATAAAACAAACCATTCCGAATGAAGCAGTTTTCATCGGACTGGATGATGAAAAACTAGGACAAAAATTAGTACTGATTATTGAAGGCCACGAATCAGAATCCATCAACCAAAAACTATCAACCATCAACTATAAAAAATCATTTCATAAGCCGAAAGAAATTATTTTTGTAGAACAAATCCCAAGAACGCCCAACGGAAAAGTAAACCGACTAGATCTAAAAAAAATAATCAGCAGATGAAAAACTTCACTTCCGAAATCAGTTACAAAACTTCCCGCTCTTCCGGCGCTGGCGGACAAAATGTGAACAAAGTAGAAACAGCTGTGACGGCAATTTGGAGCGTTTCCGGAAGTTATTTTTTCTCAGAAGATGAAAAACTCAGAATCTCAGAAAAATTGAAAAACAGAATCAATTCCGAAGGACTGCTGCAAATGACTTCCTCAGAAAGCAGAACTCAACTGGCGAACAGAAAAATTGTGACTGATAAAATGTTGGATCTGGTAGATCAGTCGCTTTTCGTGCCTAAAAAAAGATTCAAAACAAAGCCTTCCAGAGGTCAGGTCCAAAAAAGACTGGACAACAAAAAGAAACTTTCCGACAAGAAAGAGAATCGGAAATTTAAGTTTTAAAATCTGACAATTGCTCTATTTCCGCATCAATTTTCGAAGAATACTCCAATTGTTTCTCCTTGATTCTTCCGTGGCTGGTTACTGTTTCATAATCTTGCTGATAGTTTTTGTAGTCGCGGTAAATCTCGGCATATATTTGCTGTAAATATTTAGCATCCAGTGTTTTATCAAAAATAATTTTTCGGAATCGCCTCGCAAATAATTCCGCAATATCAAAATGACTTTGCTCGTGCATCAAAATTATGTCGGTCTTGTGCTCCAAATGTGCCCAAGATTTCGATGGAATAAAGAACGACTCTATCTTAACCTGTCCAGAAGTGAATTTTTTAGTGGGACTATTCAGCAAATACGAAATCCCACAAAAAGTAGTCGCTGCCGCGTTGGAAGTGTTGGGTCTTGATTTTGATTGAAAATCTGCCCATTCCAGCTTTCGGTTTTTGTCCCAGAAAATTTTGTCCTGAGCATTCGTAAATCCAAATAAAAACAACGGAATCAGTATCAAAAATTGTCTTAGCATAACGCTTGGATTATTTTTTTCATTAAATGTTAATTTATTTCCACAAAACTTGTATTTTTACCCCCCTGCAAATAAAAATGGAAAGAGAGATAAAAATCAATTTTGAAGTAATCCCGAATTACAACGAACTCAGCGAGATAGAAAAAACACTTTTCGACAAAGCCAAAACCATCCGCGAGCAAGCGTATGCCAAGTACTCCAACTTCTCCGTTGGGTGCGCTCTTCTTCTGGAAAATGGCGAGATCATCACGGGAAGCAACCAAGAAAACGCCGCGTATCCATCCGGATTGTGCGCAGAAAGAACCACTATTTTCTGGACTTCTGCCAATTATCCCAACGTCAAAATCAAAAAAATATTTGTGATTGGCGGCCCAAAAGATGTAGTCAGTTCAGTCCCAATTCCACCTTGCGGCGGTTGCAGACAAGCGATTTTGGAGTATGAAGCCAAACAAAATGACGTCATAGAAATCTACTTCGCTGCGCCAAACGGAGAAATCATCAAGACAAAATCTGTCCGAGATCTCTTACCATTTTCGTTCGACGGTACATTTTTATAATTTTTAGGAGCAAGACGTTTTGTCTGTAGACAGATGTTTCCAACCTGCTGTCCACTATATCTTTTTGCGTTAGAACGTTTGGTTTGTTAGGCCGAGGCTTTGGCATCCACGCAAAAAGGATATCGTTCCCATCAGGGCTATGCTGAGGTTTTGTACTTCTTTTCAATTATTTTTTTTGATAATTGGTTTTCAATCCAATTAAATTGAAAAACTTCTCAAGCTCAGGATAAATATATTCGCAAGATTCTCGCCAATCGAAAAAATCAGTTGGATAAGTTTCTATTCCTCCACATTCAAAACAAATTTCCATTATCTCGAATATTTTGTCATTATCATCATAAAAAACAACAGCATTTCTTGGAAAGAAACAACCGGATTGTGACCGCTCAATAATATAGTATTTATTACAAGTATTGAAAAGAATATGTGTCAACTTAGAAATTTCATTCAGATTAAGCGTCTTCGACTGCTCTATTCCCTTTTCAGACTGAGTTTCAAGAATATCTCTAAAATCAATTGATTTTGCTCGATTTTTAAATTCAAGAACTTTTACAGAATCTTCTTTTGTCCTAGGAATTGGAATAGGTTCAAATGAAGTTCGCTTTGATAATGTTATATTGTAAGAAACTATTTTTATTTTTGAAGCTTTATTAAACGGATAATTTTTAATTCTTTGTCCAAATGATAAAGGTTTATAATATTTATTAACTTTTCCTTCAGAAGATGTATAATCATTTAATTCGGCAATGGGATTTTTACTGTAATTACTTTTCTGCTTTTGTCCAACAATAAAAACTGAACAAAAAATAAATATCAAAACTGAAAATATTTTCATTATTTCAAATCTCAAATATTTTACTTTCTTCGTTGATTCGTCGCACCACATTCTCCGTTCGTTCTTTGTGTGTATCTGTAATGAAAATCTGTCCGAAATTTTCTTTATTTACCAACTCAATCAATTGTGAAACACGAGTATCATCTAACTTATCAAAAATATCATCTAAAAGAAGAATCGGAGATTTCCCGGTCAGTTCTTTGATTCGGTTGATTTGTGCCAATTTCAGCGCAATGAGAAAAGATTTCTGCTGACCTTGGGAACCTATTTTTTTGATAGAATTTCCGTTCATTTCGAACAGCAAATCATCTTTGTGCGTTCCTTTGGAAGTGTAAGTCAAAGCTCTGTCTTTGTCAATTGAACTTGATAAAAGACTATGAAAATCATTATTTAAAAGATGAGATTCATAAATCACATTCACGATTTCTTTGCCACCAGAAATGATTTCGTAATAATGCTGGACGATTGGATTGAGCTTCTCCACAAACTCTTTTCGTTTTTCAAAAATCCGTGTTCCAAAATTAGCAATCGGATCATCATAAATCTCCAGAGAATCTCTGTCAAACGTTCTATTCTTTGCAAAATATTTCAGCAGCGCATTTCTTTGCTGAATGGTTTTCTGATATTGGATCAAATCAAAAAGATAAGGCGAATCTGTTTGAGAAATCATCGCATCCAAAAACTTCCGCCTGCTCTCTCCCGAATCCGAAATCAAATTGGAATCATACGGCGAAATCATCACACTAGGCAAATAACCAATATGATCTGCCAATCTCTCGTAGGCTTTATCGTTTTTCTTGATGACTTTTTTGGATTCTCTCGGCATCAGAATCTTAATCAAATCCTCCTTTTCTTCATTCTGAATTTCGGCGTCAATGACAAAAAAATCCATAGTCTTCGGACTTCCATCTTCCGACTTCCGACAAAGAATATTATTGAGGTCAGAGTTCCCCAAAAAACTTTTCCCGACAGAAAGATAGTGAAGCGCATCCAGAATATTCGTCTTTCCCACACCATTATTGCCCACAAAACAATTGATTTGACGAGAAAAATCGAAATCTTTCTGAGAATGACTTTTGAAATTGATGAGTGAAAGTTTGTTGATAATCATTGATGGAAAGTCTTAACTAATTTTAATAATTCAGCCGGATTTTTTCTTGTATCCCAAATAAAAAGAATCTCAATATAATCATCTTGTATCTTGTACAGTAGATAGTAATCTTTTATTAATTCCCCTCGATAAATTTTATTCACAAAAGAAATTCCCGAAAATGGAAACTCAGAGATCTGCTGTGCAGAAGATTCGAATAATTTGTTGAGTTTTTTGGAGTAAGTTTTGGACTTATTTCTATCTATCCAATATTGAAGAATTTCTTTTCGAATTTCTTTTGCGACTGGTGACCAGATTAATCTTTTAGCCATTCCTCAAAATATTCATTGACTTCTTCATTGGTAAAAGTCTGTCCATTTTTTATCAGTTCCTCACTGATTTTCAATATTTCCAAAATCTCGGTAGGAAGTATAATTTGTTCATCTTTAAAGTAATCATCCACTTCTTTCTCCGTCATTGGCCTTTCGGATTCGTAAATAGATTCTGGCTCGGCGACGATATTTTTGGGATTGCTATCAAAATTCTTGAGAATTGAAGACAATAAATAATGATTGCTGGACTCACATATTTTCAGAATCAATTTGATTTTAATGTCATTCAGATTTTCCATCACTCAAAAATTTATGTAAAGATAAAACTTCTGGACTATAAAATCAATTGCCGAAGTTCACAAAATGCGGAATATCCGTGGCAAAACTGTTCATCGGCAAAAGATTATTTCGGTTGCTGTTAAAATCAAAAACAGAATTATTATCAAACGGAACACGCGGATAATAGGTAAACGAAATCTGAATCCTATTGAAAACCAAATATGGATTATTAATCAAAACGCCAATTCCTATTTTGGTATTAGCATTGGTTTTCAGTAATTTGTCATCAGGCATCGCCAACCAACCAACAGCTGTTGTGAGATAGGGGCTGAAATGGAAATTCTTCCAAGTTCTATTCACAAATAGCTGGAGCTGATATCTCAAAACCATTTTTTTTGTGCCTATATAATCTGCATTATAAACGGGAAAATCTTCTCGCGAACTGAGATTGATCCTGTCACGATAAGAATAATTATGTTGAGGATTTCCAAGCGCCAAGGTGGGTGAGAAGAAATGTCTGACCTTGGCAAATTTCCAATCCATCAGATTGGTAAAATAAGTTCCGTCTAGGCGGAAAGACTCTCGGTTTTGAGAATCTTCATTAAAAAATCTTCCAAACTGAGCTTTTAGATTGAAGTAACCTATTTTTGTAAAGTCGCCGTAGGATGCAGAAACACCAGCATAAGGCATCATCTCATTACTTCTGGATAAAACTCCGCCAGTCAGATATGCCGAATAACCATAAGCAATATCCTCGGGTAAATCATACTGAAATATATTTTTCTCTACCGAAAATTTTCTCTGAATGAAACCTGCAGACGCCAAAAAACTGCTGTAGGAAGTGAAATATCCAAAGCGGTCGAGATAGGGATTATCTTTATACTGATAATTCTGAAAGCGGCCAATCAAAGCAAGATTGCTGGAAACCCTTTCCTCATTGTTAGATGAAACGGGAATCTGGTAACCACCCCAGAAATCCTGACTGTAAACTTTGATCTGAACCTCTGGAAAAGCCTTCTCATTTTCTATCGGCAACAAAACATTTCGCATAAAATATTCGAAAGTAAAACCGCCAGCCCATTTTGTAAGTGGAGAGAAAAAATCTCTTCGCGCGTTCAGATTGATTCTTTCGTTTTTCCAAAAATCTCTTTCGCCCAGGATTTGCGCATTGATGAAAGAACCAAAAAGATTATAAGCCTTGTAACTTCCGTACAAATAATCCTGTTTTTGCTTCGAGTCATTTCGGTACAGAAAATCGGCTTCGTGACCCAGACCAAGAAAATTCTCTTCGGTAATGCCCATACCTATTTTACTTCCGGAATAACTGAAACGAGGTTTCAAACTCCAGGAGTCCAAAACTTTTACGACAACATCTATGGAATCATTTGATGTATTTTCTACCGCAATATTAACACGATTCACAAATGGCATTTCCCTCAGCAAACGCTCAGATTCATAAAGTTTTTGAGCATTATATTCTTCATCTTTTTGGAAAAGCAAGTAATTCTTGACTGTAGAAACTCTGGTATTAGAATGAAGATGATTCGTAAACCAATCGTACCAGCGTGACTTTTCTTTTTTCTCTTTGGTATTGTAACCAAAAGGATCAATTGTCTCGATTCTTATCTTCCGTATATATTTTCCATCATAGGTTTCCTGCGCTTGCTTTTCGGTTCGTGATTTTACAGAAGCCGAATCTGCCTCGCGACGAAATATGAAGCGGTGAAGAAATTTGGTAAATCTTCTTTTGTCCGAAAACTCCTCGATTTTATAGTAAATCGAATCCTTCTTTTCCTGAGCATTAGCCAAAGAAAAAAAACCGGCTAAGATGATTAGACAAAGAATAGATTTTTTACTGCACATTTCAAAATTTTATCAAAACTGCATTATCAATTTGTACGCCAAAAAACATAAGAAAGGAAGTCCACTACAGCTTTCTACCCAAAAACTAAAATAAGCTTCCCGATTATTATTATCTGAAAAGTAAATCAAGAAAAATGTGATAATGACAGTCCCATAAAAACACATTGCAAAAATGAAATCCAAATACAAAACACTTAAAAATCCTGCGATAAAAATCAGCAGATAAGCCAAATATTTTGTCTTTTGGACACCAATTAAAATCGGAAAAGTCACCACATCATCACTTCTCATATCGCGAATATCGAAAGGTAAAACCAAAGCTGATATAAACAGCCAGGTGATAAAAAAAATCTTCCAATTAAACTCAGGAAGAATGAGCCACGCATTGATTAAAGCCCAAGTGAGTCCAACATAAAAAATCTTGAGCAACGGAATTTTCCGTATGAATCTTTCAAGAAAAAATGAATTATACAGCAAACCAATGATTACAATAACCGCCCATTTCAACAATCTGATTTCGTTATGATTAAAAACAATCAAACAAAAGCTTAAAATTCCGCAAAGTGAATTGAATGCTATAATTTTAATAAAAACTTTTCTCTGATTCTGATACTTCGTATAAAGATAACCGCTAAAGTACGTGATAAAAATAAGTAATAAACTGGGCCAGCGGAATATGTTTTGCTCGAGCATAAAAAAAGCAGCCAGCATTGTTCCCATCAACGAAACAAAAATCTGACTGTCGATGATATATTTTTTTGCTAAATTTAAAAACGACATTGATTTAACAAATGTCGGAAAAAATGTTCTAAATAAATGATGTTTAAAAACGTGAAAAATCATCAACCACAAAAGTCACAAAAGAAAAATTCAGGCACTCGCATCTACAACCACTTCCCTTTATTGAACTTTTGCGAAACTTAAAAAAAAAATTTGTGACTTTTGTGGTTTTAATCCAATGTTCAAATCACATTATAATTTCAAAATATTTTTTTTCTTTCCAACCTTTCGATAAAACAATGCATCTTTATAAAGTGATTCAGTTCACTGCTTAAAAAATACAATCTAATATGAAAATACAAAAATCCTTACTGATATTCTTGTTAATATTTGCTACAATGAATTTTTCTGCTCAAACCTACTACGACCAGCAATGGAAAAAAATTGAAGATAACTACACAAAAGGAACTTACAAATCTAATCTTCCCATCATTCTCGAAATACAGAATCACGCCGTTAAGGACAACAATTCTATACAATTGATTAAGTCTTTGAAAGCGGAATTCAGTATTACAAAACAGACAAATGATGACACAAAGAACGATGTGAATTCTAAATTCTTTTCGAAACTATTATCGACTGAAAGCAAACTGAAAAGCGATGAAAAACAATTATTTCAAGTTCTAATTTTGGAATTTATCAAAGATTATTATCAAAATAATTCCTGGAAAATTAATCAGAAAAGTAATATTGACAATGCAGATTTATCTCAAATAGAAACTTGGAGTAAGCTGGATTTTAAAAATTATTTAGCTAAGAATTACTCAGAATTGGTAAAAGAAAATTCGTCTTTGCAGAAAATCCAGATGCAGAAGTACAAAGAAATATTTGATCAATCTGATAATTTGGAATATTTCCCGACGCTATCCGACTGGTACAATTACAATTATATTGATTTTCTCAGAAACCAAAATCTTTTTACACCGAACGAACTGAAAGTGAATTCAAGCAAAATTAATTCGACTTTTGATTCGGAAATTGGTTCACTTTCTGGAAATGCTCAACTGTATTTCAAAAATCAAAAAATCAATTATAACTGTGAATTGAATAATTGCAAAGACAAATTTGCTCAACTTGAAAAATTGGTCAAAGATGAATCCGCAAAAGGCGATTATAAAGTTTTGATTATTGATGATATGATTGAGATTCTTCAGCAAAAACAGGATTACAAAACAGCTTTAGTTTGGACTGATAATGCAAAGAAACTTTATCCAAAATCGAAATTCCTTAACAATATTATCAATAAGGAAAACAACATCAAAAATCCGCAGCTGATTCTTTTTTATGAAAATGAAACTCATAGCAACAAGCCGATTCACATCGTTGCAGAAGGAAAAAATGTCAAAAACTTTTCACTGAATATTTACAAAGCTGATGACAACGCGAGTTTCCTGAATTACGTTTTTGATTCATACAAAAATCCCTTTTCTAAAGTCAAAAAAATTTTGGTTCGAAAAGACCAATTCACTTTGCCAGAATCTTCGGATTTTAAAACTCATAAAACTTCTTTAGAACTGAAAGCACTTCCAGCAGGCATTTATTTAGCTGAGTATGTTGTGGAAAGTTCGATTCAGGGGAATTATCATTTTATTGTTTCGCATTCCAAAATCATTTATTCTAAAAAAGATGATTCTAATCCAAAAGCGAATATTCTGAAACTCGTAAACAACGAAAACGGAAAAGCTTTTGCGAATGAAAATCTTGAAATTACCGAATACGTAAGAGGAAAGCAAATCGCAAAACATTCTGTGAAAACAGATGCGTCCGGAAATTTCCAAATTCCAAATTCTGAGAATAAAGACTATTACAGAAATTTTCTCGTGAAGAATGGAAACAATTATTCGATGATAAATGTTTATGGTTATGATAACGGAAATCAAAACAAATCTGAAAATCAAGAATCTGCGCAAATTTTCCTTGACCGAAAAATCTACCGACCTGGACAAATTGTTTACTTCAAAGTCATTACTACAGGAATCAACGGCGAGACCCAAAAAGTAAAAACATTAGAAAAAGTTCCGCTGAATATTACTTTGAACGATGCCAACGGTGACGAATTACAAACTTTGAAATTGACAACCAACGAATTCGGTTCTGTGAATGGAAGTTTTACGCTTCCTAAAAATAAGCTGAATGGTAATTTCAACATTGAAGTTGATAATGATGATGATAATTCGGATTATGATATTTCAGCATACACGGATTTTAATGTTGAGGAATACAAACGTCCGAAATTTGAAGTCACTTTTGACCCCATAAAAGACGAGTACAAATACGGCCAAACCATTGAGCTGAAAGGAAAAGCGATGATGTTCTCAGGCGTTCCGCTGAGCAATTCGACGGTGAATTACGAAATCAAAAAACAGAATATCCGTTGGAGATATTTCTGGTGGTATCCTCGTGGAAATGATAACGAAAACTCAATTTTGGGTGATGTAAAAACCAACGAAAAAGGCGAATTTACCATCAAAATTGAATTAAAAAAAGATGAAACGCTGGAAGGAATTCAGATTGATAATTATGCAATCAATGCTTCTGTGACGGACATCAATGGCGAAACACAATCTGCAAACACGAATGTGAAAGTCGCTTCGGTTACTCATTACATTACTGCCAATGAAATAGGAAATACGTTTTCAGACGAATCCGTGAAACTGAATGTTGACACCAAAAATTACAACGACCAAATTATTAAGAAATCTTACAACGTAAAACTGGAAAAACTGGAAGAACCGAAACGCATTTTCAGGGAGAATTTTGATTCGGTTGTTCAGGATCTACCAAAACTTTCTAAAGAAGAATTTGTGCAGAAATTTCCTCACGACAGATTTGATAAAAATGATGATGTGAAGAATTGGAAAATTGAGAAACAACTAATTAATCGAATTGAAAATCCAACAACCGACAACCAACAACCGACAACCAAACTAGATTTAGGAAAACTAGAAGCTGGAACATACAAAGTGTTGCTTTATAATATCGAAGGAAAAGACACGATAAAAACAGAGCAGTTTTTCAAAGTTTGGGATAAAAAATCATTGGGACAAAATCAAAATCCGTTTTTGGAGGTGATTAAACCAACGCAAGATTTCAAACGAGGAGAAAAAGCGAAAGTGTTTGTTTATTCTGCGGTTCCTGATGCTTTGGTCAACATTTTCATTCAAAATGGAAAAGGAGAAACTGTGACTGAGACCAAATCTTTCAAAAATGGAATTTTGGAATATGAAACGGTAATTCCGAAAGATAAAAGTATCTCGAGAGTAAATTTGCAATTCCAATTGGTTGCGTTTAATGATGTGAAAACAGAATCTGTTGATTTGAAAATTGCGGACAGTAAAGATGATTTGAAAATTGAAACGGTGACTTTCCGTGACAAACTTCAGCCTGGACAAAAAGAAAAATGGACTGTGAAAGTTTCCGGTGCTGGCAATGAGAAAATCAATGCGGAAGTTTTAGCCAATATGTATGACAAATCGCTTGACCAATTTGCAGTTAATTCTTGGAATTGGCAGAAGTTTTATTCGTCTTTCTATCAAAGTTCTTATGAATTGCGAAATGGTTTGGAACAACAAAACTACTATAAAGGCTTTAAATATTTTGCTGATTATACTATTACTTCACCACAGTTTAATTGGTTTGATGGAGGAATTTATGGTGCGGGAAATAACATCAGAATTAGAGGAATGGCTTCTGATAAAGTCTATGCAGAGAATACAGTAATGAATATGGCATTGCCTATGCCAAAATCCGCCCCAAAAGTTGATTCTATGACAAAAACGAAAGAAATTGAAGAAGTTGTTACAATAGGATATCAAAGAAAAAAAGAAACAGCATCAGACAAAATCCCAGTTCGCTCAAACCTAAACGAGACGGCATTTTTCTATCCGAATCTTTTGACCGATAAAGACGGAAATGTATCATTCGAGTTTACTTCTCCGGAAGCTTTAACACAATGGAAACTGATGTTTTTGGCTCACACCAAAGATGCTAGAGCTGCAGTTTTGGAAAAGACGGTGGTGACGCAGAAAGAATTTTCTATTACACCGAATTATCCAAGATTTTTGCGAGAAGGCGACGAACTTAATCTTCAGACCAAAATCTCAAGTTTGGTTAGTCAAAAACTAAATGGCGTTGCACAATTGCAAATCCTTGATGCTTTTACGAATGAAGATATTTCGGAAAAATTCGGAATCAGTCAATTGACAGCAGTTTCCGGGTATAATAAAGAGCAATCTTTTTCTTTAGATGCCAATGGAAATACATCTGTAACCTGGAAATTGAAAGTACCAAATAATGTGCCTTCAATTATTATTAAAATCGTTGCTTCTTCACAATCTTTAAGTTATAAAAATGTCAAATTTTCTGACGGCGAACAAAAAGCAATTGCAGTTCTTCCAAACAGAATGTTGGTAACGGATGCACTTCCGATTTTTGTAAAAGAAGGCCAGACGAAAACTTTCACTTTGGAGAATTTGAAAAACTCGAATTCTAAAACTTTGACGAACGTTTCCAACACTTTGGAATTGACAACCAATCCAATTTGGGAAATTATGTTTGCGCTTCCAAGTTTGAAAGATGACACGAATAATTCTGCGGATGTTGTTTTCAACAAATGGTTTGCCGATGTTTTGGCTTCGGAGATTTTCAAAGCGAATCCAAAAATGAAAACTGTTTTTGATGAATATCAATCCAAAGGTCTTTTGACTTCGAATCTTGAAAAAAATCAGGAATTAAAACAATTATTATTGGATGAAACACCTTGGGTTTTAGAATCGAAAAATGAAACGGAACAAATGCAGAAACTGGCAAGATTATTTGATGCAAATACGATGCGAAATTCAATCCAAAATGATTGGTCAGAATTAGTAAAATTACAAAATCCTGACGGCGGATTCAGTTGGTATCAAGGATATCCGAGTTCGTATTATACGTCTCTTTATATTTTGAAAAATCTAGGCAGAATCAATGAATGGCTGAAAGGAAATCTTTCTGATTATCAAAGTTCTGAACAAAAAGAAATGGTCAAAAAACTGGTTTCTTATGTAGATAATGAAGTGAATAAATATTGGAAAACAGATAAGGATAATGTTTGGAATAATTTTGTTCTCGATTATCTTGACACAAGACATTATTGGGAAAAAGAATATGCTTTGAAGGCAAAAGGCGCAAGTCTAAAAACTTCGATTATTTCAAAAGCAAAAATGGCAAAAATCACCGATTTTACTTTCTTTGGATTGCATCGTTCGGCGTTATTATTCAACAATTATGGATTGAAAGATGTTTCGAAAAAACTGATGACTTATCTGAAAGAAACTTCAACACAATCAGAAACCCAAGGTGTTTATTGGAAACAAAACCTGAATGATTGGGGTTGGTATTCTTCCAAAACTGTGAATCACGCCGGAGCTATTGAAGCATTCCAAAAATTAACACCAACTGATGAAAACTTCATTGAAGAAATGAAAATCTGGTTGATTACTAAGAAAGAGGTTAATTCTTGGGGAAATTCCAGAGGAACAGCGGAAGTTATTTTTACCATTTTGAATTCAGGGAAATTTTGGGCTTCCAATGAAAGTGACAAAGCGGAAATCATTTGGGGCGGAAAACCATTGAATCCTCAAACGCAAGCAACTGGTTATGTCAAACAAACTGTGACCTCTGACCAATTGAACAAAAATCTTTCAACAGTTACAATTAAAAAAGAAAGCGCTGGAATTGTTCAAGGTGGAGTGTTTTGGCAATATTATGAGGATTTGGATAAAATAAAATCTTCGGAAAGTTACATTTCTATTACTAAGGAATTGTACAAAAAAGTGAAAACTGAAAACGGAGAACAATTAATTAAAATCAATGAAAATTCGCCTCTAAAAGTTGGAGATAAAGTGACTGCTAGAATGATTATGAATACGGACAGAAATATGGAATTCATTCATTTGAAAGATATGCGAGCTGCTGGGTTCGAACCTTTGAATGTGATTTCCGGTTACCAATGGAAGAATAATTTGGGTTATTATCAATCCACAAAAGATGCATCCACCAATTTCTATATAGAATATATGCCGAAAGGAAAATATGTTTTTGAATATGATTATGTGGCTAATGCAAGTGGAAAATTCTCGAACGGCATTACCACCCTTCAAAACTACTATGCGCCACAGATGAATGCGCATACGCAGGGAACGAAGATTGTGATTTCGGAATAAATTAAAATTCGCAGTTTTTCTAAAAGAGGTTTCAATAATTTGAAGCCTCTTTTTTATTTTAACAACTCTGTGCCAATATTATTGCAGATTTTTTCCTACTTTAGCAAAAATAATATCATATAGCTATCATTTACATTACATTCAGATATTTCCAATCTAGCGGCAAAATAAAACATTCACAAATTTGATAAGATTATGTTTGAATTCAGCAGTCGCAAAATTGAAAGGATAATCAAAAATTAGTTGTGATTTTAGCCAAAATTTATTATTTCAATCTTATAAATTATAACAACTTAAATATTTTCAAAAATGAATAAAAAATTACTATTTTCAGTAAGTATTTTGTTCTCTGGTATGCTCTTCTCTCAGAAAAACTACTGGAAACAAGTACCTTCTGTAGACAACAGACTAGCAGTTTATGATAAAACAGCGACTCCTTCAAAATTCAAATTATTTACACTGAATGTAGAAGATATTAAAGCTGATCTTGCGAAAGCGCCAAAACGATTTTCTAATGACGAATCTTTGGTTTTGAAGTTTCCTACAGCCGAAGGGAAACTTGTAGATTATGTTATTCAGGAAGCTTCTGTAATGGATCCTGTTTTACAGGCCAAATATCCTAATCTTAGATCATATCTAGGTTATGAGAAAGGAAATTCTGGAAACTCAATCCGTTTCAGTGTATCGCCCTACGATGGTGTGAATGTGATGTACTTCAATGCCGGAAAAACAGCTTATCTTGATGCATACACTCAGGACAAGTCCACTTATATGGTTTACAACCGGGAGGATTTGGGCGCAAGCTTAGAAGGCTTTATTTGTGGATACAAAAATCCTGATGACGAAGTTGCTTTTTCTGATCCAGCTCCACAATCTTTGGTACAGGATGGTCAATTCAGAAAGTATCGTCTTGCTCTATCCTCGACTATGGAATATTCTAGATACCATATCAACAGAGCAAATCTAAGCACTGGAACAATTGCCCAAAAGAAAGAAGCCGTTCTCGCTGCAATGAACACCACTATGACTAGAGTAAACGGTGTTTATGAAAAAACAATCTCGCTCACAATGACGATGATTGCCAACAATGACTTACTTCTTTCCATAGACGTGGATGCTTACGGGCCTGGATTTACTAATGATGACGGCGCAACTCTATTAGATGAAAATCAAGCCTTCACAGATCAAACTGTTGGCACTGCTGCATACGACATCGGACATATCTTCAGTACAGGTGGTGGCGGTATCGCTCAGTTGAGATCACCTTGTACATCTTCTGGCAAAGCCCGTGGTGTAACAGGACGTTCTGCACCTAGAAATGATGCATTTGATATCGATTATGTTGCGCACGAAATGGGACACCAATGGGGAGCACAGCATACTTTTGACAACTCTTGCGGTGGTAACAGAACTGCGTCTACATCGGTAGAACCAGGAAGCGGCAGCACCATTATGGCTTATGCAGGAATCTGCGCACCCAACGTACAAAACAATAGCGATGCCTACTTCCACGTTGTAAGTGTGAACCAAATGTACAGCAATATTACTACTGGAACAGGTGCAGGCTGCGCAACCAAAACATCCAATAACAATCAAGTTCCTGTTATACAGGCACTGTCCAATTACACTATCCCAAGAGGAACTGCATTTGTTTTATCTGGTAATGCTACTGATCCCAATGGCGATGCATTAACTTATCTTTGGGAACAGACAGATGTCAGAAATACAACCACATCTGCAGCGCCAATCTCAACACAAACCACAGGTGTTGTTTTCAGATCTTTTACACCAAAGGTGAGCAATGAGCGTTATTTCCCTACATTAGCTACTGTTGCTGCCGGCACTCTGGCATCAACTTGGGAAGTTATTCCTACAGTTGCAAGAACATTGAACTTTTCACTTCTTGTTAATGACAACAAAGCAACTGGAAATCAAGCGTCAAGAGCTAATATGGTTGTAACTGTCGCTAATATTGCACCTTTTGCCGTAACATCTCAAACTGCAGCCGCCAATTATGACGGTGGAACTAGCATCCCGGTAACTTGGAATGCAACTACAACAGGAGCACCAATCAATACACAAAATGTACAAATCTTATTATCTACTGATAATGGTCTAACATTCCCAATTGTTTTGGCAGAGAGTGTGCCTAATAATGGTAGCGCCAATGTTATTCTTCCAAATGAAAACAATAACAATGCGAGAATAATGGTAAAAGCTGTTGGAAACATTTATTTCGCTATGAATGCAGCAAGATTCAACATCAATAAAGTTCTTGCGGTAAATGAATCTGCCTTTAACAAAGGTTTTGCCATCTATCCAAATCCTGCAAAAGGAGAAGTCAACATCTCTTTGAACAGAGCAAACAAAGGTGCTAGTTATCAAATTGTAGATCTTTCAGGAAAACTGCTTTCTAAAGGATTATTAGAAAATGATAAAAACCAAATCAATATTTCTAATTTGAAAACTGGAACTTACAGAGTTGTAATTTCTAACAATGGAGAAACAACAAGTAAAAATCTTATCGTAAAATAATTTTCGTGATATAGATACACATAAAATCGCCAACTTTCAGAAGTTGGCGATTTTACTTTTTTAGAAACCGTATTGAAGAGCAATTTGAAGTCCGTTGTTACGCAATTGCTTATCGCTGTTATTCCAACTTGTGGAACCTGATTTTTTTATATCGGTAAAGCCAAACAAATATCTGGCGCCTAAAGCCATATTATTAAATCTAAAACCTAATCCAACTCCAGCACTCAAATCCAATTGGTTGTAGGCATCTTTATCTTTTTCGATGATTGTTTTGCTGTCCGTTTCATATTTGTTTTTGTTGCTGAATAAATATGAAAATTGTGGTCCAGCTTCAAAGTACAGCCTTGGAATCGGCTCGAACTGAAACATGATGGGCATTGCTATATAATTCAAGTCCAGCGTGTGCGATGTATTAGCATTATCATACTTTACACCCATATTATTATAAAGCAACTCTGGCTGAATGCTAAGTATACTGTTCACAGAAGCGTGCATAAAAACGCCAGCAAAATATCCAATCTTAGCATTGGTATCCTTCCATCCATTATCCTTGCTAACGGTTGAAACATTCAATCCTCCTTTAACTCCAAACGACTGTGAATAAGCCAATGACATAACCGTTAATCCTAGTACCCCAAATATTTTCTTCATATATAATTGTTTATGAATAACAAAAATATAAATTATGAAATAAAAAAAGACCGAAATAATCGGTCTTTTGTAATATTTAAACTTAAGTTTTTATTTAAACTTGAAATTTAGCCCAACTTGAAAAACATTATTTTTCACGTTATCTCTACTATTGGAATTACTTTTATAAATATCTGTTAAACCAGCAGTATATCTAGCGTTGATACCAATTTGAGGGGTGAAGTAGTAACCTATTCCCAATCCTAAACCAAAGTCAAAGTTTTTAAAATTGTCTTTATCCAAAGAGTATGATTCTGCATTTTCAGTAGATCCATTTTTAGTGTTTTTATACTTATCTCTAGCATCAACAAGAAAACTAAACTGTGGTCCAGCTTCAATGTAGAAATTTGGAGTGGCCATAAATTGCGCCATTACTGGTACAGAAATGTAATCCAAATGTCTAGCATATTCTGCTGTATAATTATTATTACCCAGAGTAACATCTGTAACTGTAACTTTCGAACCTAAATTATTATACAACACCTCTGGTTGGATACTAAATTGCTCTGATAACGGTGCGTTCAAAAATAATCCACCATTAAATCCAATTTTAGATCCTTGATCTTCTAATCCTCCATCTTTCGACAATGAAGAAACGTTCATACCACCTTTAATACCAAATGAAGGACCTGTCTGTGCAAATGCAAATGTACCAGCTACTAAACCTAATCCTAAAAATAACTTTTTCATAATTTCGAATTTTAAATTTTAAATTTTGTTTTTACGATTTGGATAGTTTCAAATTCTTTGCCAAAAATTAAAATTTCGATAATTATAAATCATTATTACCAATTACAATGTAAAATAAAAATCTTATTATCAATCCATTATGAATATTATTTATTGAATAACAAATTTAATTCTGATTTAGTTCACGATAGAAATTGAGGGTCAAAATAATTTGTTCTGCACTCAATTTTTGATCATATAAACAACTTCCTATGCTGTTGATCAATGAAAAATTGATGTTTCCGTCCTGATTTTTCTTATCATTAAACATCAAATCCATAATTTCTCCATTCTTGAATTCCGAAATGTCAATGTAAGGAAATAATCTTTTTATCTTGCTTATAATAACGGATGAAATTTCTACATCAATCAATCCGCAGAGGAACGCCAGATGCGTTTCGCAAATCATTCCAAGCGCAACGGCTTCTCCGTGGGGAATCAAATTACCTTTTTTCAGGAAAAGGCTTTCTACAGCGTGACCAATGGTGTGACCAAAGTTAAGCGTCTTTCTTACATTCTCCTCTTTGAAATCCTGAGCAACCACATTATTTTTGATTTCCATACTTCTTTTAATAAAAGGCTGGATCAACTCGGGTGTAATCTTTTCTATAGAAATCAGATCATTCCAATGTTGTTGGTCATCAATCAATCCGTGTTTCAGCATTTCCGCAAATCCACTTCTGAGTTCTTCAAATTTTAAAGTTTCTAAAAATTTGGGATAGAAAAAAATCGCTTCGGGAAGAGCAAATGTTCCGATAATATTTTTCAGATATTGATGGTCTATTCCCGTTTTTCCGCCAATCGAAGCATCACACATCGCCAACAAGGTCGTAGGAATATTAATAAATCTGAATCCCCTTTTATAGGTAGAAGCTACAAATCCGCCCATATCTGTAATCACACCACCACCAAGATTGATTAATAATGATTTTCGATCTGCTTCCATTTCTGAGAATATTTCCCACAATTGTGTAGCAGTTCCAATATTTTTATTTTCTTCACCCGCTTCTATCTCAATGACTTCAAAAGGTGCGTCAGTTTCCAGATTTGGAAGTAGAATTGGCAGACAGTCGTTATGTGTATTCTCATCTACCAGGATAAAAATCTTACTCGGTTTGATTTGGTCGATGTATTCATTCAGACTTGTGAAATCTTGATCAAGTTCCTTTATCATAACAGAAATTTTAACAAAAATATAAACAAATTATTTAGCATTTCACTTATTTAAAGTTAATTTTCGAAACCAACTTTATATCTCAAAATTTGAATCCTACTTATAATTTAAAGTATGCGGGTAATTTTTCAAATCTGCTTGGTAATTGAGCGACTGTTTTAGCAACTCCTCTATCTCTTTAGAATTAGTATTTTTATGTTGAATGATTTTTCCATTGTTAAAATAAAATTTCGATTCTAAGATTAATTTAGGTTTAGCAAAATTTCCTTTTTCATCGATCGTCTGATATTTTTTCCGAAGAACAAAAATCAACTTCCTTTTATCATAATAAAACTGAGTAGAAATGTCCGAATTGGACAATCCAGAAGAATGTACTATTTTCATTAATTCATTATTGTTATAGTAAGCTTCTATTTCCTGCCCATTATCTGTTGCTTCATGCCTGATATCGGTAAAATAATCATTGGGAATTTGCTTTACTACAAGGTTTTTGGAGTTGTTAATGACATTCACCTGTTTTTTAATTAATCTGATGGCTTGACCAACAGCAAATATTGAATCGCAAATAACCCAGAAAACAATAAACTTTTTCATAAGATTAAATTAAACAAAAAAGAGAAGCAAAACTGCCTCTCTGTATATATTATTTAATGAATATTAAAACAAAATCTTACATATGAATCGAACGCTTCCCAGTCGCATCCAAGGCCGCTTCCTTTACAGCTTCTGCATAAGTCGGGTGTGCGTGCGAACTTCTTGCGATGTCTTCTGCACTTGCACGGAACTCCATTGCGATAACGCCTTCTGCGACCAAATCTGCTGCTCTTGCACCAATCATATGGAAACCAAGAACTTCGTCCGTTTTTTCATCAGCGATGATTTTTACAAACCCGTCTGTATCGCCACTTGCACGGCTTCTTCCTAAAGCTCTCATTGGGAAACTTCCCACTTTGTAAGCTACACCTTCTTCCTTCAGTTGCTCTTCTGTTTTACCAACGCCTGCAACTTCTGGGCAAGTATAAACTACGCCAGTAATCAA
>JBCNLQ010000017.1:0-68495 GCA_039595375.1 Chryseobacterium sp.
ATTTTGGGTAATATCATTGCCTTATCTGAATCAGTTAAAACTAAAATGCCAGGCGAACTATCTACTTTAGTACCAATATCTACTTTAGCAGACTCATAATCTAATAAATCGTCTTGAAGCGAAGTATCAACTGCTCCATTGGCGTCTACGCTAAGATCAAACCAAACTCCATTTTTCAGGTATTTTACCTTTTTATCAAGAGAGTCAAAGATCAATGTACCGTTTACAGCACCGAGGACTAATAGTTGTGAGGTAACCCAAGGTAGCACTATACTCTTATTTCCGGTTCCAAATTCTAAGGAAACAGAATTATTAGTAATGTCGGTTTTTCCGATAGCTACTTGTGCGTTATAGAAATTTGCTGTAAATAATAATACTAATATATAAGCTAATTTTTTCATAATGATTTTAATATTAAATAAGATTCCGATTACGGATAAAATTTATACTGAACCGGAATCTTTATTAGAAAAATTTATTGATTAATCTGGACAAGCCTGATTCGTCAAACAATACCAACCATAAGTTGACCCATTATCTGTACTAGTATACATTTTTAGGCAATGATTGATAGTATCATATACAAGCATACCCTCTACAGGATCCATAATAACCCTAGTTACACCGTCATCTGCTACTGGAAGATTACTAGCATTAAACTTAACTCTGTTGATTACAAATCCTTTGGTCTTAGCTTCCAGAACTGTCCAGGCACTTTGTCTTACCATTGGCCAGTTACTATTATCTTCGCCAGCTCTTCCCAAGGCAGTTATCCCATGTTTTGTAGGATATGTATTGCCCGCATCAGCAATTCCTGGTTTGTAGCAAGCAGAAGAAAGATTTACTATAACTGTTGAAACATTAGATGTTGTTTTACAAGAAAGACTCGACACGACAACATAATAGTAATTAGTTCCCAAAGTGGCTGTTGCAGGTGTATAAGATGCTGTGTTAGCTCCGCTAATTAGCGTTCCACCTACGTTGCTATTGGTTGTATTGCTGTACCATTGATAAGTTAATGAAGTTCCGGTTGCAGAAACTGTAAGGTTTGTTGGAGTTCCGTTTTGCCCTACTGTTTGTGATGCTAGTGGCTGAGTGTTAATTACCGGCGCTGTACATATTGGAGTACAGACAGCTACTGCAGCATTTTGACTGTCACCAAGAGCTTGCCCTGTTGTGTTGCTATATCCACTCGGTAGAGTAGCAAACTGTGGTAGTCCCTGTGCATTAACACAAGTACTGCCTGCACACAGGTTATAATTTGGTGCAGTAGATCCCGGACCAGTTGTTGCAGTTCCGCCAGCAGCTACCAAATCTGCATTGGTAATATTAGCAGCCCCTTCAATAGCATCTAAACAACCATCATTGTCACTGTCCAGATCTTTATCGTTAGTAATCCCGTCACCGTCTATATCATTATTATAATTACAAGATAATATAAAATTATCTGCGTAAGAATAAGTACTAGGAGTGAAGTTTTGGAATGTTCCTAAGACAAAATGCAATCTATCATAAGCTTGTGTAACATTCAATGTTACTGTATATTTTTTCCAAACTTGATTTGAACTCGAAATAATATTATTAATAGTTGTAGTACCTATCACTTGACTAGCTGGCGTTGCAAAGTCTGCGTCAGTGCTCTTTAATCCATATATGGTTATTGACTGAGAATTACCAACATAAGGACTGTTTATTACATTGCCTCCATCAAAGGTAAGCGTATAGGTGCCAGGTTGAATTGGTGTGTTCAAAGTGTTTTGGAAATCTTCGCCATTGTGACCTCCCAACCAGTTTTTCCCATTGCTACCAGCCGTAAGTGCTGTTGAAGGATCCCAACTAGCAGCAGGCTTATTAGAGATACAGTCAGGCGGATTGTTTACCATTAACTGACCGTACGAACTAGAAACTCCACCAAAAGTTTTCCAACCTGTAGCATAATCTATGGTTCCTCCAACAGATAAATTTGGACAAGACGTATAGGTTTCCATACTTCCATTAGTAAATGCAGCGCATAAAGGACTTTCTATTGTATCCAAAATTCCATCATTGTCATCGTCAATATCTATTGCATCAACTACACCATCTCCATCTGTATCAGTACACATATTAATGGCACCATTAAGTGAATATTGCGTATAAGTAGTTTGTGTTGCTCCATCATACAGACCATCACTGTTGGCATCATTTGTAGGAGAAACAAAATTAAATTTCGCATTGCTTAAAGAGCCCGAAGTTACTAAAGATGCTGCTGGCGATACGTTAGCTTCTTTTGCATCGCTACATCCGTCTCCATCGCTATCCAGATCTTTATCATTACTTATCCCATCTCCATCTGTATCACAGAATGCTGGTGTAGCTGTTGAAAAATAAACTTCCCTCACATAAGGACTGCCACTAATAGTACCAGATAAACCGTATACTCTGTAAAAGCGATAAGGACTGTTAGACGTAAATGGAAATTTATACGTATTGGCGACAGAAGTATCGTATGTTCCAGCCGTTAATGTTCCAGTAACTGCGGTTGTACTTGAAGTAAGATCTGTCCAGCTGTTTCCATCATAACTTGCTTGTATTTTAAAAGTAGCACCAGTGTTAAAAAAAGAAGCAGAATTGGTTGAAATTTCAAATCCATTCAAGTAATAATTACTTCCCAAATCAAATTGGGCAACTGCTTTATTAACGATAGAACTACCGGCAGTAAAGTAATAATCATTACCTTCATTATTATCTACAAGTTTCGCTGCAGTAAAGGCTCCTGGAGGAATCTCCGAAGTAGATGTCATTAGTGCCTTTCTACCCGCACTATTAAGACTAAGATTACATGAAGAAAGCTCCACATAGTCCGTAATACCGTCATTATCATCATCGATATCCACTAAATCAAGTATGCCGTCTCCGTCTAAATCTGAACACAAATTGAATACAGCAGTATTCGCAAATGTGCTGTAAGACGTTTGTGTAACACCATCGTACCATCCATCTCCATTAGCATCAACAAAAGTTGATGTAGGATATTGAGCATTTTGTAATGCACCAACCGCCACCAATGGCGCACTTGGTGATACAGCTGCTTCTTTAGCATCGCTACAGCCATCGCCATCACTATCCAAATCCAATTGGTTGGAGATCCCATCTCCATCTGTATCACAGAAAATAGCTGTTACTGGAGAAAAATAAGCCTCATATACGTAAGGAGAGGACGATAAGTTTCCTGAAATTCCTAAGATTCTATAATAAGAGTATGAAGAAATATTATCGGTAAATGGAAACTTTTGAGTTCCAGCTGTAGCCAGTCCATAAGTGGATGTAGAAGTGGCTCCGGGGCTAAATGGAGTGGTTAAGTCTGTCCAGCTAGTTCCGTCGGTACTTCCTTGAACTTTTACCGAAGATCCCGCAACTACAAATGCACTTCCAGCAGCAATTTCTATTCCTTTTATGGTAACAGCTGATGGAAATTGGAAAGTGGCAATATTGGTATTAGACATAGTCTGTCCTGTGTAATAAAACAGGCTCGCTTCTGCTCCATCCAATAAAAGCTGAGGAGATCCACTTGTACCTGCACCAGAGGTAGCTATAATGGTTGATTTATAAGCTGCAGCATTAGGATTGAAACCGCAACTAGCAAGCTCAATAGTATCTAGTATACCATCATTGTCATCATCTAAATCGGCTAAGTCATTGATACCATCGCCATCGGTATCTGCACAGACATTTAGAACTTTGTTTGTTGCATATGGGCTATAGGTAGTTTGTGCTGCGCCGTCGTACAATCCGTCATTATTTGTATCATTAGTTGGTGACACAAAACTGAATTTAGCATTCGCTAATGTACCGTCAGCTACCAATGAAGCTGCCGGAGTTACGGTGGCTTCTTTTGCATCACTACACAAGTCTCCATCGCTATCTAGATCTTGGTGGTTGTATTTACCATCGCCATCTGTGTCTACTGTACAAGTTGGTTTTGGATTCGCAGATGGTACATAGCCTGTGGCATCTACAGTTCCTGCGACTTCGTAGGTGGTAAAGCTTGGCGTTGTAGTTCCTGCGGCTTTTACCAATCGGTAGTATCTGTAGAAACCAGGGTTTTGGTTTACTGTAAAAGTATTGGTTGCTCCTGTAGCAGCTGTCGCTGCACTCATTAATGAGGTCCAGTTACTTCCATCATTCGAGGCTTCTATTCTTCCGGTTGCACTTGCTCCCCAAGCTCCACTTCCGTATTGGATGATATTGGTTAGTTTTACTTTTGCCGGGTATTCTATGTTATAAACTACTGATCCGTTGGTAGCTGCACCAGCAGTGATTACATTATCATTTGCGGGAACGGTAGTCGTTACACCATCTCTCATAAATGGAAGATCTACATTCACGCCATCGTCATTTGCTAATGGTGTACTAACTGATTTCAAAACAGAAGCTTCTGCAGAGGTATAGAAACAAGATGGAGATTCTACCGCATCTACAATACCATCATTATCATCATCTATATCTACTAAGTCAGAAATGCCATCACCGTCTGTATCCGCACATACGTTAAGAGGTTTGCTAAGTGAGTACAAATTGTATGTGGTTTGTGTTGTGGCATCTAGCCAACCATCATTATTGGCATCTACAGAACTACCTGCTGTGAAATTATATCTTGCATTAGATAATGTTCCAACTGTAGCTAATGTACCATTGGTTGATGTTACAGCTGCTTCTTTAGCATCGCTACAGCCATCGCCATCACTATCCAGATCTAATTGGTTTGAAATTCCATCGCCATCTGTATCACAGAAAATAGCTGTTACTTGCGAAAAATAAGCTTCGTATACATAAGGACTGTTTGATAATCCTCCCGATACGCCTAAAATTCTGTAGTAAGAATATGCAGCGGTATTATTTGTAATTGGAAACTTTTGAGTTCCATTTGCTGTAAGTCCATAAGTGGATGTAGAAACTCCTGCGGGGCTATACGGCGCAGTTAGGTCTGTCCAAGTTGTTCCGTTGTTACTACCTTGCACTATTACAGAAGATCCCGTATTTAGGAAATTGCCTCCTGCAGATATTTCTATTCCGCTTATTGATACTGCTGCGGGAAATTGGAAAGTAACAATATTGGTATTAGACAAAGTCTGTGTATTATAATAAAATTGGTTCGTTTCTAAGCTATTCAATAATAGCTGAGGAGATCCACTTGTACTTGCACCTGAGGTAGCTATAATAGTTGATTTATAGGCTGCAGTATTAGGATTGAAACCGCAACTTGCAAGCTCAACAGTATCTAATATACCGTCATTATCGTCATCCAAATCTGCCAAATCGCCCAAACCATCACCGTCTGTATCCAAGCAAACGTTAAGTATGCTATTTGTTGAATACTGGTTGTAAGTAGTTTGCGCCGCACCATCATACAATCCGTCACTGTTCGTATCTACAAAGCTTGCTAACGGATATTGTGCACTTGTATATGTTCCTACAGTTGCCAAAGGTGCAGAAGGAGTTACTGTACCTTCTTTTGCATCGCTACATCCGTCGCCATCGCTATCTAGATCTTGGTGGTTGTATTTGGTATCTCCATCCAAATCTACTGCGCAAGTTGGCTTAGGGTTTTTAGATGGTACATACCCCGTAGTATCTGCGGTTCCCCGTACTTCATAGGTGGTAATTGCAGGAGATGTTGTCCCTGCTACTTTTACAAGTCTGTAATACCTGTAGAAATTGGCTGGAGAAATTGCAAACGTATTGTCTGCAGCTGTGGCTGAACTGGCTGCGAATGTTGTCCAGTTAATTCCATCAATAGATGCTTCTACCCTTGCAGTTGCAGTACCTCCCCAAGTGCCAAGTCCGAATTGAGTAATACTTGTAAGTTTTACTGGTATAGGATATTCTAAGTTATAAACAATAGATCCATTCGTGGCTGCACCAGCAGTTATAACGTTGTCGTTGGCTGCTACTGTTGTAGTAATTGCCCACAGATTTGATGTCTATAATGGAGATAGAATTGCAGAATTATTTGATGATAAAAATTGTACGATTTACTCGGATAGAAATTCAAATTTTTTAAAGATCATTTCAAAAAGTACAGGCAGAAAGACAAAATTAAATTTTCTTGAGTTGTATAAACTGGTGAAAATTGGAAATCAATTTGTTGTGAGTACAAGAGATGGACTTGTATTTGTCCGGAAAAATGATATTGAAACGGGTGCGCTTAATTATAAAGAGCTAGACAATTTACTTATTAAGCGAAAAGTACTTGAAACAGAAAAACATCTTGTTTTTACGGGATATCCCAATATTTTGACAATTGATAAACAGAGTAAGAAACTACAAAAACATATTCTTCCAAAATATTTTCCGACTATTAGTGATATAGTAGATACGCCAAAAGGATTTTTTGCGGCAACTGAAGGCAGAGGATTGGCTCAGATCTCACACGATTTTAAGTTGAAAATAATGCTTTCATTTGATCATCCAATATTCGATAAGAAGTTGTACGGTGTTTATTACGATGTTTCAAATCATTATGTTTATGCAGGAGGATCTAGGTTTGTCTATTTTTTTAACCTTGACAAAAATAAATATCAGTACATCAAAAGATTTAATTATGATTTCGGAGAAGTTAGAAACATAAATAAAATTGTAAATTCTGATAAGTTGGTTATTAATTCTATCAAGGGCGCTTTTCTGTATGATGTCAAAAAAAATACAGTTTGTACGCTTTTAAAAAATATTTTGACAACTTCTAGTTTTATAGATTATTATAATAAAAAACTATGGATCAGTTCAGAACATAGAGTTTACCTTTTCGATCTGAAAAACCTTAACAAGTGTAAAATTATCAATTTAAAAAATCTTAGCAATCCAATATCAGCCGCATTTTTACAAGATAATTATAGAAATATATGGATCAGTACATTTTCAGGAGTTGTAAAAATCAAACCTGATGGGTCGGATTATTCTATATATGATCGTACCAATGATTTGAAAAATAGTGAATTCAATTACAAATCCAATTTAAAATTAAAGAATGGACAACTGATTTTCGGTGGCGTAGATGGATACGATATTTTTTCGCCAAAGCAATTATATTTCCCTAAAAGAAGAATCGTAATAAAAGATTATTCTATTATGGGAAAAAATATGGTTATCAAAAAATATGATAATAAACCTATTATATACGGTTTTGATCAGTTTAATTGTAAAATTAATTTTTCAACGAACTGCTTATCAAACAAGAATTGTACCTTCAAATATAATATTGATAACGGGAACTGGATCAAAATTAAAGATCAGACCAATTTAAGTCTCGTAGGAATTGCGCCTGGAAAATACAATGTCAAAATTGCTGGAGTAGATGAAAAAGAAAGAAGCATCCCGCCTGTTACTGTACTTCTGGAAGTAACCGAGCCTTTATATAAAACGAAATTGTTTCTCATTATCACAGTTATCATATTGTTTTGCGCAATTATAGCCATTATCTATTTTGCCGTAAAACGGGGCAGAGTACGGGAAGAAACAATACGTGAAATCAGTATGGATCTGCACGACGAGGTAGGAACTATTCTTACAAAAACAAAATTGATGTTTGAGATTACAGATGTGACAGATGAAAAAAACCGTCTGAAAATAAAGAATAATCTGGAGCAGATTAGTTTTAGCCTTCGAACATACATTAACTCAGCAGGTCAGAAAAAAAATGATCTTTCGGATCTCTATTATAAATGTGTAGATATTCTTATGCAAATGACAGATCTGAAAGGAATAAAGCTGTCAAACGAAATTATTCTGAAACAACCAGTTACAATTACAAACGGGCAGTACCGCGATATGCTGCTTTGTGTTTATGAGATCATCAATAATATCACGAAATATGCTGTGACAGATTCTTTAATTTTTGATATAACAGAAGATAAAGATTTTATCATAATAACCTTCATAACCAATGAAAATTCTAAATTTTTTGAAGACAAACATTCTGGCAACGGACTGAGAAATATCGAAAGAAGGACAAAAAGAAATAAAGGCGTTTTCAAAATATTTGAAAAGAACAATAACATATATTTTATACTAACATTCCACAAATGAAAAACAAGGTAGTAATAATAGAAGATGATTATGAATTTGCCGAGATGCAGGCAAGCATGATCAATAATAAAAAAGACTATGAGTGCATTGGCATATTCACAAACCCAGTAGATTTTCTAAATGAGAAAGATTTCTTTGATGATGATCATAATGTCATTATTCTTCTGGACATTGTAATGCCAAAAATGAATGGCACCGATGCTGTTCCGCTGATTCTTCAAAAATATCCAGGCGTTTCCATTGTTATGAACTCTATCATAGATGACACAGAATATATTATGAATGCTATCCAGCAAGGAGCTGTAGGTTATCTGGATAAACAAAGTTTTTCCAGCTACTTCGAAATTGTTTTGGACTCTGTGGTAAATGACGGCGCTTACATGACGCCAAAAATTGCCCGAAAAGTTTTTGAACATTTCCACGGGAAGAAAAAGAAAATTGAAATATTAACTGCAAGAGAGCAAGATGTTGCCAAATGCATCATTGATGGTCTGTCCTATAAATTAACTGCAGACAAACTGAACATATCCATTGACACGGTAAGAATGAATATAAGAAGCATTTACAGAAAGTTTAAAATCAATAGCAAATCAGAGTTGATAAAGGCTATCGGAGAAATCAACGATCCAAAAAATTAAGGACAGTTTGTTCCACAGATAGAATTATTAAGCGACAAGTAATCAAAAATATATTGTACGATGTAGATTTTAATGAAATGTTAACATTTTATTATGATATTTTAGAATTTGATGGTTTGATATTTGATATTAAGATATTCGATTCTCAAGTTTAATTTGAGTTTTCATGGTTATTAGTTTTTACCCAGCTTCGGCTGGGTTTTTTGTTTGTAACAAATCAGTTATAAGAACTAAAATATTTCAATTTCAACTATTGAAATCATTCATTAGCAAAAAAAGATTTGAATAATTTATCTTTGCAATCCTAAAAACAAAAATCAATGTTTTCAAAAATCACAGTCCACAGAGTCGGGAACAAAATCAATGGAGAGTCTTTAACGCTTTCTCAGCAGGAGCTTCAGCTGGATGAGGAGATGAAAGAATTGCTGGGGAATTACTTCATCAATGCTTTCAAATCTGAGGAGCAATTTCAGTTTTACAGTGATTCTTATTTGGTCAATAATCCTGTTTACAGTTCTGTGTCAGAGATTTTTGAAGACCAATCCAAATTCCAATGGGAATCTGAAAACATTGCCAAGCATCTTTACGAAGCGGCGGAAAATCCTAGAGTTCAGGCGGGAGAGTTGTTCGTGGTTTATTTTGAAGGCGAGGTTTTTGAGTCTGCAGATGGCAAAAGTGAGAAGACGGATTCTATCGGTCTATTCAAAACTGAAAAAAGAGAAGGTTTTCTGAAAATCAATCCTCAGGACGAGTCTTTTGAGATCGAGAGAGATTTTGGAATCAGTTTGTCAAAAATTGATAAAGCAGCTTTGATCTATAACAGCGAAAAAGAAAGCGGCTACGTTTTGTCCGTTATCGACAATAATAAAAACGGCGACATCTACTATTGGTTCGAAGATTTTCTGAAAGTAAAACAGCGTGACAACGAGTACTTCCACACACAGGAGACTTTGTCAGTTTATAAAGATTTCATTACCCAGAAATTGCCGGAAGAATTCGAAGTTTCCAAAGCCGACCAAGCCGATTTCTTGAATAAATCCATCAATTTCTTCAAAGAAAAAGAAGAGTTCAAATATGATGACTTTGTGAAAGAAGTGTTGCAGGATGATACCGTGATAGAAAGTTTCTCCAACTTCAAATCCGATTACGAAAACGATATGCAAATCTCGATTTCGGAAGATTTCCCAATTAACAATCAGGCGGTTAAAAAGCAACAGAGACATTTCAAATCTATCATCAAGCTGGATAAAAATTTCCATATCTACATCCACGGTGACCGGGACAAATTGGAAACGGGACAAGATGACAAAGGGAAATATTACCGTTTATACTTCGAAGAAGAGAAATAGAAGGTTGTAAATATTTCGATAAAATTACTTCTCGCAGATATGGCAAGTTAAGCAGATTATTGAATCATCTGCACAATCTGCGATAATTTTTTTGCCTTAATTTCAAAGTTTAATTCTGTAGAATTTAACATAATATTAGATTCAGTTACAAAAAATTTCTACCTTTGTGGCTATGTTGAACAAGAAAAACAAGAATTTTCAGAAAATCATTTCGGTATTTATTACCGCGATGTACGTTTTTGTGGTTTTGTTTTCTTCAGAATTACATAACCACAAGGGCGAATCTTTTTTCAAAGATTCTGGTTCCAAAAAAACAGAAAAGTCTATTACGAAGGCGCATTCGAGCAATCAATCAGGCGACTGTCTGGCTTGTCATTTTTTGGCAACGGGCAACTCGCTGGTTCCGGAGCAATTTACTTTTCATTTTCAGAACCACACACTAGAGTCCGAGCAGATTATCTCCGCTCAGGAAAAAATTTGGGAACAAACCAAATCAACCATTCAACTTCGCGGTCCACCCGCACTTTCCTGAATTCCAATTTTCTCAATCATGATATTGAGAACCTTTTCTTTGAATTATTTCAAACCATTTTTGACGAACTTGAGCTTTGTTATTTTTTAACATTAGTTTGGTTTTGGGCAACTATCTCCGCGCTCCGTTCCCGCTATTTTTTGCCAAGGCTAAGTCCTATGCAAAAAAAAATGAGCTCCACTCAGCTCGGGTTGCGGGATTCCAGTTCCAAAGGTAGTTTCGAACATAATTTCAAAGATTCCATCCTACTTTTTACATTGTACAAAGTACATTTATACAATTCAATAAAATGAAACATATTATTAATCTGATGTTGGTCTTTTTTGGACTTTCTTTAGTAACTGCGCAGAGCTATTCTGTAGAGGGAACCGTTCAGGATTTCCATGATAAGACGATGCTGGAAAACGCTATCGTTAAACTGGGAAACTCTACCACAAAAACCGATAAAAAAGGAAGGTTTTCGTTTAGCAATATTCCGTCAGGTTCGCATCAGTTAATCGCAAAACATCCTCTCTGCGACGATTATACTGAAAATGTAAAAGTCGATAGAGACTTGCATTTGGCTATCACATTGGAGCATCATATAGATGAGATAGAAACTGTTACCATCCACGGCAATCATAAAACCAAAGGTTCTGTGATTATGAGCACACTGAATAAAACTGAGCTTGAAAGAAATTCTACAGAAAATTTGGGAAATCTTTTATCAAAAATAACAGGTGTCACAGCTCTAAAAACGGGAAATAATATCACAAAGCCTGTCATCCGAGGATTGTACGGTAGCCGAATATCTATCCTGAACAACGGTGTGAAAATGGCCGAGCAAGAATGGGGAGTAGAGCACGCTCCGAACATCGATGTTAATGATTTTGAACACATCGATGTTGTAAAAGGTGCTTCCGCTTTGAAGTATGGGAACGAAGGTGTAGGCGGTGTTGTCGTTTTGGAACCTGCGATTTTGCCCAAGAAAGATACGGTAATGGGCAACATTCGACTTTCCGGAATTTCCAATGGAAAAGGAGGCGAGTTGGGCGCAACTGTTATCAAATCTTGGGAAAACCAATGGTTTGTAAAAGCGGGCGGAACTTATAGAAAAACTGGCGACCAGTATATTCCGCATTACACATTGCAGAATACTGGTCAGGAATTCAATTCGTTTAATTTCTCGTTTGGTAAGCATACTTTCCTGCAAGGTTTTGATGTTTCTTACAGTGGCATCAATCAAGAATTTGGGATTTACAGAGGCGCACATTTGTCTAGTCCGGAAGATTTTTACAACGCTGTAAATTTTGGACAACCTTTTTATTTGGACAATTTCAGTTATGACATCGATAATCCTAAGCAGGAAGTGGCGCATCATATTGCAAAATTTTCAGCGTACAGAAGATTTGCTGATTTTGGAAAGCTGACTTTTCAGTACAGTTTTCAATTGAATCGGAGAAAAGAGTATGACATTAGAAGAGGTGAGTTAAGCAATTTACCATCGATGGATTTGAGATTGATTACACATTCTGCGAGTTTGGTCCATTTGATAGAACGTTCCAATTGGAGTTTAGAAAGCGGTATTTCTGGAAGTTTTCAGGATAATTTTCCCAATCCAGCAACCAAAGCAAGACGTTTGATTCCGGACTATTACAGATATGATGCTGGGATTTTCTCGGTATATAAATATCGATTCAGTTCAAAACTGAATGCAGAAGCTGGAGCAAGATATGATTTTAATCGGTATGACGCGTACAAATATTATGATTCGGACAAGTGGAACAGCAATTATGCAGACCTTTTTCCAGACTTTGTGGTCAGCGAATCGGGAAGCAGAACTTTGACTCGTCCCATTTTAGACTATCATAACTTTTCTGCGAACATCGGTTTGGATTATAAGCCTGCTCAAAATTATGAATTCAAACTGAATCTTTCCCGGGCGTACAGAGCGCCAAACCCAGCGGAATTGTTTTCTGATGGATTGCATCATTCGGCGGCGATTATGGAGGAAGGAAATCTGAGCATCCAAAAGGAAACAGTTTATAATGTAAATCTTTCTTTAGCAGGTCATTTCAATGTGCTGAAAGGATTTCATGTAGAAATTAGTCCATATTTGATGATGTCAGATAACTTCGTGAACCAAATTCCAACCAGTGTTTTGAACACCAATAGAGGTGTTTTTCCAGTCTGGAGTTATCAACAAATCAAAGCAAGAATATTTGGGTTGGATGCAGATGCAGAGCTTTCGATTTCGAATAATCTGAAATGGAAATCAGGATTCAGTATTTTGAGAGGTGATGATCTTTCAAATAATGAACCTTTGATTTTGATGATGCCAGCCAAACTTCGGAATTCAGTCGAGATTAATCTCAATAAACCAAAGAACTTCTACATCACGCTGGAAAATGAAAATGCATTTAAACAAAATCGTTTTCCTATCAGAAATTTGCCAGTCACCTTTATCAAAGATGGTGTCGAGAGAAATGAAATCGTGGATTTTAGTTCTACGCCAGCTTCATTTACACTATTCAATGCATCTATTGGGGCGGACTTATACAAAAATCTGAATCTTAATTTCAGAATCAACAATTTATTTAACACAGAGTATCGCGAATATCTGAACAGGCTTAGATATTACATGTTTGAGCCAGGAAGGAACTTCGTGGTGACTCTGAAGTACAATTTTTAATTATTACGAACTTAAAATTTTAATCAAAATGAAAAAATTATTAAATATTACATTAGCACTTTTGGCAGCAATCTTTATCTTATCATGCAGAAACAGCGATGATGAAGTTCCGGAAGATGTACACGAACACGACGAGATCGGGAAAGTAGTTTTAACTTTGACCAATAAGGCTGATGCAACCGATGTTCAGACAGTAAATGTGATTTCCGGCGTTGCAGACAAACATTTGCATTTGCATGCAGGAGATACGTATTCTGCGGTTTTAGATTTTCAGATTGCACACGATGATCATTACCACTCTTCGGAAGAGATTGTGGAAGAAAAAGATCATCATTTCATTACTTTTGCACCGGCAAATGCTGATATCGTAGTTATGAGATCCACCAATGATGTTGTGAGAACAGACGGACAAAGATTGGGTCTTAAAACAGAATGGACTGTTAATTCTGCACAGTCAACAGGGAAAATGAATATCAAGTTGGTACACGGTCCTACCAGTGTCAACCAAAATTATCCATCAGCAACCAATCAGTTAGGACAAACGACTGGCGGAGAAACTGATGTTGATATTACAATTGATGCTCATTAAGCTGTTACTATATCACTATTCTGAAATAAAGATGTCTTTTTGTAAGGCATCTTTATTTTTTTTACCAAAATTTTATGATTTTTTATCAGAATCAAAGAAGTAAATAATTTTGAACTTCCTTATAATTTGCCTACTTTTGCAACCTAAAAATTTCAATTAATGAACGTTACAGCTACAAACCATGACGATGTAAGTGCATTGCTTACGGTAACATTGGAAAAATCTGATTATAAAGAAAAAGTTGAAAAGCAACTAATAAACTATGCAAAAAATGCACAGGTTCCTGGATTCAGAAAAGGGAAAGTGCCATTGAGTATGGTTAGAAAACAATATGAAGCAGGGATTGCATTCGAAGAAATCAACAAACAAGTTTCTGAAGCTTTGAACGGATATGTTACGGAAAACAAACTAAGATTAGTTGGACAGCCGGTTCCTCAGCCAGTAAACGATTTCAACCACAATGCAGAATCTTTATCTGTAGCTTTCGAAGTTGGATATGAGCCAGAATTTTCTGTAGATTTGACTCAATATGAAGCGCCTCACTACAAAGTGGAAGCTTCTGACAAAGAAATCTCTACAAGTGTAGAAAATATGCAAAAACGTTTTGCAGAAAGAGTTGCCGAAGAAAAAATCGGAAAAGATTCTTACGTTGCTCTAGAAGTTTCTCAAGTTGTTGAAGAGGGTGCAGAAGGTGAGCACAACCACGCTCCAAAAAATGTAACTATTTCTAAAGAGCAGAAAGAAGCTTACGATTTGGTTAAGAAATTGAAGAAAGATGATTCTGTAAAAGTTTCTAAAGAAGACCTTGCTGCTAAAGAAGAATTGGCAAAACAATTAGGTTTCTCTAAAGAAGAAGCAGAACACCTTCACCACAACGAGGTTGAAGTAAGTGTAAAAGATATCTACGGATTGAACTTGGCAGAACTTAATCAAGAATTGTTCGACAAAGTTTACGGTAAAGACGTTATCACGACTGAAGAAGAATTGAAAGCAAGAGTGAAAACTGAATTGGATGAGTATTTCCAACAAAATGCTGATGTTCATTTCGTAAACAAAATCTTGGAGCAAGTAAACGAGAAAGAAGAAATCAAATTACCTGAGGCATTCTTGATCAAATGGTTATTATTCTCTAATCAAAATATTACTTCTGAGGAGCAAGCAAAAGAAATCCTTGAAAACGAGAAAAACATTATCAAAGGTCAAATCCTAGAAGGAAAATTGATGAATGATAACGAGATTCAGTTGGATTATGCAGAAGTCCTTGGACAAGCTGAGCAATTGGTAAGAAACCAATTAGCTATCTACGGAATCCACCATTTAGGAGATGATGAGGTTCAAAAATACGCAGCAGAAATGTTGAAAGACGAGAACCAAGTGAGACAGATCTCTTCTGAAGTTGCTATGGCAAAATTGAAAGATGTGATCTTAGAAAAATCTAAAAAAGTAGAAACTGCCATCTCGCACGATGAGTTTCTAGAAGTATTGAAGAAATAATTTTCCTCAAAATATATTGAAAAACGCTCCAGATTTTTGGAGCGTTTTTTATTTGATTAAGACGTTTCGTCACAGATTGTCAGTCTGAGGCTCTTGAAGACTCTTTTAATTAAAAGTTTAAAAATAATCTAGGATTGATTGGTTGGTTGTTTTTATGAACTTCATAATGAAGATGAGGTCCGGTGGAGCGCCCTGTGTTCCCCGATTTTGCGATAATTTGTCCTACTTTCACACGATCATTGGCTTCAACCAAAAGCTCAGAAAGATGGCCGTACAAAGTTACAAGACCATTGCCGTGTTCTATCATTACGCAATTTCCATAACCGCCTCTCACACCGGAGAAAATCACTTTTCCTGCAGCTGCCGCTTTTACAGGACTTCCATACGCAACTGCAACGTCCAGACCTTTGTGGAATTGCATTTGGTCTTTTTCCGCAGGAGCATTGCTGGATGCATTTTTGTCTTCTTTTACAATGGCTTGCCTTTTAATAACATTTCCAAGGCTATCTTTTTCCTCGGCAATGTGCGCTGTATTTTCTGTTTTTGAAGGATCAGCTTTCGGTGGAATTGGATTTTTTCTAGGCCCAAAATTAGAAGATATATAACCATCTGTAGGGATGCCCAAAGGAACTTGCTGTAGTCTTTGTTCCAAATCAACCAAATATTGGCTGTAGCGGTTGCTCACTTTTGCAAGATAAACTTCATTTTGGAGACTGTCTTTGGCCAGGTTTTCAATCCGAAGATCAGAAACATTTTTTGATTTTAAAAATCCATCGATGCTGCGGATGCTTTGGTCTACCATTGCCAAATCAGTTTTCAATTGTAGATGATCTATACTGTCTTTTTCATTATTGATTTTTACAATATTGACCTGATAGACCTTATTATCTTTGTCATTGTAAAATCGGGCGATGACCAAACCTTGGACGAAACAAATTATGAGCAGTAATATAAGAACCAAGTTCTTTTTCTTTTTCGATTTTAAATATTGAAACATTAATAGAATTTTAAAACGACTGCAAAAATATGAAATATTTATTTTTTCTAATGTTAATGGGATGTAGGAATGTGATTTGTTCTAATGAAAGTTAATTATTCTTAATTATTTGTTAAACGGGATTAACATTGATGTAAAATCATAAATTATATTAGATTTGTAGCAATGTAAAAGACGAGAAAGAATGAGTAAGAAATCGACTAAATCATCTAATAATGTGCGCGTTGGCGTTTTAGGAAGCGGGAGTTTTGCTACTGCAATCGTGAAAATGCTTGCAGAAAACTGTAAAACGGTCAACTGGTGCGTCAGAAATGAGTTTGTGAAAGGCGCCATAGAACAGCGCGGACACAATCCAAGTTATCTCACCACTGTTTCTTTCAACCTGAAAAAACTACAGATCACTACAGATATTAATGAATTGGTCACTAATTCTGATGTCATTATTCTGGCTGTTCCTTCTATTTATCTGTCAGAATCTATGGAAAAGCTTACTTGCGATTATCAGGACAAATTATTCTGTTCTGCCATCAAAGGTATCGTTCCCAAACACAATGACATAGTTGCGCATTACTTGAAAGATGAGTTCAAAATTGGATTCAAAAATCAGGCAGTGATTGCTGGTCCTTGTCACGCAGAAGAGGTAGCGATGGAGCGTTTGTCTTATCTGACTGTTGCTGTGGCGCAGAAGGAAGATGCTGAAGTTTTGAAAGGAATTTTTTCATCTTATTATATTAAAGTAAACACCAGTTGCGATATTCTCGGAAACGAATATTCTGCAATTCTTAAAAATATTTATGCGATCGGAGCTGGTATAGCAAGTGGATTGGGTTACGGCGATAACTTCATTGCGGTTTATGTATCGAATGCGATTCGCGAAATGGAAACTTTCCTCGAGGCTATTTACCCTGAAAAACGAGATGTCAATGACAGTGCATATCTTGGAGATTTGATTGTAACTGCTTATTCCTTATTCTCAAGAAATAGGAATCTTGGCAACCTGATTGGAAAGGGCTACACTGTAAAATCTGCAATACAGTCTATGAGTATGGTGGCCGAAGGTTACTACGCAACAAAAGGAATCTACGCTATTTGTCAAGAGAAGAGACTGAAATTGCCGATTATCAATGCAGTCTACGATATTCTTTACGAAGGAAAAAACGCCGAAAAACAATTTGCAAAACTGACAGATAAATTGACATAACCAATTCTTATTTAACAAAACATTACCATTTTCTATGAAGTGATTGGAATAGAATTTGCGAAATTTGATTAGTCGAAAATAATACAAACACAAAACAAGAAATGAAATATTCAAAATTTAAACTGGCGCAGGAAGCTATAAAACACAAAGGATTTTTGCAGAAGATTCCATCGGTATTTAGAATGGTGAAAATGTATTACAAAGGAGAATATAAGATGAAATTTACAGATATTCTTTTGCCTGCTTTGGCTTTGCTTTATGTGATTTCACCAATCGATATTATTCCGGATTTTGTACCAGTCATAGGTGCTTTGGACGATTTGGCTATCCTGGCTCTAGCAATTCCGTTATTGATGAAAGAAGTTGACAAATTTCTTCTATGGGAAAGTCAAAAGAACAATCCTGATACGAAGATTATCGATGCAGAAATTGTAAAGTAATCTTGTAGTACTTCAACACATAAAAAATCCCGATTCAGTTTTAGATCGGGATTTTTATTTTTTTAAACGCTGATAACTTCCTGTATCTCTGGCGCAAATTGCTTGATGGTACTTTCAACACCCAGTTTCATCGTAGAACTGCTGATGCCACAGCTAGAACAGCTTCCCAGTAGTTTCACATAAACTTTATGCTCCTCAACATCTACCAATTCAATATCACCGCCATCTTTTTGCAAAAAAGGACGGATACTTTCCAAGGCTTCCATTACCTTGGTTACCAGTTCTTCTTGAATTTGATTTATATTATCCATTTTTTTATTTTTCAATTTAATAACTCCGATTTTAATGCCATCAGCAAAAAGCCAATCGCCAAAAGCAACCTACTTTTTCGGAGAACAACCTGCCATTGTTGTGATTTTCACAGCTTCTGTTGCAGGCAGATTTTTATTTCTTTCTACAAGACTCTCGACCATATTCTGAGCCGTTTTGATGTAGATGTCTGCAATATTAGTATTTTCCTGCAGCGCAGCAGGTCTTCCAACGTCACCTGCTTCTCTGATGCTTTGGATCAAAGGAATCTCTCCCAAAACTGGAATTCCCAGATCTTCTGCCATAAACTGAGCACCTTGTTTGCCAAAGATATAATATTTATTCTCAGGTAGCTCTTCCGGTGTGAAATAAGCCATATTTTCTATCAATCCCAAAACCGGAATATTGATACTTTCCATATTGAACATTGCGATTCCTTTTCTAACATCGGCCAAAGCAACGTGTTGAGGCGTACTCACAATCACAGCGCCAGTCACCGGAACTTCCTGAATGATAGACAGATGAATATCGCCGGTTCCCGGAGGAAGGTCAATAAGAAGGAAATCCAATTCGCCCCAATCTGCATCACGAATCATCTGATTCAATGCTTTAGAAGCCATTGGTCCTCTCCAAACTACCGCTTGGTTAGCGCCTGAGAAATATCCGATAGACAGCATTTTCACACCATAATTCTCGATAGGTTTCATTAGATTTCTACCGTTTACTTCCACAGAAATTGGTTTTTGACCTTCTGTGTCAAGCATTGTCGGGACAGACGGTCCATAGATATCCGCATCCAGCAGTCCAACTTTGAAACCCATTTTTGCCAACGTCACCGCAAGATTTGCCGAAACAGTAGATTTTCCAACGCCACCTTTTCCGGAAGCAATAGCAATGATATTCTGAATGCCAGGAATCTGTTTTCCTTTGATTTCATTGGTTGCAGGTGTTGCAGGCAATTCAGGAGAAGTGATTTTCAATTTCAAGTTGATATGTTCCCCAAATTCCGAGGCGAAAGCCTGTTTCATAGCGACTTCCAATTTCTTTTTCTCGTGCATTGCAGGCGAGTGGGAAGTCATATCGATATAAACATCATCACCCATCACCTGAAAATTACTCACCAGGTCATCCACTTCTATCTCTTTCAGAAAATCCTGAACTTTTGATTTCGTCAGCATAAAATTTTATTAATCTTTGAGGTCACAAATTTACGGATTTTAAAATTAATTTAGAATCAATATGATTTGTGATTCTATCTATCTGGATGATTTTTGGCAGGTTAAAATTTAAATTTTCAGTAGCCGGGAACCTGCTTTCCGTTGCAATTCCTCGCGCCCAGCTTTCCCATTGCTTGCTGTGGGATTTCCACTGCAATCAGGGCTAGGGATTTTGTCTTCAAATCACATTTTGTCAATAAAAAACAATTTTGCCATTCCCTAAGAATCAACATTCGTGACTCTTTTAGAATAACAAAATTGTGTTTTATATATGTAAAATATAATCTCTAACTCTCCAACTGCCCTTCCCACTTACTCACCGCAGACGTCGCCAAAGCATTACCCAAAACATTCGTCATACTTCTTCCCATATCGCAGAAGTGGTCGATTGGTAAAATCAAAGCAATTCCCTCAACCGGAATATCAAACATTCCACACGCGGCCACGATGATTACCAAACTTGCTCTCGGAACGCCGGCAATTCCTTTACTCGTTAGCATCAGAACCAAAAGCATAATGATTTGCTGTCCCAATGGCATATCGATGCCGTAAATCTGAGCAATGAAAATCGAGGCGAAGGTCATATACATCATACTTCCATCCAGATTGAAGGAATATCCCAAAGGCAAAATGAACGAAACAATTCGGCTGTTGCAACCAAATCTTTCCAACTCTTCTACCAATTTCGGGAAAACTGCTTCGGAACTTGTCGTGGAAAATGCTATCAACAAAGGTTCTTTGATTCTTCTCAACAATTCAAAAAGTCTGTTGCCAAGAATCATATATCCAACCAGCAAAAGCACCAGCCAAAGAACGCCGAGTGCGAAAAAGAAATCTCTCAAATAGATGGCGTAAACTTTGAAAATCTCAAAACCATTCGTAGCTACCACCGCAGAAATCGCTCCGAAAACACCCAAAGGCGCAACCCACATTATGTAGCCTACCATTTTCAAAATCGCGTGGGCAATCACGTCCAGACCTTTAATAACAGGTTTCGTATATTCTTCGCCCATCGCAGAAAGTGCAATCCCGAACATTACGGAAAACACTACGATTTGAAGAACTTCATTGGTAGCAAACGCTTCGAATAAACTTTTCGGAATGATGTGTGTCACAAAGTCTTCCGCAGAAAATCCTTTGCTGTTTTTTACAATGTCAGAAGCGGACGAAACATCCTGAATCGGAAGTTGTGTCACGTGACCCGGTTCTAGCCAATTCACCAAAACCAATCCGATTGTCAAAGAAACCAAAGAAGCCGAAATGAACCAAAGCATCGCCTTCGTCCCGACACGACCAACCATTTTGATGTCGCCCATCTTTGCAATCCCCACAACCAAGGTCGAGAAAACCAACGGCGCAATAATCATCTGAATCAGTAGGATAAAAACCGTTCCGAGAAGTTTTATCAGTTCTGAAAATGAAGAAATATTATTAATCGAGGCACTTCTGCCATCCGAAGAATTTTTGACTTCTAACAATTGTATTTCTGATTGATTTTGAAGTTTTTGTGGAGTGAAAGTTGCTTTTGAACCTTTAATAACAGGTAAAGTTTCAACAGCTTGAGGTGTTTTTAAAAATGAATTGAATTCAAGTTGGTCATCCACAATTCGTATTTTTTGGTCGTAAGTTTGACCGTTTGTCGTTGTAAATGTTACTATGTCGTCAGCAAGATTATTTTCATCAATTTTTTCGGCATTGATTCTAATAGTTGTTCCTCTATAGATTTTATTAACGGTGCCGCCAATAATAACGCCCAAAATCAATGCGACGATAATTGCGATAAACAGTTTATTTTGACCTTTCATAACTTTTATTATAACTTTTAATTTTTTAAACGCAAAGAATTCTTTTTTTGCGACTTCCTACTTAGAGAGCAAAGAAACGAATGAATCCGTTGTCTAAGCGCTCGCTTCATCATTTGCTTTAGCAAAATCTTTGCTCGCTAAAATGTTTTCAGCAATCAAAAATCTTTGCATTAAAATCACAGCAAAGCATTTTTTAAACGCAAAGATTTCTTTTTTTCGACTTCATATTTAGAGAGCAACGAAACGAATGAATTCATTTTCTAAGCGCTCGCTTCATCATTTGCTTTAGCAAAATCTTTGCTCACTAAAATGTTTTCAGTAATCAAAAAGCTTTGCGTTAAAATCACAGCAAAGCATTTCAAAATGTGCAATGTAAATTGTAACTGAACAAAACTAATATTTTTGAGAGAATAACCACTCATTTTTTAAATTAATATTAAGACCATCCAACAAAAACAGTCAATTCTCATCAGTAAATATAAAATACGATTCACGCACAGTTCAAATTAGAAATCGTTCTTTGTATAAATCTGATAGTGAATGAAATCGCAATTAATATAGAGTATGAAAAGAGATGTAGAAATTGTGATTATTTCGGATGTGCATCTTGGAACGTACGGTTGCAAGGCGAAGGAATTGTTGAGATATCTAAATTCTATCCGTCCGAAAACCTTGATTTTGAACGGCGATATCATCGATATTTGGCAATTCAAGAAATCTTACTTTCCTAAATCTCATTTGAAAGTGGTTAAGAAACTAATTTCATTTGCGACCAAAGAATCGGAGGTTTTTTATATCACAGGCAATCATGATGAAGCATTCAGAAATTTTACAGATTTCGAATTAGGGAAACTGAAGTTGTGTAACAAACACGTTTTGAAACTGGGTGAGAAGAAAGCCTGGATTTTTCACGGCGATGTTTTCGATGCGTCGGTGCAGCATTCCAAATGGATTGCAAAACTCGGTGGGCAAGGTTATGATTTGCTGATTGCCATCAACAATCTAGTGAATTGGTTTCTTGAGAAAATCGGTCGGGAGAAATATTCGTTCTCCAAAAAGATTAAGAATAATGTCAAAAAAGCGGTAAAATATATCGGCGACTTTGAACTGACCGCTTCGGAACTGGCGATTGAAAATGATTTTGATTATGTGATTTGCGGTCACATTCATCAACCTCAAATTAGGGAAGTAATTGGCAAAAAAGGAAAATGTATGTACCTGAATTCCGGCGATTGGGTAGAAAATCTTTCGGCTTTGGAATATCAAAATGGCAAATGGAAACTCTTCGTCTACGAAGATGAAAAACACACTTTGCTCGATGAGGAAATTGATGAAATGAAGGAGATTGACAGCGCAGAATTGATGAAAATCGTGACTCAGATTGTATAAAAGTCTTCGAGAACCTCAGACTGACACCGCTACTATTAGAAATGTCACACTGAGCTTGTCGAAGTGTTTAATTTAAAATAATAAAAACACAAATATTTAATTTTTAAAGCAATATGAAAATATTATACGCTTTCCAAGGGACAGGAAACGGACATCTTGCCAGAGCTCAGGAAATCATCCCGATTTTGAAAAAACATGCGCTGGTAGATACGTTGATCAGCGGACATCAGACCCAATTGAAGTCTGATTTTGATATTGATTACCGTTTCAAAGGTGTGTCTTTGCTTTACAACAAAACAGGTGGATTATCTTACAGAAAAACCTTGTTGGAAAATAATTTCTGCAAAGCCGCAAAAGTGATAAAGGATTTGGATTTGTCTGCTTATGATTTGATTATCAATGATTTTGAGCCATTGACGGGTTGGGCTTCACGATTGAAGAAATTGCCGATTATCGAGTTGAGTCATCAAGCATCATTGACTTTCAAAGAAACGCCAAAACCTGAAAAAACCGATTGGCTGGGCAATTTGATTCTTAATAATTATGTGCCTTGTAAGAAGAAAATAGGATTTCACTTCGATAGCTATAATCCGAATATCAAAAAACCTGTTATCCGACAAAAAATCAGAAAACTTAATCCTGAAAACAAAGGTCATTATCTGGTGTATCTCCCGAGTTTTTCAGATGAGGTCATTACCAATTTCCTCACAAGAATCGATGTACAGTGGAAAGTTTTTTCGAAGTATGCAAAACAGCCGCAAAAATTCAATAATGTGGAAATTTTTCCGATTGATGAGAAAAAATACCTTGAATTGTTCGAAACCTGTGAGGGAATTCTTTGTAATGCGGGTTTCGAAACACCTGCAGAAGCTTTGTTTATGAACAAAAAACTCTTCGTGATTCCGATTGAAAACCAGTATGAGCAGGAGTGTAATGCGTTTGCTTTGGACCAGTTGGGTGTTGCCAATTCGGATAAGCTAGACCCGATTAGAATCCGGGAATGGATTAATTCTGAGCAATTAATCGAGGTAGATTATCCGGATAATATTGAAAGTATTCTGACAAAAGAGGTTTTATTTTGATTAAGTCAGATAGGCACATTAGGTTTTAGTTTTTTAAGTAACGATCAAGTTAAAATATATTGCCTAGGCCTATGTTATCAGACTAAAATCAACTTTTATTTCCACCAAATTTATTCAGATTCAAGAGCAGTGAGAACATAAAAAAGCGTTTCATAACTAGGTCTTCTCTATCTTCAATATAATTATCTCCAATATTTCTAATCGCATTTTGACGTTGATTTAGAACATCATTAATATTGAATCGCAATGTCATCTGTTTTTTGTAGAATTTGTAATTCACGCTTGTATTCCAAAAATAGGACGTTCTATTGAAGCCAGCAGAAATGTTATTATTCTTGGTAACGCTGAGGTCATTACTAAAAAAGAGATTGGATTTTAGGAAATAATTGATGATCCCGAAGCTGTAATTTTGTTGTGCAGAACGTGTTTTATCAACCCGATAATTGTTGTAATTCGAAAAATTATAATTGAAACTTGCAGAACTTGTCACATCCAAAATTTCTCTCAAAATCAGTTTTAAATTAATCCTTGGAGCAACATTGTAAATCGTGTTTGTGAATTGCAGACCATCCAAAAAGCCTTTTCTGTGCGCATAACTTGAGAAAAATGATGGAGAAATCCGAAACTCATTTTTGTTCCATTTATAACTTTTAGAAAATCGACTGTCGAAACTTAAAATTTTGTTTCCGCTAATATTGGTATACGTTCTGAACTGCCTGCCCGTATCATCATAAAAAGAAAAATCTGAAATTTGATTGTCCGTATAGTCAAATTTCAATCTTGCAGAATATGTGATGTTTTTCGGAAGATTTCTATTCATAAAGTAAATCGAACTCGTGTTTTTCCAAGTGCTTTTCAGATCAGGATTTCCTTGCGTGGTAATCAGTGGATTCGAAATGTCTGTGAAAGGATTTAGCGCGCTCATTGTCGGAGCTGTAAAATCGCTTCTGTTGTATAGTTCCAATGATTTGCTGGCAGAAAATCTGTAAGTAAACCTTGTCTCATAATTGGGAAACACAAAATTTCTTTTAAAACTGATGTTCTCATTATTGAAAATACTCTGGAAATCATTGGCGTTAAAATCCAAAAGAGCATTGAAGAAAAACCTGAATTTAGTCTTATTCAAATCATAGCCAACAACCGTATTAAAGGAATTGATGTCTTGATTAATCGTATTCGAAAGCAACGAATTGTAAACTGAATATTCCTCCGTTTCATTATCAAAATCATTCACTTTTCTGTCGTTTTTCAAAGACAAAAATTTGTAAATAATCTCTGTGGTTACAAGGGCTGAGTCGGAAATCGGTTCGTTATATTTTGCATTGAAAGAAAAATCTGTAGTTTGATTTTTTGATAATGAACGCTGATTTCTATAATCGTTGTCTTCTGGAGATTGGTGGAAAAGAGTCGTCGTGAGATTATAGTCCGTTCCGCTGTTTTCCATAAAATTACTGGCAATCGAAGCTGTCAAATTTCGCCTTTCTTTTTGGAACTTTTTTGTGATTCCTAATGATTGGGAGAAATTATTATTAATAGATTTTTGTCTCACAGAACCCGAGCTGGAGTTGAGCAAAACATCGTCTCGCAAAGTGGAGGACTGATTATTTGTATTACTTTCCATGATGTTATTGTTAAAACCCGCTGAGAAAATCAAGTAAGTAAATTGGTTTAATTTGAGAACCGCATTGGAGTTGAGTCCCAACCTTTTCAGATCTCTGTTGCCGGAACGTTCTGTATTTCTGTCCAATTTGTAGTCGGGCAGAAAGGTGGTTCGTGCTGTTTTGGAATAAGTTTCGGTGTTTCTTTCGTAAAAATTGGCATTCAGTCTTTCCAAATCGAGATTGTCAAATTTGTCAGAATAAGCTGCGTTAACACTTGTTGTCCTGAAAATGCCTGTTCCACCACCTGTTTTTCCAGATAATCCTGCATTGATATTATTAGATCCTGCTGAAATTGCCAGTCGGGAATCTTGTTTTATTTTGGTGAAAAATAAGGCACCATCATAACGATTGTTGGAACCATAACCGAGTCTGAAATTGGTCAAATTACCTTGTCGGTGTTTTTTATCTATTTCAAAATTGACCGTCAAACTATCCGTGATTGGCGCTCTGCCAGTTAGTTCCTCTTCTTTTGTTTTTGAGGTGGTGATTTGGATTTTCTTAATGATGTCTGCCGGAATGGTTTCAAGTTCAGTTTTTCCATTTTTGTCGAAAAGTGGTTTTCCGTTGATGTGGATTTTGCTCACAGATTTTCCATTGACAGTGATTTTTCCATCGGCATCTATTTCTGCGCCTGGGATTTCTTTTATTAATTCATCAATTTTGGAATCAGGGCGCACTTTCAGATACGAAGCATGGTATTCAATCGTATCCTTTTTGATTTTAATGGGCGAAACTGTAATTTGAACTTCCTCTATATTGGTAATCGATTCCTTGCTGAGTTTGATTGTTCCGAGATTTTCATTTTGATGAATCGATTCAAATTTCCTAGTAAAAGTTTTCAGTTTATCGCCAGAAATCTGAAGAAGAGAAGCTTCCTTCTGCTCAGGAATTTTTAAACTAAAGTTTCCGCTTTTGCTCGTCCCACTGAAATTGATGATAGATGAATCTTTTTGTTTGATCAAGGAAACTGTGGCATTTTCAATAGGATTATTATTATCATCTGTCACTTTTCCATTGATGCTGAAAGCTTGAGAACTCACTTTCAGAAATATAAAAAAGAGTAAAAGCCAGAGTTTTTTTGTCATTTAGTTTTTTTGAATTAACGTAAATGTGACTTTTAAATACATTTTACGATAATGAATTTTTTCAAAAATAGAAAAAACCCCTGAAAAATCAGAGGTTTCATCTTTGTTATTGTTTTGAAATTAAGCTTTCAAATATCTTGCATAAGCATAACCTTCTTCGCCATCAGCTGTCTTGATTTTCCACCAATCGTCAGAAGATTGCTCAACCAAAGTTACTGTTTCGCCTTTTGCTGCTTTACCAACAATAGAAGCTTCCGTAGAAGGCTCTTGACGGATGTTAAGATTAGATTCGTCTGTTGCAACAGTCAAAGAAGCGCCGGCTGCCAATCCAGAAACCTGCACATCGATATTGATATCTGTTGCTGTGTAAGAAGAATCAATCGCTCCCAAAGCGTTCCAAACGGAATCTTTTGCAGCGCTGTTGCTTGCTTTTCCTGTGATGTAAAGAATGCCATCCTGCTCCTGAACAGAAAGGTCAGAAAGTCCTGCAGACTGAGCCGCAGAAACTACACTTGCATATTTATCTTGTAAACTCATTTGTGATTATTTTACAGTAATTTTGTTATCGTACTTACCAATTTTAAGAGCATCTACAGACTCTTTTACTTTTCTTGCGTTAGCAGAAGTTGTAGAACCTGTCAATGTCAATGTTCCGTTCATATCTTCTGCTTTCACACCAGGGATATCTTTAAGCGCATCATTCACTTTCTGAAGAACGGCAGCATCTACCATATTCACTTCAACTGGTGCAGCTGTAGGAGCTGGTGTTACCGTAGCCATATCGTGAACATCTTTTACACCTTCCACTTTTTTAAGTGCAGCAATAGCTGCTTGCTTGTCTGCTTCGGTAGCGAAAACTCCGCTAAGGTGAGCTTGTCCTTCCTTCACTTCTACAGAAGTTCCAGGATAAGCTGTGATTGCGGTTGTAGCATTGGTTGTTAATTCTGCATCAGAAACTTTCTTTTTACAAGAAACAGCTGTCATAGATACCATCAAGGCAAGAGCAGCGATTTTAAATGTTTTTCTCATAGTATAAAATAATTTTAGTTGTGTTTTTTAAAGAGTAAAATTGATGCCAAAAGAGAAATTAATCCTAATCAAGATTGTCATTTTTAAACTTACACTAAAAGTAAAATTAAATTATTTTTTCACACCGAAATCAATTTTAATTAAAAATTAACAAAATTGAGGGTCAGTGTCTTAAAATGCTAAAACAGAATTTGCAACTGGTAATTATGATTTTTGACTAGCGTTAATTTAATAATGTTTTATGAGTGCAAATGATGTTGAAAATAGGAATGAAAATTAATTTATCCTCAAAAACTCTTTCGCCAATTCAATCATCTTAGGGTCGCCGGTGTATTTTCCTTTTTCGTCAGACAATTTCACAGTCGGGATCCATTCGTTGTTGATGCCTTTTACGCTGATGAGTTTCATTACGATATTCATTGGTTTCAGTCCAACATCATTAGTCAAATTTGTACCGATTCCAAAAGAAATTCCGATTCTTCCTTTACAGTAACTCGTGATTTCTTCTACTTTCTCGAGATTCAAGCCATCAGAAAAAATGATGTATTTGAATAATGGATTGATACCTTGTTTCTGATAATGTGCGATGGTTTTATCTGCAAATTCCAACGGATCACCGCTGTCGTGACGAACACCATCAAACAACTTTGCAAATTTTTTGTCGAATTGCTGGAAGAAAACTTCCGTCGTGTAAGTGTCTGAAAGTGCAACTCCCAAATCACCTCGGTAAACATCGACCCAATTTTCCAATGCGATAGAATTGGCCATTTTGAAACCAAATTCTGCAGCGTGAAACATAAACCATTCGTGTGCGTGTGTCCCGATTGGTTTTACATTGTAAAGCATGGCTAGATGAACATTGGAAGTTCCTGTAAAAGTCGATTTTTTGTCCTGTATCAAAGCATCCATTACCAATCTGTGAACTTTGTAAGAATGTCTCCGTCGGGTTCCAAATTCCGCAAACGGAACCCCGAGTTCCGTCAGATGAACTGCTTTTTCTACCGTTTTACTAATGACTTCTTCGTTGGTTTGCCGTTCCAGATGATTCATCTCATAATGCAATTCGCTGATGAGCGACAGAAGAGGAACTTCCCAAAGAATGGTTCTATACCAAAGACCTTCTACAGAAACTCTTAGTTCATTGCCTTCTTGTTCAATCTTCACTTCTGAAGGATCGTAATGAAAACCTTCCAGAAAATCGAGATAGGGTAGAGCCAGATAGGGACAAGTGATTTTTAAATATTTTTTTTCTTCTTTAGTGAGTTTCAGTTCTGCCATTGCATTGACGGATTTTCTCAATTCTTCCGCAAAACCCTCTGGAAAACTATGTTTGCCTCGGTTAATGAATTCGTACCTCACAATCTCGTTGGTAAATAATTTCACAACTGCGTTTTGCATTGTGATTTTGTAGAAGTCGTTGTCCAGAATAGAATTGAGCCTTACCTCGCGCATAAAAATATCATTTAAACAAATCTAAGGAATTTTGTTGAGGAGCGTTTTGCATTTGATTGATTTTAATCATTAGTATAATATACTTTTTACATTGTACAAATAACATTTCTTACTTTTGTCAAAATTTTTTGAAATGGTAAAAGCGCTGATGTTTTTTGTTGTAGGAACTTTAATTAGTTTTTTCCTGAGACGTTTTACGGGCGAAGCGGCAGAGTTTTGGGTGGAGCTTTATGTCGCTTCTGCTTTTGGGATTGGCTGGGGACTGGCTTATTTTGTAGATCATCCGGAATGGCCGTTGCCAAAGAAAATGGGAATTTCCTTTATCGGCATTGTTTTCTTGGTAATAGTTGGATTGATATTTTTCAATTTCGAAACCGCTGTTCCATCCATTATAAAATTTTCTACTGTTTTCGTAGCTTATTATATGATTGCCAGTTTTCGGGAAAGTAAATCGTTGAGGTATTAAGCTGGCTTCTGGCAGATGGCTTCTGACGATTTGCTTTTTAGTCACTATTCAAATAAAAAAGCCAGACTTCTTAGGGGATCTGGCTTTTGTTTTCAGTGAATCATCAGAAAGCTTATGAAGCCTAGCGCTATTACCAAAAACAGAAAGGCTATTAGATTAAGAGTAAACAATACGCAACCGATGATAAAGCTTATAACGCCGTGTGTATGGTAGACCTTATAATGGGCTATGAAAAAATAGGTAATACTGTAGAAGAATAACACATTCATCAGTAAATAAATAATAATACTAATTGAATATGTTGTTACTTCTGCCAATTTATATAAAAAGGAGAATAACAAAATGGTCAATAATAAAAAGCTGAAATAATGTAATGTGAAAATTCCGTGGTCAAAATACCACCATTTTTTCTTGTTGTGGAAAATCCACAGAAAAAATGCAAAAATAGGGAGGTATATGAAAAGTGCTTTCGGCAAGTTATGGAAAGATGTTTCACCCAGTTTTCTGAGAATCTCGCCTCGGGTAACACCTTTTTCTTCTAATTCAAAAAACTTGTAAACAAATGGCTTGTCTATAAAATCTAATCTGGACGGTTTTTTTGCAATTGTAGAGTCGTAAGCAGCTTTACTCCTAACTCCCAGAAAAGCATTAATGTCATCTTTATCAAATTTTTTATCGGTGTCAAATAAGTTTGTTGCATTTATTGTTTTTGTAGAGTCAGCTAAGAATGATTGAACTTTTATCATGTCTACTGAGTCTTTACCTTTTAGATTGTTGTTTTTAGCAATACTATCAAGTGTCTTTCTCGCTTGTATGACTTTAGCATTACCTGATATTTCGGTAGAAGATGTTGTTTTATCCCTTTCAAAATCTAGTGAAAACGGTGGAAACATTGCAAACATAAAAAATGCAACAAAACTGATAAATATGTAGAGTTTAACTGGCGGGACAAATTTTTGACGTTTTCCTTCTAAATATGTGTTCGTTAATTTTCCAGGTTTGAAAAGCAGGTTTTTAAGTGTTCCCCAGAACTGGCCATCGTAATGCGTGAAGTCTTCTACAAAATGTGTGAACAGATAATGAAAAGGCTGTCTGGTATGAATGTTCTGCTGTCCACAATTGGGGCAATAATGTTCCTCCACAATATGACCACAATTAAGGCAGTCTTTTTCTTCTCTCAGTTTTCCGTGGCTCATTTTATAGAATTTTCCTCAAAAATAATAAAAGATGAGCTATATTTTGCTTGTGGCGATTGGCTTTTTTGCAATTTGCTTATCAAATAGTCAATCCAATTTAAAAATTGTGATCGAATATATAATGTCAAATATCTATTTTACATTTAAAATTATTTTAATTTTAAATGTAAATGGGTATTTTGAAATTATCTGAACAAATGTTTTCCTCGCCAATAGCTATACGCCAATTGCCAAAAGCAAATCAATAACTCGTTAATAACTAGAAAATTAAAATATTTCTTTGGGTAAAGTTTTTCATCCGAAAAAAAATTGCTACCTTTGCACACCCGTAAGGGAAAATTATGTTTAATCGTAAACGATAAATTGTGAATACATTAAGTTACAAAACAGTATCGGCAAACAAGGCTACAGCAAATAAAGAATGGGTTGTTGTAGACGCTGCTGAGCAACCGTTGGGAAGACTAGCTTCTACCGTTGCAAAGATTTTGAGAGGTAAGCACAAAACGAATTACACACCACACGTAGATTGTGGAGACAATGTAATCGTTTTGAACGCTGGGAAAGTTACACTTTCCGGAAACAAGTGGGCAGATAAAACTTACATCTGGCATACAGGGTATCCTGGTGGTCAGAAGTTTATGACTGCTGAGGAGCTTAAGAAAAAAGATGCTCTTAAAGTATTGGAAAAATCTGTGAAAGGAATGCTTCCTAAAAACAGATTAGGTTCTGCTTTATTCAAAAACCTTTATTTATATGAAGGAACTGAGCACAAACACGAAGCGCAGCAGCCTAAAGTAATCAATGTTAACGAATTCAAATAATTAATATGTCTACAGTACACAAAATCGGAAGAAGAAAAACTTCTGTTGCAAGAGTGTTTGTTAAGCCAGGAACTGGTAACATCACGATAAACGGTAAAGATGCTAAGACTTACTTCTGTACAGATGTTTTGGTTTACAAAGTAAATCAGCCATTTTTGTTGACAGAAACACTTGAGCAATATGATCTTAAAGTTAATGTTTTTGGTGGTGGAATCACTGGTCAAGCAGAAGCTATCAGACTAGGCGTTTCTAGAGCATTGTGCGAAATTAACGAAGAATTCAGATTGCTTCTTAAGCCACACGGATTGCTGACTAGAGATGCAAGAATGGTAGAGAGAAAGAAACCAGGTCAGAAAAAAGCGAGAAAGAGATTCCAATTCTCAAAACGTTAGAAAGCTTATGGCTATTGGCTTTTGGCAAATAGCTCTAAAATATTTCTTAAATTTTTTTTTAATCCAATGCTGGAAGCCCATTGCCAATTGCAAGAAGCCAACAGCCACTTTGCCCGTTACGTTTAGCATCCAAACTTTACTCCCATCTAAAGTAAAGTTGATTGCGGAAAAGCGGAAAGTAAACTAACAAAAAACAAGAAAACATGGCAAAAGCAAATGTAAAAGACCTTTTAGAGGCTGGCGTACACTTCGGTCACATGACGCGTAAGTGGAATCCAAATATGGCTCCATACATTTTCATGGAGAAAAACGGTATTCACATCGTAGATTTACATAAAACAGCTGTTAAATTGGACGAGGCTTGTACAGCTTTGGAAAAATTAACTTCTGCTGGCAAAAAAGTGCTTTTTGTAGCAACTAAAAAGCAAGCGAAAGAAGTAGTAGCAAAACACGCTGCGGAACTTAACATGCCTTACATCACAGAAAGATGGCCAGGTGGTATGCTTACAAACTTTGTAACTATCAGAAAAGCAGTTAAGAAAATGAACTCTATTGATAAAATGAAGAAAGATGGTACTTTCGAAACTTTATCTAAGAAAGAAAGACTACAAGTCGATCGTCAAAGAGCAAACCTTGAGAAAAACTTAGGTTCTATTTCTGACATGGTTCGTCTTCCTTCAGCTATTTTCGTAGTAGATATTATGAGAGAGCACATCGCAGTAACTGAAGCAAAAAAATTGGGTATCCCAGTTTTCGGTATCGTAGATACTAACTCAGATCCAAGAAAAGTGGATTTTGTAATCCCAGGAAATGATGATGCTTCAAAATCTATTGATATGTTATTGAGCGTAGTTTCAGAATCTATCAAAGAAGGTTTATCTCAAAGAAAAGCAGATAAAGAAAAATCTAAAGAAGAAGGCGAAAAAGTTTCTGCAGACGCAGATGCTGATTTCGATGCTGAATAATTAGAAATTTTCTATGATATAAAAGCGGTTCAATTTATTGAATCGCTTTTTTTGTTGAATTATTACTTCGTCGAACCAGTTCATTAAATTTGGGCGCCTATTTCCGCCTTCCACTCCCGATTTTTTGCAGCCTGCCCAAAGCTTGTCTAAGGATGCAACGATATAACTTTCTCAAAATTAAATCATCAAGTTTTAAAAAATCTTAAAGGCTTGAAAATAAAAACCTCTTCAGAGTTCAAAACTCTGAAGAGGTTTTCATTGTATAATTTTTCAAGTTTAAAGAAATTAAGCCATTCGCAAACAGCCAATAGCCGGCAACCAAATGCTATCCTTTGAATTCTCCCATTGCAATAAACTTATCTTGTCTTTCCGCAACCAATTTCTCAACTGGTAATTTAGAAAGCGTTTTGATATCTTTCAGGATATATTTCTTCACATTATCGAAAGTCGTTGCATTATCATAATGTGCGCCTCCAAGCGGTTCTGGAATGATGTCGTCAATCAATTTCTGTTTCAACATATCTTCCGCGGTCAGTTTCATTGTTGTTGCTGCAGTTTCCTTATATTCCCAGCTTCTCCAAAGGATTGCTGAACAGTTTTCAGGAGAAATAACAGAATACCAAGTGTTTTCCAACATATATACCTTGTTTCCAACACCAATTCCCAATGCACCTCCACTTGCGCCTTCACCAATAATAATCGTGATAATAGGCGTTTTAAGAGAACACATTTCGAAGATGTTTCTGGCAATTGCTTCACCTTGTCCGCGTTCTTCCGCTTCAAGACCAGGATAAGCGCCAGGCGTATCAACAAAAGTCACAACAGGAATATTGAATTTCTCTGCCAGTTTCATCAACCTGAGCGCCTTTCTGTAACCTTCTGGGTTAGACATTCCGAAACGTCTGTGTTGGCGTTCTTTGGTCGTTCTACCTTTTTGGGTTCCTATTAACATTACAGTGTTTCCGCTGATGCTGGCAATTCCGCCAATCATCGCAGGATCATCGCCAAAATTTCTATCACCGTGCAATTCTACAAAACTTCCTGCATCTGCCAAACCATTGATATAATCAAGTGTATAAGGTCTGTCCGGATGTCTGGAAAGCTGAACTCTTTGCCAAGGTGTTAGGTTTTCGTATATTTTTTTCTTAGTTTCTTCTATTTTGGTTTTGATCTTTTTGCAGGATTCATCTACATCGATACCGCTTTCTGTACCCAGTTGTACACATTTTTCGTATTGCTCGATCAATTCCTTTACAGGCTGTTCAAATTCTAAATACTCCATATTTTGTTTGGATTAAACCCTTCAAAAATAATCTATTTTTTTGAAATGGTTTTTGAATTGTTAAATTAATTTAAACTAATTGCTTTTTCTATTCTTGCCAAAGTTTCTTCTTTCCCAATAATGTTCATAATATCCGGAACATCAGGGCCTTTTAATTCACCAACCAAAGCAAGACGAAGCGGCATCATTACTTTTCCCATACCGATAGAATGTTCCTCTGCAAAATGATGAATAGCATCTTTCAATGTCGCTGAATCGAATTCTAAAGTTTCTATTTTGTTTGCGAAATCTTTTAAAATGAAAGAGGTTGTTTCGTTCCAGGCTTTTTTAGTTGCTTTCTCATCGTAAGAACTTGGAGCCTCGAAGAAGAATTTTCCATCGTTGTAAATATCAACCACAAAAGTTGCTCTTTCTTTCATTAATGAAACGATTCTTAACAATTTTTCATCAGAAATGTTCAAAGCTTGAACTTCATCAATTTCTTTTAATAAAGTCAAAACTTCTTCGTCAGATTTCAGTTTCAAATATTCTTGATTGAACCATTTTGCTTTCTGCGGATCGAATCTTGCGCCTGCTTTATGAACTTTATTAAGGTCAAATTCGGCAATCATTTCGTCCATAGAAACAATTTCTCTGTCGTTTGCCGGTGTCCAACCTAAAAGTGCTGTCATATTGATGAAAGCCTCAGGGAAATAACCAGATTCTTTATAACCTTTCCAAATCTCATTACTTTCTGGATCTTTGAAATCCATCGGAAAAACCGGGAATCCGAACTTCGCGCCGTCTCTTTTGCTTAGTTTTCCTTTGCCTTCTGGTTTTAGAATTAATGACAAATGCGCAAATTCTGGCGCTTCCCAACCCATTGCTTCATACAATAAAACGTGCAAAGGCATAGATGGCAACCATTCTTCACCGCGAATGACGTGAGAGATTTTCATTTCAAAATCATCAACAACATTAGCAAAATGATAAGTCGGCATTCCATCATTTTTGATGAGAACTTTATCATCCAAAGTATTGGTGTTTACAGAAAAATTACCTCTGATAATATCTTGAAGATTCAATATTCTGTCAATTGGCATTTTGAAACGAACGACGTAAGGAACATTCTCATCCAATAAATTCTGAACTTCCTCAGCAGAAAGACTAATACTGTTTCTTAATTGCTGTCTCGTGTGATGATTATAGGCAAAAACATCGCCCTTCGCTTCGAAGTCTTTTCTGATAGTATCCAATTCTTCCGGCGTATCAAAAGCTAAATAAGCATAATCTGTTTTAAGAATCTGCTCCTTGTATCTGTCGTAAATATCTCTTCTTTCAGATTGTCTGTAAGGTGCATAAGGTCCGCCAATTTTTGGACTCTCGTCAGGAATAATCCCGCACCATTCCAAAGAATTCATAATATAATCTTCCGCACCTTCCACATATCTAGCAGTGTCTGTATCCTCGATTCTGAGAACAAATTCGCCACCTTTGCTCTTCGCAAAAAGATAATCGTATAAAGCAGTTCTCACACCACCTAGATGTAAAGCTCCCGTTGGACTTGGTGCAAAACGCACTCTTACTTTTTTCATTTTTAATATTTTATTTCCAGAAGTCAGATTATTGACTAAAAAATTGTGGTGCAAAATTAAGAAATTCTGTGCATTTTGCCTTTTCAATTTGGCTGATATTTTCCGAAACAGTATTTTTGTTGATTAAAATAAAAACTATGTTGGAAATAGGCGAAAGACCGTGGGGGAAATATTTTGTGTTAGCAGATGAACCTCATTATAAATTGAAAAGAATTGAAGTCAACCCTGGACAAAAACTGTCCTACCAGTTCCATTACAAAAGACAAGAACAATGGACCATTATTGAAGGTAACGCAACTATTGTGTTGGATGGAGAAGAAATCCCATTATCTTACGGACAAAGCATTTTTATTCCACTAGGTGCAAAGCATAGAATCATGAATTTGTCAGATAAGCCAGTTGTCTTTATAGAAGTTCAGACGGGAACTTACTTTGGTGAAGATGATATTGTGAGATTGGAGGATGAGTATGATAGGAGCTAATTCACATGGACAATTTATCTTTTCTTGTCGGATTAAAAAATAATTTAGAGTATTCTCAGAAGTTTTATGAGAATACTCGTTTTTTATATCCTGGAACTGAAATTGTTTTTGTGAGCTTTGGCAGTACAGACGGAACACATCAATGGCTTGATTCTCTGCAGGACTCAAATTTAAAATATTATTATTCAGATCATCATAAAACATTATCTGATACTTATAATAAAGCCATAGAGCTTTCATCAAAAGAATATGTCTGTTTCTTACATAACGATATGGTTCTGGGGAAAAATTTCCTTCAAGAAATTTCTACGGCATTGCAAAATCACAATGTTGTCTATTATAAAACAATTGAACCTCCAATTTTTGGAAATGATGAGCGACTCTGGAAAGAGGTAAAAGATTTTGGTAACTCTTTTGATGATTTTGATTTTCAAGGGTTTTATGATTTTGAGAACAATAGCAAATCAAGATCTATACAGCCTGTAGATGGCGCCAGCTTCTTTCTGGCTTGCAAGAAAAATATTTTGATGAATATTGGAGGTTTGGATCCTCTTTTTTCTCCCATGTTTTGCGAAGATGATGATTTGATACTTCGTTTAAGATTATCAGGTGAGAAAATTGCTTTATGTGCAAATGCCATCTCGTATCATTTTGTAAGTAAAACATCTAGATTTTCCGATGAGTTTAGAAATAAATCGCAATCAATTGAAAAAAAATCCCAAAGAAACTTTGTACGAAAATGGGGATTTCATACCTTCTCAAAAGCTAAAGCAAAATATGATATAGGTATTATTCTGAATAATGGAACACCAGAGACACTGTCAGAATTAGAGCCTTTAGCAACCAAAATTTACACAGATTTTGACTTTGCAAATTACTTGATGATGGAACAAAACAATACCTCAATTTATTTGAATGTAAAGTTACATCCATTATCAGAAAAAAATGATCACGATGTTCTGGTCTATGTTGATGGAAGTAAAATGAACTCAAAAACTTTACATATTTTGAGTAATTTGTCTGAGATTGTTTCAAATAGAGTAGAGCACAGACAATTTAGAACTTCATATCTACAAAAACTATATTATAAAATTTTTAAAAGATACAAGCCGATTATTGCAATAAAACAGGGCGTACGACTGGAAAAAAAACTTATAAAAAATGATGTTCAATAGAATTCTCAATTTTCTAAAAGTAAACAGCATTACTTACGGAATTACTGTAAATGATGAAGCTGAAGAAGTGAAAAAACTTCTGGATGTTTTGATTCCTTTGATAGATAGAGCTGACGAAATCATTGTCTTGCAAGATGTTACTACGGAAAATGCTGCAGTTACAAAGCTGCTGAAATCTTACGGAGAAAAAATAATAAGGATTACATCTAGATTAGATGGGGATTTTTCATCTTTTAAAAATAATCTGATATCTCAGGCTACAAAACGTTACCTTTTTCAAATTGATGCTGATGAGTATCCTCAAAAAAAACTCATAGAAAATCTCAAATTCTTTCTGCTGAAAAATTTTCACTGCGATTGTTTTATCGTGCCTAGGATCAATGTTGTGAAGGGAATTACAGATTCTGATATTAAAAATTGGAATTGGAATGTCAATGAAAAGGGTTATGTAAATTTTCCGGATTATCAAAACAGGGTTTTTAAACTGGGCAAAAACATCAGGTGGAAAAATAAGATTCACGAAGTACTTGTCAATTATAAAAAAGTAAAAAAATTACCTTCCAATAACGAAGATTATTGTCTGGTTCACGTCAAGGATATTGACAGACAGAGAAATCAAAACGCGTTCTACGATACTTTATAAAAAATATTAAACATAAGAATAATCACCTTGCCAAAAATAAATGTCATATTTGATCTCGAAGTTATAGGTCATTCTTATAAAAATAATCAAACGGGAGTTTATCGGGTTGCGTACGAGCTTTTCAGCCTTTTGACACGCAGGAAAGATTTGAATGTTTTATATTCCAACTTCAATTTTAATAAAGATAGAAGTTTGAATTCCAAAATTAATCGTTTTATAACAGAAAATCAAATAGTTATAAAAGAAGCTAATATATGTGTTAGAAAAAAATTTATTCCCTTTCGGAAAGAAAAATTTTTCAAAAAATTATATAATAAATTTGGGATAACGGATTATAAAATAAGTTATACTGAACAGGTTGATACGGCTAATATCTATCACTCAGTATTCTATCCCATCCACGAAAGTTTGGCAAAATTTCCAAACCTCAAAAAAATTGTAACAATACACGATCTTATTCCGGTATTATTTCCGCAGTATAACTCCAATACAGAACTTTTGGAAAGAACTGTCAGCAGCATTGGAAAGGATAATTTTGCAATTTGCGTATCAGAAAATACAAAAAGAGACTTGTTGAATTATGCACCATATATTAATCCAGAAAAAGTTTTTGTGAGTCTCTTAGCTGCTTCACCGGAGTTTTTTTATCGATGTGAAAGTGAACAAAAATTTTCTGAAGTTCAAAAAAAATATAATATTCCGGAGAAGTATTTTTTAAGCCTAAGTACTTTAGAGCCTCGTAAAAATATTGATCATGTCATTCGATGTTTCGTGAGAATGATTACGGATAAAAAAATTAATGATCTCAGTTTAGTTTTAGTTGGTGATAGAGGCTGGGATTTTGATAAAATATTCAACGAATTTGATAATGCAAAAGATTTTCAAGATAGAATTATCATAACTGGACGAATTCCCGATGAAGATTTGGCAAGTATTTACAGTCACGCCAATTCTTTTTATTATATGTCTTTTTACGAGGGCTTTGGACTTCCGCCATTAGAGGCAATGCAGTGTGGGACGCCGTGTGTGGTCTCAGAAACATCATCATTACCCGAAGTCGTTGGAGATGCGGGAATATTATTGTATCCAAGAGATCAAGAAAATTTGATAAATGTTATGTGGAAACTTTACAATGATGAAGATTACCGGAATGAACTAAGTGAAAAATCGCTAGAGCAAGCCACAAAATTTTCTTGGGAAAAAACAGTCCAACAGCATATTGATATCTATAATAATATATTAAGTTTTTAATTTTGACTCCTGATGAGAATATTATTAGATCCACAGATTTTCGGACAACAAACTTATGGCGGAATATCAAGATATTACACAGAAATATTTTCTGAACTAGAGAAGAGAAAGGATGTAGAAGTCATTTTACCAATTGATTACACAGATAATTTTTATCTTAAAACAAGCAAGCTTCTTTCTAAAAATAAACTTCGAGCATCACTTTACAGCATTCTTGCATTTTTAAAAATAAGTACAAAAACGCTTAGAAAAAAACAAACGGAGAAGCTGCTGGGACAGCTATGTAGGGATAGCAACTTTGATGTTTTTGTTCCCACATATTATAATCCTTACTTTCTTGAGTTGATAGAGGAGAAACCTTTTGTACTTACGGTTTATGATATGATTCACGAGATATTTCCACAATATTTTTCTGATGATCCATACAGAGTGACAGAATATAAAAAGCAACTGATTTATAAAGCTACGCGCATCATCGCTGTCTCAAAAAATACGAAGAATGATATTTTGAAGATTTTCCCGGATATTGACGCTGAAAAAATTCACGTCATTTATCACGGAAGTTCTATAAAGATTGAAAATCATATCAAAGTCAAATTACCCCCAAATTATATTTTATATGTCGGATCCAGGGCAGATTATAAAAATTTTAAATTTTTGGTAGATGCTGTCAGCCCCATTTTGAAAGAAAATCCAGATTTGATTTTATTAGCTGCTGGCGGTGGAATATTCACGGATGACGAAATCAATTATATCCACAAAAAAGCTCTGAGTAAGCAGATACATCAAAAGAATTTTGAAGAAAATGAGTTAGGGCAGTTTTACAAAAATGCCAATTTTTTTATATTCCCGTCTCAATACGAAGGTTTTGGAATACCCGTTCTGGAAGCAATGGCTTGCGGATGTCCAATCATCCTGTCCAACAGCGCATCTTTCCCGGAAGTAGCTGGCGATGCAGGTATATATTTTGATAATAATTCCGAAAATGATTTAAGAAGAAAAATCAGATTATTATTGGATAATGACAATTTGAGGAAAGAATTTTCCAGAAAAGGATTGGAACAAGTGAAGAAATTCGATTGGGAAGTTGCAGCAGAGCAATGCCTGCACGTTTACAGACAAGCAATAGAAGACAAGAGAAAATGAAATTAACAGTACTAACAATTAACTATAATAATAAACAAGGTCTTATCAAAACTTTTGACTCTGTCCGGGCTCAGACTTGGAGAGACTTTGAGTTTATTGTGATTGATGGCGGAAGTACAGACGGAAGTAAAGAGCTGATTGCAAACAATGAACAGGTCAATTACTGGGTTTCAGAAAAAGATTCCGGTGTGTACAATGCGATGAACAAAGGAATAAAACAGGCTACTGGTGAATATATTATATTTATGAACAGTGGCGATTTCTTTTTTGATGAGTTTGTCTTGGAAAAAGTGAGTGCTGATTTTGACTCTAAGATTGATATTCTATATGGAGATTCTGTTTTCTTTAATGATAAAGGTTATAAGAAAGTTATAAAAGCGCCCGAAAAATTGACCTTCGGATTTTTCTATGATGGTGAACTCAATCATCAAGCGGTATTTACAAAAAGAACTTTATTTCAGGATTATCTCTACTACAATGAAAATTACAAAATCTGCGCAGACTGGGAGTTTTTTATAGTAACGGTGTGTCTGCATAATGCTTCTTATAAATATTTGAAGCAAGCCATCTGCTATTATGATTTCTCTGGTATGTCGGCTCAAGCGGAGAATAGGCCAATCTATCTTCAGGAAAGACAAGAGACACTGCAAAAGTATTTTTCTGCTTTTATTGAAGATGGAGAATTAACTAAAGAAGCGCGTACAAAAAGGATAAAAGAAGTCCTGCATATTAAAAGATATACTGGAGCCTGGCGGATTTTTAAATGGATAATTAGTTTGTTTCTCCTTTTCCTACCTAAAATAAAAAAAACTGTTCCGAAAGATTATTGATAATTTTTGCCAAGATTATTTTAAAAAACATAATTCGGAAAAGAAATAATGTAAATTACTTTTTTGAAATCAATTTCGTGTAAATCTTTGGGTAATAGTAATATAATCTCAAATAGAGATAAAATTCTAAACCTATATCTTTCACAGGATACTCTAGAAAAGATTTAAAAGATTGTCGGATGACTTCTTTTTCAGTCAGCATTTCGTTCTCACTCGTGTTTCTTAAAATTCGCTTGATGACCATTAGAAGTTTCCTGATAAAATCTTTTACGACCTTTCCGTTGTCTCTCAGCTGCGTTCTAGTTTTCCAAAAATTGAAAACATCCATTATTGCCAGATAAAAACTGTATGCAGTTTCAGGAGAAAGACTATGAGAAAGGCTGTCATCGTGTTGTATGTAATGATAAAGTTTTTTATTTGATTTTACCACTTTGAGAGCTTTTTCAAAAACTTTAAAAAGCGTAGAGTAATCTTCAAAGCATTTCAGATTCTCCGGGAAGTCCACATTTTTGAAAAAAGAATTTTTATACAATTTTCCCCACGGATGGCTTTGGATCACATTGTCTTCCAACAAGAGAGATAGTGCTTTTTTACCATCCAATACTTTTTCCTGAGATATGGCTTTATGAAAAACTACTGTTCCATTTTCGTCCTCATACGACGCTTCAATGATAGAGATGTCAGCATCCTCTTCATCTAATAACCGAAATAATTCTGAACAGTATTCCCGATCTACCCAGTCATCAGAATCTACAAAACAGATATACTCGCCGGTTGCAGCTTTTGTACCTTTGTTTCTCGCTTTTGAAACACCAGCATTGTCTTGGTAGAAGATTTTGAGCCTCCCGTCTTTAGTTTGGAAGTCATTGTAAATTTTTGAACTGTCATCAGTAGAGCCATCATCAATCAAAATAATCTCAAGATTATGATAAGATTGCTGGGTGACAGAAGTCAAACACCTTTCTAATGTCCTTTCGGCATTATAACAAGGGATGATGATGGTGATCAGTGGATGATTATTCATAAAAATCTTATAAAGAAAAATTTATATTTCAATAAAAATCATTCCTTTTTACTTTTAAATGGCTATACTTGCCGAATATTGTTGTCAAAAATAATAAAAATTTATCAAGCTAAAGAAATCCAAACTTGCCTGTTTTTATTAATTTTGACATCAAGATGAATTAACCTATTATCTCTTCAAAAACTTCTAAACGAAATTTTCACCTGTATGAACATAGTATATTTGGTATTTGGCAACAAAATGGACAATTATCAGCAAGTCTATTTTTCGATGTACACAGCTTTTGCACATAAAAATACTGAAGACAGGATCATCGTTTTGGCAGAAGATGCATCTTTGTTCAGATCTTTTCAAGACAAGATAGAAATTGTTCCAATTAATCGGGAATTGATAAAAGAATGGGAAGGCAATTATCAGTTTTTCTGGAGAGTTAAAATAAAAGCTCTTCAGTTGGTTGCTGAAAAGTATCCATCGGATTCTATTTTATATCTGGATGGTGATACTTTTTTTTATAATTCATTAGATTCTCTTCGCGATGGGATGAAGGTTGGACAGAATTATATGCACGTAGAAGAAGGTAAACTTGCCACTCTATCTTCAAAAACAGAAAAATTGATGTGGAAGCAAATGAAAGGAAAATCTTATTTCAACACGAAAATCGATAGCAATTCTACGATGTGGAATGCCGGTTTGATTGGGATTTCTCCTGAGCATTTTGCTTGTCTGGAGCTGACTTTGGGGATTAATGACGAGATGTGTGCAGATGGCGTAACAAGAAGACTGATAGAACAATTTGCATTCTCATTGGGTTTGAACAGATTTTCCGCATTGAAGCCCGCAGAGGATATTGTTGGTCATTATTGGGGTAATAAAGCAGAATGGAATCAGATTATCAGCCATTTTCTGAAAGAAATCTTCATGAAAAATCTTTCTTTAGACGAGATTATTGATCAGATAAGACAAATTGACTTCACTAAAATCCCTGTTAAAGTCAAAGAATCCAGCACACAAAGAAAGCTCAAAAAATTCGTAGATGGATTCTACAAAAATAGGAAGCCGCTTTATATCAGCAAATCGCACGATTAAGTTTTAAGCGTTCTGTATGTTTCGTAAACATATAAACTTTGGAGGTAGCTGATTTTTAATCCATTGATGCCATCTAAGATTCCAAGTTTTAAAAAATAAGTTTTGAAAAACTTGAAAATCACTTTACTCCATTGGACGATAAAAGAATATTTTTTCCCATCCAAACGAAGTTCCTGACCTTTTAATCTCCCATACGACAGCATTTTGCTTTTGAATTGGGCATAGTTTTCAAAGGAATAATGAAGAAGCTTATGTTTCAATGTACCAATACTTCCATGGACTTTCAAAGTTTCGTGTACTTTCTTACCTTCCGAATAATACGCTTTGGACTTTCTGAAAAGACGGAAGTTTTTATCATTCTGAGTTCCGGAAAAGGTGATTTTTGAGCTTCCAAGAAAAAATGTTCTGTAGAAATAGTAAGCATCCTTCGCATTTGGATTATTTACGGTTTCTAAGATTTCTTTCCGTAGCTGAGGCGTGATTCTCTCGTCACCATCTAAAAATAAAACCCAATCATTCTTTGCCAATTTTAGAGCAATATTTCTTTGCTTTGTAAAATCTTCAAATGTGTTCTGAATGACTCTAGCTTTTGGAAAGGTGCTGGCAATTTCAACAGTTTTGTCTGTGCTGAAAGAATCAACGATAATAATTTCATCACAAAAATCGAAACATTGGAGAACTTCCCGAATGTTGTCTTGCTCGTTATACGTTATGATTAAACCACTTACATCCATCACTACATTTTTTAATCCTTCGATCATGCAAAAATACTTTAAAAAAGTTTCAGCCTGCCAAAGATTAGTTTTAATTTGAATTTTAAAAGAGACTCATCTCCCTTGATATCAATCCGACATAATTCGTACGGCTTTTTTGTCGGGAAATAATTATTTTTATTTCCTATCCTAACAGCAAATTCGATTCCTAAATTTTTTAAAAGTAAAAACAACTCAGCTTTTTTTTGATCGTTTTTAGGATAACCACCATAAGGATATGCCAAAATTCTGGAATATACTATTCTTTCTTTGTCAAGAATTTTCATATTCTCTTTCATATCATTTTCAATAAATTCTAAACTGGCATGCCTAAAGTTATCGTGACTATGACTGTGAAGTGCAATTTCAAACATGTTGCGGTCCAGATTTCTAATATCTTCAAAAGACATCATTTTATAAGACTTGTAACCTCCTTGGATGAATTTTGTAGGGATAAAAATCGTGGCCTTGAGATTGTATTTTTGTAACAGTGAAGGAAGATATCGGGCATTATTCTCGTAGCCATCGTCGAAAGTAATAATGATTTTTTGACTACACGTTTTATGAATCTCACTGAAAAAAATAGAACTAAAACGGTTTTGTCTGAGGTAAGAAAATTGCTTTTCTAAATTTTCAGGACTAATGGTTAGCTCTTCCGTGCTATCTTTCTCGATTTGATGGTACATCAGGATGATCAATCTATTCTTTGGAACAGCAAAAAGATACAGCCTCAAATATAAGACAAACAATATCCCTATAGCCAGTAGCAAGTAAAGCCCAATCATTCAGTACACATATTTTTCATTCCCAAATGTTTCAATTTTACCTTTTCTCTCAACTTGATGTATTTCAGAAACGTGTAATAAGCTAATGTTTTTGCGACATAAAACCCAGCAAAGCCGTCAAGGAACCCAAATTTAAAAAAGAATACTTTATTAAATTCAAAAATAGGATTGAAAATAATTTTGAGACGGTTTATTTTTTTGCCTCTCTCAAACATTTTTTCAGCCATCATATCAGAATAAGTATTGATTTTCGTCACGTGATGATGGATGCATCGGTATGTGTAATGATTTATGTTACCTTCTAAAACTCCGGCTTTCTCACTACTAACAAGAAATTCGTGTACTTTATCATCAGAGTATGCTGCGGTATTTCTTTTAAAAAGCCTTTCGCGCATCACATTTCCCCAACCGCCGTGTCTGATGACGTGGACTCCCAGATGATTGATGAATTTTGCTTTATATATATTAAATCCAGAATCTGGAGAATCTACAACTTTCTTTATCGATTTTTTCAAACTTTGATCCGGAACTTCATCAGCATCAAGAAAAAGAATCCAATCTTGTGTACAGAGATTCAAGGCATAATTCTTTTGCTCGCCATATCCCTCGAATTTTTTTTCAAAAAACCTGACTTTCGGATGGTCTGTACAAACTTTTTTTGTTTTGTCCGTCGAGAAACTGTCAACAATAATAATTTCATCTGCGATATCTTCGAGAGCCTTCAGAAGACGGATCATATTGTCCTCTTCGTTGTACGTGATAACAGCAAGTGAAAGTGACATATTTTAAAACGCTAAAACGGTTTCCTCAATAATTTTGACGCAATCCAAAAGTTGCTCTTCCGTAATGACCAAAGGTGGTGCCAGTCTGATAATATTGCCGTGCGTAGGTTTTGCAAGCAATCCGTTTTCTTTCAGCTGAACACAAAGATTCCACGCTGTTTTGCTGTCGGGCGTATCATTAATAAGAATAGCATTCAGTAAACCTTTTCCTCTGACTTTTGTAATTAAATCCGTTTTCTCAATAACTTTTTCAATTTCAGAACGGAAAAGTTGTCCCAATTCTTCTGCTCTCTGAGATAATTTTTCTTCTTCCACCACATCCAAAGCAGCAACCGCAACTGCACAAGCGATTGGGTTTCCGCCAAAAGTAGAACCGTGCTGGCCTGGTTTGATCACATTCATAATCACATCGTTTGCCAGAACCGCTGAAACTGGATACATCCCTCCAGAAAGTGCTTTGCCAAGAATCAAAATATCTGGTTGAACATCTTCATGATGACAGGCAATCAATCTTCCGGTTCTTGCGATTCCGGTTTGAACTTCATCAGCAATGAAAAGGACATTGTACTTTTTACAAAGCTCTAACGCATTCCTCAAATAATTATCGTCCGGAACATAAACACCGGCTTCACCCTGGATTGGTTCTACTAAAAATGCAGCAATATTTTGCGAATCATTTTTTAAAGTTTCTTCTAATGCCTCAAGATTGTTATAAGGGATTTTGATAAATCCAGGTGTAAATGGTCCGTAATTTTGGTTGGCATCTGGATCATTGGAGAAAGAAACGATTGTCGTTGTTCTTCCGTGGAAGTTGTTTTCGCAAACGACTATTTTTGCCGCATTTTCAGAAATTCCTTTCACTTCATAACTCCATTTTCGAGCTAATTTTACAGCAGTTTCCACCGCTTCTGCACCAGAATTCATTGGCAAAACTTTATCGAAACCAAAAAGAGTTGTGATTTTTCTCTCATATTCTCCAAGGTTGGAGTTGTAAAATGCTCTTGAGGTTAATGCCAGTTTCTTAGCCTGATTAACTAAAGCTTCTACAATTTTGGGGTGAGAATGTCCTTGATTTACAGCAGAATAAGCAGAAAGGAAATCGTAATATTTCTTTCCCTCAACATCCCAAACAAAAACGCCTTCGCCTTTTTCCAAAACCACAGGTAGCGGATGATAGTTGTGCGCACCATATTGATTTTCGAGGTCGATGAAATATTGAGAATTCTTTTCCTGAACTGCTGTTGACATATCTTTAATTTTTGTAAAAATATAAATTTGGATTCAATAATGACAATGAAAAATGCCTAACTTTTAAAGTCAGGCATTTTTATCTATAACTGTGATAATCTTTAGATATGATTATCAAAACTTTTGTCCATTACAAAATCTTCCATAAACTTGGTGGTGTAATTTCCAGCTAAGAAATCCTCATTTTCCAATAATTGTCTGTGGAAAGGAATCGTAGTTTTCACACCTTCGATGTAAAATTCTTCCAAAGCACGTTTCATTTTTGCAATCGCTTCATCTCTTGTCTGAGCTGTTACAATCAATTTTGCAATCATAGAATCGTAGTTGGACGGAATGGTATATCCAGAATAAACGTGCGTATCGACTCTTACACCGTGTCCGCCAGGAATGTTAAGTTCTTTAATTTTCCCCGGAGAAGGACGGAAATCTGCGTAAGGATCTTCTGCATTGATTCTGCACTCAATGGCGTGCATTTTTGGATAATAATTTTTTCCGCTGATTGGCGTTCCGGAAGCTAAGAGAATCTGTTCGCGAATCAAGTCATAATCTACAACTTGCTCAGTGATTGGATGTTCTACCTGGATTCTGGTATTCATTTCCATAAAGTAGAAATTTCTGTGTTTGTCTACCAAAAACTCTATAGTTCCCACACCTTCGTAAGCAATATATTCAGCTGCTTTTACCGCTGCTGCTCCCATTTTTTCGCGGAGTTCATCCGTCATAAACGGAGAAGGCGTTTCTTCAATCAGTTTTTGATTTCTTCTCTGGATAGAGCAGTCTCTTTCAGAAAGGTGACAAGCTTTTCCAAATTGATCTCCAGCAATCTGAATCTCAATATGTCTAGGCTCTTCGATTAGTTTTTCCATATACATCCCGCCATTTCCAAAAGCTGCAACAGCTTCCTGAATCGCAGAATCCCAATGTTCTTTCAGATCTTCTTCTTTCCAAACAGCTCTCATGCCTTTTCCACCACCACCGGCAGTTGCTTTGATCATCACGGGATAACCAACAACTTTTGCTGTCGCTTTTGCATCTTCGTAAGAATCAATCAAACCTTCGGAACCAGGAACACAAGGGATTCCGGCTTCTTTCATGGTCGCTTTGGCCGTAGCTTTGTCGCCCATTTTTTCGATTTGCTCAGGCGTTGCTCCAATGAATTTAATTCCATTCTTCGCACAGATTCTGGAGAAATTAGCGTTTTCAGAAAGAAATCCGTAACCCGGATGGATTGCGTCTGCATTGGTAATCTCTGCAGCAGCAATGATATTAGGGATTTTAAGATAAGAGTCTTTGCTCATCGCAGGGCCGATGCAAACTGCCTCGTCTGCAAAACGAACGTGAAGACTGTCTTTGTCTGCTGTAGAATAAACTGCAACAGTTTTTATCCCCATTTCTTTTGCCGTACGCAAGATTCGCATTGCAATCTCGCCACGGTTTGCGATCAATATTTTTTTGAACATCTTAAATAATTTGAAATTTGAAATTTGAAATTTGAAATTGATTTTGCATCAATTATCAATCATCATTAATCAGTTATAAAATTAAGATGGGTCAACTAAAAATAATGGTTGGTCATATTCTACAGGAGAAGAATCATCTACCAAGATTTTTACAATTTTTCCGCTAACTTCTGATTCGATTTGGTTAAAAAGTTTCATCGCTTCTATTACGCAAACCACTTTACCTTCTGTTACAGAATCACCTACATTGATGAAAACATCTTTATCAGGAGATGGTTTTCTGTAGAAAGTTCCAATCATTGGAGATTTGATAGTAATATATTTGCTGTCATCCGCAGAAGTAGCTGCGTCAGAATTAGCAACAGGAGCAGAAGTCTGGCTTGCTACTGGTGCAGAAACTGGAGCCTGGTAAGCCACTTGCGGAGTTACATAACTCACAGCTTCACCTCCTAGTGGAGTTTTGATATAGATTTCGAAGTCTTTATTTTTATATTTCACTTCGGAAACACCTGCCTTTGCAACAAATCTTACAAGATTCTGAATGTCTTTTATATCCATAAATTTTTTAAATTGTTTTGAACGCCAAATATAATAAAAAACCACTCAAATTGATAAAATCCGAGTGGTTTTTTATGCTAAGTATAAGATTATCGAAAGATGAATCTTAGTTTTCTTCTGTAGTTTCTACGTTTTTCTCTACCACAACTTTACCTCTGTAATAAAGTTTTCCTTCGTGCCAGTGAGCTCTGTGGTATAAGTGCATTTCTCCAGACGTTGCGTCTTTTGCCAATTGAGGAACTACAGCTTTGTAGTGAGTTCTTCTCTTATCTCTTCTTGTAGACGACTGTCTTCTTTTAGGATGTGCCATTTGTTAGTACTTTTTAAAAAATTCTTTCGAATTATATTGTTATTGCTTAATTATTGTCTTTCAATTTTTTCAAAGCTTCCCATCTCGGGTCGATTTGTTCTTCCTCTTCTTCGACTATTTTTGGACTGTATTGGTCTAATATTTTTTGATATTCATCATTATCTCTTACAGATGGTGCTATCTTTTTCATCGGAATCGATAAAACTACAGCTTCATATATCAGATTAGCTAGGTTGAATTCGCCATCTTTTTTATTAATGGTGATTACATCTTCATCGCTGTCATCATATTCTTCCCCAAATTTCACAAGGATTTTCAAATCATTCTCAATATTTTCAGGAAATTCATCATTGCTGATATCGCAGATCAACTGAACGGTTCCTGAAACATTAATGAAGAACTCCAAAAAAGTAGTATGCTTGTCCAAAAGGACATTTGCATCAATTTTTGGATTAAAAAACTCCTGCTCAGTCTCAAATAAATCAAAGAACTCTTGGTCAATTTCAAATAAGAAATCGTGTTTTCCCGGTTTTAAGCCTATAAAGGCAACGTCATAGTTTCTAATTCTGTCCATAAAAACGGTTTGCAAAAATAATTTAATTTTTTTAAATAACAAAATGTTTTTTGGAAATACTTGACTTGCAAAAATTTACTTCCCAAAAACAGTTATTTTGTCATGAATTTTTTTCCTTTGGAAGGTCTTCGTCTATCCCGTTATTGCCTGGCGAAGCCTTTGTGCGAAGCCGGTTGCTCATCAAATGGTGGTATTCTTCTCTGTTCTTGAAAATACGGATGGCTGTAAAAATAGCTTCGGAGAAAGAAGTTTCATCTGCCAAGTTTTTTCCTGCAATATCATAAGCAACGCCGTGGTCGGGAGAAGTTCGTATGAAAGGCAGACCTGCAGAATAGTTCACACCTTCTTCATAGGCAATAGTTTTGAAAGGAGTCAAACCTTGGTCGTGATACATCGCTAGCACTGCATCGAAAGCTTTATATTTTTCTGGTTGGAAAAAACTGTCTGCTGGATAAGGTCCAAAGGCTAAAATTCCATTGTTGAATAATTCTTTTATCGTTGGCTCAATGATTTCTATTTCCTCTTTGCCTATGACACCGCCATCTCCAGCGTGTGGATTGAGCCCAAGAACTGCAATTTTTGGTTTTTCTAGGCAGAAATCTTCTTTTAAGGTTTTGACCAATTGCGTAATTTGCTTTTTCAATTTTTCTTTGGAAATATTTTGAGCAACCTCGGACACCGGAATGTGATGTGTGGAAACCGCTACTTTCAAATCGTTGGTTACCATAAACATCACGGCTTTTTTACCTGCTTTCTCTTCAAGGTAACCTGTGTGTCCTGCGTGAGCAAAACCATATTTCATCATTTCGTCCTTATTAATAGGAGCGGTTACGATAACATCGATTTCGTTATCAAAAAGTGCTTGTGTTGCTGATTGCAAGGAGTCAATTGCCATTTTTGTGGATTCTTCCGTTGGAACTCCAAACTCTACATTACTGTTCTCTTTGGTGAGATTCACCATATTGATTTTTCCAGACTGTGCTTCTCTTGCAGAGTTGATGTAATTGAAGTTGGTCTGAAGCTTGAAAATATTTTTCTGATAAGTGAACAGTTTACCTGAACCAAAAATAACGGGTGTGAAAAAATCGGTTATGCTTTTATCTTTCAGAGATTTTAGAATGATCTCGGGTCCGATTCCATTGAAATCGCCGATTGAAATTCCTACTCTGATTTTATGATGTTTGGTGCTCATTTGTTTATCTTTGACATTTAAAGAGAATTTTACAAAATTACATTTTTTTAGGATAGGTTTTGGCAGGAAAAGGCTTCTATTTGAAAGTGGAAACTTCTTTTGCAGAAGAAATCCATAGACACGATTGAATCAAATATTATTTTTTATCATTTGAATCGTCGAAACTCGTGCCTCGTTTTGCAACGGCATCCTTTTTCTTTTTTTGCTTAAAAAGAAAAAAATATAGTGGAAAGCGGGAAACAGCTCCAAATAAAAAATAGTAAATAACTGTTTAACAGAGTCCAATAGCTCCTCAAAATTTAGAACCAAATAATTCATACAAATGTTTACAGGAATAATAGAAGCAACCGGAAAGGTTGAAAAAATCGATAGAAACGATACCAATATTGATTTTACATTAAGTTGCCCATTTACACAAGAACTGAAAATCGACCAAAGTCTGGCTCATAATGGTTGTTGCTTAACGGTAGTGGAGATGCACAGTGACCAATATAAAGTTACTGCCATCAACGAAACGCTTGAAAAAACTAATCTTGGTTCATGGAATATCGGAACGGAAGTGAATTTGGAACGTTGTTTGAAATTCGAAGGAAGACTGGACGGTCACATTGTACAAGGTCACGTAGACAGAACGGGAAAAGTAGTAGGCATAGAAGATCAAAATGGTAGTTATTTCATTACAATTTCTTATGAGGAAACCACGGAATATACGACAGTTCCGCAAGGGTCAATTACCGTAAACGGTACAAGTCTGACGGTTGCGGAAAGTGGAGACAATCAATTTTCTGTGGCAATCATTCCATACACTTGGGAGTTTACCAATATGAAACATCTGAAAACTGGTGATGTCGTGAATTTGGAATTCGATATCATCGGGAAGTATGTTGCAAAACTTATTAAATCACCATTAGCTGGTCTGCTAGAAAAATAACGGTAGAAAAAGTCATAGAGACTTATAAAAAACACAAATAAAATTTGAAAAATGTAAAATGCCATTAATAGATTATAAAGGTTACCGTTTAAGGAACAGGGTTTTCATTGGATTTCTTGCAATTTGCTTTCTGAGTGTCATCACATCAGCATCTTTGTCTTATGTGATTTTGAGAGATAATGCGAAGAAGCAGAGTCAGACGGATATGCAAAATAAATCCGAAGCTCTGATGTCTTCTTTAGATTATGCCCTCAGTCATTCTCAGGTAGAAACTAAAGATATTACTATCATCCTCGAAAACGAAATTTATGAAATAGCAGATATCAACAAGCACGATATCGTAATCTACGACTTGAATGGCAATTATCTTTTATCTAACAAAGATCCAAATCTCGTCGCTCAGAAAAAGATGCCGGCTGAGGTTCTGAAAGCTATTAAGAAAAATGGAAAGCAATATGATGATAAGTCCTACGATGAAAAACTGAAATCTACCATTGTATCCTCTTATATGGTTCTGAAAAATAATATGCTGGAGAATATTGCTTATGTCTATTTTCCGTATTATCACAATGAGAGTGCATATATGGAGGTTTTCAAGGAATATTTTATTTACATCATTGGTGTTAATCTTCTAATCATATTGTTCAGTGTCTGGTTCAGCTGGATTATTTCCAATAATTTGACAAAAGCTATCATTCGGTTTACGTCAATGATCAGCAAAATCAATCTGTTTGATAAAAATCTCTATCCCATCAAATACTATAAAAATGATGAGCTGAATGCTTTGGTCAAGGCTTATAACAAAATGATTGCGGAAATTGCAGACCAGAGAGAGCGGCTTAGTTACATTGAGAAACAGTCCGCCTGGCAGGAAATGGCAAAACAAGTGGCCCACGAGGTCAAAAATCCATTGACGCCCATGAAGCTGATGATGCAAAACTTCGAGAGGAAATTTGATCCTGCCGACCCGAACAACGCGACCAAAGTTAAAAATCTAAGCGAAATTATCATAGGGCAAATAGATGTTATCAGCAGAGTGGCAAGTGCTTTTTCGGAATTTGCACAATTACCGAAAAGGAACGATGAAGAGATCTCTCTAGCTAAAGAAGTGAGAAACGTCCTGACAATTTTCAGTGATGAAAATATCTTCATCCACGCCAACCACGAAGTTATTCCAATGAAAATTGACAGAGACTATCTGGCCAGAATCATAACGAATCTGGTAACCAATGCCAGTCAGGCCAAAGCGGATAATAGAAAATCCGTCATTAATGTGGATTTGGAAAAAATTGAAAAACGGATCAGAATCACCGTGCAGGATAATGGAGTAGGAATTGACGAGGATAAAATAACCAAGATTTTTGACCCGAATTTTACCTCCAAAAATAGCGGAATGGGCATTGGTCTAACTATGGTAAAACGAATGGTGGAAGATTACAACGGAACAATAACTGTGGTTTCTGAACCAGATAAAGGCGCAACGTTCACTATTTCAATGCCTTCAAATCTTTAGATGAAGCCTTTCCGATTTCAGCAATTTGATATTCAGCAAAGTTCATATGTTTTCCGCGTGGGCACAGATGCTGTTTTGTTGGGAGTTTTATCTAATGTTCATCTGGCTAAGAAAGTTTTGGAAGTTGGAACCGGAACGGGAATTATTTCATTAATGTTAGCTCAGAGAAATCCAGAAGCCAATATTTTAGCCATCGATATCAATTCTGAAGCCGTTGATGTTGCTCAAAATAATTTCTCGAATTCACCTTTTTCAGCGAGAATCAAAAGTCAACTGCAGGATTTTAAAAAGTTGGAAACTTTAGAGAAATTTGATTTTATCATCTCCAATCCGCCTTATTTTGAAATCAACAGTTCTGATAAAGATATTTTGGCAAGACAAAGATTGGAATTGGATTTTTCTGATTTGATTGAAAAAGCTTCGCAATTACTTTCGGAAGAAGGTTTGTTGTCAGTCATAATTCCGATTGATTGCGAGAAACAATTCACTCAAATCTGTTTCGAAAATCAATTGTTCCTAAGAAGAAAAGTTATCATCAAAGGAATCAAAACCGCTGAACCGAAAAGAGTAGTATTGGAATATGCTTTCAAACCATCCGCAACGCTGGAAGAAAATTTCGTCATAGAAAAGGCGCCAAGAGTCTATTCTGATCAATATCTTGAACTCACAAAAAAATTCCATCTGTTCAACAAAAAACCTCTCTGAAAAAATTCAAAGAGGTTTTATATTTTAAGTTTTTAGAATTACAATCTAACATCTCAATTCTACTCTTAACTTTCTATTTTTATTCAAAAAGTTCTGCTGTATCCAAAACAGAAACCTGTCCGTTTTCACATCTGATTGCTTCACCTGGATAATTCTGAATCATATGATAATCGTGAGTCGCCATCACCACAGCGCAATGATTTTCTTCTGCCAGATTTTTCAGAAGTGTCATGATGTCATTGGAAGTTTCCGGGTCAAGATTTCCGGTTGGCTCATCTGCAAGTATTAATTCGGGATGATTGAGCAATGCTCTGGCAATCGCAGCACGCTGTTGCTCGCCACCAGAAAGCTGGTGAGGCATTTTGTGTTTTTTGGTTTTCATCCCAACACTGGACAGAACTTCGTCGATTCTTGCTTCCATTTTGAGTTTGTCTTTCCAGCCTGTGGCTTGGAGAACAAAAAGAAGGTTTTTCTCAATATTTCTGTCAGATAAAAGCTGAAAATCCTGAAAAACAATTCCTAATTTTCTTCTTAGATTTGGAACATCCGACGGTCTCAATTTACTTAAATCAAATCCAGCGACCTGTCCGCTACCACCTTGCAAAGGCAGTTGTCCGTAAAGAACTTTCAGAAGAGAACTCTTTCCCGAACCTGTTTTCCCAATCAGGTAGCAGAATTTTCCTTTTTTGATATGAAGGTCTACATCATTCAGAACAGTGAAGTTCTTCTGAACGATCTTAGCATTGCTCAAATCTATAATATCGACTCCAGGGTCATTTCTGTGCGGCATAATTTCAGGTTGAAAGTTGTGAAAATCAAAAATAGCAAAAACTTATTTTTTGGCTTCTACTTTTGGCAAATTTTAACAACAAAAAATGTCTGAAAACAAATCCAGACATCTTTGTATATGATAATTTTTGAAGAAATTATCTCTTAGCGCGTGCTGCACTAACAGTTAAGCTCTTTCTGCCTTTTGCTCTTCTAGCTGCCAACACTCTTCTTCCGTTTGGTGTAGACATTCTTTCACGGAAACCGTGCTTGTTTCTTCTTTTTCTTTCAGATGGTTGGAATGTTCTTTTGCTCATCACAAATATATTTAGTTCGTAATTCTATTAAATTTTCAGATTGCAAATATAGCGCTTTTATTTTGTGTCACAAATATTTAAAAACTTTTTTCTGTTAATTTTTCAAATTCCCGATAGACTCAAGATTTAGGCAGCTTTTAACATCCTTTGAAATCTATTTTATATTATTTTTAATGGCAGCTTTTCCGCCTTCCACTCCCGCTATTTTTTGCTTCAGAGTTCAGCTCAACAGAAACTTCCGCATCCGCAAAAAATGAGCTACGTTCAAGTCGGGCTGCGCTGCGCAAAGTCGAACTTTTGTTTATCAATTCATCATTTTGCATTCATACATTTTATATTAATATATTTTACTTTTACAAAAAAAAATGAACCTCAACGACCTTTCCAATATCTCGGAAAATTTCGAGAGTACACAAAAAATGCCCGTCCTGTTTCTAGGACACGGTTCTCCGATGAACGCCATAGAAGAAAATATTTTTGTTCAAGGTTTCCGCAATATCAGCAAAGAAATCCCAAAACCGAAGGCCATTATCTGTATTTCTGCGCATTGGTTTACCAACGGAACCTTCGTCACGGCGATGGCAATGCCGAGAACCATTCATGATTTTGGAGGCTTCCCGCAAGCCTTGTTCGACGTGCAATATCCCGCCAGCGGAAATCCGGAACTTGCAACAGAAACCGCCGAATTGCTCGCGCCAACTTTGGTAGGAGAAGATCACAATTGGGGTTTGGATCACGGCGCTTGGTCGGTTCTACGACATCTTTATCCAGATGCAGATATTCCCGTGATTCAGTTGAGTATCGATTATACAAAACCGCCTCAATATCATTTTGATTTAGCTAAAAAATTATCCAAACTTCGTGAAAAAGGAATTTTAATTATCGGAAGCGGAAACATCATCCACAACCTCAGAATGATTGACTGGAAAAATATCGACACCGTTGGAGCTGGCTGGGATTGGGCAATAGAAGCGAGGGAAAAAACCAACAACTGGCTTTTGGACGGCGATTTCCAAAAACTCATAGATTATCAAAAGCAAGGAACTTTCCTGCAAAATGCCGTTCCAACACCGGATCATTTTCTGCCTATGATTTACAATCTTGGATTGAAAGAGCAGTCGGAAGAATTATCACTATTCAACGATGAATTGATTGGCGGTTCTTTGAGTATGACTTCTTTCAAAATTGGATAAATGATGATGACTTAACTAAAACGTTGATTTTATAACTAAAAAATTAGTAATATTGTTTTAATGAAAAGAATTTTACTGTTTTACATTCTTGTGGGATTTGTCAGCAAGTGTTTTTCGCAGATTATATCGGGAAAAATCCAATCTGAAAATGGAAATGCAGTTTCGGACGTCAATATCTATCTGGACGGAACTAAGATTTCTACTATCTCAATCATTGATGGAACCTTTCAACTGGATATTCAGGGACAGAAAAGCGGCAATCTTATTTTCCAAAAAGATAATTACGAAACAAGTATTTTTCCTCTTAATCAAGCTATCGGAAAGTCGGTCAAAGTGTTTATAAATCCGGTAAAAGAGATTGAGGAAGTTGTCATCATTCCTTACACAGAGAAGGCTTACAAAGATTTTATCAATTACTTTCTGGATAGATTTATTGGACTTGATAGAGAAGGGGTTTCTATAAAAAATCAACGGACGCTCCAATTTTCTTACGATAAAAAGAATCAATTTCTGAAAGTCAAAGCACCTCAGACTTTGGTGATAGAGAATAAGAAATTAGGCTATACCATCCAATACAACCTTATTAATTTTGAAGCAGATTTTAGAAAGAAAACGACGAGTTATCTCGGTACTTCTTTTTTTAAAGAAAACAGCAACAAAAAAGCGATTGTACTAAACCGAATGAATGCTTACAAAGGTAGCGTGATGCATTTTCTGCGAAGCCTTTATAATATGGATCTGGAGAAAGAAGGTTATATCGTCAATCACGCGCGTCGAATTAAAAATCCATCTTATCCAACCGAAGCCGAATTGCAAAAACTTCAAGACCATTTCGAAATTACGAAAGCTCAGAAAATTTCAAATATTCCTTGGACTGATGAGTTGGAAGCTATTGCTCAAAAAAAAAGTAAAAATCCTGAGTTTGTGATGGTAATTCTAAAAACAAAATTGCAAGAATCAGACTTTACCAAGCGAAAAGATGGCAGATTATTTTTGAATTTCGAAGATTTGCTTCAAATAAACTATCAGAAATATTATTACGAAATCAAAAAAGGAGAATTGGTAAAAACTACAACTTTTTCCACACAATCTTCGATTGTTCATCCAGAAGGTTTGGAGTTTGAAGTTTTTCCAGAGGGCAATATTTCTGACCCAGATTTATTGATTTTGGAAGATTCTTTTTCTAACCAGAATGTTTCTAAAATGTTGCCCTTGGATTATCAGTTTGGGAAGTAATTATAATAATTTGTCGCAGATTAAGCAAATCGTGCAGATTTAATTTTATATTGTTATTCGGTAAATCTGTAAAATCAGCGAGAAAAATATTTTATAGTTCTTTTTGAAAACAAACACTGTTATCTATTCCTGCATATTGTCCGTAATTAGGAATAACTTTGTACCCACATTTGTTATAAAGTTCAACGGCTTCAGTTTGTCTTTTTCCGGTTTCCAGAATTGTTTTTTCGTAACCCAATTCTTTTGCCCAAGTTTCCAACTCATTTAAAATTTTTGAAGCTAAACCTTGTCCACGTTTCTCGGGAAGTGTGAACATTCTTTTGACTTCCATCGATTCTGAATCCAATTCTTTGATGGCGCCACAAGCCACCGCTTCATCGTTATCAAAAATCACAACGCAATTTTTCAGCATATCAATTTTGTTATATTGATGATAGAAGTCGTGTTCATCACCGTCCATCACAGCAAGGTAAGCGTCTAATTGTTTTACTAATTTTTGGAAGTCTGGGTTTTCTGAGGTTGTACGGATGGTCTTCATCAAATTATTATTTTTGAATCATTGGTGCAGGTGGATTTGATGATGGTGGAGGAGGAGGTTGTAAGTATCCTTTTCTTTGTAAATCATCGTTGATTATATTATGAACTTTCTTTGCCCAATTACTGGAAGCACTTTGGATTTCCGTCATAATATTTGGAGAATACTCAATCAATTTTTTCCCTAAATCAGACTTATAAAAAATTATTAGTTGGTCAATTTCTTTGTCAGTAAATTTACTTCCATAAATATTTGCAACCTCATTTATTAGTTCGTCAATATTTATTTGAGGTTCAATAGATTTCCAAACGGAATCTGGAACATTGTTGTATTGTTTTTTATATCTAGAAATTAATTCATTTTCAATTTTTTTTGATAATGTAAAAGTTCCACTTAAAGAAATTAGTTCTTTTACCTTTTCAGTTTTAGTTTGTGCATAACCAAAAATTACAGTAAAAATAGCAATTAGAAATATTATATTTTTCATATAATTCAATCATTAATTCACCACCAATTTTCTCTCTCTAATCAACTCCGCAATCTTCAAAATATCTTCACCAATCAATCTATCGTCTTCCAGTTTTGGGACAACGGAACGAATCAATTCATAATTTTTCTCAATAATTTCGGAGCATTTTGCTGGTCGTCGGAATTCCAGACCTTGAGCGGCGAACATTAATTCAATAGCGAGAATATTTTCCAAATTCCCCAAAATCTGATTAAATTTTCTGCCAGAAATACTGCCCATAGAAACGTGGTCTTCTTGTCCGAGACTTGTCGGTATAGAATCTGCCGATGCCGGAAAACATAATGTTTTGTTTTCCGTAACCAAAGCTGCACTCGTATATTGAGGAATCATAAAGCCGGAGTTTAAGCCGGAACTTTCTACTAATAATTTCGGTAAGCCGTATTTTCCCTCTAGTAAAAGATAACTTCTTCTGTCAGAAATATTTCCCAATTCTGCGGCTGCCAGCGAAGCGTAATCCAAAGGCAAAGCCATCAACTGACCGTGGAAATTACCGCCGGAAATGGATTCTTCTGCGCTTAGAACAATTGGATTGTCCGTCACAGAGTTCAGTTCAGTTTCCGCCATTTGCTTCAGATGTTCAAAGGCATTTCTGCTTGCGCCGTGAACCTGCGGAACACATCGCATAGAATACGGGTCTTGAACTCTGTCGCAGAATTCGTGGGATTTCAGATTATCAGAATCTTTGAGGAAATTTCGCATTCTTTCTGCGACTTTTCTGCTTCCATCGAATGGGCGAATCTCGTGTAATTCTTTCTTGAACGGACTAGACGAACCGCGGTAAGCTTCTAGACTCATTGCTGCAGTCAAATCTGCCAAATCCAAAAGGTATTCGAATTTTGCCAAACCTGTAATGGCGTGAGCCAGAATAAATTGTGTTCCGTTAATCAATCCTAAACCTTCTTTTGGGCCGAGTTTCAAAGGTTGAATGTTATGTTTTTCCAAAACGTCGGAAGTGGCCTTGATTTCGTCATTTTCCCAAACCTGCCCCAGGCCTAACAACGGTAAAACCAAATGTGCCAACGGCGCCAGATCGCCCGAAGCACCAACAGAACCTTGTTCTGGAACAACGGGAATAATGTCCAATTCCAACATCAGAATCAATCGCTCGATAACATCTAAAGAAACACCCGAAAATCCTCTTGACAAAGCGTGGATTTTGGAAATCATCATTATTTTGGAAATGTCTTTATGAATCGGTTTTCCGACACCGACGGCGTGAGAAATAATCAGATTGTGCTGAAGCTGCGCTGTTTCCTCTTCCGAAATTTTAACATCGCAAAGTGGTCCAAATCCTGTGTTGATGCCATAAACCGTTCTGTCAGATGCTACGATTTTTCTGACATTCTGTTGTGACCGTATGATTTGGTCTTTTGATTGTTGATTGAGTTTTGCTTTGGAAGGATTTTGTAAAATCTCTAAAACATCCTGATATTTAAACTGGTCGATTCCGTAAATCATCACTGAAAAAATTTTGCCTAAAAGTACACTTTTCGGAGAGAACATTAGAATTTATGAATCATTATTCATTCGGTGGACTGATGGCGATAAATATTAACCAATAGCTCCAATATAATAAGGGCACAAGACTTAACATTAACCAAAGAAAATTCCATTTTTTGGTTTCACGAAATTCTAATAAAGTGAATAAAGAATTAATGAATGAAAAGGTAATTGATAATCCGTGTAAAATCATAGTTGCGGTCAATCCGATTTGCCAAAGAATACTTAATTCAGAATATCTCAGTGAATGAACAACTCTCGGAATAATCAAAGCCAGTAAAAATGCGACAAACAAAATGATTGTGTATTTTTTATAGCTGTATTTAATGTATTTTGTTTCCATTAGATTAAATCAAAATCTCAACTCTTTAGCTTGCTTTATATGCGCCAAATGATGCCGACAATGCCAACTGTAAACCAAAATATTTTCTTTGAGCGAAATCTTTTCCGATTGTTCCGGATGAATGAATTCTTTGTTCAAATCTTCTTCAGAAAGACTTTTTAAAAGATAAACCCATCTTGCGTGCAAAGCTTCCAGAAGTTGCAACGAAACCATAGGCGACAATTGATTGTCCGACAATTCTGCCCAAAGACCTTCTTCGTAATGTTTAATTGTGGGAACATTTTCCGTCAATGCGAGTTTAAATCTCATATAACTATTGATATGACTATCGGCGCAATGATGAATAACCTGAGAAATCGTCCAACCTTCCGGTCTGTATCTTAACTGCAGGTCTTCTTCGGTGAGGTTTTGGATTTCTGTTTTAACAAGACTGGGAAAGTTTTCAATGTCAGAAATCGCAGAATCGATGATTTCTTTGGTAATCAATTCTGGTTTGATGAATTTTCCGACCGGATATTTTAGTTCGTCTAAACTCATTATTTCAAATGCTTCATCAGGATGGTTTCCATTTTTTCGTAACCCAATTTTGTCGGATGGATACCGTCCTCAGCAATGTCTTTTGGCAAACCATTTTTTTCATCTTTTAAAACTGAATGATAATCTACATAAGTGATTTTGTTTTGCTGAGCGTAATTTTTTATCATTTTGTTCAGCGCAATCACTTTATCGGCAGGCTGCATATCTTTTCTCCAAGGAAAATCGGAAGCAGGAAGAACAGAACAAAGCACCACTGTGATGTTATTCGCTTTTGCCAGTTCTGCCATAGAAACAATATTTCCGAAAACTTTATCCAAAGAAATCGGACCTTGATTTTCCGCAATATCATTGGTTCCGGCAAGGATAATGACGCGTTTTGGCTTCAGTTTAATCACATCTTCCCGGAATCTCAAAAGCATTTGCGAAGTCACTTGTCCGCTAATTCCTCGTCCAACAAAATTATTTTTAGTAAAAAATCCCGGGTCTGTAGAGAACCAACCTTCTGTGATAGAATCGCCCATCAAAACAGAATTTGGAGCAATATTTTGAGAAATAACCTGTTGGTTTTGTTTTTCATATTTGCCAAAATTGGCAAAGTCTTGTGCGTATGACATTGTTGAAAGTAATAGTAAAGAAATTGCTATAGATTTCATATTTTTATTTTAATCAAATATATGAATTAAGGCAAAATAAGATTGTTTTTAGCCACAAAAGTCACAAAAGAAATTTGATAAAACTTTGTGACTTTTGTGGTTTACAGAAAATCAATAATTTTACAAAATGGAAAACACACCGAAAGATCCTTTGCATGGAAAAAGATTGGACACGATTCTGGAAGAATTGCTGGAATATTACAAAGGTTACGGCGAATTGGGAAAACAAATCAACATCAAATGTTTTACCGGCGAAAATCCAAGTGTGAGTTCCTCTCTCAAATTTCTCCGCAAAACGCCTTGGGCAAGAGCAAAAGTGGAAAGTTTGTATCTCTACGTTTTGAGACAGAAGAAGAAAAAAGGATTGTAATTCTAAAGAAATTTTTTGCCCCAACCCTAAAGGGAGAAATTTCTTAAATGGTTTATCAAAATCACTCCCTTTAGGATTGGGGAAATGATTTTGATTATTTAATCCAGAAATTCGCCACTCACATAAAACCATCGATTCTGAATCAGTTTGAATTGTGACAACTCGTGGTGAACTTGCGGATTTCCTTCTTCATCATTATAAAAAGCCTTGAACTCTACTTTATTAGTTGAAGGTTTCTCAACAATTTCCAGCTTCGTCCAGTCATTGATTTCACCCCATTCCTGCAAATCTTTTTTGGGATGGAATTGCCTTTTGTTAGGAGAAGTCGTTTCCCAAAGATAGTCGCCGTTTGGGATAGCAAAAGCTGAAAAGCGAGAACGCATCAAGGCTTCCGCCGTTGGCGGGAATTTCTTTTTCAGATGATAAGGCTGGCAACAATCTTCGTAGGATTTTCCGGAACAGCAAGGACAATTCACAGTTTTAAATTATATTAAATTTTTTGGGCGGCTTAATCCGTCTCCCGCTACCAATCTTTTCACTCCACTTCGTTGCGTAAAAAGGGTTTTCGCTCAAGCCGGGCTGCGTGCGATTCGATGTTAACAAGAGATACAAAAATCAAGAAAATAATCTAAAAATTCGATTCTTGTATCTCTTGGCTTACAGTTATTCTCCAAAAGCTCTCTTCAACAAACTCTCAACCTTTGGCTCTCTGCCTCGGAAGTTTTTGTACAATTCCATAGGATTTTTGGTGCCGCCGGAAGACAAAAGAATTTTATATTTCGCCGCAATTTCCGGATTGAAAATGCCGTTTTCTTTGAAATACTGGAAAGCATCTGCATCCAAAACTTCGGCCCATTTGTAAGAATAATAACCCGCAGAATAGCCGCCTTGGAAGATATGCGAGAAACTTGGACTTGCCGCAGTTTCAGGATTGCTTGGATACAGATTAGTTGCTGCAGTTTTCTCGACTTCAAATGCTTTCACACTGTTATTCTCAAATCCTCTAACATCTGTGTGGTAAGCCATATCCAACAATCCGAAGCCAAGCTGTCTCAAGGTTTGATAACCTTCCATAAAAGATTTGCTTTGGGATAATTTCTCGATTTTTTCTGTTGGGAGGACTTCTCCAGTTTGGTAATGTTTGGCGAAAGTTTTCAGAAATTCTGGTTCATAGCAATAGTTTTCCAGAAATTGAGAAGGCAATTCTACAAAATCCCATTTGACCGCAGTACCAGAAAGATTTGGATATTGTGTGTCTGCGAGAATCCCGTGAAGTGCGTGTCCGAACTCGTGAAACAACGTTGTCACTTCCTGAAAAGTCAACAGGCTCGGTGTGTCTTTCGTAGGTTTTGTGAAGTTGCAAACGACCGAAATATGTGGTCGAGAATTTTCGCCATCTTTTTTATATTGATTTTTATAACTCGTCATCCAAGCGCCAGCACGTTTCCCCTTTCTCGGATGATAATCGACATAAAGTAATGCTTTATAGTTGGAATTCGGATGCTGGATGTCGGAAGATTCTTGTGAATTGCTATCATCCAGCTTCCAACTTCCAACCTTTAATACTTCATAGGTTCTCACATCGTTGTGGTATTTTTGGACATTCGTAATTTCTTTAAACTCTAATCCAAACAATTTTCCGGCTAATCCGAAAACGGCTTCCTGAACTTTTTCCAGTTGGAAATAAGGTTTCAGTTCTTCATCATCGATATCGAATTTTTGTTTTCTTAATTTCTCAGCATAAAAAGAGTGGTCATAACTTTGGATGTCATCAATTTCGTCGGCTTTTGCAAGTGATTTCAGTTCTTTGATTTCTTTTTTGGCGTAAGGTGTCGCTTTTTCCAAAAGTTCGTTCAGAAATTCAAAAACTTTTTCGGGAGATTTTGCCATTCTTTCTTCCAGAACAAAATCAGCATAGTTTTTATAACCCAATAATTCTGCTTTTTCTTGACGAAGTTTTACAATTTCTTTAATCAAATTCTGATTGTCGAATTCGCCACCATCAAAGGATTTTTTTCCGTTTGCCAAAGCCAATTCTTTTCTCAGCTCACGATTTTCGACATAAGTCATTGCTGGAAGATAACTCGGATATTGCAAAGTAATCACATAGCCTTCCAAGCCTCTATCTTTCGCATCTTCTTCATACTGCTGAAGAATGGCTTCCGGAATTCCTTTCAATTGGTCTTTGTCTGTAATATGTTTGAAATAAGCGTTGGTCGATGCCAAAGCATTTTGTCCGAATTGAAGCGATTTGATGGACAAATCCATATTGATTTTTTCCAATTTCTTTTTGTCTTCTTCATTCAGCAAAGCACCACTTCTTACAAAACCTTTGTACGTTTCATTGAGTAACATTTCCTGTTCTTCGTTCATCGATAAAGTTTCTTTTTGGTCGTAAACGTTTTTGATTCTTTCGAATAATTTTTCGTTTTGAGAAATTTTGGATGAAAATTCCGTCAAAAGTGGCGAAACATCCTGAGCGATTTTCTGAATCTCATCATTGGTTTCTGCCGAATTTAAATTGAAGAAAATATTCGAAACTCTGTCAAGTTGTTCGCCGGAGAAAGCCATTGCTTCAATCGTATTTTCGAAAGTTGGAGCTTCGGGATTGTTGGTGATTTCATCAATTTCTTTTTCAGAAGTTTTTATGAGTTCCTGAAACGCCGGTAGATAATGCTCTTCTTTGATATCTGTGAAAGGTGATGAGGTATATTTTGTTTTGAATTTTTCTAAAAGTGGATTCATAATTTTGTTGATAGTTGATAGTTGATAGTTGATAGTTAATGGTTGATGCTATTTTGACAACTCTTTTATTGAGATTAAGACGTCTCAAATTTAGTTCCGAATGCCGAAAGTGTGACAAAATTGCGCCCCGACTTGAGTGAAGCTCTTTTTCTGACATTGCGATTGCTAAAAAGTTCTATCGATTGGCTCACCTTCTTTAGCAATGTCAGAAAAAAGCGGGAACGGAAGGCGGATAAAGGCGCCCAAATTAGCAATAGTGAATAGAGAAAAATTAATTATTAACATAGGAAAATTTTTTGAATCCGATTTCTTTATAGATTTGTCATGAACTTAAAACTAACTTATTATGAAGAAAATTTTAAAAATTATCAGCATCATTGTGGGAATAATCATCGCTTATTCTGTGATTGCAATGTTATTTTTTGACAGCAAATGTCATAACGAGCAGTCGCTTGTTATTAATGCGCCAAAAGATAAAATATGGTCGCACACTAACTCTTTGAAGGCTTTCAATACCTGGAATCCCTGGGCGCACTATGATCCGAATATGATTCTCACTTATAAAGGAACAAGTGGACAAGTGGGAGACAGTTATCACTGGGTTGGGAATGACAAAGTGGGAGAAGGCGAGCAAACTATTACTTCTATTGTTCCGATGGAAAAGGTTTCTTCTGAAATGCATTTTATCAAACCTATGAATGACAGGGCGACCTCGGATTTGATTCTTGCGCAGGAAGGTTCCGGAACTAAAGTGACCTGGACATTGGACTATGAAATAGAAACAATGCACAAACCACTTAAACCGCTGATGAATTGGCAGATGAACAAATCGTTCTCCGAAGGTCTCGGAAAGTTGAAAGAACTTGCGGAAAAGTAGAAAATAAAAATCGCCTCAAATATTTGAGGCGATTTCATTTTTATCTGAACTTATTTTGTCTTATTTGATGATCAGTTTAGAAACTGCCAAACCTTCTTCAGACTTCAATTGTACTAAGTAATTTCCTGTTCCGATTCCGTTCACAGAGAATGTTTCGTCTCCTTTTGCGGATTTCAGTACGAAAGATTTTACCAGTTTACCGTTAAGGTCATAGATGTTGATTTGTCCGTTTCTCGCTTTGTTGTATCTGATTTTCAATAATCCGTCTGTTGCAGGATTCTGAACGATTTGTAATGATGTTTTATTGGCATCAATCTTTGTCTCGTCAGTCGCTAAAGCGGTTTGGTTTCCATAGATTCTGAATTCTCCTGGCTGAAGCACAACTGTTGTAGAACCGTTAGCGTTCATAGAAGAATTATCCATCAGGTTATACCAATTTCCGGCATAAGGGAAATTTGGTGTTACTGTTTGAGCGGTTGTCGTAAAGTTGGCTACTACTACTACATTTTTCAAAGAGTTTGATGGCAATGCATCGTTCCAAACATAGATTCTTGGTAATAAATTACCAGATTCTACTGTAAAAGTTTTTGTATCAAAAACCTGGCTTGATAATCTTACAGCTAAGATTTTTGACCAAGTGTCATAGACTGCTTTTCTATTGGCATTGGTGTCATAGCCTAAAGTGAATGCCACAGGTTTTGGAGATAATCTGCAATCGTTGCTGATTGTTCCGTTTTCACATCTGTTGATACTGAATTCGTAACCTAATTCTCCAAATTGCCAGATCATTTTTGGACCAGGAACTGTGAAGAATATTGCGCCAAATGCTTTTTGTCTTTCCAGTGCTGTGTTAAGGTCTTTTACACTGTATGATCCATTAACATTACCATAGTTTAAGTTTTTAAACATCAAGCGTTCCTCGTCGTGGCTTTCGCCGTAAGAGACATTTCTTCTGTCTGTAAAACCGTGATTTTCAAAATCAAGCCTGTTCAAGTTGCTGTTGGAATCGTAACCCATTGTGGTCTGACCGAATGGACCGATTATGTTATCCCACATCATTACACCTTTTCCTTCGTTGATTCTGTAATTGGCCCATTGCTGCTCCTCTGCATCTGTTCCCAAATGCTCAAAAATGATATAAGATGAAGGATCTTGAGCCCATTGGTAGTCTGAATATAATTTCAAAACATCAACACGGTCTTGTTGGTAAGCGCCCGTACAAGCTTCGTCTGATGCTGTACAATTTTGAGTAAAACCTTTGGTTAGGTCCCAACGGAATCCGTCTATTTTGTATTCTGAGATCCATTGTTCCAAAACTCTGTTCACATAGTATCTTGTTTCAGCTTTTGAATGGTTGAAGTCATAAAAAACATTATACGCGTGTCTTGGCAATTGATTGAAATATGGATTGTTTGATGCAACGCCTCCATAACCGCCATCAGTACTTGTGGACCAAAGTCTTTCTAGTGGAGATCTCCCAGTAGCGTGATTCAAAGCAATATCCAAAATGACAGCGATACCGTTCTGGTGACATTTATCGATGAATTCTTTGAATTTTTCTGGTGTTCCATAGGCTTTGTCTAAGGCTAAATGAAATCCAGGGTTGTATCCCCAAGAATTGTTTCCATCAAATTCCATTACAGGCATCAATTCTATTGCATTAACATTTAATCCTTTGATGTAAGGGATTTTGTCAATCATTGCTTGCCAGTTCTTTCCTTCTGTAAAATCTCTCACCAACGCTTCGTAAACAATTAAATTTTGTTTAGCGGGCTTTTGGAAATTAGCAACAGTCCAGTTGTATGCAGGCTTAGCTGTTTGGATTACAGAAACATCAAACTGTTGTCCAGCAGGATACGCAGGCAGATTAGGATATGTAGAAGCAGTGATATATGGATCATCATCAGGAGAAAGAACCAAAGTAGAGTATGGGTCTGCTACTTTCACCCCATCACTTGTTCTGTATTGAAAAGTATATACTTGCTGAGGTGTCAGTCCCGTGATTTCTATCCAATAAAGATTTGTATTATTAGTGTCTCTTTTCATTAAATAGTTAGAAGAAATCTGCCAATTGTTGAAACTTCCAATAACGTGAACGTAACTTTTGAACGGTGCGTAAAGAGCCAATCCAACCTTTGTAGGATCATTCGGATCGTAGGAAATCCCCTGTCTCATGTAAGAAGGAATTGCTGCGCTTTGCGTTGTAGGAGTTGGAGAGATACTGAATTTTGAAATTTGTACTGTGCCATCCGCAACGCTTGTTGCTGTCAATTCCATTTGACTGTCTGTGGTAACATTGTAAACTGTGAACATCGATGAAACATTATTCGCAGTGTATATCGTATTTCCATTGGCTTTTACCACAAAATTGGCAGGTAAAGATGTGCTGTAAGAAATAGGGAAGTTGCTTCCTGAAGTCGTAAAGTTGATTGAGCCGTTTTTAGGCGTTGTATTGACAAACTGGAATTTACCTACCTCAGAATAAATATCCTGAGACTGCCCGTTCCCTGTTTTGGTCTTAAGCAAAAACCCAATTTTGCCAATTCCTGTTCTGTTGTAGAAGGTTTTTGGAACGAAGCTTATTGAATAAGTGTCATTACCAGAATTGTAGGTAAGTTTGTTACTTTCGCTGGATGCTGTCCAAGCTCCGTTGCTAGGACAATCCACGCTGTTGGCATCATTTGAGTCATACGACCATGCCCATAAATAGAGTGCATTATTGGTTACACCCCAAGTAGATTCGTT
>JBCNLQ010000018.1:0-67607 GCA_039595375.1 Chryseobacterium sp.
TTAAAAACGATTACAAACGGATATAAATACTTTTCTACCGAATCGAGTTTTCTTTTTGATGAAACTTTGCAACAGAAAATCAAGCGAAAGACGAACACGACTTGGTTTTAAAAGTTTAATTCAAAAATTTTAATATTATGTCTTTAAGAAACAAAGTAACATTGATTGGTCACACAGGAAGAGAAGTAGAAATTTTCAACTTCGAAAATGGAAACAAGAGAGCAACCGTCACCCTTGCAACCAACGACTATTACACAAATTCGGCAGGTGAAAAAGTGGAAGAAACGCAATGGCACAACTTGGTAGCATTTGGAAAAGTTGTGGATATTCTGGAAAAATATGTTCCGAAAGGTAAAGAAATTGCAGTCGAAGGAAAACTGACTTACCGTTCTTTTGATGATAAAGATGGGACAAAACGATTTATAACAGAAATAAAAATTGAAGAACTTGTGCTTTTGGGAGGCAAATAGTTGTTGAGAATCCATCGGCTCAGTGAGTAGATTCTTGCTGAGCTTTTTGGACTTAGAATTATATCATGGAAGTTAAAATTTTTCAAATAAGAATCTCTGAGGAATTTCAAGCAACCGATGAAAAACTGATATGTGATTTTGTCAGACGTTGTGAGATTTTAAAAATAGATTCGCAACTCGTAAAAGCTGAAATCAACTATTGGTCGGTTCTTATTTTTTACAACGCTATAGAAAATTATATCGAGAAGCCTAATTATTCGTACACAACTGGAAAAAGGAGACGGTTTATCAAGCAATATCATAAGTATAATCCTAAAGATAACATCGCCGTTAGTGAAAATCTGAATATCATTGAACAATCTTCGGAAGTGCAATTGATGATCTACCGGAAACTTAAAGAATGGCGAGATACAAGGGCTGAAAGTTTGAATGTACCCAGTTATACGATGTTAAAAAACTTTCAACTGATGTCGATTGCTCGAAATTTACCGGGTAATCTGCAAGACCTGGAAACTGTGAACGGAATCGGAAAGGATGAAGTGGAAAGATTTGGTACAAAGATTATGCGAATTTTGCAAAAGATCCTCGAATTAAATTTACAATAAAAATAACATTTGCAAAGGTTGATTTTATAATTTATCTCTTATTTTTGTTAGATGCTAAACGATCAGAAAATTGAAAAATTCAGGCAAATTGTAGAGAATAAGTTTCAAATCTACAACTCTCTCTTCATGAGTTTGCCTTATGATAAAATGACCAACATTGGTATGTTACTTCCTTTTCTTTATGAAGAAAGCAAAGATGGATATAATGTCGGGAAATCTCCGGAGGAAATAGTGGAAGAGTTTTTCCAGAAACATACCGAATTACAAACGGAAGATCAGAAGCTGGAGCTGCTCTTCAAAATTATACAGTATATAGAAAGGCAAGTTGTCTTGTTTGACAGTATAGAAGACGCCGCTTTCCAGCAACTACATTCCGAAACCGATTCTGGAACAGTTAAAAATCTCTATGACAGAGCCAATCAGGAACATCACTTGACGGCGATTCGAAAAAAGATGGATGACTTTGGAATTAAGATTGTGTTTACAGCGCATCCTACGCAGTTTTATCCGAATGCGGTGCAGAGAATCATCCACGATTTGAGAGACGCAATTATCAATGATTCCGTGACGCAGATCGATACTTTGCTTCAGCAGTTGGGGAAAACACCTTTCGTGAATAAAGAAAAACCAACGCCTTTGGACGAGGCAATGAGCATCATTTATTATCTGCGATACGTCTATTATCAAAGTATTGGTGAGCTTTACAGAAAAATCAAACAAGTTTACGGAACTTCTAATTTTACTCCGAGTCCGGACATTATCCAATTAGGTTTTTGGCCAGGAGGTGATCGCGACGGAAATCCCTTTGTAACGGCAGATATCACTATGAAAGTTGCAGAGGAATTAAGGATTTCTATATTGAAAGATTATTACGGGCATCTTAAAATTGTAAGAAGAAGATTGAGTTTCCGTGGTGTTTCTGATATTTTAAAAGCCGTAAGTCAAAGGATTTATGACTCTATCTTCCAAGAAAACTCAAAAATCTCTGCGAATGAAATCATTGCAGAATTGGACAAGGCAGAAAAGATATTGAAAGAAGAACACAACGGTTTATTCTTCGATGTTTTGGATGATTTCCGAGATCGTGTTAGGATTTTTGGAACACACTTTGCGACTTTGGACATCCGCCAGGATAGTAGGATTCATCAAAATGTGATTGATAATATATTCAAAAAATTAATTGACGGCAATTTGAAAGAGAGAACGGATGATGAGAAAGTACAACTGCTGATAGATTCTAACCAGATTTTAGATCCTCAGGATTTTGAAGATGAAATGACTTGCGAAACATTGAAAAGCGTTTACAATATCAGAACTATTCAGGAGCTCAATGGCGAACGCGGGATGCACCGTTATATCATTTCCAATTCTGATGAGGTAAAAGATGTGATGAATGTTTATGCAATGATGAAACTATGCGGATATGCCGATGAAGACATCAACATTGATATCGTTCCGCTTTTTGAAACGATGGAAGGTCTCGACAAATCTGAAGAAGTCATGAAAACTTTATACAGCCATCCAATCTATAAAAAACATCTGGCGAAAAGAAATAATAAACAAATCATTATGCTTGGTTTCTCAGACGGAACCAAAGATGGTGGCTATCTGAAAGCAAACTGGCAAATCTATACTTCAAAAGAAAAATTGACCAAAATCTCAGAAGATAACGACATCAAGGTTGTATTCTTCGACGGTAGAGGAGGACCGCCGGCAAGAGGTGGCGGAAAAACACACGATTTCTACGCATCACAAGGAAAAACCATTGCCAATAATCAAATCGAATTGACTATCCAAGGACAAACAATAACAAGTGTTTTTGGAAATAAGGATCAAGCAAAGTTCAACTTCGAACAGTTGCTCACAGCTGGTATTGAGAATGATGTCTTCAAAAGTAATAAAAAAGATTTGAACATCACTGAAAGAAAATTAATTTCGGAATTAGCAGATATCAGCTACAAAAAATATTCTGAGTTGAAAGCACATCCAAGATTTGTTCCCTATTTGCAGGAAATGAGTACATTAGAATACTACGGTAGAACCAACATCGGAAGTCGCCCAAGCAAACGTGGAGCAGGTTCAGAACTCAAGTTCGAAGATCTGCGAGCAATACCTTTTGTAGGATCCTGGGCTCAGCTGCGTCAGAACGTTCCAGGGTTTTTCGGCTTTGGCTCCGCTTTGAAAGCTTTGAAAGAAGAAGGTAGATTTGATGAGATCAAGGCACTTTACAAAGGTTCTGATTTCTTCAAAACCCTCGTTTTGAACTCGATGATGAGCATGAACAAGACTTACTTCCCACTAACTTACTATATGAGAAACAACGAAAAGTTTGGGGAATTCTGGAATATCTTGTTTGCTGAGTTTTCCTTGTCCAAAGAAATGATGCTGGAGCTCACAGGATATAATATTCTAATGCAGGAAGAACCCATCAACAGAAAATCAATCAGAATCCGTGAGAAAATTGTATTACCATTACTGAGCATCCAACAATATGCATTGATCAAAATTCAAAAAGGTGATGGCAACCGGGAAGCCTACGAGAAATTGGTGATGAGATCGCTATTCGGTAACATCAACGCAAGTAGAAACTCCGCATAATAAAATAATAATTGAAGCTGATACCGTGATCTGGAAATACCTTTTTGAGCGTCACAGTATCAGTTTTTTTAGAAAGTAGTGGCCCGCTGTCCACTATATCTTTTTTTTCAAAAAAGGATGCCGTTCCCATCGGGGCTATGCTGAGGTTTCGTGTTTCTTTTCAATCGATTAATATTTTACTATAGAAAATCTCTTTCCTGTTTTTAAGGATACTATAAAAGTCTAAGTCTTTTGGAAAACCGTGTTGATAATATGTTTTATCTTCTCGGTACAACTCTAAGATCTTTTGTTTAGTTTCAAAATCTTGTTTCAATAAGTATTTTTCACAGAGACACAGAGCAAGATCATTTTTTGCTGATTCTAATTCCCATTCGTTTGTGATTGAGTGTCCAGGATAAAGTATTTTTTCTCCTTTAGCATAGATAGGATAAGAAACTTTGCAAGATTTGAATTCTAAAATAGAAATCTTGTCCTTATCTTCACAGGAAATCATTAATAATAATATGGGAAAAATATATTTCACAATTCTATTTCCGGACATAAATTATCCTGTCATTTGCAGAAATATCTTTCAAAAGCAAGGCTTCAGAAAAATTTTGACTAAACAATTCTAATGTTTCCGGTCCCAATTTCTGATTGATTTCCAAAAAGATCATTCCATTTTCAGAAAGATGAAGTAAAGAATCTTGTGCGATTTTCCGATAAAAAATTAGAGCGTCAGAAGTAGGAGAGAAGAGTGCCAAATTCGGTTCAAAAGCTTTCACAGAATCTTCAATTTCAATATTTTCTTCCATCCCGATATAAGGCGGATTACTGATGATGATGTCATAAACTTCGTCCAGTTCTTCATTCAGATAATCCTTCTGAATAAAGTTAATTTCGGTGTTATGAATTTCAGCATTTCTCACCGCAATTTTCAAAGCATTGCCAGAAATATCAATGGCAGAAACCTCCGCATCCGGAAAATGTTTCTTCAACACAATCGGAATAACCCCGCTACCAGTTCCGATATCCAGAATCTTAAGTTGATGGTTGATGGTAGATGGTTGACGGTTTTTTTCATTTTTAACTCTATCAACTGACAACTGAAAACCGTCAACTATTTTTCCAATCGCTAATTCCAATAATTCTTCTGTTTCAGGTCTTGGAATCAAAACATGTTCATTGACGAAGAATTTCATTCCAAAAAATTCCGTTTCACCGAGAATCTGTTGAAATGGTTTCCCGGTTTTTAATTCAGAAATAGCTTGTGAAAATTGATTTGAATCACTCTCAGATAGAACTTTGTTATGATTAATCCGTACTTCAACTTTATTTAATTCCAAATGATGTTTACAAAAAATAGAGAACAATTCGTCTATTTCTGATGGTGAATAAAGCTCAGAGAGTTCGTTTTGAAAAAGAATTTTAAGGTCAGAAATCGTCATCTTATCTTTTGAAAACCAATTGAGTATCTGTGGAAAGCTTTTCATCAATCAAATAATTCTCATAATTGAACGCCTTCAACGCATCTAATGTCTGAACCTGATTTTCTGCACAATAGCGCAAAACCAATCCACGAGCGTGTTTCGTATAAACCACAATCGTTTTTAATTTTCCGTCAGGCTGTATTTGTTTGAAGTCGAAATCAATCACTTTTGACTTCAGTTTTTTTCTGTCAATGACTTTGAAATATTCGTTACTCGCAAGATTCACGAGTAATTCGCCTTTTTTCAATTCAGAGTTCAGTTGTTCGGTTACTTTTTCTGTCCAAAACTCATAAAGATTTTTATAAGAATCAAATTGAAAAGGACGTCCCAGTTCCAGACGGTAAAGCATCACTTTGTCAGATGGTTTCAAAATACCGTAAAGTCCAGACAAAATTCTGTAATTTTTCTCAAGAAATTTTACCGCTTTTTCATCCAGAGTTTTTGCATCAAGACCACGATACACTTCGCCAGTGAAAGCAAACATCGCAGGTGCAGAATTTTTAGCACTTGGTTTCGTTGTCCATTTCTGGTTACGTTCCCAGTTTTCGTCTGCCAGTTTGGTCGATATTTCCATCAGCTCAGAAAGGTATTTTGGAGATTTTTCCTTCAAAAAAGAATGGATGAATTCAGAATCTTTAATGAATTTTGGTGTTGTATTTTTCAAAAATTCTGTCGAATTCTCGATGTTCATCAATTTGGCTGGCGATGTTATGAATTTCATATTTTCGTTATTCGTTTATAATAGTTAGTTGATGTTCATTTTAAGTTTTTCGTTGAATTGAAATGTATCAACTATTAACTGATAATCATCAACTAGATTTTCCCTTTCCCTTGTCGAAGAATTTCCGGTTCGCCAGAAGTCAAATCAACAATTGTGGAAGCAGTATTATCACCATATCCAGAATCTATAACCAAATCTACCAGTTTATCATATTTCTCGGCAATCAATTCTGGATCGGTAGAATATTCCAAAATTTCATCGTCAGAATGGATAGATGTGGAAACAATCGGATGACCCAATTTTTCTACAATCATTTGCGGAACGATATGGTCTGGCACCCGGATTCCCACGGTTTTATGACCTTTATAAGATGTTGGGAGATTTCTGTTGGCTTCTAAAATGAAAGTGAAAGCGCCCGGCAGATGGTTTTTTAAAAAACGAAAAGTGGAGGTTTCTATAGGTTTTGTAAATTCTGATAGATGGCTCAAGTCATTACAAATAATAGAAAATTTATGCTTATCAATCTTGATTCCTTTGATCTGAGCAAGTCTTTCCATTGCTTTATGATTATAGATATCGCAACCAATTGTGTAAATCGTATCAGACGGATAAATAATAACACCACCATTTTGAAGAACTTTTACGGCTTCGTCTATTAAATTCTCTTGCGGATTCTGCGGATATATTTTTAAGATTTTTGCCATAGCCAAAGGTATTTAATTATTTGAAATTAGCTGTTAACTCATTCATAATCAAAAACTGTGAAAAAGTAAACAACATAAAAAAGAGAATCAAAAAATTGATTCTCTTTGGTTGGTTGCGAGGACACGACTCGAACGTGCGACCTCCGGGTTATGAGCCCGACGAGCTACCTACTGCTCTACCTCGCGATATTGTGGTGCAAATATACAACTTTTTTGTTACAAGTCAAGTTTTTTGTGGTTTTTATTTTTAGTATAAAATCTTAAATAAAATTTAGATCATAAATTTGACAGCTAGATTTTCGCAGATTTTGGAGATTTGGCAAATCATTAAATAAAGAAAAATCTATATAATCTGTCCAATCTGCGAGAAATATCAAGAAAGAAAAACAAAAAGAGAATCAAAATATGATTCTCTAATTTGGTTTGCGAGGACACGACTCGAACGTGCGTCCGCCTTTGGCGGATATGAGCCTTCCACTTATCTTTCCAGAGATTTTACAAATAATCTTCCTTTCCCGCTTTTTAAAAATTTCTCTCTCTTCATTGCTTGCTTCTTTTCAGTGAAAAATTCTATGTGGATTACCGTCCAAGGTCTAAATTTAATTGTATACCCTTTTGTTCCCAGTTCATTATGTGATTTGAATCTTTCTAGAAGATTGGAGGTAAAACCAATATAAGTTTTATCAAATTTCTCGGAATATAATATGTAAATGACAAATTCTTCCATAAAACAAAAAGAGAATCAAAATATGATTCTCTAATTTGGTTGCGAGGACACGACTCGAACGTGCGACCTCCGGGTTATGAGCCCGACGAGCTACCTACTGCTCTACCTCGCGATATTGTGGTGCAAATATACAGCTTTTTTGTTACAAGTCAAGTTTGTGAATGGTATTTAGATTTAATCACCATCTACAGTCTGAAAATCAAGACTATTATTTTTTTAACGTCATTTAACTAAAAAAATAGTTGTATGAATGAAAAATAATTCTAAATTTGTATTACTAAGTTTTTAGTGATATAAGATTGATTGTTTTAAAGTAAAAGATTATGAATAAGTTAACTAAGGCAGAAGAACAAGTGATGCAGTATCTTTGGCAGATTGAAAAAGGATTCTTAAAAGACGTTTTAGAATTGTTTCCAGAGCCAAAGCCGCACACCAATACGATTTCTACTATATTGAAAATTTTGATGGAAAAAGGTTTCGTTAGCCATAAGACGTTTGGGAGACAGCATGAGTATTTCCCTTTAATCAGTAAAGAAAGTTACAGCGGAAGGTCTATCAAAAGTTTGGTGAAAAACTATTTCGAGGGTTCTTACACCAATGCTGTTTCGTTTCTGGTAGAGAAGAATGAAATGAGTGTCAAAGATTTGGAATTGCTGTTAGATGAACTTAAAAACAAAGAATAATGGAGGCTTTACTACTTTATTTTGGAAAAATGATTCTCTGCTCGGCAGTGATGTTTGCTTACTATCTGTTATTTCTGAAGGACAAGACTTTTCATCACTACAATAGATTTTATCTTCTTTCTTTGGTCATCATCAGTATGATTTTGCCATTGGTAAAAGTTTCCTATTTTACGATAGAGACTGATAAAAATCTATACCTGTTGCTTAGCCAACTTAATCAAAATCAACTAAAAACCATTAATTATGATATCACTATTTATTCAGTTTTTTATACAATTATTGGAGTGGTTTCAGTCGCTCTTTTAATCAGATTATTAGTCGGGATTTTGAAAATTCAGACCATTAAAAATCAGTACCCTAATGAAACAATCGAGGGAATCAAATTTTATCAGACTAATCTTAATAATGCTCCATTTTCATTCTTCCGAAATCTGTTCTGGAAACAGTCGATAGAAGTCAATTCTCCTGTCGGACAGCAGATTTTGAAACACGAGATGGTTCATATTGAACAAAAACACAGCTGGGACAAACTCCTGATTCAAACCGTAAAATCTGTTTTCTGGTTCAATCCTGTGTTTTACTTCATCAACAAAGAAATCAATCTTATTCACGAATACTTGGCGGACAATAAAGCAGTCAAGAAATCCGATACCAAAGCATTTGCGCAGATGCTTCTGGAGAGTCATTTCTCCGGTTCGGTTTTGCCTGTAACAAGTCCTTTTTTATCCTCTAACCTCAAAAAAAGATTAACAATGATTACAAAAAACAAAACCAAGTACAGCTACGCACGCAAACTTTTTGCGCTACCGATTTTATTTTTTATGGTTTTCGCTTATATGGTGAATGCCAAAAATAAGGAAATCAAGAAAACGAACAAAGCTATAGAAATTGCGGTAACTGAACTTAAAAATGATACAATTAAGCCAAATGCTTCTGAATTAGACAGTTTAGCAGCGGAACACCAAATGAAAGCGAGAGTTTATACAGATGCTTTGCAAGAAGATCATTTGAAAATGTCTGCAATCAGTAAAATAATGGCTGACAAAGGCAAAGAGCTGTCGGCACTGAAAAAAGACAAAAAGGAAGAATCTTCTGAATACAAAGCTTTGGAAAATGAGATGAAAACGCTCGCAAGCCAAATGGAGAGTATTGTAAATTCTGAAAATTACAAGAATAATCTGAAAGGATTGGAGGAAAGTTCAGAGACTATTGCAAAATCGTATGATTCTCCAGCTTTCAAAAAGAGAATTGAGGATATAGAAAAGAAAGCAAAAGAGACTGAAGCATACTACAATTCGCCAGCGTTTAAGAAGAAGATCGCAGATGTGGAAAAGAAAGCAAAGGCAACGGAGGCTTATTACAATTCTCCAGCATTCAGAAAAAAGATTGCTGATGTTGAGAAAAAGGCCAGAGAAACAGAGGCTTATTATAACTCGACAGAGTTTAAAAAGAAAATTTCCGACGTAGAAAAACAAGCCGAAAAAATCGAATCGTACTACAATTCTGTCGAGTTCAGAAAAAAGGCGCAAGATGCTCAGAAAAAGGCGATGGAAGCATTATCAAAACTCAATACGCCAGAAGCAAAAAAGCAGATGGAATTGGCTCAAAATATGGCAAAAAACTTCGGGGAGGACTTTGGGAAAATTTTTTCAGAAGCTGATTTCCAGAAAATGATAAAAGAGCACTACGGAAAAGATGCTTTTACGGATGGAACTGTCGCTAATGGTTTTGATCCTTCTGATTTGTCTGAATTTAGAAATCTATCTTCCAATTTTAATTTCAATTTTTCTGATGATATTTTTGATGTGGCTAAGTCCAATTTGTCTCCAAAGGAGCTGAAAAAATTGGAGAGAAAAAGAAAAGAGATTCAAAAGAAACAAACTGAATTGTTGGAAGAACAAAAAAAGCTTCAGAAAAAGCAGCGGGAATTGAATAATGAAATGCGCAGTAATGGAACATTTAAAGTAAGTTTTAATAAGTCAAACGATTTTGTTCTTGATAGAAACACAATAGCTTCCAATTCTAACGTTACAACGGTTTTTATCAATGGAAAAAAAATGGATAAAGTAGATCTACAGAAAATTGACCCAAACAATATTTCTTCTATGAATGTTATCAGAAATAATGATGTAAGTACTATCCAAATAATTACTAAATAGAAGATCAAATTACCAACAATTTAGCCGGTTCGCCGGCTTTTTTAATATTTATAACTATGAAAAAAGTATTACTTCATTTATTTCTTTTTTTAGGGATTCTGACTTTTGCCCAAAACAAACGGTTTATTTATGAATACAAATTCATTCCAGATTCTACCAATGCAGAAGATCTTAAAACCGAAATGATGTTTTTGGACACCAACAAACAAGGCTCTAAATATTACAGCTATACGGTTTTCAATTCAGATTCTTTGATGAAAATCGATCTAGAGAAACAGTTGGCCGCAACGGGATCGATCAACATCCGTTCCGATATGCAAAAGGGAAGTGTGCGCTATTCTGTCACCAAAACTTATCCGGATTATAAAATAAACCTTCACAGGAGATTGTCTATGGATGCTTACAATATTTCTGATGACCGAAAAGTCAACTGGAAAATATCACCAGACAAAGAAAAAATAGGCGAGTGGAATACCCAAAAGGCTGAAGCAGATTTCGCAGGAAGACATTGGATTGCTTGGTTTTCTACGGAAATTCCCATTCAGGATGGGCCATATAAATTCCACGGTTTGCCAGGATTAATTGTGAAAATAGAGGATAGAACGGGTTCTCATAAAATGGAACTCAAAGGCATAAAAAATATTCAGGGCGATTTGAATATTAATGTTTTTGAAGCTAAAGAAATTGCCATCAATTCAAAACAATTTCAAAAAGTGATCAAGGAATATGAAAATGACCCTACGAAAGGAATCAAACAAATGCAAATGGGTGGTGCAACAATCGTTTTGACGGGAAAAGACGGAACTACATCCAAAGTCGCAAAAGAGCAGGAAGATCGTTTGAAAAATCAAATCAAGAAAGATAATAACAGGATAGAACTGGATATTGTGAATTGATTACACTCAAATTTTCCTTAATACTTCTCAAAAAAAAACTCCACTGGAAAAGTGGAGTTTGTATTTAGAAATTTATTTGTTTTTCAGCTGATCGCGGATTTCCATTAGTAGCTGATCTGTAGAAGATGGTCCTGCTGGAGCAGCTTCTTCAGCTTTTTTCATTCTATTAATAGCTTTTACCATCACAAAAACGACTAGAGCCAACAGTATAAAATTAATTGCTACTGTCAAGAAATTTCCATAAGCAAAAATAGCTGCATCAGGCGCTATTTCTTTAGCTTTTGCAAGTGTAGTTCCTGCAGGAATGTTTTCTGAACCTTTCCCCATTGCAAAATAGATACTGCTAAAATCCGGTTTACCAACAATTGCAGCCACAACAGGCATAATCAGGTCATCAATAACGCTTGTTACAATCTTTCCAAACGCCCCACCAATAATTACCCCAACGGCTAAATCGAGCGCATTGCCTTTTATGGCAAATTCTTTAAATTCTTTTACAAATCCCATAGTTGTATTTTTTAATTAAGTAGCAAAAATATGATTTTTTTACTGATTAGTTTCGATTTTTTCACTTTTAGTAAAATTTTTATTCATTAGATTTGAATGTTATTCTAAAAGTGTAAAATGAAAATCCTTACATCCTCCCAAATTAAAGCTTGCGATCTTACTACTATTAAACGAGGAATTTCTTCTGTTAATCTTATGGAAAAGGCAGCGTCTGTTTGCGTCAAGTGGCTGGAAATCAATTATGATGTTCAACATAAGTTTGTGATTTTTTGTGGTCCAGGTAACAATGGAGGTGATGGTTTTGCAATTGCAAGAATGCTTTACGAAAAAGCGTACGATGTAGAAGTTTATGTAGAAGAAAATAATTCAAAATACTCTCCAGATGCTGAAATCAATTTCAAAAAACTAAAAGCTATCACGGGAATTGCAATTAAAAAGTTTTCTGAGTTTGCGCCCAATATTAGTAAAAGGTCGGTAATTGTGGATGCGATTTTTGGGTACGGCTTAAACAGAGCGTTACCTAATGAAACCAAATCTATCATTGACAAATTATATCAAATCAAGTTTCCAAAAATAGCCATCGATATTCCCACAGGTTTATTCGCAGATAATTTGGCTAATGAAAAACTGTCTGTTTTTCAAGCAGATTTTACTTTAACATTTCAGTTTTACAAGCGGAGTTTTCTGCATCCTGAAACTGGAAAATTTTGCGGTAAAATTATACTTTTGGATATAGGTTTGGATAGAGATTTTATAGATGAAATCGAAACCGATTATTATGTTATTGATGAAAAATTAATCAAGGAAATCTATAAACCTCGCGAAGAATTTACCCATAAAGGAACGTTCGGAACCAGCATTTTGGTTGGTGGTAGCTACGGTAAAATTGGAGCAATTCTAATGTCCACATTATCTGCTTTGAAATCGGGAAGCGGATTAACATTTACGATTGCGCCAGAATGTGGAAATTATATTTTACAATCCAAGCTTCCAGAGGCAATGTTCATCGGATCTGGTGAGAAGTTTATCGAAAAAATTAGGATTCAGGAAAAAGCAGTTTATGGCATTGGTCCAGGATTGGGAAAGGAAAAACAAACGCAAAAAGCACTTTTTGAGTTTCTCGAAAATCATATTGAACCAATTATTTTGGATGCTGATGCGCTCAATATTATTGCTGAAAATCAAAGGTTGAATCTAATTCCGAAAAATTCTGTTATCACGCCACATCCTTTAGAATTTGACAGATTGTTTGGTAAAACTGATAATTCTTTTGATAGATTAGATTTGGCCAGGCAGAAAGCAGAAGAGCTGCAGATATTTATCATTCTAAAAGATCATCATACCGCTGTGATTACGCCAGAAAAGAAGGTTCACTACAATGTCACAGGGAATAGCGGAATGGCAAAAGGTGGAAGTGGCGACGTTCTTACAGGTATTGTAACATCCTTGATTGCACAAAAATATGACATAGAAAAAGCCTGCATTTTCGGTGTTTGGCTACACGGAAAAGCAGGCGATTTTGCTGCGGAAAAATTCTCAAAAGAATCGATGTTGCCAACCAATCTTATTGACGAAGTTGGAGCGGTTTTTAAATTTTTATCTAAATGATATTCTGGAAATATCAGGATGTAACCACTACTTCAGTTTTGATTTCAACATATACAAAACGCCGACTTCGGTTTCAGACAGATTTTCGTTCTTTTTTAATAGTTTTTTGATTTCTTTTTGGAAATAATTAACCGTGTGCCCATTTTTATAATGTTCAAAAATTCTAGGGTCGATATAAGAATCTCTAGCAACAGACGGCGTGTTTCCCAGTTTTTCTGAAACCGCAACAATAGCATTTCTGATTCGCTTTTTAAGTTCTTTTTGCTGCTGTTTTTCGCAAATACCAAGTTCGTCCAGGATTCCCGCTGCAATCATTGTACCTGCCCAGGTGCGGAAATCTTTAGCAGAAAATTCTTCTCCCATAATTTCCTTGATATATTGATTCAAGTCCTGACTTTCTACGGTAATCAGATTATTATCTTTGTCATAATATTTAAAAAGTCTGTAACCTGGCAATTCTTCCAAATCAGAAATCACCTTTGTCAATTTTGAATTGATAATATGCTTCTCCTGAAACTTTCCAGATTTGCCTTTATAGGAAAAAATCATTTCATCGCCTTCAATATTCAGATGTTTTTTTCTGATGGTTGTGAGTCCGTAACTTTGGTTTTGTTGAGTATATTTCGGGCTTCCAGGTCGGAAATAAGCAGAATCCAGAAGTCTAACCATTACTGCCAGAACTTTTTCGCGTGTCATTTTTTTCTTTCTGAGATGTTGCCCAGTTACGCGTCTCATGTGCTCTAGATTTTCTGCAAAATGCAAAATCCGGTCAAATTTGTCTGCGTCTTTCTTTGCGCGGAATTTCGGATTGTAGATGTATTGTTTTCTGCCCTTCTGGTCTCGGCCAATTGCCAATATTTTCGCACTTTTGTTGGTTGTTATTTCAACATCAGTCCAAGCTGGTGGTATCACCAAGGATTTGATATATTCTATTTTCTGAGGATCTTTTAACCTTTCTTTTTTATTGTTAAAATAAGAAAAGTTTTTTCCAGAGGATTGCCGAGTTAGTTTCATAATTTTGATTTGATAGTTTTGCTAAACAATAAAAATGCCGATTTTTCAATTCTTCTTTTTTTCGAAAATAGGTTGAAGAAGTTACGTCATAATGATGTTTTTATGATTTTATTAACAGAGCTTAGGTCATCTTTTTAAACGAAAATTTCTACTTTAGCAAAAATTTTATTGATGCCAAAGACAGTTGACGATTTTAATAAAAGCAGACTCCGATCCAGTAATATTACTGTGGTCATCAGTATTTCACTGGTTTTATTCCTTGTAGGATTATTTGGATTGATATTGATCAATGCTCAGAAATATTCTGATTATATCAAGGAGCAATTGGTTGTGGAAGCGTATTTTGATGAATATCTGGATCCTCGTGATTCAGCCAAGACGTTGAAATTCCAAGAGGAAACCTTTGCAAAGATAAAAGAGCAGAACTATGTAAAGCAGGCCAGATATATCTCTAAGCAACAAGCTACAGTTTTAGCCAAAAAACAATTGGGAATTGATGCAGACGCATTGTTTGAGGAAGATATTTTTCCAGCATCAGTAGAAGTTACCCTGAAGCCTGAGTTTGTAGATCCCGCAAAAATAGATGGCGTGGTGACTCAGCTGAAAGCTATTGAAGGTGTAAAAGATGTTGCTAATGACAACAAATTAACCATAGATGTCTATAATAACTTGAACAGGATATTGACTTGGATATTAGCATTCTCAATCTTATTTCTGATCGTTGCTATGGTTTTGATTAATAATTCAATCAGATTAAAAATTTTCTCCAAGAGATTTATTATCAAGACGATGCAGTTGGTTGGTGCTAAAAGGAGATTCATTTTGATGCCATTTATTAAAGAAGCTTTAGTATTGGGTCTTATAGGAGCATTTTTGGGACTTGCTGCTTTAGGTGGTGTCTGGTATTATTTCACAAGCCAGATTGGGACGCCTTTTGTTCAGGATACCAATCAATATGTACTTTTGGTGTTAATAATTTTGTTAGTTGGGATTATAATAACCGTAGCAAGTACTATCTTTGCAACCTGGAGATTCTTACGAAGCAATGTGGATGATCTGTATTACTCATAATCAATGGCAAAAAAAACAAATAAATATTCGGCAGATCAGATTGGGAAGCCTTCAGAAATGGTAAATAAACCTTCATTTTATTTTGGGAGCAAAAATTTTAAATTGATGCTGATAGGATTGGGATTGATTCTTCTAGGTTTCGTTCTGATGATGGGCGCAGATGCCAACACAACACCTGACGGAAAACTGGATCCTAACTATTGGAACGAAGATATTTTCTCATTCAGAAGAATCAGACTGGCGCCAATGTTGGTTATTGCTGGATTTGTAGTTCAAATTTTCGCTATTCTGAAAAGAAACAGAGATTAGAATTTTAATTAAATAGAAAATATAAACTTTGTCTTGGTTCAAACTGAGACAAAGTTTTTTTTAATAAACTTAAGTTACAATGGATTTAATCAAAGCAATTATCATTGCAATCATAGAAGGACTGACCGAATATTTGCCAATTTCTTCAACTGCGCACATGGGATTCACAGCAAGTTTACTGGGATTGGAAGAAACCGAATTTCTCAAGATGTTTCAGGTTTCTATTCAGTTTGGGGCAATACTTTCTGTAGTTGTCGCCTATGGCAAAAAGTTCTTTGACTTCGGTAATCTTCAGTTTTATTATAAATTAGCATTTGCAGTTTTGCCGGCTTTAGGAATTGGTTTTTTCTTAGATGACTTGATTGAGTCTGTTTTGGGAAACCAAATCGCAATTTCATCTGTTTTGGTTTTGGGAGGCGTTGTCTTGTTGTTTGCAGACAGTTGGTTTAAAAATCCGGATATACACGATGAGAAAGAAATCACCATCAAAAAAGCTGTGACTATTGGCTTATGGCAATGCTTGGCAATGATGCCTGGAACGAGTAGAAGTGCAGCTTCCATCATCGGAGGAATGTCTCAGGGATTATCCAGAAAAGCTGCTGCGGAATTTTCATTTTTTCTCGCAGTTCCAACGATGTTGGCTGTAACTCTTTATTCAGTTTTCGTAAAAACCTGGGGAAAAGAAACTCCGAATCCGCAGAAAGGTTACGAGATGATTTTGGAATCTCAGGATCATATTATGATATTTGTTATCGGAAATCTCGTTGCGTTTGTCGTTGCTTGGATTGCTATCAAGTCTTTCATTGCTTTACTGAATAAATATGGCTTCAAACCTTGGGGTTGGTATCGTATATTTGTAGGTATAGCATTGTTGATTTATTTTTATTTCTTCGATTAGATGACAGCAGAAGAATTACAATCCGGACAGATATTTCTATTGGACAAACCCTTGGATTGGACTAGTTTTCAGGCTGTCAATAAGTTAAAATATAAGCTCAAAAGGGAGTTCAAAGAATTACCGAAGAAATTTAAAATCGGTCACGCGGGAACTTTGGATCCACGAGCGACGGGCCTTTTGATTGTTTGTACTGGAAAGTTCACAAAGAAAATTCCTGAGATTCAAGATGCGCAGAAAGAATATTGGACAGAAATCAAAATCGGAGTCCAAACTGAATCTTACGACACCGAGAAACCAGAAATTCTACAAACCGATTATTCTCATATTACAGAAGACAATATTCACGACGCTTTATCAAAATTCATTGGCGAGATAGACCAAAAACCTCCTGTTTTTTCAGCACTTAAGATTGATGGAAAACGCGCCTACGATTTGGCAAGAGCCGGAACAGAGGTGGAAATGAAGTCCAGAAAAACTACGATTCATTATCTCAATAATATAGAAATTAATCTGCCTTTTGTCTCTTTTACGGTTGGTTGCAGCAAGGGAACTTATATCAGGAGTTTGGCGCACGATATTGGTCAGGAATTGGAAGTGGGCGCATATTTGACACAACTCAGACGTACGAAAATCGGAGACTATTCCGTTGAAAATGCAAGTTCAGATTTCATCAATGATGATTTTAAAATTTCAGGATAACTAAATGAAGAAAAATCTATTTCTATTAATATTGTTGTTTTCCTCTTTTGTTTTCGGACAATCAGAAGAAAATAAAAGTAAGACAATGGGTTTTTATATCAGCCCAAATATTCAGGTTGGATATAACTTAGGGAATTCAGTTAAAGATCACCAGAACAAAGATTCTCCTTATTATCAGCATTATGTTGCGCCTTATTTACCCAATGATTTTACTTACGGAATTGGTTTCGTCGGAGGTTATCACATTTTACCATTTTTTGCTTTAGGAACGGGTTTGAAATATAATTATATTACTGATAATCTTCATTTATTAAATTGGACAGTACAACCAAAATTTATTTTGGGAAAAGATGAAGGGAAATTTATTATTGAATTTGAATACGGAAAACAGTTTAACCAATCCAATATCAGCAATATGCATTATTTTGGTGGGAAATTAGGGTATCAGGACTCTTTTTCCAAGAACTTACTGCAGGAAGGCGGATTGTTTATTTACAGATATAATTCGGCAGTTTCAGATGCTTTTTTTGTAGGGATTTCTGTCAGTGCGACTATTTTTAGCAATAGAAAATATACGGTTTATGGAAATGATTAATTTTTGTTTCGCATAATTAATGAAATATGGAAAAAATAAGAATCAATAAATATCTTTCAGAAGTTGGTTTTTGCTCCAGAAGAGCAGCTGATAAATTGTTGGAAGAAGGCAGAATAACAATCAACGGTGCAGTTCCGGAAATGGGAACGAAAGTCTCCGATGATGACGAAATCTTCGTAGATGGCAAAACCATCAGGAAACCTAAAGATGAAGATTTTGTCTATATCGCATTCAACAAGCCTGTAGGAATTGTTTGCACCACTGATACGAAGCGTGAAAAAAATAATATTATCGAATATATCAACCATCCAAAACGTATTTTCCCAATTGGTAGATTGGATAAGCCGAGCGAAGGTTTGATTTTTCTGACTTCTGACGGCGATATCGTAAATAAAATACTAAGAGCGAGAAACAATCACGAGAAAGAATATTATGTTAGAGTCAACAAACCCATCACGGAAAAATTTCTCGAAAAAATGAGAAATGGCGTTCCAATTCTTGACACAATAACCAAAAGATGTGAAGTAGAAAAAATCGACACGATGAATTTCCGTATTGTGCTTAGTCAAGGATTGAATCGACAAATTCGTAGAATGTGCGAACATCTGGATTATGAAGTGAAAAAGCTGAAAAGAATCAGGATAATGAACATCAAACTCGATTTGCCAGTCGGGAAATGGCGAGATCTTACGGCGGAAGAAATGGCAGAACTGAATGGATTACTGGAAGATTCCAGCAAGACATTTGATTAAAATAGAAAAGACCTGACTATAATTCGTCAGGTCTTTTCGTTAGTAAAATTTAAGGTCGTTATTAAGGTAAAAGAACTTGGTCTATAACGTGTACCACACCGTTTGTGGCTAGGATGTCAGTCGCAGTAATGTTAGAAGCTGTTGCGTTGGCATTACCTTTTACTTTTGCTCCACCAGTCAATGTAATGGTTACTTTCCCACCATTTAGCGTAGTAGGCATCGCATTTTCTGTAAGGTCAGATGAGAATACTCTTGCAGCAATCACATGGTAAGTAAGGATGCTTGTCAATGTTGCAGGGTCTGCGGCCATAATAGCATCGGTAGTAGCAAATCCTGCGTTGATGAAGGCTTGATTAGTCGGTGCAAAAACTGTCAGTGGATTTGTAGTTGATAGCACTTGAGACACGTTGGTGCTTCCTTGGCTTGCTCTTACAACCGCTGCTACCAGAAAACTTAGGTTTGTATTACTTTGTGCAAGTTGAACAATGTTTTGAGATGGGGGCATCAAAACTTTGTTGATAACATGTACCACTCCGTTGCTTGCCATTACATCAGCTGTTGTAACCATTGCATTTCCGTTGACGTACACGCCACGTGTATTTTTTGTCACATAGGCCTTGGCGCTGCTTGCAGTCGTCAGCTCAGTTGTTCCGTTTGGAATGTTGGCAGCAGCATATTTTTGTGACAATACGTGATACATTAAAATTCCTTTCAATGTTTCTACAGGGACAGCATTGATAGCTGCCTCAGTTCCCAAACCGGCTGCTGCAAAGGCTTCGTTAGTTGGAGCAAAAACTGTCATTGTTCCGCTGGCAGACAGTGTATTGGCAAGACCTGCTCTTACAACCGCCGCTCTCAGCAATGAAAGGTTAGAGTTTTCAGCTACCAAAGTGGTAATGTTTTTGTCACTCTGCATCATTCCGTCGTCATCATTGTCATCGCAAGAAAAAACGACCAATGAAAATGCCAGCAATCCGAAGATTAATTTTAGATAATTTTTCATAGAAAATAAATTTAATTGGTTTATATTTTAGTGTATTTATTTACTAATTATATTTAAAATTGTATATAAATATACCTATCAAAATATTTGCCAATTTTAAGTTTTTTTTAATCCTATGTTAAAATTTTTCTCTTTTTCAAAATAGTTTATTGATTTCCAATGTTTTAGATTTAATGTAGATACAATTTCATCTTTTCTTCATATTCGGGTTTTAATTTTAGATATTTTAAAATCTTTTTATCATCAGGATAAGAAACTCTGTAATAGATAATTCTGTCTGCAGAAAATCGGAAGTAAGGGTGCTTTTTCAGCCAATCTTCGGGCGCATCGGAAAGTGTATATTTTGGAACTGCAGAATTGTCCAGCTTGGCAACATCAATTAGTTTTTCTCCTAAAGCTCTGTCAATTTCGTAAGCTTCAAGCAATTGATTTTTGTTGATGAAACCACCAAGTTTTTTCCGAAATGATAAAATCATTGCAGCATCTTTTTCCGTAAATCCAAATTCCTGTAATTGTTTGAAAGTTATTTGATTAAGATTAATTTTCGAAAATTCTGTTTTCTCAACAACAGATTGTTTCTCTTCGATTGATTTAGGTTTATCAATACTAGAAAATTTGATCCAAGGTTTCATTTCCTCGAATTTTTCAGGCGAAATCATAAAACATTTCTGAACATCTTCCAGTGACTTGAAAGAACCTTTTAGGAACTTGTCCCGATATTTCAAAATCGAAATCGCTTGTTTTTCAGAAAATCCCAAGGCTTGCCATTGTTCCTGATTCAATTCATTGGGATCAAAGTAATGATTGATTTTCACCATTTCTTTTTCCTTTTTCTTTTCAAATTTTTGAGCAAAGTTTTCAGGCGTGTTATCTTGTAATATCAGATAAGGCGACATCTGGGCAAATTGCTCATCATTGATCATGAAACATTCTTTCAACTTTTCTTTGCTGATGAAACTTCCGCCCAGATAATTTTTATATTTGAGAATTGCAGCTGCTTGTTTCTCAGAAAAACCAAGATTTTCCCAATCTTTTTGAGAATATAAATCAGGATTGAACTTGCCTTTGATCTTGAGTTTTTTCTTTTCGTAAGGTTTATAAGAATACTTATTATTGCTGAGGTCAGAATTGGAATTTGGGAGAAGAATGTATTTTTCCAATGACTCATATTTTTCAGCAGAAACTGCATAACATTTTTTGAACTGCTCCTTAGATGTAAAATTCCCTCCAACAATTTCTTTATATTTCAGAATTGTTTTTACCTGTTTTTCACTGAAACCAAGATTCTTCCATTGGTTTTCATCCAAATCATTTGGGTTGAATTCAGAGAGTATGATTTCTGCTTTAGATTCGGTAATAAAAGTGATTTGTGGCGTTTCGTGATGCTGACCTTTCTTATAATACGAAAAAGCCAACTGTCCAAGAATAATAGCAATTCCGAATATCGCAAGGCTGATAATTTGCCTCTTCCGGATTTGGAATGGTAGTTTTGGATTCATATTTTGTGTTTTAACCAAAGTTAAATAAAAAATGAATCGAAAATCAAGTATTGATAAAAAAAATTTTACTGGAATTTGTTAAAAATGGTATCAGCCACACAAGCACATAGAAATATAAAAGTTGAAAATTTTGAGAAAGTATAAAGGTGTTGTTTTCTACCTATATTTTAATCTGATTTTTACCTCAATATATTTGTTCAAGTTTTTTTAAATACAAGTTTAACAGTCGCTCGATTAATCGTTCAAAGAATTCTTCAGCTTCAAAAGTTCTGCTTTGATAAACTCTAATCTGTCGATTATCGTGATGGTTTCAGAGATTTTGGTGTTGGTTGTCAATGCAACTCTTGCACCGTCCAATGTGTAACCTTTCTCCTTGACCAAATGGTAAATAATCTTCAGATTCTCAATGTCGGAAGGTGTAAAATAGCGGTTTCCTTTCTTGTTTTTCTTTGGTTTGATGATAGGAAATTCCTGTTCCCAATAGCGAATCAGGGAAGTATTGACATCAAAAGCCTTGGCAACCTCGCCAATGGAATAATAAAGTTTGTCCGGAAGATTGAGTTTCATTGATAAAAATCGAATTCTCAAAGATAATTATTTTTAATTCGTTTACACAAATCGTAAATTGCGACTTTAGAAATATCTACCTATGAAAAGTTTTTGGAAGTTTGGTTATCTAGCAGTTTTGATAATTTTGATGAATTGCAAAGTTCAGAATACGAACGGAAAATTGTTTGAAGTTCCACCAACCTTGCTATCAAGCCAGTTTTCTTTTACCGAAGGTCCTGCTTCTGACAAAGAAGGCAATGTCTATTTTACCGATCAGCCGAATGATAAAATCTACGTTTGGAACTGGAAGACCAACAAAATAGAATTATTTCTGGACAAAACCGGACGAGCCAACGGCACTTATTTCGATAAAAATGATAACCTGATTACCTGCTCCGATGAAAACGGCGAAATCTGGAAAATCTCAAAAAATAAAAACATACAAGTTTTATCCAAAGGCTTCGAGGACAAAAAATTGAATGGTCCTAATGATCTTTGGATTGATAAGTCAGGGGGAATGTACTTCACAGATCCGCTATATAAAAGAGATTATTGGAAGAATGCCGAACAAGAAATCAAAGATAAAAATCTCTTTTACCGAAATCTGAACGGAACCATTACAAAACTGGAAACCTTTGTACAACCAAACGGAATTATCGGTTCTGAAAAACTCAAAAAACTTTACGTTTCCGATATTGATGCAGGAAAGACTTATGTTTACCAAATTCTGGGCGAAGGAAAATTATCCGAAAAGAAACTGTTCTGCGAAATGGGTTCGGACGGAATGACTCTGGACAGCCGAGGGAATCTCTATCTCACAGGAAAAGGTGTGACGATTTTCAACAGCAATGGCGAAAAACTAACCAACATTCCGATTGACGAAGACTGGACTTCCAATGTGACTTTTGGAGGTAAGGATAATTCAACTTTGTTTATCACTGCGTCGCATTCCGTCTATACTTTACCGATGAATGTTTCCGGAATCAAATAAAAAAATCGCTTATTAATAAGCGATTTCTATTTTTATCTTTTTGCCTTTCAGTTTTTCGTTAGCCAGTTGTTTTAGTAATTCGATAGTTTTTTTTCGGTTGACAGCAACGTAAGAAGTGGTGTCTTTTACTTCAATCAAGCCGATGTCATCTTTTCCGAGACCGCCTTTTTTAATGAGATAACCAACGATATCCACCTTGTTGACCTTGTCTTTTTTTCCGGCGCTGATGTAAATCGTTTGATTCGGTGTTCTTTCCGGAACTCGATTAGCTTCCGAAACATTTTCTTCTGGCGTATTGCTTTTGATGAATGGAAAATTCTCATCTTCCGTCATAATCAAATAAGCAAATCCTTTGGCATTCATTCTCGCCGTTCGTCCGTTTCTGTGGATGAAAGCATCTTCTTTCGGAGGTAATTGATAATGCACAATCGATTCTACTTCAGGAATGTCCAAACCTCTGGAAGCTAAATCTGTGGTAATCAAAATTCTCGCAGAATCATTTCTGAATTTGAGCAAAGCACGTTCGCGCTCGTCCTGTTCCATTCCGCCGTGGAAGGTTTCTCTCTGGATTCCTTTTTCTCTTAGTAACTCAGAAATTCTGTCCACTGCATCTCTGTGATTACAGAAAATCAAGGTTCTTTTGTTCCCGATTTTACAGATGAGTTGGAAAAGTGTGTTCAGTTTTTCCTCAGGCGTTGTCATTACCTTTTTCAGCTGAATGTTCGGTTTTGACTCGTTTTCTTTGAGAAAATTAATTTTCTTTTCTTGGTTAAGCTCTACAAATTTCGGAATGTTGTCCATCACCGTTGCAGAAGTCAAAATACGTTGCGAAAGTCCATTAAGTGAACCAATGATATATTCCATATCTTCTTGGAAACCTAATTCCAAAGCCTTGTCAAACTCATCCAAGACCAAAGTTTTAATTGTACTCGGATCGAAATTTTCATTTTTCAAATGATAAGCAATTCTTCCCGGCGTTCCGATCAGAACGGCTGGAGCTTCTATCAGATTATTGATTTCTATCTTTTTGTCGTGCCCGCCGTAAGCCACAGAAACTTTGAAATCTGTTCCCATCGATTTGAAAACCTGATCGATTTGCAAAGCCAATTCTCTGGCAGGAACAAGAATCAAAGCCTGAATTCCTTTCACATCAGGTTTCAAATTTCTTAGAACAGGAAATAAAAATCCTAATGTTTTTCCTGAACCGGTTGGAGAAAGCAAAACGATGTCGGTTTCGTTCTCAGAAGCTTTGTATATAGATTTTTGCATCTGATTCATATCCTGAATCTGCAGTTTCCTAAAGATTGGTTGTAATTCCATTTTGCAAAGGTAGTTTATTTTGAATTTTATAATTTGAATTTTGAGATTCAAGAATTCAGATTCAAGGTTTGAGATTTAAAGTTTGAGATTTGAAATACAATTATTTTCATAGCATTAAATCTCCGTGGGAGCGAAATTTTTATGATATTAAATATTGGTTTTTCAGCAATGAGCTCCGTAGGATAAAATGTTTGTAGTCGAGATTTGTTGTTTTATTCTTCAAGCTCCGTAGGAGCGAAATGTTTGTTGTATTTGGAATTTGTAGATCTGCTTCCAGCTCCATATGAGAAAATGTTTATGAAAATGGATTACCAATGCTATTTTAAACTTTGTCAGAGATTTTAACTTTGACAACTCGGAAATTATTTTGCAACTTAGATTTGAAGACCAACCCCATAGCCCCGATGAAAACGGCATCCTTTTTTGTCTTTGAGGAAATTTTCTTTGGATAGCAAAACGCGTGAGACAAAAAAGATATAGTGGACAGCGGGATAAAGCTCCTAAATATTATGTTGATTTACTATGATTTTCAATTGGTTATGTTGAAATCAAATTTAATATAAATTATTGTCGGTTTCAAATATTTTGCTTACTTTTGCACCACTTTTGTGAACGCACTTTCGGCGAAGTAAAACATTAACAATTAACATCTTCCGTATTTTTCAGGAGTCACAGCAAAGCCAAAGTCTGAGTAAATTAGGAATACAAATTTTTAGAAAATGTCAAAAGAGACAAATTCAGCAGAGGTTCTTTTGAACCAAAACGTAGCACCAGAACAATTTGATTGGGATTCTTTCGAATCAGGTCTTAACGCAGAAGACAGAAGCGAGAAGAAAGAATTGGAAGAAATCTATAACGGTTCTCTTAACAATCTTGCAGACAACGATGTGATCATCGGGAAAGTTGTAAGATTGACTGATAAAGAAGCGATTGTAGATATCAACTTCAAATCTGAAGGTGTAATCTCTCTAAACGAATTCCGTTACAACCAAGGTCTTAAAGTAGGCGATGAAGTTGAAGTAATGGTGGACAGAAGAGAAGACAAAACCGGACAATTACAGTTATCTCACAGAAAAGCTAGAACGCTTAAGGCTTGGGATAGAGTAAACGAGCTTCACGAAACTGGAGAAATCGTAAACGGTTTTGTAAAATCTAGAACTAAAGGAGGTATGATCGTAGATGTTCACGGAATTGAAGCATTCTTGCCAGGTTCTCAGATCGACGTGAAGCCAATCAAAGATTACGATCAGTTTGTAGGAAAAACTATGGAGTTCAAAGTTGTGAAAATCAACCCTGAGTTCAAAAACGTAGTTGTATCTCACAAAGCGCTTATCGAAGCGGATCTTGAAGGACAGAAAAGAGAGATCATCGGTCAATTAGAAAAAGGACAAGTTCTTGAAGGTACTGTTAAAAATATTACTTCTTACGGTGTATTCGTAGATCTTGGAGGTGTTGACGGATTGATCCACATCACAGACCTTTCTTGGTCTAGAGTGAACCACCCATCTGAAATCCTAGAGGACGGACAAACTGTAAAAGTGGTTATCCTTGATTTTGATGATGAGAAAACAAGAATCCAATTGGGTATGAAGCAATTGGAAGCTCATCCTTGGGATGCGCTTTCTGCTGACCTTAAAGTTGGAGATAAAGTGAAAGGAAAAGTTGTAGTTCTTGCTGACTATGGTGCATTTGTAGAAATCGCTCCAGGTGTAGAAGGTTTGATCCACGTTTCTGAAATGTCTTGGTCTACTCATTTGAGAAGTGCTGGAGATTTCGTAAAAGTGGGTGATGAAGTAGAAGCAGAGGTATTGACTCTGGATAGAGAAGATAGAAAAATCTCTCTAGGTATCAAGCAATTGAACAAAGATCCTTGGGAAAATATCGAGGCTAAGTATCCAGTGGGTTCTGAGCACGTTGGAACTGTAAGAAACTTTACAAACTTCGGTGTTTTCGTAGAATTGGAAGAAGGAATCGATGGATTGATCTACATTTCTGACCTTTCTTGGACTAAGAAAATCAAGCACCCATCTGAGTTCTGTGCAGTTGGAGATAAATTGAACGTTGTTGTATTGGAATTGGATACTCAAGCAAGAAGATTGTCTCTAGGTCACAAACAATTGACTGAGAATCCTTGGGATAAATTCGAAACTAAATATGCTGAAGGAACTGTACACGCTGGAAAAGCAACTGAAGTACACGATAAAGGTGCTTCTGTACAATTCGAAGATGCTGAGGTTGAAGCTTTCTGCCCATCAAGATTATTAGAGAAGGAAGACGGATCTAAAATCAAAAAAGGTGAAGAAGCTCAATTTAAAGTGATCGAGTTCAACAAAGAATTCAAAAGAGTAGTAGTTTCTCATACAGGAATCTTCAGAGATGAGGAGAAAAAGAATGTAAGAGATAACTCAAACAACAACAGATCTAACAATGTATCATCTTCTTCTAGTAATGAAGAAAGATCAACTCTTGGTGATATCGATGCATTAGCAGAATTAAAAAGAAAAATGGAAGAAGGTAAATAATTATCTTTAATCATTTTAAAATAATGAAGCCACCTTTTTAGGTGGCTTTTTTAGCCAAAAAAAACAATTGATAATTTTTAAATATAACTAATGAAAAAAATTCTATTATCTCTAAGCTTTCTCACAGCAGCATTCGGATCTGCACAAATCAGTTTGAATGAAGGCTTTGAAGCGGGAACTACACCTTCTGGTTTTACCAATGTAAGCTTTTTCCCAAGTAAAGTTCTTGCGCCTTGTACCGGAAGTTACGGTTTAACAAGAGGTTTCTGGAGTGGCGGAGTAAGCGGAAATACAACTTACGCTTCTTCATTATCCAATGGCGGAAAGCTTGATATTTCGTTTGGGTACAAAACACACATCTACAATGGCGGTTCTGTTAATGGAAGCTTGAAGGTAGAATATTCAGCTGATGGAGGCCAAAATTTTATCACATTGTCAACGATCAATTTGACTACGGTCATTTCTTGTACCACTTGGTCAGGAACAATTCCACAAGGAGCAGTACCGAACGGCGCAGGTTTCAGATTCCGAGTTTCGGGACAATATATTTCTGGAGAGTATGACGTGATTTTGGATGATTTCAAGATAAGTCAATCTCCATTTTTAGCCACTTCAGAAATCGGTAAAAAATCTGCTTTAGTTTACCCAAATCCTTTCAAAGACGTTATCTATTTGGAGAATCCAGATGAAATAGATTCTGTATCTATCTCTGATTTTTCTGGCAGAAAAATAAAAAACTTCAACAATAGTTTTAAAGAATTACAACTTAAAGATTTGGTAGAAGGAGTTTACATCTTGACTGTTAATTATAAAGATGCTAAATCTAAAACAATGAAAATTGTTAAAAAATAATCTTGAGATTTTACAAAATCACTTCAAAATTTGGGGTGATTTTTTTATTATTATTATTAGTAATATTAGAGTTATTTTTAATAAATTCGACTAATCTTTTAATTGAAAGCGAAATTTATTATGAAGAAAATAAAATTACCTCTTATTATTGCAGGATTTTCGCTACTTACACTCAACTCTCTTTATGGTCAGGATCATAAAAGTGTAGTAGAAAATTACCTGAGAACTTCCGTTGGAAAAAATATTGCTAACAAAGAGTTTTTGATATCATCAGAAGATTCTTCTGCATCTCTCAATGCAACAGTAGTAAAAATTCAGCAAGCTTACAAAGGAATTCCAGTTTTTGGGAACTCATCTACTTTGCTGATTCGTGATAATAATGTGTTGAATTTTACAGGAGATTTCAGTCCTAATACGGCTAAAACTGATTCCCAGCAGGCACAGGATGCAGCGAGTATACTTGTTAAGGTTGTAGATCATTTGAAATTGGCAGACGCTCAATCGTACAAGTCGATGCTTGCAAAAGGCGATATGAAAACGCCAAGTCTGGTTTATTATGACAATGGATCTCAACTGATCTTGTCTTACGAATTAGAATTTTATCAACAAAAATCCAGTAATCTTTGGCATATTGTAGCTGATGCTCAAACGGGACAAATTTACGATAAAACGAATCTTACCCATTCTTGTAATTTTGCTGATGGCGCTTTTGAAAGAGCTCATAACCACGATGGTGAAGTTGTAAATCAAACTGTGGCATATCCTTTAAATAAAAAGAATAATGGCATTTCCCTATTAGCTAATAATGCATCATACAGAGTTTTCCCATTCCCGGTAGAAGCGCCGAGCTTTGGAGGCAGAGACTTACTTACCAATCCTTGGGATCTAGCATCTTCTTCTTTAGGTTGGCAAAATGATAACACAACAGAATATAATATCACAAGAGGTAATAATGTCCATACATACCTAGACGAGAGCAGTACCAACGCAATTGGTGCATCTGCCGATGGAGGTGCATCCCACGTTTTTGATTTTCCATATGATGTGGCAAATGGTTTAGATAGTTATAAAAATGCTTCTATAACCAATTTGTTTTATGTCAATAACAGAGTTCACGACGTACTATATAAATTTGGATTTACCGAAACGTCTAAGAATTTCCAAGCTTATAACTTTGGGAAAGGCGGATCACAAAATGATTATGTTTTGGCCGAAGCTAGAGATGGCGCGGGCGTAGCGGATCTTTCACTCAATTATTATAATAACGCCAACTTTTCTACACCATCCGATGGTCAAAAGCCCAGAATGCAAATGTACATTTGGCTAGGAGCACAACCTTATTTCTCCTTCAATGGACCTTCAAGTGTCAGTGGAACAACTATACCTTCTATAGGTTTAGGTTATTTCGGAACACCACTTTGGAAACAGTCTGTAACAGGTGATGTTGCCATTTCTCCTATTTTAGATGCTTGCACGGCTCTACCTGCAGGATCACTCACAGGAAAAATTGGGATAGCTCAAAGAGGAACTTGCAACTTTATCTTGAAAGTAAAAAATATTGAAAATGCTGGTGCAATCGGTGCGATTATTTATAATTCGCCAGATGCTGCAACCAATCCTGGAGAAGCTATCAGCAATATGTCTGGAGATGGTACAACACCGGTTAGTATTCCATCCGTATTTTTACCACAATCCAGAGGTGAAGCTATTAATACATTGATTAATGGAGGTCAAACTGTAAATGTAACCCTCAAAGTACCTGTGAAAGACGGAAGTTTGGATAATGGAATTATTAGCCACGAATATGGTCACGGTTTATCAACAAGACTTACAGGAACCAGTGTAGCCTGTCTAAACTCAAATAGTGATAAAGAACAAATGGGTGAGGGTTGGTCAGACTTCTTAGCTTTGATGCTGACAATGAAAGCGACAGACAATGCCTCAGTAGCAAGAGGTATTGGAACTTACGCAAGTGATGAGCCAACTACAGGGCTGGGAATCCGCCCTGCTAGATATTCTCCAAACACGGCAATCAATTCCTATACTTATGGAGATACCAATGGTATGGAGTATACAAACGCCAATGGAGCTTTGGTACCAGATGTACATTCAATTGGTTTTGTTTGGGCAACTATCCTCTGGGATCTTCACTGGAAATACGTTGAAAAATACGGCTTCAATAATGATATTACAGCAGATCCAAACTCTGGTTCTGCAAGAGTTTTCCAAGCGGTTGTTAATGGTTTGAAATTACAGGGATGTTATCCGACTTTTACCATTGGTAGAGATGCCATTATTGCTGCCGATCAGGCTTCTACAGGCGGAAACAACAAATGTTTGATCTGGAATACCTTTGCAAAAAGAGGGGTGGGTGTGAATGCAAGCGCAGGATCCAAAACAGATATCAATGACCAAACAGAAGATTTTACAGTGCCTGCAGAATGTTCTATGGCAACAAACGAAGTGACTGCTGCTAAAGGTTTCAGTATCTATCCCAATCCAGCCAAAAACGAGTTTTTCTTAAACTTCAAAAATACCATTTTAGGAAAAGTAAATGTTGAGATTTTTGATGCGTCTGGAAAAATCGTTGGAACTCAGCAAATAGATCCTTCTGCAAAAGAAGCAATCAATACTCAGAAATTACCAAACGGGGTTTATGTAGTAAAAGCTTCAGGTATCGGCGTCAACTACAGTTCTAAAATGATTGTGAACAAGTAGTTTGATACATAATTTGAAAAGATAGAAATGGTCGGAAGGTTTTCCGGCCATTTTTTTTTAATAGAAGAGTTAAACTGTTTAGCTATTTATAAATGTTTAAAAAATTTTAATTAACAATTTATATATCGTAAATTCGCCGGCTCTCTAAAAAATTATGGAAAAGAAAAATATTTTAAAAGGCGTTTTATTCGTTGGAGTAGGAGCGAGCATCTACGGGATGCTGGCCACCTTCGTAAAAATGTCATACAACGACGGTTTTACCACCTCAGAAGTAACATCTGCACAATTCTTATTAGGATTTATCGGATTATTGATTCTTAATATCATCCAAACAAAAACATCAAAAAAAACATTATCTGCGCCAAGTAGAAAAGAGATCAAATTGTTGATGCTCGCAGGGACATCACTAGGTTGCACCAGCCTGTTTTATTATATCGCAGTTCAGTACATCAATGTCTCTATCGCAATTGTTTTGTTGATGCAGTCCGTTTGGTTCAGTGTCGTGGTAGAGAGTTTCATTACCAAAAAATTCCCGAATGCAAGAAAAGTAGTCGCAACAGTCATCGTCATAATAGGAACAGTTTTGGCAACCAATCTCATTAATATGGAGGTGAAAATCGACTGGCATGGCTTGTTTTGGGGTGTTTTGGCAGCAGCATCTTTTACGATGACAATGTTCACCTCCAATACTTTAGCAACACATCTGCCAGTACTGAGGAAAAGTTTTACAATGCTTTGCGGTGGTTCCATCATCATTATCTTGTTTTTGTTTTTCGCACAAATTGGTCCGATGTATTTTGATGGACTGCGATCTTTTTACCTCAATTTCACAGAAAATACACAACATATCAGACCTTTCGACTATTCCATTTTCTGGACATACGGATTTGTCTTGGCATTGTTCGGCACCATTATTCCTCCCGTTTTATTTAATATTGGTTTTCCGAAAGCTGGTCTGGGATTAGGAAGCATCATCTCATCTTTAGAACTGCCAGTCTCTGTCACGATGGCATTTTTGCTGTTAGGCGAAAAGGTAATTTTGATTCAGTGGCTTGGTATTGCATTGATTTTGTTTGCCATTGTGCTGATGAATCTACCCTCAAAGAATGATACCTCTGAAGTTAAAGCCTACCATTAAAAATTCAACAAAAAAAAACGTCTCAATTCATTGAGACGTTTTCTATTTTATTCCGCTACTTGCTGAGCTTCATTTTTCAGCTCATCTGCTTTGCTTTTGACTTGATCCAGAGATTGGTTTGCCTTATCTTTTAGATCATTCCCGAATTTTGTCAGATTCTCTTTCGCCGTATTAATGGTGTCTTTTACTTTTTGTTGATCTTCTGGAGAAGATTTTTTGTATTTCCACCAAGCCAAAGCTCCTATACCTAATAATGCCAAAAGGCCGTTTGCCTTATTTCCCATAATAATTTTTTTATGATTAATATTTATATGTTAGACTAATAGAAAAATTTGTGCCACAAAAACAAATTGACAGATTATTTTATAACGTCAATTCATTTATCAATCCTGAAAGTTGTTTCGTTAATTCTTTTCGGCTAAACTCTGTGATGTCGGCTCTATTTTGAATAGATTTTCCAGCCTTCCAATCCTCGTAAAGTGAATAGATGAAGTTTTGAATTTCTACTTCCTCCGTATAATCAAAATGCTGTCCTGCCTGCGTTTTATTTAGAATCGTTTCTACATCAGCAGCTCGGGGGCCAAAAGAAATAATCTTTTTTCCAGTCGCCAGATATTCAAATAATTTTCCGGGGATAATGCCTCTGGAGCTTTCGCCGGGAAAATTGGTAATCAGTAACAAATCAGAAGTTTCCATCGCTTTCAAAGATGCATCGTGAGCCAGATATCCCAGATTACTGACATTATTCCTCAAACTGGAGTTTTCAATACCAGTTAATATCTTCTCATCCACGCGTCCGACAAATTTTAATTCAAAATCCTCAGCAAAATCCGGATGTTTTTTACAAAGGTTATCCAGAGCTTTCCAAAGATTCTCAGGATTGCGCAGTTGCTCCAAAACACCAACGTAACTCAAGGTAAACTGACGCTTAAAATCTTTTCTATCAGCATTTTTTTTCTCTACAGAGATCGATCGCTCTGAGACATCAAAACCATTTGTCACACAAAAAGCATTCGCTCCCTGCTTTCTAAAATTCTCAGCATCTGTATAACTGGTTGCAAGCGTCAAATCTGCCTCCGCAAAAACAGATTTTTCAAGTGCTCTGTGCTTCTTGTCAGAAGCTGATGTCAATTTTAAATGTTGATAATAAGAAATCTCTGTCCACGGATCGCGAAAGTCTGCAATCCATTTCAGATTTGGTAATTCTTTCTTCAATCCCAATCCAATCAGGTGCAAACTGTGTGGTGGGCCTGTCGTGACAATGATCTCAATCTTATTTTCTACCAAATATGTTGTCAAAAACTCTATCGAAGGTCTCACCCAGAATTTCCGCGCATCCGGAATAAAAAAATTACCTCGGATGAAAATAGAAAGTTTCGACATCAGAGATTGGTGCTTCCCGACATCGAACTGTCCTCCTTTAAACTTTTTATTACTCTTGCTGAATTTTTCCGCAATCTGATAAGGTTCCCAAATTTTGGTTTTCACAATCTTAAGATGCTCAGGTACTTCTTGGACCAGAGTCTCATCAACCAAAGGATAGCTAGGGTTTTCCGGCGTATAAATAACTGGTTCAAAATCAAATTCAGGAAGATATTTTGCAAATTTCAACCAACGCTGTACGCCCGGTCCTCCAGCGGGTGGCCAATAATAAGTAACAATTAAAACTTTTTTCAATGTATCCATTTTCTACTTTCAGACTGCTCAGAACTGTTCTGTAAATTTATCTGTTTTACATCCTATTTCAAAATGATTTGTCAAAATATCTCTTTTACATAAGCGGGTAAGATTGATCTTTAAACAATTAATAGTGATGGTACTATCTTTGTTCCGAATTTTCTTTTAAAATATAAAAATGAAAAGATTATTTTTTATTCTCATTGTCGTCACATTTGGTTTTACATCAGGTCTTTCTAATGCACAGGTCAATGTCAATATCAATTTGAATAGCCAACCCAAATGGGGACCTTCTGGCTATGATTATGTAGAATCTTATTACCTGCCACAGCATGATATATACTATAGTGTCCCAAAACATGGCTATTACTATCCATCAGGTGGCAAATGGCTTTTCTCATCTTCATTACCTGCTAGATACCGTCAGATCAACTTATATCAAACTCCAAAAATTGTTTTAGTAGACCGCTATCCATATAAAAAACATAAGCTTCACTACAATCGATATGCACAATACAGAGTCGTTCGTGCACCTAAACAAATCGCAAATCATTACAGAGCAAAACCGCAGAGAATCAGTTATCGTAAAAGTCCAAAATACAGATACGCAAAAGTCGGTCACAGTCCAAAAAGACACCATCACAAAGAAAAATTTAGACATCCGGGAGGTCATCATCACACACATGGTCCAAAAGGTCACCGATAGTTCTACATATTCACAAACCTCGATTTCAGATTGAGGTTTTTTTTATCGGCATCATGATCAAGTAAGATTTTTCTATTAAAAATGTCAGATTGGTAGTAGAACATTCTGTAAATTTATCTCCGTTTAAAATGTACTGCAAATGGTTTATGAAACAGGAAAAAGTTTTTCTTCAAAAGACTATAAAAACCAACCGATAGAAAAAGGTGATTATGAAGAATGTGAGTTCATTGGTATAGACTTTTCAGGTCACAACTTGTCAGATTTCAAGTTCTCAAACTGTGATTTTGTAGAATGTGATTTGAGTAATGTAAAGTTACACCAGACCGCTTTACGGGATATTAATTTTAAACATTGCAAAATGATAGGAATCAATTTTGAGGACGCACACAGCTTCAATATTTCTTTCAAATTTGAAGACTGCGTTCTGGATCATTCATCTTTTTACAGGTTAGATATACGCAAAACAATTTTCAGAAACGCCAGTTTGAAAGAAGTAGATTTTACAGAAACCAATCTTTCCAACACTTTTTTTGATCATTGTAATTTGCTCAACGCTGTTTTTGACAGAACAATTTTAGATAATGCCAATCTAAAAGATGCACGCAATTTTTCAATAGATCCCAACAAAAATCAACTAAAAAAAACCAAATTTGCAACAGATAATCTCGCAGGACTCCTGCAAAACTTACAAATTATCATAGAATAAGTTCTCTGTAAAATAATTCCCTTTTGTATGAACACAAAGAATGTTTAGAACTTTAGTCAATCATAATAATTAGATATCAAAATGAAAAAATATGTATACGCAAGCCTTCTGTTTTCTATCACAGTTTCTGCACAGTACACAGACATCAATGTCATCAAGGAGGTCAAGGTAAAAAATAAAGGCGTAGTCGTTTCTGCCCATCCGCTGGCCAGTGAGGCAGGCGCCAAGATGCTGAAACAAGGCGGCAATGCCTTCGATGCCGTTATCGCAACTCAGCTAGCCTTGGCAGTGGTTTATCCTCAGGCAGGCAATATTGGTGGTGGCGGCTTCTTGGTTGCTACCACTTCAGACGGAAAAAAAATAGCACTGGACTACCGGGAGACTGCTCCCTCCAAAGCTTCTTTCGATATGTACTGGGATCAGAAAGGCAATGCCAATACAGATCTCTCACAAAACGGAAGATTGGCTGTTGGGGTGCCAGGCAGCATCTCCGGCATGTTTGCGACGATGAAATACGCCAGATTACCTTTCTCAAAACTGATAGAACCTGCTATAGATCTTGCTGCAAAGGGTTTTGCAATCACAGAGCAAGAAGCCAATCTGCTCAACGCCCATAGAGAAAACTTTCTAAAGCATAATAAGAACAAAACAGTCTTTGTCAAAGACCAGAATTGGAAAATCGGCGATTTATTGATTCAGCCAGAGCTGGCAGAGACTTTAAAACGCATCCAAAAAGGGGGCGAAAAGGAATTTTATGAAGGCAAAACGGCTCAATTTATTCTGGCAGAGATGAAGCTCGGAAATGGAATCATCCAAGCTCAAGACCTCCAAAATTATAAGACAAAAGAAAGAAAACCATTGATTTTCGATTACAAAGGTCATCAGATTGTCTCCATGCCAATGCCTTCTAGCGGCGGAACTTTGCTCGCTCAGATGCTGAAAATGGCATCCTTCGAAGATCTTTCAAAATTCCAGCTGAATTCTGCAGAAGCTGTCCAGATAATGGTAGAAGCAGAACGCAGAGCCTACGCAGACCGTGCTGAGTATATGGGAGACCCAGATTTTGTAGAAGATAAAACCGCAATGCTGATTTCTGATGATTATCTCAGACACCGTTGGAAATCCTTCAATACAAAACAAGCAACACCTAGTAAAGATGTTGGAAACATTATCAAGGCTCCTTCAAAAGAAAGTACCGAAACCACACAGATATCTATCTTGGATAAGTCTGGGAATGCGGTTTCCGTCACCACCACTTTGAATGGCTATTATGGCAGTACAACGGTCGTTTCCGGCGCAGGATTTTTCTTAAACAATGAGATGGACGATTTTTCCATAAAACCAGGCGTTCCCAATATGTTTGGCGCAGTGGGCGGAGAAGCAAACAAAATAGAACCTGGCAAAAGAATGCTCTCTTCTATGACACCAACCTTGGTTCTCAAAGATGACAAGGTCAAGATTGTAGTAGGAACACCCGGCGGAACCACCATCCCGACTTCTGTTTTTCAGGCGATTGTAGACGTGGTTGATTTCAGACAAAACACCAACTTTGCTGTAAACGCGCCAAAATTCCACCATCAATGGCTGCCAGAAGTCATCAAAGTAGAAAACAACTTCCCCGAAACGACCATCAAAGCTCTCGAACAAAAGAATTATAAATTCGAGAAAATAAAACAGATCGGAAGAACAGAAATGATCCTGGTAGATGACAACAAAACCATCCACGCCGTAGCAGATGGCAGAGGCGATGATTCGGTAGGAGTAGAATAGATGAAGCTGTAAGCTGCCACATTATCGATAGGTACACCAGTACCGCCAATAAACCATCGAGTCTACCACAGTGGTTTTCTAATGGATAGTAAAATCCAAAGCACAGCTAATAATCACATAATAAAAAAAGAAACTTAAAAAAGAAAGGCAAGTAAAACCTTCTATCAAAAAAGAAATCAAATATTAAAATAAACAACCAACAAAAATCCAATTCAATCTACCCAAATCAAAACTTCAAAACCCTTTTTAAAAAGTAGATAAGGCTAGAAATAAAATAAGAATAACGCAATCAAAAACAAATCACTCAAGAGTAGCATTAGATTTACCATATACACAATCACATAAATCCTATGTAAAAATTAGATCAGTCTGATGTAGAAACAAATCTGCCTTACGCAAAAACGTATTGACCTTATATCAATCTAAATCTGCTATATTAAAAAATACTTTAGCCTTATGTAAAAATAGATTGAGCTTATATAAAAATATATAAGCCTTATAAAGAAACAGATTGTTCTTATGTAGAAATAAATATTCCTTTTGGTCAACTAGAAGTTTCTTAAGGAAAAATAAAAGAATATTATGTATAGATATGCTGAGCTAATGATAAAATAAGAATAGCTTTTTTAAAAAACATTATCTCTAAGATTAAAGTAAAACAGTCTGTTACAGAAATGTAATTACAAATCACTATTACCACATAGCCAGATATAACATCAAAACAAAAGGCTTCCAAATCTGGAAGCCTTCACTAATTATTCTTATAACCGGTTTATCTCGCGATATTCACAGCTCTAGTTTCCCGAATCACAGTTACTCTCACCTGTCCAGGATAAGTCAGTTCATTCTGGATTTTCTCAGAAATGTCATAGGATAGCTGGTAAGCATTTTCGTCGTTCACTTTTCCACTTTCCACCATTACTCTCAACTCTCTACCGGCCTGGATAGCGTAAGCACTAGACACACCATCGAAACTTAAAGCAGCAGCTTCCAAATCTTTCAACCTTTGGATGTAAGATTCCAGAACTTGTCTTCTAGCACCAGGTCTGGCACCAGAAATAGCATCCGCAACCTGAATAATTGGAGATAGGAGAGAAGTCATTTCAATCTCATCATGGTGAGCACCAATTGCGTTGATTACTTCAGCATTCTCACCATATTTTTCTGCCCATTGCATCCCAAGAAGAGCGTGTGGCAATTCAGATTCCTGCTCAGGCACTTTTCCAATATCGTGTAACAGACCAGCTCTCTTAGCTAGTTTTACATTGAGTCCCAATTCAGCTGCCATTGTCGCAGCAATGTTGGCAACTTCTCTGGAGTGTTGTAGCAAGTTCTGTCCATACGAAGAACGGAATTTCATTCTACCAACCACTTTTACCAATTCCGGATGAAGACCGTGGATACCAAGATCAATGATGGTTCTCTTTCCAACCTCAATGATCTCTTCCTCGATGTGTTTTCTGGTTTTCTCAACCACTTCTTCTATTCTCGCAGGATGGATTCTGCCATCTGTCACCAATCTGTGTAGAGATAATCTTGCAATCTCTCTTCTCACAGGATCAAAACAAGAAAGAAGAATAGCTTCTGGAGTGTCATCTACAATAATTTCTACACCTGTCGCCGCTTCCAACGCACGGATATTTCTACCTTCACGTCCAATGATTCTACCTTTGATCTCGTCAGATTCTATATTAAAAACAGATACTGAATTCTCAACAGCTTGTTCCGTTCCAATTCTCTGAATGGTTTGGATAATGATTTTTCTGGCTTCACTTTTTGCATTAAGTTGAGCTTCCTCCATAATGCTTTGAACGTGGGCAGATGCTTTGGTTTTAGCTTCAGCTTTTAGAGATTCTACCAATTCATTTTTAGCTTCTTCAGCAGAATAGTTTGATATTTTTTCCAGCATTTCTACTTTTTGAGCAGTTGCAATATCCAGATCGTGTTGTTTTTTATTTACAATCTCCAATTTTTTGTTGTAATCGTTCAACTGTTTTTCAAGATCTTTCTCTAGTTTGCCTGCTTTGCTGAGCTCGTCATTGAGCTTATTTTCTTTGTCTTTAATACGCTTTTCAGTTTCCTGCATTTTTCGTTCGCGAGATTGGATATCTGCATCGTGTTGCGATTTCAGCTCTAAGAATTTTTCTTTAGCCTGCAGGTGTTTTTCCTTTTTTACAGCTTCTGCCTGTACATTCGCTTTTTCTATAATGTTTTCGGCTGTTTTTTTAGCATCTTCGATAACATATCTCGCTTTTGTATTGATAGAACTTTTGCCAAACAAAAGTCCTGCGACCGCTCCGATGATAAGGGCAACGACACCGATAATAATGGTAATTGTGTCCATAAATTTATATATATATTGAGTTTAATTGTCTCTTTTTGATTTTGTAAAAAGTGAACTGTGAGAAGTAAAATGTTCAAATCTTCTTACTTATCACCGCTAACTTTTTTACATAAAAAAACCTACAACAGTTCAGTTATAGAGTAAACTCCATAAAAACACGATTTGAACTGATTTTCATTCTCTGTAATCTGCGCAAGGCAGCACGCCATCGAATGAACTTTCGTCCGGTAATTTTTAATTGTTGAGTTTACTTCTTTGTGTTAGAACTATTGTAGGCAGCTTGTAATAGAAAAAAATTATTTTTCTAATTGCTCTAGGAGTGTGTTGATTTTGGCGACACGCTCGTTTGTATTTTTAATATTTTTCTCGTTGTTTAAAGAATATACTTCTGCATTGGTTCCCAGTTTCAAAGCACACATTGCGAGAGCGTCCTGTTTGTCTCTCACATCGAAACTTGCTTCGAAATCCTTGATCATACTATCTATCTGTTTCCCTACTTTACGCAAGGTTTCTTCCTCAGCAGCTGGTACATTCAAAGGGTAATTTCTTCCGGCAATATTGATTGTTATTCTTCTGAAATCCATTATTATTATAAACCACTGTTTTGTAATTCAGAAACGCACATATCTATTTCTTTTACCAATCTGTTGATATGATTTTTCATCAGTCGGTTGTGTTCTGCGTTTCCGGATATTGCTGAGTAGAGCTTTAATTCTTTATTTTCTTCTGCCAATATCTGGTTTCTGCGTTTTTCCTCTGCATAGTCTTCCTTCACCTTCTCCAGCTCCTCAGACGTTTCTGCATATTTCTCTGAAAGTATCCTGAACTTTTTATAAAGGTTCTGAATCTTTTTTTCTAATACAGAAAAGTTGTTTTCTAATTCGCCTAACATAACCAGAATTAAATTCTAACTTTTACAAAAATAGGAAAAATTAATGATGATTTAATACGATATTTCTCTTTTGTGCGGTGAGATTTGTTTCTAATTGATTGTTAATGATTTAACTTTAGATGAATCTTTGAAATAACTATAGGTGAAGAGCTTGATGCGAATTTTATCGAAAATTTAGACAAAAAAAGAGCTTTCGTAAAAGCTCTATTTAATTTTACTCAAATTTCAAAACAAACATAAACGCTCTGCTTTGCATCGTAGAAATTGCTGGCGTCCAATAAGGTGGAGTGGTGGGTTTATCCTGAACTAACTCATTATTGGTAAAAAAAGTTCCACGTATCGCGGGTGTCAACTTAAACCGACTAAAATAGAATTGGATCCCAAGTTCCGCTGACCAACCAAAATTGTGTGTGGTTGTACGGAAAGTGTTCACACTGTTGTCGCCTTCGGATGTTTCATTGGATTGGAGATTCATCAGGTAATTGACACCTACTGCAGCATAAGGGCGAGAGTTATACCAACGGTCAGCGTGGATTTCTAACAAAATTGGAACGTCTACATAAGTCGACTTGACAATTTTTTTCTGGTCAGTTTCTGTAAATTCTGCCAACGGTGTAAAAGGCGGGTTGTAGGTTGTCCCGTCATTGGTAATATCATTGATGTGATCAAACGTATTGAAAGTCAAATCTCTTTGTACAAAGTGTAAGCCTGGTTCTATTCTGAGATCCAGATAATAATTGAGCCTCATTTTTCCAATTAATCCGGCTCCGAAACTGTAAGTGGATTTGGACTGAACCAGACTTTTGTTGCCATCCATTCCGTAAGCTGGATTCAGAACCATTTTGTAATCAAAATTATTACCAGCCAAATAAAATCCATAACTGAATTTTTCCAGATCCATTTCTTCTCGGTTTTCTACTCTGTCTTTCGTTCTGAAGAGATTGTTGTAAGTCTGCGCCTGGAGATGGCTGCCAAATAAAATGGCAGATATTGATAAAATTTTGATTAATCTTTGCTTCATCCTATTTTGTAGCTTTATAAATGGTGGCTATCCCTAAACTTAATTTTGTGTATTCTACTTTTTTGAAACCGGTGTTCAAAAGAATAGTTTTCATTTTTTCTCCATAAGGAAAAGCGCTGACAGAATCCGGTAGATACGTATAAGCACGGTTGTCTTTGGAAACCAAACGGCCAATCGCAGGCAAAATATTCTTAAAATAAAACATATAAAAAGGTCCTAAAAACCCTTCTACTTTTGAGAATTCTAAGATATAGATACTTTTGTTTTCTTTTACCACTCTTCTCAATTCCGATAATCCTTTTTCCAGATTTTCAAAATTTCTTACTCCAAATGCAACGGTAACACCATCAAATTTATTGTCTTCAAACGGAAGTTGTTCTGCATCGCCTTTTTGCATAGTGATTTTGCTGCCAAGATTTTGTTTCTTGATTTTGTCAATTCCAACATTCAGCATCTGTTGAGAAAGATCTAGGCCCACCACGTCTGCATCAGTTCCTTTTTGAACGGTAATTGCTAAATCTCCGGTGCCTGTAGCCACATCCAGAACTAATTTTGGTTTGTCCTGTTTTAGCATATTCACTAGTTTGTTTCTCCAAAGCACATCAATTTTCATTGATAAAACATGATTCAAAAGGTCATATTTCGGCGCAATATTGTCAAACATGTCTTCTACCTGACTTTTTTTGCTGTTGTCTGAGTTATATGGTGTTACGTTGTTGTGTTCCATTTTTTATGAATGATAAGTGATAATTGATTTTTAATAACTAAGCTTCAAAATCACTGGAATTTGTAATAATTATTGTAGTAATTGATAAAATCCTGTTTTCTGAAAATCTTGGAGCGGCTTTCTATTTTCGCCACATTTTTGATCACGCGATCATAATCTTCGTCCAGATTGTAATAAAAGTCTTCGGAATAAAGTTTTCTTATTTTTTTGACATCGCCAAGATAAAGCTTCTTGTCAATCTCGAGGCCAGGCTTGGAAGCCATCAAAGAATCTCTGTTCAATCCGTAACCATAATATTGATTGTTGATATAATAATCTGTGTTGGTAATATTGAGAAGACCTCTGACTTTGTTTACCGTGAAGGTAGAATCATATAATAATTTCTTGTTCTGATCAAAAACCTCTATACTATTTTTTCCTTTATTAAGGTCTACTTTAAGATATTGTCCCGACGATAAAATCTTTTCTTCCCCATTATTGACTTTGAAATAAAAAGTTTCCGGCGTTGGATTATCTACCAGATAATAATTAGGTTTTGCCAAAAATAAAAAGTAAATGGCAAAAGCAATTCCCATTGCCAGCAAAGAAAAAATCAAACCTTTTGTAGATGCACTCAGATTTTTCATAACGTGATTCAAGTTGCGAATTTACGGAATTTTTCTCAGCTCTAATTCTGATATTAATCAACACTTCCGTTGCTGAAAAAAAGAACTTCTGTATCACGAAGATTTTTTGTTGTCGTAGGATTGAAATCAAAATTGGGAGCTTTAGTTCCGTTTTCCAAAGTAAGATTAGCATTTTTTAAAATTATTGCTTCATCCCAAAAATTTTGATCAATGAATTGTTGCAACGTAAATCTTCCGCCTTCTATAATGACGGATTGAATTTGTAATTCGTAAAGTTTTTCAAGAATTTGTTTTATTGAATTTTCTCTTTCTATTTTAATGAATTTCAAATTCTTATCTTCTAATTCTTTTACAGAATTGAAGATGATTGTCTCCGCTTCATCATTAAAAATTTTAAAATCATCAGGAACTTCCAGATCAAAATCAATCAAAATTCTTATAGGATTTCGACCTTCGATTTCGCGAACGGTTAAGCTCGGATTGTCGTGAAGCGCTGTGTTTTTTCCAACCAAAATCGCATGTTCCTCGCTCCTCATCTGGTGAACCAATTGTTTAGAAATCGAATTGCTAATTTGGGTGGGTTTGAAATCTTTGTCCATAAAACCGTCAGCAGATTGCGCCCATTTCAGAATAATAAAAGGTCGCTTTTTCTCGTGGAAAGTGAAAAATCTTTTATTCAGTTTTCTGCATTCTTCTTCCAAAACGCTTGAGACAACTTCAATTCCTGCTTCAGTAATAATTTTTTTACCTTTTCCATTCACTTTATCGTGGCTGTCCATTGCGCCGATAACAACTTTTTTAAAGCCTAAGTCTTTAATTTTGAGAGCGCAAGGCGGCGTTTTTCCAAAATGTGCGCACGGCTCCAACGAAACATAAATCGTAGCTTCTGGGATGAGATGAAGGTCTATATGTTTAATAGAATTGATAGCATTGATTTCTGCGTGCGCTTCACCCGATTTTTTGTGAAAACCTTCGCCGATAATTCTGTCATTGTGAACAATCACAGAACCAACCAACGGGTTAGGATAGGTTTTTCCTAAAGCTTTTCCAGCTAATTCAATGCAACGTTTGATGTAAAACTCATCCTCATTTCTGACTTCTGACATATTAAAATCTCAATAATATTATTTTTTCACTTCTACTGCGGTTGGTTTGTATGTAACGACAGGAACAGCTGTCGCGATAACCGCTTCCATCAGTTTGCTTCTTTCTTTGTTGAGAGCTTTCGAAGCGTATTTCAGATCACCAGCAATTCTTTTTGAATAAGAGAAGATCACGAATGACTTTTTACCGTTAAGATCAAAATTTTTGAATCTGTCAATATTATATTCTGCGTATGGTTCACCTTCTTTTGGAGTAACGGTTGTAAGATAATCGACAATAACTTCTTTTCCATCTGGACTTTCTGTGACGCCGACGAAGGAATACTTGTCCTGAGTTTTATCTTTTCTCTTTTCTACATATTCTACTTTTTGTTTGACTGCTGTTTCCAGATCAATTTCTTTATCGAAATAAGAAATATTGATGAGTTCTTTGTAATTTCTGAAATCATCATCTCTCAGCGTATATTGCTGCTGTGCCCAGGTTGCAGAATTCTGCTTGCTCCAGACAAGAAAATATTCATTTTCTTTGAACTTTAAAGGTCCAGGAATATTTAATCTGTCTATGACTTCAACCGTTGCAGAAACAGGAACTTCTTCGGTTTTGGTTTCCTGAGAATAAAAAGAGCGCGTTAAAGCAAAAAGGCAAAAGGCAGAAAGTAGAATTTTATTTTTCATAATATTTTGGATTGGTGTAGTGAATATGATCTGTAGCTTCTTGACTTTTATTTCAACTCTGTCGGAATTTCACAAACAGGAATCGGATTCATTTTATGTTGAGTTGCTCTGTTGAATCTTAGATAGATTGACATCACTTCTTTTTGTCTTCCTTCAAAATCTGCTTCGGTTTTTCCGGCTTCCTGCTGTTCCATTGCCCATTCCAATTCGGGATAAGTGGCTCCAATTTGATCTTCGTCTGTTCTCTCCACTTCCCAAAGTCCGTCTGTTGGTTTAGCTATTTGGATACTTTCAAGGATTCCTAATTCTTTGGCGATCTCGTAAACCTGAGTTTTGTAAAGGTCGGCTATAGGAGAGATGTCAACGCCTCCATCGCCGTATTTTGTGAAAAATCCGACTCCGAAATCTTCTACTTTGTTTCCAGTTCCGGTTACCAAAAGTCCATTGATCTGTCCGTAATAATAAAGCGTTACCATTCTAAGCCTTGATCGCGTGTTGGCTTCGGCCAGATTTTTATTGGGCGAATCATCTTTGTAACCTTCCGTTGTTTTTTCGAAACTTTCAAAAGTTGGTGTCAGGTCAACACGGAAACCCTCAACATTTGGAAAATTTGATTTTAGGAATTCGATGTGATCTTGAGCTCTGTCCACCTGATCGGCTTTTTGTCGAATCGGCATTTCCAAAACAAGTACCGGTAGATCTGTTTTCGCTGCCAGAACGGATACAACTGCGGAATCAATTCCTCCTGAAACGCCTACGACGAAACCTTTTGAGTTAGCTTTGGTAGCATAATCTTTTAGCCAGTTGACGATATGATCTATTACTTTTTTTGTCTGCATTATTTTTATTTTCTATTAAAGTTTTTTAATTCGAACCAGTTGCAAATATCGCCATTATCCAAAAACGTTCCTTTCTTTTCAAAGCCTAATTTTGTAAGAATACGATTAGAAGATTCATTACCAACATCAGCGTAAGCATAGATTTTATCAGCGTTCAATTGATTAAATCCTAAATCTAAAGAGGCTAAAGCCGATTCAGTTGCAAAACCTTTTCCCCAGAATTCGGGAAGGAAGCGATAGCCTAATTCATATACATTTTTGAAGCCATTGACTTCATCAGTCAAAAGCTTTATTCCGCTCCAGCCGATAAATTGATTACTTTCTTTTTCAATAACAGCCAATCTTCCGGTTCCGTTTCTTTCATATTGACTAATAATATTCTCAAGCATTTTTGCGGATTCTTCTTTTTGGGTAATTGGTAAAGCTCCAACATATCTCATCACTTCGGGATTGCTGTCCAACAGGAAAATGTGATCAACATCATCTTCAGTCAATTTTCTTAAAATTAATCTTTCTGTAATTATTGGTAGCTTCATCTATTAAATTGTATTTTTGCTTTTCGAAAATCTTAATGTAAAAATAATGAAGTTTTTCCGATATATCACGATTTCTGCGGTTTTAGTTTTTGGATTGAGTTCCTGCAAAAAGGAAAATGAAAACCAATGGAATATCGAAATTAAAAATCCGGTCAAAAAAGTTGAAGTAATAGATTTGTCTGGTGAGTTCTATGATTCTTCTGTAAGTTTAGAAGATTTCAAAAAGAAATATCCTTGGTTTCAGGGCTCTGTTCCAGACGCAGATTATGGAGACCGAAGAAAAGATACGATGGAAGTTCGCATTTATAAGGAAGCAATTTCTAAGATTGATAAAACTAGATTAAATACAGAACTTGTCGATTTGTTTTCTCACATCAAAAACTATTTTCCGAAATTCGTTCCGCCTCATATTTATCTTTATTCGTCAGTTATTGACCCTCAAAATGTGACAGATCCGATTTTTCTAAGAGAAGATGAAAATATGTTATTTGTTGATATTACTGGCTTTATGGGAGACGGAAATAAAAATTATAAAGGACTTGAACTCTATTTTCAAAAATCGATGAATCCTGAGAATTTGGTTCCTAAGATTTCAACATTTTTTGCGTCGAGAATGGTTCCTATTCAAGGCGATGAGCAGAAGTTTTTGGATCAAATGGTTTATCAAGGTAAAATTCAAATTCTACAAGATGCTTTTTTGCCAAATATTCCAGATTATCTGAAAATGAATTATAATAAAACACAGTACGATTGGGCAGTTGCTAATGAAACTAATATTTGGAATTACTTTGTAGAAAATGATTTGCTTTTCAGTGCAGATGCTGGTCTCTCCGAAAGATTTATTGCGCCTGGCCCGTTTTCGAAATTCTATACAGAAGTTGATAGAGAAAGTTCGCCGCAAATTGCGATTTGGACAGGTTGGCAAATCTGCAAACATTATCTGAAAGCTCATCCGGAAGAAAAATTGCCGGTCTTTCTTAAAAGAAATGCAACGGAAATCTTCAACGGTTCAGATTATAGACCTAAATAGAGTTTGAGAATTATCAATCGCAGTTAATTTTTACACATTTGCGAACTTAAAAACAGTTATTAAATAAAAAAAATCTTTGTGAACTTTTTGTTCAAAAAAAGATATTAATATTAGAATCAAATCAAATGAAAAAATCAAAAATAGTAGTCGATATAGAACTGGACGATAATCACGTTCCTGAAAAAATGTTTTGGAAAGCCGAGGATGGTGGAATCAAAAGACAGCAAACCAAAGCCGCAATGATATCAGTTTGGGACAGTAAAACGATGGAAGCGCTTAGAATCGACCTGTGGACCAAAGATATGCCTGTGGACGAGATGAAGAGATTCTTTCACCAAATATTAGTTTCCTTGGGGCATACTTACGAAAGAGCAACTAGCGAAGAAGATGTCGCACAATGGTTAGGCGAAATGGCTGAGGAATTTGCTGTGAAGTCGGCGATAAAAATGTAGGGAATGTTTTCCTTGAAAGATTTCTTTTCTACTTCAAAAAAGGAAAATCGGATAAATATTTTATTATTCTTTTTATCTTTTTTTATCAGTGTATTTATATTGTTGATTTTAGGTTTAGAGAAAAGTAAGTTTTTAATTTTTATTTTAGCACCTTTGATTTATTTGCTTTTAAGTTTTACCATTATAAGCAGAATTTATAAACGATTTTTAAAAGAACATTCAGATATTGTAAGCTATATTTTTTTGAGAGAACACACTGGAAAAAGTAAATTTGATGTTTATAAAAATTTTACAACTGCTGAAGTTGAAAGCTTTATTCAGAATCTTGATTGCGAAAAGTATATTGAGTTTAATAATTTACCAAAAGAATATTATTACAGACGAAATGAGAACTATAAAATTTTGGGATTTGAAAGAGATAATTTACAACATTATACAAGGACGATTCCTTGGCAAAATATTTCTTGGAAATACAAACTCATCAGAAACGAAGGAACTTATGAATATCTAAGTATTCAATATGAGAATGAAAGTGGAAAAGAAATCGATGAAGAAATTATAACGGACAAAATATCACAGAACAGTTTTCATATTTTTCTTCTCTTCGTATTATTTGACCTGAAATATGGAAAAAGATTATCACTTTCTAAAATTAATTACAAAAGAAAAGCACCATTTAAAATATTAGGACTTTCAACTTCAATAGATTAACATTATGAAATTCAATACAAAAGTAATACACGGTGGGCAACACCACGAGCCAGCAACTGGCGCAGTCAATGTTCCCGTTTTTTTAACATCGACATTTGCACAAAAAAGCCCGGGACAATTGATTTCCGGCTACGAATATTCCAGAGGTGCAAACCCAACGAGACAAGCTTTGGAAGATTCTTTAGCGAGCATCGAAAACGGAGCGAGAGGTTTGGCTTTCGGGTCTGGTTTGGCTGCGATTGATTGTGTTTTGAAATTGTTAAATCCGGGTGATGAAGTGATTGCTGTGGACGACCTTTACGGCGGTTCGTACAGAATGTTCACCAGATTATTCGAGAAATATCAACTAAAATTCACTTTCATCGGTTTTGATAATGTCGAGGAATTGGAGAATGTGATTACGGATAGAACCAAATTGATATGGCTGGAAACGCCAACCAATCCTCTCATGAAATTGGTGGATATCAAAATGGTAGCAGACGTTGTGAAAGATAAAGATATTTTGGTGGCTGTAGATAACACATTTGCAACGCCTTATATCCAAAAACCTTTGGATTTGGGTGCTGATATTGTGATGCATTCTGCAACCAAATATTTGGGTGGTCATTCTGATGTGATTGCCGGCGCTTTGATTGCAAAAGATCAAGAATTGGGCGAAAAATTGCATTTTATCCAATTTGCAAGTGGCGGAATTTTAGGTCCTCACGATTCCTATTTAGTGTTGAGAGGCATCAAAACTTTGGCGCTTAGAATGCAAAGACATTCCGATAACGGTTTTGAAATCGCTAAATATCTTGAAAATCATTCTTTGGTAGATAAGATTTTCTATCCGGGACTGTCATCTCATCCACAATACGATTTGGCAACAAGACAAATGACGGAATTTGGTGGAATGGTTTCTTTCACTTTCAAATCTGGGAAGAAAGAAGACGCGATTAGATTCCTGGAAAATGTAAAAGTTTTCACTTTGGCAGAATCTTTGGGTGGAGTAGAATCGTTGGCGAATCTCCCAGCGATGATGACACACGCGTCCATTCCAGAAGAGAAAAGAGCGGTTCTTGGAATCACGGATGATCTGGTAAGACTCAGTGTCGGAATCGAAGATGCAGAAGATTTAATTGCAGATTTGGAACAAGCGTTTAACTCAATAAATGATTAACGATAAATGATAATTAATTTAATATTTACAATCATTTATTAATTATTATTCATCAACTATAATAATATGACTTTTCGTAATGCGACTTTAGATGACCTTCCAAAGATTGTGGAAATTTACAATTCTACAGTCGCATCACGTTTGGTCACTGCTGATTTGGAGCCTGTTTCTGTCGACAGCAAACTCGGTTGGTTTCATCAGCACAATTCAGAATTCCGTCCGCTTTGGATGGTTCAGGATTTTCAAGAAGAGACGATTGGATGGGTCAGTTTTCAGGATTTCTATGGAAGGCCGGCTTATCATAAAACCGCTGAAATTAGCATTTATATCGATGAAAAATTTCGGGATAAAGGTTTTGGTAAACAGATTTTGGAATTATCCATAGAAAGATGTCCAGAACTTGGCATTGAAAATCTCCTTGCTTTTATCTTCGCTCATAACCTTCCGAGCCTCACATTATTTGAAAAATTTGGGTTCGAATTATGGGCCAATCTCAAAAATATCGCTGAACTCGATGGCGAAAAAAGAAGCCTAATTATTCTTGGGAAAAATATCAAAAATTGAGATAAAATGGAAAGTGTCACACACTGTATATATTGGATTTTTTCCATTTCAGCGATTCTGTCGATACTGATTCCAGCCATCCGTAACAATTACTGGACATTTAGGGTTTTTGATTATCCTCGATTTCAGAAATTTATCATTTTGTTGATTCTCATTTTAGCTTGGTTTTTCACCTTTGATAATCCAAATATCTACGAATATCTGATTCTGAGTATAGAAGTTGTTTCTGCTGGCTATTTACTCTACATTATCCTTCCATACACGGATTATGGGAAAACGATGATTGATAAAACGCAATCACATCCCGACGAAAAAGTTCTCGACATTCTTGTTTGTAATGTATATCAGCATAACAAAAATTATCAAAAATTAATAGATTTGGTTACGAAAGAGGATCCGTCTGTTTTGTTCTTCTTGGAAACTGATAAAGGATGGCAAAATGCATTGAAAACAGTTACCGCAGCGTATAAATACAAAATCGAAGTTCCTTTGGACAATACTTACGGACTTTTGTTTTACAGCCACTTTCCCATTAGAAATTATGAAATCAATTATTTGATTGATGACGATATTCCGTCCATCGTTGCAGATTTGGAGTATAATAATCAAATTGTAAGGTTATTTGGAATCCATCCAACGCCACCAGTTCCACAGGAAAATCCTGAAAGTACAGAGCGCGATGCGGAAATTTTATTGGTGGGTAAAAAAGCCAAAGAATTTGGAAAACCTGCCATTGTTTTTGGCGATTTGAACGATGTCGCCTGGTCCAGAACGACCAAATTATTTCTAAAATCCAGCGGAATGCTTGATCCTCGACGCGGTCGCGGGATGTTCAATACTTTTCACGCTAAATATTGGTTTTTACGTTGGCCTCTTGACCATTTTTTCGTGAGTCCACATTTCCGCTTGATCGATATGAAAGTGATGAAATCAGTGGATTCTGACCATTTTCCGATTTGGATATCGCTCGTCGTGAGGAGTGAAGATACGGAAGACCAGTTAGAAATCTCCAAGGAAGAGAAGGAAGAAGTGGTTGATAAAATCGAAGACGGCATTGAAAAAGGTGACGCCAATTGATTTTCAATATTTTTCTCAAGCTGATTTAGCCAAGTAAACAGATTGTAAATTTGCTAAACCTGAAAAATCTGCGAGATATCATTTTTAAAGAATTTTCTTAACTCTAAAATTAATCAAATTTTATGAAAAAGCTGATTTATGTTTTCTCCGTTTTGTTTTGCGTCCAATTTACTTCGGCCCAGAAATCAGAAGCTAATCCAATTTATATTGTTGATAATGTGATTGTTTCGAATGTTTTACTACATAGCTTCAATCCCGAAGATATAGAAAGTGTTCAGGTTTATAAATCGCCGTCTTCGCAAATCCAACAATACGACGACCTCGTGAAAAACGGTTTGATTAATATTAATATGAAAAAACCTCTGAACCTCGAAAAAGTATCAGTAGCTGAAGCGAAGAAACAATTAGACCTCAGCTCAGAGTCCAGATTTTTCCTCAATGATATCGAGGTTCATAACCAATCGATTTTGATTGCTGAAGACCTTTTGAAAAGAGCCAGAATTCTGCAACCCGATAAGAAATTCAATAATTATAAAGTTCCTGCAATCAGCATAGAAACTAATTGATGGAACTATAATATGATATGGCTTCGAGAGCCTCAGTCTGGCAAATCGGTTATTATTTTATTAATTGCCAACCTAAGCTTGTCATTTCGTCGAACTTAAAATCTTTGTACCTTCAATATAAGTTTCATTTTAAATTATTTTGCGCCTTTGCGTTGAAACAAGATACAGTTAACCAATTTGCTTTTCCCCTTCTGAATCATTAGTTTTGTAGAAATCGATACTATTTTTATATGATTTTACCCAGAACAAAATTATTCTTTAGCGCATTATTTTTAGGTTTAATTGCAAATTCTGTTTACGGGCAAAACCGCATCAGCGATCACAATAATATTGGTTGGTACGCTTACAATGGCACTTTCAAATTGGATCCAAAATTTTCCATCCATACCGAATATCAGTGGCGGAGAAATGATTATATCACGACTTGGCAACAGAGTCTTTTGCGTTTGGGAATCAATTATCAGGCAAATCCGAACCTGCAATTACGAATTGGTTACGCTTGGGCAGAGACTTTTCCTTATGGCGAAATCCCATTAAACGGAATGGGAAAAGATTTCACAGAACATAGGATTTACCAAATGGCAACTGTGACAGACAAGATTGGAAAAATAGATTTGTCGCACCGTTTTATGTTGGAACAGCGCTGGGTTGGGAGATATTCTAATGCTAATCTCACTTCCGAAGACCAATATCCATTTATGAACCGAGCGCGGTATATGATTCGTGTGCAAATGCCTTTGAAAGGAACTTCTATCGCAGAAAAAACGCCTTACGTTGCCGTTTATGACGAATTGATGATTGGATTTGGGAAGAATGTCGGCGAAAATATTTTTGACCAAAACCGAATAGGCGTTTTGTTAGGTTATAAGTTTAATAATTTAATCAGAATAGAAGGCGGTTGTCTGAATCAGATCGTGCAGTTGGGTAGGGAAGTGGAAGGGAAAAATGTATTTCAATACAACAATGGATTTATTGTAAGTGCAAATTTCAATTTTGATTTTTCTAAGAAAACCGTTGATTAGGTTTAACCACAGAAGTCACAAAAGATTTTTAATTGAAAAGGTTTCGACTCCGCTCAACCTGACATCGGTTAATATTTGGTAAATTAGAATTTGAGTTGTCATCCTGAGCGGAGTCGAAGGATTTTCCATTGATGAATAATTCTTCTTTTTGGTTCAGATAAAGAATAATCTTTAATTTCGCAAAATGAAAATAGCATTCCTAGGACCCGAAGCTTCTTTTACGCAGTTGACCGCAACACAATTATTTCCTAACGAAGAATTAATTCCGAAAACTAATATTCTGGATTGTTTTCTGGCGGTTCAGAATAATGAAGTGGACAAAGCAGTGGTGCCGTTGGAAAACTCGATAGAGGGAACGGTTTCTATGACTTTGGATTATCTTTATCAGACGCCGGAAATCAAGATTGAAGCGGAAGCTGTTATGCCGATTGCTCATCATCTGATGATCCATCCTGGGCAGGAAAATGATACTGAAATTGAGAAAATCTATTCTCATCCGCAGGCGCTTGCACAGAGTTTTCATTTCCTGAATCAAAAATATCCAGATGTTTCTAAACAAGATTTTGCATCAACTGCAGCAGCAGCAAAACGTGTTTCCGAAAATCCTGACAGAAAGATAGCCGCGGTCGCCAACAAATTTGCAGCAAATCTTTACGGATTGAAAGTCATCGATGAAAATATCCACGATGTGGAAGAGAATCACACCCGATTTATTGTAATTTCTAAAACTGAGAATTCTTATGAGAATGAAATGCAAAGTATCGGTAAAAAAACAGCAATGCTCATCACTCTACCGCAAGACCACGCTGGGGGATTGCATCAGGTGTTATCGGTTTTTGCGTGGCGAAATATGAACCTTAGCAAGATAGAATCCAGAACTTTGAAAACCAAATTGGGAAATTATTTCTTCTTCGTTACCGTAGTTGGTGGTTGGGATGATGTTTTGTATGTCAATTCTATAGATGAACTGAAAGCGATTGGCGCGGATGTGAAGTTTTTGGGGAATTATAAGGAGTTTTTGTTGGAAGGGTAAAACCAGTTACAACCTAGAGATTTCTTTTCTAATATTTTCTCTCGCCAACATTTCATATTTGTCTTTAAAATTATCTGTTTTGAAAATTTCTTCAAACTCAAGGAAATGAATTAATACTTTTTTGCGTCCAGGATTGTAGAGGAAATCAGGGTAGATGGAATATTCTTTTCGGATTTTTTGGGTGTAGTTTTCATAAGTTTCCCAATCTTTCCCAAGAATGGCTAAGTCTGAATCTAATAAAAAATTGGTGTCAGAATCTAAACTTTTTGAATGTGTTTTTGTAGCAAGAATCTGATTGTAAATTTTCGAAATTCTTTCACTGGAAATATTAATTTTTTCTAGTCGTCTTTTCGCAAATTCTGCACTTTTTTCCTCGTTGTCTTTTGATGTTGCTTTGTAAATAATATCGTGATAGAAAATAGAGAAAAGTAAGGAATCATAATCTAAAATTTCATTTTTCACTTCTTCCAGCTCAAGAATCATATTTTCAAGATGAGTCAGATTATGATATTTTCTGCTTTTGTGAGAATAAGATTTTTCTATTTCTTGCCAATAATCAGTCTTTAATATTTGATTATCGGAATATTTTGAGGTTAAATCCGAAAAAATGTTCTCCAAATATGTTACCATCTTTGTTTTAGATTAGAATTACTATTTGTTAAATTTTTGTTTACCCTCGTACAAATTATTTGGAACATCCGAAGTGATAAGAATTCCATAATCTTTATCTGTTACCTTAAATTTTCTTTGTAATTCATCTTTACTAATAACTTTTAATGCTTTAAATGTATTATCATTTATAGAAGCTAAATCTCCTTCAAAATTTGTAGTTAAAACTTTGTCATTCAATATATATTGGATTTTTGTATCATCAATTCCTTTTGAAAGTAGATTTTGATATTCGCTGGATTTTGTTTTAAAGTAATTTTCAAATCTTTTTCTGCCAAATTTTTTGGTTTGTATATATACGACACCGTCTTTTCCTTCCTGAGGAAACAATTTTAGAGCTTCTTCGTCTTTATACATAGTTAAAGAGGCTATTTCCTGCGGGTCATATTTTTGTAAATCACTACCATCAACCCTTATACTATCAATGAAAAATATTGGATTGCTGCCAAGTTTATTAGCTTCTTCTTTTGGAGTCTGTGCAAAATTTAAACTAAAAAGAGATATGTAAAATAAAGTTAGTAATGATTTCATAGTTTTAAATAATTAGATACTGGTTGATATTTATGTTTTGGATTATTTATCTAGAATTTCAGTGTTTTTCTTATTAATAAAAAAATAAACCGGCAACCCAAGCAAAATCAATCCCAACCCTGGCCACGTATATTGCGGTTTGTAGATAAATAACAGAATGCAAAATCCTGTTCCAATAACAAGATAAAGAATAGGCGTAAAAGGATAAAGAAAGGTTTTGTAACCTCTTTCCAGTTTAGGTTTTTTGATTCTCAGATAGATGACACCAAAAACCGTAATCATATAAAACAAAACAATCACAAACGAAATCATATCCAGCAAATCGCCGTATTGTCCGCTCAGACAAAGCACACAAGCCCAGATTCCTTGCATCCAAAGTGATTTCTCAGGAACACCGTTTTTATTATTTTCTACCGCAGATTTCAGGAACAATCCGTCTTTTGCCATTGTCTGGAAAACTCTTGCTCCGGCGAGAACAATGCCGTTCACGCAACCAAAAGTTGATATCATTACAAGAACTGCAATGATAATGGTTCCTGCATTTCCAAACATTTTTTCGGCAGCAGAAACTGCAACCCTGTCATTCGCTGCGAATGCGATAGAATCTCTGTCAAGTGCATTGAGGTAAACAAAATTCACCAAAAGATAAAGAATCATCACAGCAGAAGTTCCAAGAATCATTGCTTTCACTACATTCTTTTTTGGATTCTCAATCTCTCCCGAAATGAAAGTCACATTTTCCCAAGCCACAGAACTGAAGACTGAGCCAACCATTGCAGCGGCAATTCCGCCAAGAAGAGTAGCGCCAGAAATACTTTTCCACTCGGTTTGTTTCAGATTTTGGAAGGCATCCCAGCCAAAGCTCATATTGGAACTCCAATTGGATTGATTAATCAAAACAAAACCTAAAATAATCAAACCTAAGAGTGCAATGATCTTGGATGAGGTAAACACATTCTGCAAAATTTTCCCAAACTGAACGCCTTTCGTATTCACAAAAGTCAGGAACAGAATCACAACAATCGCCAAGATCTGAATCCATGTGATTTTGAAATCGCCACTTTGGAAAATCGGTGCAGCATCATTGAGACTCGGTACAAGATAAGCCGTAAACTTGCCAAAAGCTACAGCCACAGCCGCAATAGTTCCGGTTTGGATTACGGTAAACATTCCCCAGCCATAGAGAAAACCCATCAGTTTTCCAAAAATTTCATTAATGTAAGTGTATTGTCCGCCCGCTTTTGGGAACATTGCAGACAGTTCGCCATAGCTTATTGCGGCTGCGATGGTCATTACGGTTGTAATGAGCCAAACGACAATCAGCCAATAGCCGGAACCGAGATTCCGCATAATATCTGCACTCACGATAAAAATTCCGCTTCCGATCATAGATCCCATCACGATCATCACAGCGTCCCAAAGTTTGAGTTTCTTTTCCATAGTTTATATTAAAAATCAAATATATAAAAACATCTTTGGTATTTTGATGACCTGTCACGATTTATGATCGGTAATATAATTTGGGTAGTATTTTGCGCTTTTTTATCATTACTATTCATCGCCGTATAACGCTCCAATATACCTCAACGCATCAACTAAGTGCTTCAATGGCTCAACTAACCCCATCAAAGCCTCAACGCAATTCATCAATAATATACCATAATGATTCCTTGATACCATCAGTCAGATTTCTGAAGCGAGGTTTAATAGGATTTTATTTTTCAATTACCTTGGTAAAACTTCGTAAAAAGCGAATCGTCATTATAATCACGTTATTCTATTTTAAGCTTTATTATAGCAGTTCTTTAATAATAATTAATTGAATCTCTCTCCCTGGTTAAAAAGAAAATTATTTGCTGACGTCCTGTTTTGGATAAAACTAAAAGTAAATTTTTCTTAAAATTATTCTATAAAATGAAGTATTTATTAAGCTTTTGATAATGATTTGCTAGCTTAGAGATAAAAGTGTAATTTTGCCAACTTAATTTTGAAACTGATGGAATTAGAATATGTAGAGCATCTTAGCCCAATGCTGAAAGGCGATATTAAGAATTATCTGATCGATATCGATGGAACAATTACAGACGATGTTCCTAATGAAGAACCAGAGAGAATGGTAACTTGCGAGCCTTTTCCGGACGCTCTAGCAACAATTAACAAATGGTATGACGAGGGTCATCAGATTTGCTTCTTTACTTCCAGAACGGAGGATCTGAGGGAGGTTACAGAAACCTGGCTGAACAAACACGGCTTCAAGTACCACAGTGTTCTACTTGGAAAACCAAGAGGAGGAAACTACCACTGGATAGATAACCACCTGGTGAAAGCAACAAGATACAAAGGGAAATTCACCGATATGGTAGAAAAACAAGTGACTATCGAGGTTTTCCGTGACTAATAATATCAATGATAAATGATGATTGATAAATGATTGTAATTCATTTTTTATCAATTGTTTATTTTATCATTTATCATTCATCAACTATCAATTATAAATAATGAAAGTACTTGCTAATGACGGATTGACGCAATCTGGTATAGATGCGCTGAAAGAAAATGGATTCGAGGTGATCACTGATAAAGTGGCTCAGGAAAATCTAATCACATACATCAACGAAAATCAGGTGACAGTTTTGCTTGTGAGAAGCGCGACGAAGGTGACAAAAGAAATGGTGGACAACTGCCCAAGTCTGGAAATCATCGGACGTGGTGGAGTAGGAATGGATAATATTGAAGTGGCTTACGCAAGAGAAAAAGGAAAGCACGTGATCAATACGCCTGCAGCTTCTTCGGAATCTGTTGCTGAATTGGTATTTGCGCACCTTTTTTCAGGGTGTAGATTCTTGCAGGATGCAAACAGACAAATGCCTGTGAAAGGTAATACGGAATTTGCGAAACTGAAGAAAAAATACGAAGCCGGAATCGAGCTGAGAGGGAAAACCATAGGAATCGTAGGAATCGGAAGAATCGGGCAGGAGGTTGCAAGAATCGCATTGGGATTGGGAATGAAAGTGATTGCTTCTGACACCAGAATCGGTAAAGCGAGCGTGCGTGTAGATTTCTACAACAGTCAATACATCAATGTAGAGATAGAAACTGAGCCGTTGGAACAATTGATTCAGCATTCGGATTTCATTACGCTTCACGTCCCAGCTCAGAATGGTCCAATCATTGGCAAAGCAGAATTGGATAAAATGAAAACTGGTGCAGCTATCGTAAACTGTGCAAGAGGTGGCGTAATTGATGAAGAAGCTTTAATTGAAGCTTTAGATTCTGGAAAATTGGCATTTGCCGGTCTCGATGTTTTCGAGAACGAACCAACACCTTCTGAGAAAATCTTGGCACATCCAAAGATCTCTTTGACGCCTCACACAGGTGCGGCTACTGAAGAAGCACAAGACAGAATAGGCACTGAGCTAGCCAATCAGATTGCAAGTATTCTTTTGGTTAAATAATTTAACTAAAATATCAATATAATGCTCGTTTTTTAACGGGCATTTTTTATTTTTCTGCGTCAGATTAAAATTTTACTTTTGTTGAGGTTTTATATGGCAGCATAATCCGCCTTTCCCTCCCAATTTTTTGCAGGAAGTTTTCAGGTTAAATAGAATTTGAGTACAGGCAAAAAAGGATTTACTCTTAAATCGAGGAAAGAGATTCATCGATTCAAAATAATAATAAATATAAAGGAGGTAAGCCGGGCTGCAGTATTTACATTCTTAGCAAAAGCAATCTATGAAAAGAAAAGTCCTATTGATTTACACCGGCGGAACCATCGGGATGGAAAAAGATTACGAAACAGGAAGTCTAGTTCCGTTTGATTTTTCCACAATTTTCAAAAGAATTCCGGAAATGAATCTTTTGGAATGCGAGGTTTCTGTCCATCCGTTTGAAAATCCCGTAGATTCCTCCGATATGGGACCGCAGCAATGGCGAATGATTGCAGAATGGATATTCAAAAATTACAATGCTTTTGATGGTTTTCTCATTCTCCACGGAACCGATACAATGTCTTACACCGCATCAGCATTGAGTTTTATGTTAAAGAATCTTGGGAAGCCTGTAGTTTTGACAGGTTCTCAGTTGCCAATCGGAGATTTGCGAACCGATGCGAAAGAAAATCTCCTGACAAGTCTTTATTATGCCAGTCTTTATGAAAATGATGAACCTGTCATCAAGGAAGTTGCCGTCTATTTTGAATATAAACTTCTGCGCGGAAACCGAAGTCTGAAGTATTCTGCAGAATTTTTTGATGCGTACCAAAGTCCAAATTACCCGATTCTTGGTCAGTCTGGCGTTCATCTCAACATCGAAAAAGATTTGCTTTGGAAACCAAAAGGTGAATTTGAGCTTGATATCTACCTTAATGAAAAAGTTATTTTTTACAGGATTTTCCCAGGAATGAACTTCGAATCTCTTTTGGAATTCAAGACTCCGGAAGCAATTGTTCTGCAGGTTTTTGGCTCAGGAACGATTTTCAATAACGAGAAAACGCAAAATGTTCTGCAAGAATTGAGAAACCGAGGTATCGAAATCATTGTGATAAGTCAATGTGTATCAGGAGGAATTAGCTTTGGTAAGTACAGCAATAGCAATGTTTTTACCAGAATCGGCGCCGTCAGTGGAAAAGATATGACAGCAGAATCGGCCATAACAAAGGTGATGCATATCCTGAACAATCCAAAATATGATAAATCCTTTTCACAATTGTTCAGTGAAAATATTTGTGGGGAAGTCACAGAAGATTTTTAAAAACCCTTGTAGAAATAAGATATTTCATTATATTTGCAACCTCAATTAGAGAGGTGTCCGAGTGGTTGAAGGAGCTAGCCTGGAAAGCTAGTGTGCGGGTAACTGTACCGAGGGTTCGAATCCCTTCCTCTCTGCAAAATCCCCTATAAACGTACTGTTTATAGGGGATTTATTATTTAGGTGCTAGTATAGGTGCTAGTATTTTTTTAACACTTTGTTTACAATTATTATTTTAATCTTAACTTCACCACCATTACCTTTTTCTTAATTAATCTTTACAAATATGTTCTAATTATAAATATAATTGTATCGTTTTTTTGAAACTTATTTTAGCTAACGGTTTTCGGCTAGGCGATGTGGCGGATTTTTAGCACTGAAGTTCAATAGAATTACTGATGTTGAACCTTGTACAAATGTTTCATAGAAGCACTTTACCCGCCATATTGCCAACCGATGTTGGTGGCAGTATTTTTTATTTCAGTTGTTTTAAAATCCAAATCATACAGTTTTTAGAGTCCATAATTGACCAAGAATGAGGATGTTTTGTTCCGTCTGGTCTTACTCCTTTGTCGTGAGTTACTACAATATCAGCATCTTTATTTCCTTTCAGTTGTAGAAAATTTATCATTGCTGAAATGTCAGTGCAATTCAAGTCATATAAATCTCTATGTCTGTTTTTTAATTGCCATTCAACACCTGGCTCGGTATAAATTCTTACGGGAATATTTAGTAAATACTTTGCATTTCCTCCATCTTTTTGTTTGTATGAGAACATTGAATTTTTAATATACTCATCTTTCGCTGTTTCAGGTGTTCCTCCCAATTTTTTTTCCATTTCTTCCAAAAACCATTTCGCTTCATTTACGCCAACAGCTGAAAAGTTTCTTTCCACTTCTCGTTGATAACGATAATACATATTTTCATAGTCAAGAGGTGGGTCAAGTGCAAAAATTGCCTTTGGTGTAAAATAAGTATTTTTATCTCGAATCGCTCTTTCTGTATAGGTTATTGTCTGCATTCCACCACCTGAAAGTCCGCCAAGAAATATTTTATCCTTTGATACTTTATATTTTTCGACAACTTGCTTTGCAATTGTGTCTAAAAGTTTTTGTGCAACAATCATCTTAAAATCATCATCTTCAATATTTGGAAAAATAACAATGAAATTATTTTTAATAGCAATTTCATCTAATGTAATTTGATTCATAACTCCTTTTGCATCTTCTGAACCTCCGTGAAGAATTATAATTATCCCCACTGGTTTTGTCTTTGGTACAAGTTTGTAATAATAATGTGTACTGTCAATAGTTACTTTTTCCGGATTTTGAGCAAACAATTTTGTTTGTCCAATAAAAATTATAAGTAATGTTATTATGTATTTTGTCATTTTGTTGGTTGTCTGTTAATATTGCCACCAACGTTTCGGGGCTGGCCTCAGTAGGGGATTTCGGAGCACTTCACTGTCAACCAAGCACAAATGTTGATAGAAGCACTTCACTTGATTTAACCACCTCAGCACCCATTGCGGCAAACGGCTGTTGGTCGCTGGCTTTATTTTATTTCTGTCTAACACCACTTGAATATTTTAGTAATAATGGTGCTATTGGCTGAAGCCTTTTTCCTGACCATTCAATTTTTTTGTTATCCTGACTTCTTGAAAAGTTTTCTAATGTCTCATTTAAAGGAACATTGTGAAAGCTAAATTGAAAACCATTCACTTCTATCATTATAAGACTCTTTTTAATATATATAGGAGCCGAAAAATTCTTAGCTTTTATTCTTTCTGTAAGAATGTCGCATAGATACGATTTAAAGCTATACATATTTCTAAACAATTTTACATCCTTATCTAAAATCTGGGTTCCCTTTCTCTGTCTGCTTAAATACGCATTAATAAGGTTAATGCAACATAGTGAGTGAAAGAGGTCTGTCTCGCTTTTGGGAAGAATCTTCATTGTCCCAAATGCTTCCATTAAGTCAGATTTTTGGATCTCATATTCTTCTAGTTTGGGCTGGTTAATTTCATTAAATAATTCATCAATATTAATGATTTCAGGTAAGTTGAGATGATTTTGTAAGAACCTTATTTGTCTCTCATATTTATTTCTTACTTCAGAGGAAACCTTCTCAGATAATTCATAAATGGAAATAATTTCAGTTCCTTCAAATTTACACCGATGATGCCTTGTATAGGTCGGATTACAATAAATTACCACTAATCTTTGGCATTGATTAGCGTTATAAAAAGCTAGCCTGTGTGCCTTTTCTTCGGTAAATGAATAACAAATCCACAAATCTCGACCTATACTATAAATTGGAGTAAAGTGATTTGATTTCTTTCTTGGAAATTGTGGGTGCTCTGGTCGGTCATTTACTCCTTCTTTGGTAAATTCATATTCTTGATTGTGTTTACCGCCTGGAAATGCTTCTTCTACAATATGAAGAATTAATGTCCTGATGAGCAATTCAGATACTGGAATTGATTTTTCGCTATTGATTTTTTCAAAATTCCCCTTCATAAATCTTACGATATAATCCTTAGAAGGGTCTTCTTTCTTAGCAAAGATTGTTATAAAGTCAAAATTTTGGCTATAGACAATTTGGAAAGTTGTATTCCATTTTCTTTGTTTCCATTCCTGTGTTTTTGATTTAGGGAAAGTTGATATATCAAACGTTGTTCTATATCGTCCATTATCCTGCAGTTCAATTTTCGTAATGGTCACGAAATATGAAATACTGTTGAATTCTAATTTTTGCTCTTTGTTTATTAAGTTATTGTCAAAATTGATGAGTATAAATACATTAAATGGATATAACTCTCTACACCATTTGTCATAATGGTCTTGAGAATGGTTTTTCAGCCATTGGTCAAAATTCAGATTTTTTAGCTTCATAGTTCGTTCAAGCTTGCCACCAACGTTTCTCGGCTTTGCGAAGTGGTGGATTTTCAGCACAAATGTTCATTTGAAAAACTGAACTTGAACCTTGCACTATACTTTCATAGAAGCACGAAACCCGCCATTTTGCAAAACCGATGTTATGCCTTCGCCCTTCTTTTTCTGTCGTCAGCCTAATTGTCATTGTGCGTCATCCTTGTTATTATTTTTGTATTCTTAAGAATTTTGTGGTTGAGGAAATGAAAAACCCAATCTTTCATCTTTCCAGTCGCATTGAGATAATTCGTCTATAAAAGGACAACCTCCCATACAAGTTTTTTGAAAAGCACACGAAGTGCAACCATTATTCAATATGTTGTTTCGATATTTTTTGAAAAATGAATTGTTTTGCCAAATGTCAAGCATACTATTAGTTCTTAAATCGCCAAACCAATCATTATTGGTCATAAATGAACAAGGCATCATCCTTAAATTTTCATCAATGAATGCAGAAAATCGCCCCGCATCGCAGCCCTCGTAAAATTCAGAATTTACATTTACATATTTCACCACGCCTGAAATACTACAACTGTCAAACCCAATTTTCAATGCACCTTTTGCTTTGTTCACTAATCCGTAGAATTCTTTAATTTTCTCTTTGTCTTTCAGTAGTAACGACATATCGGGTTTTCTTCCTATTGGTTTATAATTGAGGAATATTAAAGAATTAATTCCCTCCAAAAACGAAGGCGGATTTTTTAACCACGAAATAGCTGTGTCAATAGATTGGCTATCAGTTACAAAATGTACATTTGCTTTAATATCGTAAGCAAAAAGTTGTTCAAGGTGGCTTCGAAACTCCGAATATGGTTCATATGCGCTTATTGCAACTGAGCCGCATAATTCTTTTGTTGCTTTTAATATATCGTGATTAAGTCCTCTTCCATTAGTTGTATAACAAGGAACAATTCCGTGTTCTACTGTTGTTTCGAGAATCTTGATAAAGTCAGGGTGTTGATTCGGATTTCCACCACCTAAAGCAACTTGAAAGACATCAAGCTCTTTGGCTTGTTTCATTATAAAACGATAATCTTCAAGGCTCATATGTGTTCCCTTTGTTGTAGATTTTCGGTAACAAAAAGAACAACCTTTATCACACCAATTTGTAATACTAATATCTAGCAATTCTGGCCCGTGCATTGCCCATAAAGGTTCTGGAAACCCCTTATCTTCTGCACGAACAAAGTATCCTGTTTTTTTATTAAACAAAACAGAATAGTGTTGTTCTTCATATTTTTTATAAACGATATGAGGATTATTACCAACCATTTTCTTGAGCATCTATAAACAATTTGTCACTTTCAATTATAAATTCATCTGTGCAGAAAAACGATTCAATCTCATCGTTATCACTACTTAGTTTTCCTATATAAACTTTTTTTCCATTCTTCTCGGCTTCAAGAACTTTAGGTAATACATCTTTTCCACTTTTCCAAAGTTTTTGCTCAACAAACTCCTCAAATGTTGAGTATGTTCCTGCATATTGTTTTGCATAGAATTCTCGTGCTGGTTCCATATCGTCTTGAAATGCATCAAAAAGTGATTGATAAATGTCAAAAAAAGCCGAATCATTTTTAATTCCAACAGCATCAATAAAATCTTTGAAGTTAAACTCACCATCACTTATAATTACGAATGATGTTGAGGAGCTATTTGTTACAAAGTCATATCTAATCTTCATTAGTTTATTTTTTTAATGTTAGTATTTCAATTATTCTATCATACATTGACTCTGAGAACATAAACTGTGGAATCCCATAATCTCCATAAGAGTGGTCATCTTTACGGTAAAGAATGCAGTCTGGATTATCTTTTCTAAACTGCATCAATTCATCAATATATTTCCCTCTAATATTATATTTTCTATAAAGAAATTGTTCAATGTTTTCATACTCAAAGGAGTAGAATTTCTCATATTCCAAGTCCACATTTATCAATTCCGAAGTTGCACTATCATACATTCGTGAAAACATATTTAACGAGTAGCCACTTTGTGCTCCTGATTTTTCAAGAAAAATTTCTTTTGTTAGATTTTTATTAATCAACAAAAGCGATTTATAAAAGTCATAAGCTAATTTCATACGTTTCCATAAATTGATTAATTTCTTTAACTAAAACCTCATTTTTACTATTTAATGATGTTTCTAATTGTTTTTTCCCTTGTTCTGTGTATCGGAAAAAATACTTTTCATAAACATCTTGAATGCTCCAACGATTGTTATTAATGAACATATATATCAAAAGTTCAAAAAGGTTTTCATAATAATTAGCTTCTCTTGATTTCTTGTTTTCTATAATATCATCAATTTGGCTTACTAAATCTTCTTGCTTTATTCCTCTATAATGCCCCCATCTATCTGTTGAAAATTTGCTGACAAAGCATTCCGAGTATTGTTGTTGTGTGAACTCTCGTAATATCTCAAAAAGAAAATAAATATTTAGATTCTTGTAATAATTGGAATCGAAGCGAAGAATGAGATCCCAAATAATAGTACCGCTGTATTTTTCATTGTTAATTAGTTTGTCTCTTAATATTGTTTTATCATCATCTGTTATCTGTGAATCTTTAAGCGAAAAAACACAACTTGTGAATACAATATCAAACCAAGGTTGTTCGAATAAAATATCGTTCAATGTTTTATCCGAATTTCTGCGTGATATGAAAAACAAAAAAGTGCTACAACCTTCAAGTATTGGAGATTTTTCAGTAACCTGATTTTCAAGAAATGTTCTAAATTGTTCCTTTGATTTTTGATACAGGACTTCAACTAAGTATCTTGAAATCAGAAAATCTCTAAACTCATCAAATGTAAAATTTACCACCTCTGAAGAAGTAAAAATCCCTTTTTCATCGGTTTGAATATCTCGCTTTACAAGAATGTTCTCATCTAAAAAACGAACATACATTTCTCTATCCTTAGGGTCAGAAATAATTTTATCAAGAGGAACATTTACATAAGTTTTTTCTTGAATCATAAACTCCACGACACTCTGAATGAATTTTTTAATATCAAAATTTCCAGATACCTTAAATTCATCGTTACTTTTTAGTCGCTTATTTATTTCATCGCTTTTTAGTTCATAGTATTTTTCAAATAATTCTTCTTTGTAAATATCATCAATGTATTCAAGTTTTTGATTTTGATAAGTTTCGCAAAAAATTCTAAGTAAAAGGAAATTTTCTACAAGTTGTTTGCGTGCTTCATTAGATATGCCAGTATATTCAATTTTGAAATGCCTGAAATAAATATGAAAGAGTTTTTTCTTTATATCATTGTCTGTTCGTCTGCTAATCAATGAAGTAATTTTTTTCATTGTATGTGTAAACGAAGCTCTTTCAAAATTTGAAAAGTTTTGTTCGTAGTATTCAGTTCTACAACTAATGACAACCTTTATAAAGTCGTATTCAAGAATTTCAGATAAAAATATTTCTAAGTTTTGTGATAGTAATTGAGAATTGTAGTTTTCATTTATTCCATCAATGACTAAAACAAAAAATTTGTTTTCCTCATAGCAGATTTCTTTTAGAGTGTTTAGAAATTCTTGAAATGTATAAGTGGGCGAATCAGGAAAAACTCTTTGAATAATAGATTGTCTTATGTCATTTGCATCTATTTCAGCACCCGTGAGAAAAACAGTTGGTATTTTTCTTTTCAATAGGAAATTTTCTGTGAAATCACACAAAAAGTTCGTTTTACCTTGTCCTGCCGATTCTGTTATTAAGGCAACTTTTGAAAGAAGAAATTTTAAGTCATCAATTCTGTCACGAAACTTGTACTCAAATTTCGATTTTTCATTTGAGCCAATCCTTATATCATTGATTTCTTGTTGTTTTTCAGTTAAGTAGACATTCCATTTTGAAAACATTTCACTACTTTTACTAACTGTTAGTTCACCATTTGTTGGCTTTAATTGTTCAAAATCAAAGTCAAATAATGGGTGTTGTTTTTTCGCAAGAAAATTATTCAAATACCGGAAGTCAAGAATGCGACTTTCTTCAAAAAATTTTTCTGAATATAATATAGAATCACACAAGTATCTTAAATTATCTTTTTGTTCTCCCGTTTCAATGAATGTTTTAGGTAAATATTTTCCTGAACTTAATTGTTTTTGTAGCTGTCGATTTACTTGACTGTTTATCGATTCAATCGTTTTTTGTGGTGTAAGTTTTTTGTTTAAACTTTCCTCAACCAAGAAAGAAGTATCTGCTTTTACTGAGATTGTAATTTCTTTAATTTCATTTATCGTTTCAGTAATTTCAAATATTTGACCTTTATAATTCTCTTCAATAAAAGTTGTTCTTAAAACCTTGTCCTTGTTTGTATTCTTAGCAAACAAGGAATAGAATTCCTCCAAATCCTGTTTTGTAGGTTGAATAAGCTTGGGAAACTTTTTAAAGTCTCCTTTTATTTCATCTAAAGTTCCTTTCTTGAACAGGACAAACATTGTCAAATGTTCAAAAAATATCTGTGAGTGATAAAACGGAAACATTCCATTTGAACTGTCGTATGAATGTGTTTTTTCAAATTCAGCAATGGTGCTGTAAATAACCTCGGTTAGACGATGCTTGTATTTTTTAGCTGGGAAAAAGAATCTTTTTAATCTTCCATAACCTTCATCCTTAATGAATTGGTCAGTGAATTTTAAAGCAACATACGTTATGACGGTTTCAAGTACTGGCATCTGAATCGTAATATTATTATTGGGCAATCAATTTATGAGATAAAATTAGTTTTCGCTTTATCTGTATGTTAGTCTGTCTGTTCATATTATTCGGTTATTATTTGATGCTCTGTCGTTTTTAGGGTGAGGCATAACGTTTCGGGTATTGCCAAAGGCGGAGATTTTATTCACAAAAGTTCAATCGAAGAACGAATGTTGAACCTTGCTCGAATGTCCAATCGAAGCCGTTCAGCCTCACTTTTGTAAATACCTTGTTATCTGCAGTGCTTTTAAAATCCATTTGGCATAATGACATATTTTATTTGAACCTCATTTTGATTACAAGTTATTCTTTCAGTTTCAAGAGGAATAAATGCATCTCCAAATTTATTATGTATAAACTTTTTGATAAGCTCGTTGATTTCATTTGTGAATGTAGTTCTTGAATGATTACTACTACTAACTTTTACATAAAATACTAAGGTTCTAAATAGATCCATAATTTGTTGTGTGTTACTTTCAAAAAGATTTCTTGCAGTTCCAAATGGACTTGACACATAGTTTTCGCATTCAGTAAATTGATTAAAAATTGTCAATTCAAAATTTAATTCTTCATCGTTCTCTAGTTTTACAATTTCATTGAATTTATTGTTTTTAATCACTTCAATATCGACTATTTCATATAATGCTTTAAACTCTTCATCTGTTTCTATATCAGACGTTTTGATTATTAAATATTTATCAATTTTTTGGAAAATATGATAGTACAATATTCTTTTAATTGTTAATGAAGGATTTTCTAATTCCCTAAAAGTTTTGTGATTATTTAATAGCTGAATATAGCCTGTAATAAAAAGTCCATTTTGTTCTGTTGAAATGTGGAAAGTGTATGAAATTCCATTTATTTCTTCAATTTTTCTTTCGCTCATAATTTGAGGATTTTGTTTGATAAGTATTGCAGATAACATTTGGCTTTGCGCATTGCGTCAATCCAAACTATACGATATTCGCAAATCCATTTATGATACTAATATAAGATTTTTTTTGATGAATTGATTATAAGTTTCTTACAGTCTTATTTTGGCAAAATCTATCATTGTATTGGCGAACTTTTTACTTTTTAATATGATATTTAAAAAAAAGTTTTGCCAAATATTTTAAAATTTCTGCACTTAATTTCACCATTAATCTAATTTCTTCACCTACACAAACTTATTTTAAAACAAAAATCCCAACGGTTGTCAGGATTTTTTACTTTTAATTTCTTTAATATCGTATTTCATATCTCGGATAGGTTCATCAGGAATAAAATCTTTAATGGAGCATCCTAATGCTATTGCAATTAGATTTAGATGGATCAAATTATATTTTGCTTTTTTCGATGGAGCTTCTATCTGTGAAATAAATCCAATATTCTTCCCAATAGAAAGTGAGAGCTCCTCTTGTGTGACACTTTTTAATTCTCTTATTTCTTTAACACGTTTTATAACATATCTTTCTATTTCTTCTAGTGATTCATTCATAAACCAAAGTGAATGAAAAACATCAAAAAATATTATGTACTATAGTGCATATTTTATAAAATATTTTTATATTTGTAAAATAAGTTATTGAAATGTAACTTTGCGATACTTCAAAGAAATATAGAAGCTATTGCTTAGAATCTCGAACTGAAAACTGGTAATTTTTAATATGCGAGAGGATAAGTAAAGTAGCTCACGACCTAGGCGTGAGCTCACTTATC
>JBCNLQ010000019.1:0-66863 GCA_039595375.1 Chryseobacterium sp.
GAATACTAGACGATTCATAATCATTTCTTCAAGCATTTCCACTTCATTTTTAATCATGAAACCAGTATTGATATTTAATTTTTTAATTTTTGTAGTGTCAAATTTTTGCATCAAAGATTTCAAAACGTTTTTTGAAGCGATATGTGTAAAGTCTAAGTTGATAGAATAGTCGCCAGTAAAAGTGAACCAATCCGGAACTAAATTTTGATTTTCCCAATGCATGTGAACTGGTCGGAAACTGTCAGGCAGTGGATAAATATTAATATTACTGCCACCATAATTTAAAGTATCCGCAGGGTTGACTATTTTTTCTAGCAACACAGAATTTGAAGTTCTATGAGAAATAAAAGCAACAGTTCCTTTATTTTTTTTGCGGAATCCATAATTGGTGAATACAGGGTACATTGCTGGTATGGAACCCGGATAAAGTTTGATCCCAGATACAGTTTCAGACATAAGAGATGAATTATTGACATCTATCTCTTCAAGAATCAGTTCACAATCGATAGCTTTCATAAACTCAATAGTATTGGAAATTTCAAAAAGATGATTTCTATATCTTGGGAAATAATTATGCAGTTTTTTTCCTAAATCAAACGATGCTTTATCATTGATGTAGGGAATGCTGAAAATTTGATTAACAATAGTCGTAACACCCATCACAACATAAGTAGCTTTCATTGTAATCTTTACACTATTTGCCAGTTCTTTTATTTTGCTGAATTTGACAGGTTGGATATCCAAACAAAAATCATTATCAGAATCATCAAAAGTGATGAATTGCTTCAGGTTCAAAGTGACAGGAATACTAATTGTGCCACCATTATAAGAAACTATAATAAAATCTTCATAGATAGCTGGAGGAATTGATGACGTATTAGTTGCAATGTTAATATCCATTGTTGAGTTACCAGAACTGGAGGAAATTATCAACCAATCAGGTTTCTCAATTGTAAATTCTAAATTATTTGGATTAATAATATTCAGAATGCCTGTTTTTTCCGTTGTATTTTTAATGACCTCGAAATAATAGCTATCGGGATTGACACCGAATCCATTATCATTCAGCACCAATAAATTAATATCAAACGCTGTTATAAATTCATTTGAAGGTCCAAAAATCCGGTATTGATTATTGACAGTTCCGCTCTCTGGAACGTCTGGATTATTAGCAAAGCCTCCGCTATCCAATTCAAAACTATCTGTGAAATTATTCTTTGGTGTAAATATCTGAACAGGTTGCCAGAACGAAAGAAGCTTGTTTTCCGTATTATTTAGAATGTTGACTGTTGTATCACCGCTTAGAATATTAGTTGCTCTATTGAACACGAGATTGTAGGTACTCTTATCTGTTTTAATACCTATCTGTCCTGATAAGTTCAAATTAACAATTGATGTTAAGGTATTTGTATATCCTTCTGAATTTGAAAATTCAATAAATACAGTAGCTTTATAATTGCCAGCAGGAAGAAATTCTAAATTCTGCAAAGCCAAGGGTAATGATGTGGAATTTCCATTATAAGGAATATAAGATGTGTCAAGCCCAGGAGCGTCAAGCCAGTTTACGGATGTATTTTCAAATTGAAAATAAAATTGAATATACAATACTTCAACGTCCTCGATAACTGTGATTAAGATGTCAGACAAAGTTGGTGGAGATCCTGTTCTATCCCACGAAATATTTTGTGTTGTTGGTAGTAGTCTACTTCTTGATGCCATTCTATCCGTATTTATTTTTATTGTTAAGTCTGTTGTACATTCCGCGCATATCTTCTACTTCTTTGCCATTTCTTGCGGTTTTTGCGATCTTAGCCTCGATGCCGTTTTTTTCGATTTTATCCAAGGTATCATTCACTCTACCTACAGTTTTGATAAGCATAATCATCGTGTCATCGTTTGATTCAGAAGGTGTGTTTTTTGGTGTATTATAATTAGTATTAAAACCACCCTCATATCCTTTTGCTCTAGCATTAGCTGAGTAGATAGCACGTTTCAGTTCATCCGGATAACTGCGCCAGGTTGGATTGTCTATCACCATTTCCACGGCATTATTTTCTCCCGCAATAAAATGCGTAGGCCTATCTACCAGACCACTGGTCAAACGTTTTCTTCTAACATTGAACTTTTTGCCATCCTGTGCCCGCTCCATTGGATACTCCATTCCGAAACCATCCTCGTAACCTTCAGCACTTGGCAATGGGGTTCTCATTACTGTTGCTATCTGGACAGCTCCAAGCGTTCCAACGAGAACTGCGGCAACAGTTCCGGCAATTGGCCCCAATTGCGCATAAGCCTGCATAATCGCCAATGAAGTAGCCGTAATGATTTCTGCTATCTTGATGATACGCTGTCTTTTGGCAGATTTCAGTTCTAATTCTGCTTTCTTTTTATCCAGTTCCTGGTCTGCAGCAATAGTTTGCTTTTTATAAGTTTCCTGATTGATGTAACCTTCCAGAAGTTGTTTTTTAAGAGCATTTTTCTTTTGATTGGTGCGTTGCTCAAACCTTGCTAATTGCCTTTTTTCGTTCATTTCCACAAACTGATAGTAAGTGGCGAAAGCGCTTTGCATAGCTCCAACGGCAGCGCTTACAATTTCGGTTGCACTGGCAGTCCCTATTTTTATATCCTCAATAAGATTATCCCAGCCATCAGCGGACATTCCCATAATATCAATACCACCTCCTTTACCATTTGCATCACCACTGCCTCTTTTTTTCTTCGTTTTTCCATCATTTTGATCTTCACCAGCCATCTTAGCACGGAATTCGGCAATTTTATTTCCAGCTTCATCAATAAATTTCATGACTTCGGCACGCTGAGCCGGTGTGAGAATTCCAAGATCTAAACCTTCATACAACTTGACCATAGCTTCCAAATGCGTAATTTGGAGCTCTAATTCTCTCTTGTTGTAGATTTTATTAAGTGCTTCTTTACCTTCCGCCCAAGTACTTATTTTTTGACGTTCTTTTTCGTCCATTCTGCCTCGCAAACCTTCCTTAAGTTGTTCCAAGTTTTGATAAGTGGCAAGTTCTTCATTATGCTGTCTTTTTAGATGGCCAAGTTCTGTCTGGTGCGATTTTTCAATATCACCAAGACGTTTTGTTTCGGCTTTATACTGTGCGGCTTGTCTTTTTATATCAAAAATCTCTGACTGTGCTAATTTTTCTTTTTCTAGCTCTTCATTATTTTTCAACCAGGCATCCATCAAACTTTGGAAAAGTTTTTTGTCCTCTCCTACGGCTTTGTCAATTTTCTTTTGGAGAATTGCAATATCGGTGGCACCAATCTTTTGTTTTTCGATGGCTTCCATTTTCCGAATTTCCTGTATGTTAATTTCTGCAATTTCTTTTTCAAGGCCCTCCTCCATTGCATCAATTTTTGCATCGGTGATATCAAGAGCTATCTGATTGGCAAGTCGCGCCGCCTCTTCGCCTTGTTTGGCAATTTGGTCCATTTCTCGGTCGTGCTGTTCTTTTAATCGGGCAAGTCGGTCGGATTCTTTTTTTGATTTGTCATTTTTGTTTTTTTCATCGCCAGTTGGGATATTGTAAGTCGATTTTGTTTCATCAACTACAGCATCTGGATTTTGAGTGAGATATTTTTTTTGTTCAGCGTTTAATGAACTTATCTGTTGAAAATTTGCTCGTAATTCATCTCTTCTCTTCTTATAAGCTGATTGAACCAGTGGAACATATTTTGCCAATTCTTTTTCTACATCGGCAACTTTTACCATAGCATCTATTCTTTTGGCATCTTCAATAGACATAGATGTTTTAAGATTACCTTTATTCAAAGCTCTCTCAGCACTAGTCCCTAAACCTCCCATATCCATCCATCCTGGATCAATTTCTTGACTTTTGATTTCAATATTCTTTTTAAAAAGTTCAGTACGTTTTGATGATAAAGCTTCAGCCATCGCCTTGCGGTCTAATGCTCTGATATAGTCATTTATCAATTTAGCACCTTCAGCAGTTTTAAGATTTTCAAGGGTTAGGTTTCCGAGATATTCCGGTGAAATTTCATTAAGTTTTTTGATAGCAGCCAATCTATCTTCTTTAGCAATTTTTTCATTTCGGGCAACAATCAAAAGGCTTTCTAATTTTGATTTTTCATCTTGAACAGCCATTGCTGCATTGGCGCGAACATCATTCAATACTTTTTGTTTTTCCGCAACTTCATCAGTTCTTTTTGATAAAAGCAGGTATGCGGCGCCTAAAGTTGCTATAACAGTAATCAATAAAGCAAATGGGTTAGCGGCTGTAATCATATTCAATCGCATTTGCGCTGATGCCTGAGCCATTGTGTTACGAGTAAGAATAGCCATTGCAAGCTGACCACGCAGGTATGCAGCGGTCACAAGATTTTGAACAAACACTGTTGCCTGAGTATAGATATTGTGAGCTTTCTGAATGACTGTGTAACCAAGTAAAGTATTTCTGGCACCAGCTAAGGTCATATTGCTTAATGCTACGGCTGTATTGAAACTAAAAATTGCAACTGTGCCAATAACTATTAATTTCGTCAATAGTACCAATGTTTGAGCAAAAGTTCGATAGCCACCATCTGCATCATCAACAGCACCTATCATTTTACCAAATCCTTCGATTAGAAAATTCAAACCTTTGGCAACAGATTCATTGGCAAAAATTCCTGCTAACTTCTTTTGAACCTTTTCAAAAATAGCGGCAGAATTATTATTTACTTTATCAAATTCTTCTTGCAAAGAAGTAGCATCGCTCAATGCTTTATTAGACAACTGTATAGAAGCACGGAAGCGGTCGGTATTTTCAGACGCTGACCCCATTGTTGATATGACATACTGATCATTCAATTTCAAATAATCAAGCATCTTTGCCAATTCGGTGGTATCAAGACCTTTTGCTCCTTCAGAAAATTTAAGGAAGAATTCCAAAGGATCTTCGTTCATCAAAGCTTCTACCTCTTGCTTTGAAAGGTTCATAACCTTGGCAAACTTATCGGCATCTTTGGCAGCAGTTCTAATAACAGAAGAATATGCGGTAGAGGCACGTTCGGCATCGATACCAGACTCCTCGAATGCAGCACCTAATGCTAAAGCTTCTGCAATTGTCGGTTTTAATTTTTCTGGAAGCGAGCCCAACCGCATAGCGAACTCTCCTATGTTCTGTTCACTTGCAGCACCATTGGCTCCCAGCTCATTCATTGCAGAACCTATCTGATTGATAGCTGTCGCAATATTCAAATCTTTGGTTTCGCTATATAAGCCCTTCAACTTACCTAAGGTATCAGTAACAGCTTCTACACCACCAGCAAAGCCGTCTCCTAATGCTACATTTGCTTTATCTACCTCCTGAACAAAATCTTTAATTTCAGCCTTCCCAACACCTAATCGCCCACCAGTCTCAGCAATCTTTAATAGGTCAATCTTTGACGTCCTGGTGTCGTAATCAGAGAATGCTTTGGTAAGATCTTCTACCTCTTCCTTAGTCATATTGACTGTCTTGGCAACGGCGGTCTGTGCATCTACCAACTTATTATTTCGTTCAATAATATTCTGTACACTCAAACCAAAACCTATCAGCACTCCAGCCATCACAGTCACGATACCTGAATAGTGATTAAACTTATCTGCTAAATCCCGAAAAGACATTGAGGTACTTTTCGTCCCTTTATTAACATCGGACATTCGTCCATTGATTTTATCTAACTGAGACTGCAACTCAATAGATTCTCGAGAACCTGGAATAAGAGTGGACAGATTATTCTTCAACAAGGCTGCCTCCTTACGAAGCTGTTGCATTGTCATCTGATTGATGTCAAGAGAAGATGTGAGCTCAGTTACCTTAGCTTTATTATCATTAATTGCGGATTTGTTGGCATTTAATTCAGATGTATATTTCTTAGATGCCGCAGTATTCTTATCATAGCTTTCAACTAATTTTGATTGCTTTGCAACCAAGTCACTAATACTAGATTCTAAATTTCTACTATTAGCAAGAGACTTAGAACGAACATTGTCAATCCTTATTTGGTAATTTTCATATTGCTTGGATGTACTATCATATTGCTTTTGCAAAGCCATCAAACCTTTAATCTGGCTGATTGCTCCCTGCTTATCATCATTAAGTTTTGATTTTAGCTTATCGATCTTATCAGCATATCTATTAATAGCAATCTCCTCTTTTTTGCGAGCAGACTCAACCTCCTTAATACTTGCCGAAAGATCCTTATTGGTTTCGCTAAGGGCTTTGGTCTTTTGATTTAATTCATAGATTTCCTTTTGCGCAGGATCGGAGTTGACGACAATAGTCATCTTCATTATCTCATCGCGAATCTGTCTTGCACTTGCCATCGATTAATAGTTTAGGCAAAGGTGTTGAAGCCGAGCGAGGTGCGTTGTGACGCAAGAAAAAGATGGAAGCATCGTCTTTGAATGCTTCGCAGTTCAAAAACTCCGCAAACCCTCTATTGGTGGGCTATGCGCCATATATCCCCTCAATTTTCGCCCCTGCGACCGCTTTTTACGTCTGTGAGCGGGGCGGTCTCAAACCTCATTAAAACTTTTTTCAAAAAGTATTCAAAAGGATTATTGATTGAAAATGAGCATTTTGCAAACGGCGATTGAAAAAATACATTGATTTTTATATTCTTCGCAGAATTAAAGTTGAATTGTTTAGAATTGGTTTAAATAACTGATTGTCAATAAAAAAACACTTTGAAAAGTATGTTTTTACATACTTTTTTTGTAAATTTAAGTAATTAAATAATTAAAAATGAACAAATTAACAACTAAGGAGAACGCAGAAAAGAAAGTATCTGCTTCCACAGAGACAAAAGAGAACGCAAAAACAAATCAATCAAAAATTGAGACTGTTTTACCAAAAATTGAGACGACTGCCGAAAAAAGGATTAAAAACCTTGAAAACTTTCAAGCGCTTTGCTCAAAATTCAATTTTTTGAAACATAAATCTGATGATTTGAGCGCCTATTTAGTTGGTCGTGATGGATTGAAAGAAACTTTGATTATTGAAAACACAGACGGGAAAACGTTTGAAATTTCAAATTCCAGAATCATTGGAAAAATTCTTTTGATTGCCCAGGAAGAACTTTTCAATTTATTGGACAATTCAGAAAAAGAAGTTTTAAACTATCACATTTAAGAACAAAAAAAAGCGAGGGGATTGCCCTCCCTTCGCTTAATTAAAATTTTTCAACCTATGACAGCCGAAAGCACAAAAGTACAGAAATTATCCGACAAAGTTTATCAAATTTTACAAGAACGAGGTTTAACTAAAATTTTCAATTGGGAGGATTACAGATTCTTTAAAAAAGAAAGTCAAAACAAACAAAATCCTGCTCAATGGATTGCAGAGCAGTTTATCTTTTGGAACTCTCACGAATTATCAGATTATGCAGATTATGAGTTTTAGAAAATTAAAAATCTCGTATCTGTGGCAAAATAAAAAGCAAGTGCCGAAAATAAATATTTCGGGCGATTGGCTGAAAAACGCAGGTTTCGAAATTGGAAACAGTGTAAAAATTGAAATTGTAAACAATCAGATAATTATTAGAAATGCAAATTAAAACGTACAACGGAACAACCGCAGAACCACAAGAAAACGAAACTGTTTTTTTTGTTCAGTCCAAAGGATTGAACGCAGGGCGACCACTAAAAAAAGCAATTCCCAATTGTTGGGAAGTTCGGACCGATAGAAGCATAGATTTTGAGATTTTATATATCGTTTTTGAAAGCAAAATTTTAGAATCCTTTATTAATGGTTCGGTTATTCCTTTTTTAAGTCTTGAAGATTATAAAAAAATAACTTTCCCGATTCTCGAAAAAGCAATACACGAAAACCGAATTATTAACACGCATTATTTGCAAATCCGAAAGATTGAGGAAAACATAAAACAACAGGATAAAATAAAATCCTTGCTTTTTGAAATGAAAAAAACAATATCAAACGAAGTTTATAAAAAATTATCTATTCACAATTAATCAGAAAAAAAATGAATACCTATTCAAAATATTGTGCAAATGTATTTTTAGCAAAATGCACCGAAAGACACTACAAAGGGGAAATTATTACCGTGACAACTAAATACGGCAAAGAAAACGAAAGCGAGGTTTTTAATTTGATATTCGAAAAAGATGGCTTTTTCTATTACTCCATCATAAGAGCAGACGGAACCAACGCACAGACAAGAGCCGAAGCCAAAGCGGAAAAATACCAAAATTGGGCAATTGCTGCACAAAATAAAAGTACAGAATATTATGAAGCTTCACAGGAGGGAAGAGACTTTTTAAGACTTGCAGAACCTATAAAAATAGGACACCACAGCGAGAAGCGACACCGGGCACTTATCGAAAGAAATTGGAATAGAATGGGAAAATCTGTTGCAATGTCTGAAAAAGCAACAGCACACGTAAATAAATCGGAGTATTGGGAAAAAAAAGCAAATGATATAAATCTTTCGATGCCCGAAAGCGTAGATTTTTATGAGTATAAAACAGAAGAATGCAGAACAAAACACGAATTTTATAAAAAAAATCCCGATAAACGAGAGCATAGTTTTTCACTTACTTACGCAAAAAAGGCATTGAACGAAGCTGTAAAAAATTTAGAAATAGCTAAAAAACTTTGGAAATAATTAAAACCGAAAAAATTAACAGAATGAACGAAGATATAGAAGAATTAAAAAACGAAATTCGGGAAAGAATGGGAGACCCCGATTTTGACAATGAAGCTTTGGAAGAACTTTTTTTAGATTACGGTCTGGAACTGGATGACATTTTTCAAATATTATCCGAACTTTATTAAAACAAAAACCGCTATTTAAGCGGTTTTTTTTATGCTCAAAAAAAATTTTTCGGCTTCGCCGTGAACGTCTCAGCCGAGCTTAGGAATTTTTAATATTTATTTCTGCTTCCCTTATAGTCCCTGCTTCCAGCAAAAACAGTTTTAACTTTTCCATCTGTGGATTTTTCTAAAGCTAACATACCCTCAAGTTGTTTTGGACGAATATCAACAGGATTATTAAAGTATTCTCTTCTCCAAAAATCTCTATTCTGTTTTTTTTTAGTCAGTTCTGCAATCCAATCAGGTGTAGGTAATTTCTCTTTAGTTTCACCAAAAACAATTCCCAGTTTATGAATTTTAAAAGCTCTTACTTTATATTTTCTAAGAAAATTCTTTTTTGCGATATCAGAATACTTTTTTCGAATTTTTTTCTTATTTCCCATAGCTAATATTTTTGCTGTACAAAATCACTTAAATTTTTCTCATCCACAATCTCCATCAACGCAGATGCAAAAATGATTTTTTTCTCAGGTTCCTGCATCAGGTCTGTTTTCTCAATTCTGGCAACGGCTTCAAAATGATTTTCGTTGTTTGCTTTCATTACTGTTTGGATGATAGTAATAAAAGGCTTCACAACGCTTTCGTAATCGGATTTCAAATTAAGTCTTGCGGCAGTTCTCGCCTCTTCCAGGACTTGCAAATTTTGAAAAGTGTTTTTGATTGGATTAGTTTCTGACATAGGTCAAATTTACGAAATTAAATTAATGAGTCAGAGGCGCATAGCTTCTTTCTGATGTATATTTTGTTTTCACAATATTCATATACTTTGGTCGGCACATATAATATTTCATGGCATCACTCAGGTTTGTGGACCACATAGGACGGCGATTCATCGGAATGCTTTCAGATGACTTGTCTTTGTGGATTCTTTTGATTCCGGTCTTCTTTTCTGGTTTGATAATTTGCTTTGCTACCTCCATAGAAGATTTCAATTCTTTACACTGCCAACGGTCAATCAATAGTTTCGGAAGTTTTGAGTTTGTTTCTGATAAAACATCTTTCATCAGATAAAATTCTTCTTCCTGATAAATAGTTCTTTGCCCGATATTCATCAGGTTGACTTTCCAGCCTGTTGCAATATCATTTTTACCTTTTTCGATGTAATTTTTGATGGCAGAAGCTCTGTCGTTACCTGTTCTGGCATTTTGATTCCCCGAACGGTCATAATATAAATCCAAAACTTTCATTTTATGATCACCAAAGAAATCTCGGTAAATTTCCGCCATTTCGGATTCGTTTTGCTCAAGAGTAAAAAGATTTTTCAGAAGTCTTTGAACCCAGCCTTGCTCCTGACCAATAACCATTGAGTTCATATCGCCGAAATCCATTCCTGCCTCCAATTTCTGGCGATGATTTATATATTTGAGTCCATTTGAAGTCAAAGCAATTTTGTTATCTCCAAATCCATATCCGTCATAAAACTCAAGCAACAGCCCATCATCAAAGAAATTTTTGTCCGTCAAATAAGGATAGAATTTTTCACCCTGCTTTATTTCGTGCTTCATTGTGAGAATCGCAGGACGGAAACCTTCTGGACCTAATGATTCCAAAGCTTTTTGATAATAATCCAACCGCAGAATGTCAGCATTGGCAAACGTTGATACCATCAAAAACAAAGTAGAATTGATACGCACTTTTGCCAGTCTCTGATTCCAGCGCATAAAAGAGCGTTTTTGCCTTTCGAATTCCATCTGGTCTTTCCTCACGTAGGCACGCATCATTTTGTTTTTGATATCGTTCACTGTTATGGAAGCGTGCAGAACCAGACGAAGTTTCTCTGGGTCCATATTTTTCTCCTGATCAAGAATCCAATCAAACTCATTGGAGTTTAGGATATTTGGCATATCCGTTGTGAACGTTTTTCCCAGATAGTAATGAGAATGTCCAAAGCGCAACCCTTCACCACGTGCAGCAGGTAATAATTTGTCAACTTTTTCTTTGACAAAATATTTTACTTCATCCCCAAAAAGATGCTGGTAAGAATCTCCGGCCATTGATGAAACAACATCCATAGACGCTAATTTGAAAAAGCATCCATTGTACCAGCTAATCGTATGTTTATAGGAAATAGGTTTTTTATAAGGCTTCGCAAAAGAATCCGGAGGTCTTTCGTTGAGAACATAATGAACGCCTTCTTTCAAGCCGATATCATTCCAACCTTTGATCATTGACGGAACTGTATTCGAAAGTAAGTTGGAATAGTAATCACCAACAAATGCGAAATAAGCCCCTGGCATCGCTTTAGAAATTTTGATAGATCTTCGAGCTTGGACACTTGTCGTTTTTCCCATCGCACGACCTGCAATGAGATAGAGATTAGTAGGATCATAAACCTCAATGGCCATTCCAACAGGATTCACATAATGATATTCTGCTTGACCTTTGAAAGTTCCATTGGACTCTTCGAAAATTCTATTGGATGCCATTACTTTCTTGGATTTTCTTCGAAATTCAGGAATTTGAATGGCAATCCATCCACTTCCGCTTTTGCAGCTTCTTTTACTTTTTCCGGAACATCTGGAAGATTATCTATAAACTGAGCAATTGCACGTCTATCTTCCGGCTCTTCGCCAAACATTGTGATATCTGTAGTCAAAACCTGGATTTGCTTCATTAAATCCTCTTCCAACTCCATAATTTCTTCTTTGTCCAACTGCAGAACCACAGCCATTTCTTTTAGAATCTTGACAGAATCCAGAAAATCACGGGAAGTTTTTGCCAAACGAAGCGATGCAGTGAAGGACTTCATCATTAAATCAGCTATGATATTTTTCCAGGTAGCTTTTGGCAGATTATTTTCTAAAGCAAAATAGTTTAAAGCATCATTTACCAATTTAACGGCTTGAAATCTTTGTAATTTATCTACAATCACAAGATGCTTGACAATAGATTCTTTATTTGGATGATCAAATCGGCGAGAAAACATTCCCCAGATTTTCTCCAGCATCTGCATATATGCGAGAAGTTTTGGCGGAACACTAGAAGAACTTCCCGTTTCTAGGAACTCCAAAAGATCTTCAAGTTCTATATCGTCGAAATTCATAGGATTATTCTTCCAATTCTAAATTCTCAAGATTTTCTTTTGCCAATTCCAAAGACTTTACTTCAATCTCTAATCTTTCTTTATTAAGTTTTTTTTTCATTTCCTCTAGTCGGATATCTTGATTATTTCTTTCAATATCAACGTTTATAGATTCAATTAAAACTTCTTGAAGTTTTATAAATGATTGAAGTCCTTTTTTATAATTTTCGTTTAAAGCATCCATATTATTCAGTATTAAAAATTTCGTTTTTGATGTTTTCTATTCTTTGCTCTTCCCACTTTTTTTCCATCTGCTGTTTGGCAGTCAGATTTCCTTTCTTGGCATTTTCCAGCGTTACTTTGTCCGTTTCAGCTTGCGCTTTATAGAGACCAGCTTTGTAAGCATCTGAAACGTGAGTGCCATCTGTCCGAAAATCTTGCATAAAAAGCCGTTTCTTTCGTTGCAGAGTTGTTGCAATTTTATCCGCAGAGAAACCAACTGAAGCCAATTCGGCAACCATTTCTTTTTCTGCATCCGTCAACGGACACAGAATAGATATTGCTTCATTGTTAAGTGCTAAACTCATGTTGCTAAGAATTTTCCTAAAAAATAACCACACAACCCACCAACCAATGCGCCAAAAGCATAGACTACTCTGTGCTTTTCACTTCCAAATGCAACCTTTTTCACATTGTGACTCCAGAAGTAGCTGATACCAAAAGAACAAACTACTATTCCTGCTAGAAAATCCTTTGAGATGCAATAGGTATTTAGCACTACAAGAAGCACTTGGATGTAACCAGTTAAAAAAAGCTTTATCATATTAATTGATTTTGTGAACAACTTTGCAATTGTAGAATAGTTCTTTTCTCAGATTCATTACATCTTCATTATTTGTGAAAATGTATTGCTCATATTGTGCGTTTTTGCTCCAGTTCCCTGAGCCTTCTATGCAAAAATGACCGACCTCAGTTTTTACCAAAGTAATTTTGCTGTGATTCCAAGTGTAGATGATTGTTACATTTTCATCCGTTTGCGCCCAGGCATTAAGAGCATCGCACACGCGGGGATTTCTTTGGTGCATAGAATCCGATATCAGAAGTTTGATTCGGTCTATTTTACCAAGTCTCTGCATTTCCTGCAAAGCTTCCAGAACCGCCAACGATACAGAATAAGTGGAAGCGTATAACTCTTCGATAAACTGCGTCTGCGAAATCAACTCCACAAATGTGAAAGCATTGAAACTCGCCATTGTCTGCATAAAGAAGATTTCGTCCGGAGCTGGTAAACGTTTCAGATCTTCCGGAAGATTGCTGACCATATAATTCTGAACGTTCAGAAATTTAGAGGTAAAGGCGGAACTTTTGTCCGCCTCCTCTTGGTTATTAGCATTTACCCCGATATCGTCTTTTTGGAAAAGCATATTAAAATCTATTTTGCTTCATTAGAAAACCGACATTCTTTATAATCAGTTGATTTACAAAAAGTTTTTACTTCTTTTCAAAAGTTCTGTTGAACTTATCTTTAAGATTTTGTTCCATCAGGTTCAAACGTAAATTCCATTCTGTGAATTTTTCAGGATTTGCGGTTTTGCTTTCCGGCTTATATTTCACGATTGATTTCAAAGCATTATTCCTGTTTTTTAGAAGATCTGCTTCTGACATCTCGTCAATCTCCTGTTCGATTTTCAGACCCTTAAGTTTTGGATGTTTGCCGAGAACCTTCCCATTAGTATCACGGTAATGGTCCAATTCATCTTTGATATCGATGTTCAGTTGATAATTCTTGATTGCATCGGAAGCAAGTTGATATAAATTTTCTTCTGCATCCACTTCATTTTCTGATTCCAAAGCTTCAGCGTGAAGTGCTGCATACATTTTGTAAGCCGTGATTTTATCAGAAACTAAAACTTTGAAAACATCAGGCGTTTTCTCATCGTTCAAGAACGGATATTCGTCACGAAGCTTCAAACCTTGGAAAGCAGGCTCTGGCATTTCTGACAAAATTGGATTTTGTTGCTTTGATGCTAATTCTTCCGCTTCTTTTTTTGCAAGTTCTGCAGCTGCTATTTCTTCTGCCGTGAGAATTGGCACCACTGGAGTAATATCGTTTGCCAATTCTTCCTCCTCTTCCTGACCAGGAGAATAGAGCGCAATTTCTTTATCTGTGATGCCTTGCGTTTTTTTGATTTCATAAACCAAATTTTCATATTTAGTTGGCGTGTAGCCTAATTGATAATGGTAAACTTGGCGCATAGATGCTACTTTGGAATAGAGTTCTACCAATAATGCGTATAATTTCTGGTCTTTTTTGCCTTCCAGATTTGCCAGAAGTTTTATGAATTTAGATTTCATAGCTATAATTTTTTATAATAAACAGTTTTCGAAATGCGATGTATAGAAAGAGCACACCCACGGCAACTGGACTGATCCAGAAGTAATGGTTTCCAAATATTGATATCAATTTGAAAACCCCGAGAGTGACGAATAAAAATTTAGAAATAGCATCCAACAAAGCCACCACGCAGGAAGGTTTGTAAAAAACAGCCTGCGGATTTTCATTGGCTTGCGCACCAATCACGCAAATCTGTAGAATTAAAAAAACGGTTACTCCAGGAAGAACAAAAGATTCCTTCTGTGGCGAAAAAGATAAGATGATTGCCAAAGTAATCATTATCACGATTTGAAAATATAGAAAGCGCTTGTGCCAAACATTCATATTGTAAATTCTTTGCACGAAGATGAACAAGTGCGTTCGCAAAAGTTGTGACGCAAAAAAACCGCTCCTTTTGAGAGCGGTTCTGTGGTTTGCTGTGTTTGAGCCAGCAAGCCGAGCAACTGTGAATCTATCTATAATTGCTTTGTAAAATTAATCTAAATTTCTACTTGATAAAACTTTCCTTCTGAATAAGGATAAGTGACGTACTGGTCATCATCTACCAGAACCATCAGTTCTCCTTTACGTTTCCAAAGGCTTTCTACTTCTACTTCGATGCCTTCATAGGAAACTACGTCGATTTTGTTACGGTAATACATTGTTTTCCATTGTTTTTTCGTTTGAAATATTCTTGATGGTACGGTCAAAGTATTTCACACCCTCGGTTTCATCGATTATAAAACGGCCGTCATCGTAAGAACGAAGCTCATATTTGTAATCGTAAAAATTCTTCTCATCCTGGCGCAATAATTCTTTGATGTCTCGGAAAAAATCCAAAAACATTTTGAAAGTTTCAGTTTCGGCAGGATTAATCTGTGATGCGCTTTCAAACATTTCTGTGATGTTTTTCTCCAGAAGTTCCGGAGATTCAATTTGGTTTTCTAAGTCAAAAAGTAATTCTGAAATGTTGCAGAATAGTGCGTCTGCATCCGAGGCTTTGCTCAGATAAAATTTAGTTTTCATTGGTATTTACATATTAAAGTACGTAGTAAGGTACTTTATTCTGTAATTTGAAAGCGCATGCAGTTGTGCCTGACACTTTCTTTTGCCGTAAGCAAAAGTTTCTTTGCCTTTGTTGTCTGAGATTTTGGCGAGAAATACGCCGTTGAATTCTTGAAAAGATGTAGTTAATACAGCTTTTCTGTTTCTGGTCTTAGCTGCTAGAGCTGTTGTTTGTGTGTTTCGCATTTTTATAATAATTTAAATTAGTTTCAAAGAATCCCACAAAAAAAGCCTTGGCGGTCGTGGGAGTCGCGAAACACAAACAAATCCGAGGATAAGTTAAACCACTATGCCAAAGCAAGCTTTATAATCGTAAAAATGATTGGTAAATTAAAGGCTTACCCTCCTTTGTTTGTATTTCGCTGTTGCAAATATGCGTAAGACTTTTTAATTGTGCAAGAGAAAAGTTTATTTTTTTATGTCGAATATTTTTAAAATTTGTTCTTCATTAAAAACAACAATATCATATTCTTTTACTTTTTCCATTTTACGCCAACCCGCATCCTTCCCAGCGACAATATAAGAAACCCTCTCTGTAATAGCTGTATCTATATCTGCACCACAATCATACAATAATTTTGCTAAATCATTACGATCAGGAAAATAATCGAAATTACCAGTTATTACTACTTTTTTTCTGTAAAAAGCATTTTCATCCTCTGCATCCTTTTTCGGGCGCAGATATTCGGATTTAATCTTTCTGGATCTTAGTTCAAGCAATGTATCATGATTCAAATAATATTCAGGATTTGAGTTGGGAACATCCGACCGGTACAAATAAACAATAACATCAATATAATCATCCTTATAAATAATATCAGCAATTTTTGCAATGTGATTGAATCTGATTTCATCCCTAACCACTGAACATTCAACAGCAGGAACATATCCTATAATTTTTGAATGATGTAAAATAGCAATCGCATCCTTATCATGTTTATTATAAGGTTCAGGCTTCAAAAGAACTTCATCGCCCTCATTAAGTTCAAACAAAATATATTCTTTTCTGTCTTTTATAAAAGTTACGGCAACTGTAATGGTCATGCAATAAGAATAACCATCTGGGATTGAGGATTCTTCAATGCTATAATTTCCCTTTTCAACTTTCTCAAGTATTTTGCGATAATTTTCAACATTAAAATTTGATGAACCTAAAGACTTTTCTCTCGTTGCTTTTGCTAAAATCATATCTTTTAAAAGATCGTGATTATTCAATTGCTGTTCTACTTGCCACAATTGATCAGACGGAGTTTTTTCAATAAAATCTAAGAATCTTTCAGGAGAAACTACTGTAGGATTTGGCACATCAATTTCCATAGTACCACTTTGGGATTTTGGTACAGGAGAATTAGTACCAGACCCTAAAATTGCCACAAGAGCTATAACCCCAATAGCACATAAAACAAATAAAAACATAAGTTACCAATCATCATTTTTAATAGACTTAGAATTCATCTCCGCATACATGCTCGAAATTAAACCTTCCGCCTCTGCTTTTACAAAATCTTGAACCTCTTTTGCAACTTTCTTTCTAAAGTTTTCGCTTCCGTCAATCCATTTATTTATTCCTGGCAAATAGTCTCCATTTGTAACGTACCCAAATTTATCAGATATAAACTCATTAATTTCGTATTTATAACGTCCGTTTTTGGTTGCAATTGTAACTTTGAAAGATATATAGCCTTCCCGGGCTTTACTTCCTGCAAAAATCTTACTTGTAAAATAAGTATTTCCGCGACCTACTATTATATTGTTCTCTGGTTCATCTAGAACAATCACATTTTTAGGATTTTTGAAAGTTTTTGTGAACCACATTTTGGCATTGCTGTAAAGTTCTTTTGCAGATTTTGTAGAATCTGAAACTTTTACAACATCTGTATAAACAACAGGAGAACCTTCTTGCGCATTAAAGATTCCAACTACTAAAAAAGTAGCAATTAGTAATAATTGTTTCATAGATATAATTTTCTCAAATATAAGAAAATTACCGTAAGACATTTGGAGCAAAAAAAAACTCCGAAGCGTATCTCCGGAGTTACTATCAAAATTGCGTTGTAGGAATTTCATTTGCCTACTCAAACTATGCTTATAATTTTCTAAAAATTTCTAACTGTTTTTCTTGAAATGCTTTTATGAGCAAAATGATCTTTTCCACAAACTTTTCCGTCAAGGTTCTTTTTCCTTCAAGAACCTGTCTTGTAAAATCATAATTCTCTCCATACATTTTACAAAATGCTTTGAGATTAATCAATTCAAAATATTGATTGATGCTTTTTAACTTTTCTTCCATATCTCAAAGATACAAAAAGTATTTTAAAAAATACTATCCTATTTTGACATTATCCATTTTTGCTTTCATATCTGCCTTAACTTCTTCCGCAGCACCGTAGGTCAAATCTTTCATAATTCCGTTGTAATGCCCCATTATTATGCGGTTGTGGAATGCAAAAACACGCTTTCTCTTATACTGGGTTTGCGTACCAGGATAACGAAGTTTTTTCATATCTATAAAACGATACAAAGCAGATTGCGTATAGGTCAAAGAATCGCCATCGGTAGAATAACTCCTGCCTCGGAATGCTGGATCTGATAATCCAGAATAACCGGCTTGCTGGGATGCATCCATTTTTCTAGAATGCTCTTTAAGAATTCTTTCCATATTGGCTCGGAAAATCGGAGAGTCTGTGGAGACAGCTCTGTCTGCTAATAAATCTGCCATTATTTGTAAATATCTCGGAAGTACTCTTCCATTTCTACAATATCCTTTCTATGTTTTCTCCAGGAAAAAAACAAGATTCCGGCAACCGGAAGTAAAATCAGTGCTAAAATAATTGCGTAAATCATATCTAATAATTTAGTAGTTATCTGTATAGGCTTTGGAATCTATCTGGATTTCGTAGCCGTTGCATTTTGCCTTATGAGAAATCGGACGTATCTGGAAATCATATTGCAATCTTTCTGATGAACAATTAACCACTTCCAGATTGAACATTGCGTCCAGAAATTCTGTAGCTGCCAATAGTGTTCTGTTGAAAACCGCCAGATATTCGTCTTTATTTTTGAAGTTAGATTTGCCCACCTTTTCCAGAACAAAAAACTGCAAGTAAGAAATAATGCCGGAATTATCCTCTTCGCCGAAACCTCCATAATTAGGCAGCACGGCAACCAGCATTATATTATCAGTTTCTTTGTGATCAGTGAGAAGTTCAACCAATTCATCATCTGAGACAAGAACCTCTATCTTCTTAATAGAATCGAATCCAGCAGTAGATTCGACAATATGTTCTGCTAATAATTGCGGACTAATCATTATAATTTTGATTTTTAGATTTTTCTTCTTCCTCTCTTTCTTTTTGTTCTTTTTCCTCCTTCCTAGCACGCATAACCAAATCATACATTCTTACCAACACCATCATTGCATCAGTCTCACGAAGTTCGCTCAATGTCCCGAAAACACCACTTTCTGCCAATTGGAAAGAAGTGGCGCGCATTCCCAGACTTTCAGGCTCATAATCTTTGGATTCTTCGCTATTTGATTTTTCTGATTCTGTGAAAAGAATTCTTAAATCCAGTTCTTTTCCATCAATCACAATGATGCATTCTTTGGTCAGATAATTGAAAAATGAGACAAAAAGCAAATAAAATCCGTACACATAGCGCACGTCCAGAAGTTTGAAAAACTCAATCCTTTTTTCCATATTCACTTCGGAATACTTCTCATTTCCTTTGAGGTAGAATATTGCGAATAGTTTTACCAAGCATTCAAAATCGCCATCTTTCATAAAGTTGCCAATTTCGCCAATACCATCTTCCAGCTGTCCATAAGTAATTCCCTGGAATGCATCTTTCGGACCTTTGAAACTGTGAGCTTTATAACTCACCGTTTTCATCGGATTGTGAATATAATCCTGGATCAAATGTTTTTGGCCGTTTTCATCTTCACGGAAAAAGGATTTTAAAACTTCTGCAGTTATATAAATGTTTTGCCACTTCTCTTCATCTTCATAATGAAGCTCGCTTTTCTCAAAGTCCATATTCATCAAAGAATATAGAAGCATTATCCGGAACTGAACTTCTGAGAGTTCGCCCATCTGATACATCAAAATCAATTTTGAAGCGTCGAGATATTGGCGTTTGTCGCATTCTCCGAGATTTTCGGGAATCCATATTCTTTTGTTGATTTCTAAGAATTCTAGTGAGTGCATACAACAGGATTTATAGTTATTGAATTTTCTACTTCATTCCCAAAAACATCCCAGCCTTCACGTTGTTCTCTAGCAAATAATTCTATTTTTTCGCCTGGAGAAACTTTTTCAATTAACTCGTAAAAAAAATCAGGTTTTTTTGAATGGCAAGGTGCACCATTAATATATTTTCTCTTAACATAGAACCAAGTTCCTATAATTGTTTCACTAGCCTTCAAACTTCCTTTTGTGGCAAAAATCAAAAATTCAGTTGTAATCCTAAATGTTCCGCCTAATCCCCCACCCATTGGCTTTTTAGTCCATACTAAAGTAGTTGAATACTTGAAGCCCCATTTTTCAATAATCTGAAAAGCTTTTGGTAGATACTGATTTGTAACCCAAAAATATAAGTGGGCATCATCAGTAGTAATTTCTTTAACATTAAAATTTTCCATTTCTTCAATTGTCATTGATGGATAGGGCAAATCTCTACTTTTATTATCTGGGCAATTGAATATCTGCTTTGTTCCCTCTTTTTTATAGCCCGAAAATGGTCTTCCAGCTTTAGTTTTCCAGGGATTATCTGCATAAATAACAGAGTATTTTTTCATTCAGAATAAATTTACTTTATAACAAATTTAAACCAAATGATTTAATTGTAAACTATTTAGTTTATCAAGTGGAAACATAACCGTCATCTTTGGAAAAGTTAACTTGCGGTTTGGAAGTGTAAACCGGCTTTAGCTTTTTCATTTCAATTTCAAGATTCTTGAGAAGGCTTGCCAGTTCGTTTTTGTAGAAAAGCGTTGTGCTTTCTTTATCGTAGCCGGAAGAATCACGCTTGTCGGTTTTAGCAGCTTTCATTAAACCTTTAGGAAATAGCTGAAGAGAAAACTTTTGGATGCCGTCTGCCATAGCAAAGTACACACAGCAGTTCTGGATTAGATTTGTGATGTAATCATCTTTCTTTTCCGGAACCTTGTATTCCGCAAACTTTTCTCCCATCCTATTGATAATTTCACGCTGTTCACAAAGCCTGAGCGATGGCGCCAATTTGAAATAAAGCAAATGAGAATTATTGATATTAAGGAATTTTTGGAAGGTTTTCAAATTCGGCACATACAGCCCCGAAAATTGCGTCATGTAATCCGATGGCTCCAATTCCTCAGAATCCATTATAAAAGTGATGATTTCGTCCACAGCTTCGTAATACGACCGCTCCATAGCGTCATCACTTTTATCAATTTGCCATTCGAAGGCAGCAACGGTATGTTCATCTCTTCGGAAAGTTCTACCCTCTTCCGTGATGGAAATATCATTCAAAGGCTGGTATTTTCGGAAAGCATTGAGCGCAATAGCATAACGCACCAAATCGTAAAGCTCTTCGTTTTCTTCCGTTGGCTCTTCGCCTTCAGAAATTGCTACGCAAATATTATAATTGTCTTTTCCGATGATATCAAGAATTTCACGAGTAGCAGTGCGCAGGTATGGCCAAACTTTGGAAACCTTGATGTCAGCATCACCAAAACCCAAAACCTCCTGAAGCTCGCCAGTGCCAACGTTATCTTTTGTAAATAGAATTTTCATAGTTATTGGTTTTTGATTCGGTCTTTACTGGTTTGGTCTTCTTGCTTTTGCGCCTCTTCGTGGAAGAACCCGAGCTTCAATCCTTTTTCTTTAAAATTAGCTCGCAAAGCGTAATTCACTGGATCTGTCACAATCATTTCCGGGATCCGAACGCCAGTTAATTTATACATCAAATAAGCGTACAATTGCTCCGAGCCACTGTCCGCAGAACCTTGCGCTGAAATTCCTGCCAAAGCTTTGTGCAAACCAACCGCTGAGGAAACCGCAGAATCTGATTTGTTAGCAATGGAAATTTGAGTCTCAACAAACTCTTTTATATTTTGTTCGATTGGCGTAATCTTCCAACCTTGAGAAGACATAGAAGAACCATCTGGAAAATGAAAATCTTTTGTATGCCAAATCTTTCCAGCATTTCCTTCACCAGATAATGTGTCGATAATACTTTTAAAAAGAATTCTTTCGTAATCATCCAACATTGATTCTGTATATTCAATATTTTTAGCAATACAATCCGCCTGCATTTCTTCGCGCTTTTTATCCCAAAATCCTTGAGGAGATGTTACGTGATATGCTGCGTTAGCTTTGAACTTTGACAAAGCTTTCAAAATCACTGGAATTGCCGTCGATCTTCGAATCCATTCCAGAGCTCCATAGATTGTAGGAATTGCATAGAAATCAGTAGCAAAAGAATATTGACGGCCGTAATGTACAGACCTTCCAGTTTTGAAAGGTTCTTTTGGATCGTACAGTTGATAAAGCTCATAACCCGCAGGTGTGTAAGCCATCTGCGAATTGGAGACAAAAGCGTGCGTTGCCTTCGTAGCATCCTTGTTGATTCCCAAACGAGTCCAAAGCGGATTGAGATGTTCTAAACTGTGAACTCGGTTCACTCCCATCCTACCCGATTTTGCATTCACAATCTCGTGAAATGCGCCCTGCATAAAAGAATTGTCTACAATGACTTTGAGAAGATAATTTTTATAATCGAAAGAATCCAACCAATCCTGAACCGAGGCATCATAAACCCATTCACGACCTGGCTTTCCATCAATCAATTTATCACGGTAAAGCATCGGACCCTGACCCCAAAGAAGCTGTTGCTTTTTTTCCATAATTCCTGGAATGTTGGGATTATTGTAAACCGTTTCCCGAAGTAATTGAGGAATATCATTATGACTGCCATACGGCAAGAGCTGAACATCATTATAAATCTGCATACTTTGACCCCAGCCAAAATGCTCAACCGGACCATCTTCCCTCGGATTGAATCCAGGATCTTCTACGGAAAAAGAAAAACAAGTGGAAGGCGTGGAAACTATGCCTGCGTTTCCTTTTTTTTCTATGTTAATTTCTTGCTTAGATGCAGTGTCGAATCCTATACTCATGGTTTAATTTTTCGTCCGTTAAGTTCGCAGAGAAGAGGCCAATAAAACTGACGTCTTTCTTCGGTGTCCATCCGCATAAAACTTGCGAGAACATCTACTTTTTTACTTTGATTTCTACGGTAACCCTGCATCAGAATGACATTCTTTTCTTCCACAATCCCTTTGGAGGTTTTCTCCGACTCATTGAGTGAGATAAATTTCATATTGAAAGGAATGTTCTGGCGAGACAAATCCCGCATTATTTCCATTGCTCTGAGAGGCGTGACCGTATCTTTCATAAGGCAAAAATAAAAAGCGCCACAACGTAATGTTGTGACGCAAAAAAGTAAATATGAAAGAATTTGATTATGTTCTCCAACGTTCGATTAGAACAGTTACGCTGCCGCTCACAAAAACTTCAAAAGTAATTGTTGAACCTTCCACGGCTTTCCATTGCAGACCATCTTTCAAGAGAATCATTACAGGTGTGGTAGTGTCTTCTGAAATTGTTCCTGCCTTTACCGGATCCGCTTCCTGCCCTACGAAAGTTACTTGCTTATGTTCTATACCGACCAAAGAAGTAATATCCAACGCTTCTGATGTAGCAGTTCTCGCAACCTTTTGAACTGGTGAAAGAGCTGTTAAAGCATCGCTGAAATCTACAGTTGTATAAGTAGCTTCAGTCAAATTCATAGGACCATTATAAAGCATATAGACATTTTTACCGCCTACTTCCTGCTCAAATGTGAACTCAAATTTACTTCCATCTTTTCCACCTTTGTGGCTTGATTTAAAAGTTAATGGTTCACAAGGTCTACCCAAGACTTTTACAGGCTCTGAAGATTGGCACCCAGGAATGAAAATGATAAAGTCTTCATCCAACATATTTCTTGAAAATTCCAAGGCTTCTTGTTGTGTTCCTGGATGAGTCCCCATAAATTTAACTTTGAAAGATCTTGCATCCTGCTCACCTTGAGTTTCATATGAATACTCTCTAGAGGATGAAGTAATGTAAACAGGGACAAAACCTTTGCCTTCTTTGAAAACAGGCTGACCTATCAACATAACATTTTTTTCATCAGTATCTGGAAAGGAAACCAAATCCTGAGTCCAAGCTAGGTAAGCAAATCTACTTCCTGTACTCGGAGCGCCAGAACCTGCTGCAGGTCTGTCGACTTTTTTAAAGACATATTTTGGCATTATTCTAAATTTTAAAAATTAAGTGAAAAGGGCTTCGGGAAAAAACGAAGCCCTAAATTATTTACCCTCTTGCGATGTCGTACCAAACGCCACCGAAGTTTTTCAAGGTTACAAACTTGGCATCAGAATCCAGAACTGCGCTAGATGTCATTACAATTTTCCCAGTCACGGAAGCGATTGTCAAGGCATTTTCTGAACCGTAAATTGTAATCTCCGTATTCTCATTTCCATTGACTATATCTGTCAAAGTTCCAGTAGAACCTTCATATTTCTGAATACTACCGTCCGTTGCATCAATTACCAATTCATCGAATGTAGCTGTGCCTGCATTGTAATTAGGGAAATCTGCAACACGTGCCAACTCTTTGTAAGTTCCATTAGATTGCACTGCCAAAATAAGCTTGTACATAGTTTTCGGATCAAAGTCTTCGGTCAAATCAAGATTACCACCGTTCGGCGTAGTTTTTTTCAAAATCTTGTTAGACGTTACCATCAGCTTATCACCAATGATTTCGACGATAGTTCCGGCCGGCATCCCTTCCAACTTGGTCACATCGGCAACCAATTCCGGATGAACGTGCAATCTGTTGAAATTGATTTTCACTGCTGCACTCATTGGTGCACCGAACAACGGCACAGAAACTGTGGATGGGAAAATCGGTTCGTCGTTAATCCATATGAATTGCGCCTGACCTTTGAATTCATTACTTGGCAGATTGAAGCCAGAGAAAATGAAACCAACTCCAAAACGATAATCCGCGTGGATGTAAGCATTTCTTTTCAGTTCTTCCATTCTGTATTTCGATTTTTCCTGAGATAAGTATTCCAAAATCTCGATGTTATCTTTCGAAGTGATAAACATCAAATTTGAACCCTCCAAGTCTTTAATTTCGACAAACTCAATATTAGGATATCCCTCCACGTAATTTAAAGAATTGCCACTGTAATCGTTATTAAGTTTATTAATTTCTTTATAAGAATCTTTTATCTTAATTTTATTTGAAGATGACATATAGAAAGCCATATTTGGCATATTTCTAACTTTCAATGGTAATCCCTCAACTTGACCTTTAGCATAATCATATGCATTCCCAGTGTTGAATTTTCCAACCGTTGAAATAGTAGGAGTAATAGTTTTCAATACATCTCTAAAGAAATATAATTGATGTCTGATTCCTGACTGAGCATTAAGGTAATGCCCTTTCATTTTGATTCCTGCAATGTTCGGCGCATAAATTCCGTTGATTGCACCTTCCCTATCTTCCTGTCTTGCTTTCTCGTCGATTTTACCGATTAGAAATGCAGCAAAAGAATGTTTATATGGGCTAGAGCCATCAAAATTGAAAATAGTATTCAACCAAGAATTTTCCAATTCCTGCAACTGATAAGCCGAAAATTCCAAATCAATTTGGATTCTGTAGATCCTTCTTTTCTCAGCTTCTAAGAAAAGTTCAAACCCTGGCGTCCAATCTGGTTTTCTTGCTTGAGTTACGTTGCTGATATCCATCACAGCATCAGAAACCTGATCAAGAACGCCAATTCTTTTAGGCCAGAATGTAGGAAGACCGTATTTGTCTACATACAAATCACGCAGAAATGTAGGATTTTGAATTTGATATTCTTTCAAATCCGCATTTAAACGCGTGATTGTTGACACATCATTGAAATCTGTTTTAGCAGCAGATTTTCCTGCAGCTAAGGCGTTCCAGTTTCTTCCTTCAAATGCAAAGATTTTACTGGATGCTTCAGCATTGGATCCAAATAAATGTGTAGGTGTAGAAAGTGAAGCCGCTAAAGCAGTTCCAACTAATACTGCTTTCATTGCGCCCACAGTGCCTGGTTTTGTTTCCGGTTCGTTCATAAGAGTATCAATTACTGCATCTTTTTGTTTTACAACATCTACAACTTTTTGAGCCACAGCGGTAGGCGTTGCCGGTTTTTCAGCGTCATCTTCACCTTCGCCAGCATTCCCTTTTAACACCGATGCTAAAAGTTCATTTGCTTTGTCTTTTTCAGCCTCTTCGGCAGCATTAACCCCAGCCTCTTCTGCGAGAATCTGATTGGCCACTTTCACAAAGGCATTATAATTTTCTCCGGTGAAGGTTGTTTTCAGATCTTCTGTCTGTTTTGCATCCAACGCCAACTTTCCATCTTCTCCTTTTGGGAGGTCTTTTAATCCCAGCCTGGAAAGAGCGACTGCGATTACTGCTTCAAATTTTTTTCTTAGCATGGTAATTAGAATTTATTGTTAATTAATCTTCGTTATCTTGTAATTCTGCAAGTGCCTGAGCTAGCTTGAAAGCTTCTGCTGTATTACCGATACTATCAATCAGTCCAAGTTCCAAAGCTTCCGGAGCGGAAAAAGTATCTGCAGCTAAAATTCGGGCATCATCTTTTAGATTTGGTCTTAGTGATTTGACATCATTAGCGAAAGTGTCACGAATTGGTTTCAGTTCAGTATGCAAACGAGTGACAAATGCTTCGTCTTCTCCTGCATAGAAATCCTGCATTGTCTGATTTTTGAGTTCAGAACCTGGAGCATTGACAATCATAATTTTGTAACCCTCTTTTTTCATCGCTTCTCTGGCATCTACCAAAATGCAAGTGGCGCCAATTGAACCAATGCAAGGAGAAATAGAACCTTTTGCCATAATATGGTCCGAAAGCAACGCGCTCATCCAATAGTGAAGTGAGCATAAATCATTACATAAAACAACAATCGGCTTTTTCTTTTCTGAAGCGAATTCTTTGAAAGCGTTGATTGCCGGAACTGCTCCGCCCGGGCCATCTACTTCCAAAACAATTGAAGAGATTTTATCGGAATCATTCAAATATCGAAGCGCCTGAACATAATCATCTGCTCCATAAGAACACATCCCGCCGTAAGTGGTCATAGGTCCGACCATCTGTAGATAACCAACCGCTTTTTTTTCTTCCTGCTGCATACCGGATAAACCTTGAGCGCCTCCAGTCATATATGATTTTTTGAACGCTTCGCGATCAATCACATCGCCTTTGTATTCCCCTGAGATAAATCTATTGGCTAGTTTCTCATATTCGGCAACATTGTCGGTATTGATCAGCCATTTATGGCGCATCAAATCGAAAATAAGAGTGTTGGTTGTCATTTGTAAAAATCTTGATGCAAAGATGTTTTACAGATGAAATAAAAGTTGTGACGCAAAAAAAACTTTCTGGTTAGAAAGTTTTTGGAAAGTTTTTGGAAAGTTTTAATTTTTACGGTAATCCGTAAACATTTGGGATAATACCTAAGTATTTTTGCTCGTATGAAATTAGAAGATTTTAAACCGAGAGATTTGGAAGACTACTTACAACTTGCGGTAATTATAACGCTAGCAATACTTATTGTCTTAATTGGAAATCATATTGGATGGAAATTTACTTTAGAATTTGACTCCTTTTTCTTGTAGAAAATAAATTTCCCGGTGCAGAATATTTTCATCCAAATCTTCATCTTGCATAAATGGCCAGATATACTCTACCATTTCAAAAATATCTTGATTGATTAATGCCGATAAATACACATAGAGATTTCGGCGGTTTTTGTCTTCAAAATAATCGCTGTCGAATGACATCACATTATCTGCTTCAATTTCCCAGCGAGTTCGAAAATAGCCATCAAACTGAATCTTTCTTTCGATCGCTTCGGAGCGAATTAATTCCATTGCACTGTCGAAGAATTGATCCATATCATTACCACTTTCTGCGGCATATTCTCCCAGAAGAAAAATAATGTCCGACTTCATTAGAATAATAGATTTGGCGTTTTCTCAGGTTCCAAGTTTTGATATTCCAGATTTGGAGAGTAGTTTGGAAATTGAAATTCTTCAATTGGCTTTTGGTCGAGAAATTCTCTACCAGCTTTATCATCAAAAGTGATAATCATTCTATTGTGGATTTCTGCTTGTATTGGATTTGGCAAAGTTGTGACTAGTCCAAAACCTAAATTGCCATCAGAATAAACTTGATAAAATCCAGCAATGTAAAACTGCTCTCTATCTTTCCAGAACATTTCGTGCTTTATTTTGAGAGGTGTCTTCTTCCCTACAACCGCAAAGTGTTTATGCTCGTAGTAAGAAGAAGCAGGAATCAAACATCTATTATTTTGAATTTTTTTGTAGTACGTATGGGTATTTTCCGACTGCAAGTTTTTTCCCTTTGTTGGAGCATCAGGGTTTTCCTGTGCACCCCAGAAAGTATTCATCAAAACAATTCCGTTATAGTTTACGATTGCCGGAATTGTCGGTTTATCCTGTTTTGCAAAAGCATTGATACTTCCATTCAAAACCAAATCTTCATCAAGAGATTCAGCTTCAAATTGCTTCATAGCTTTTCTGAGGTCGACACCTTTATTATTGAAGTTGTAGCACATATTATTTTATTTTGAAAATCTAATCTACAACTATTTTGCCGAATCAAAATCTTTTGGGAAAAGAGTAAGAAGCAGATTTTTACGACGTCTCAAAGGTTCGCTATGACCTATAAATAGTTCAGTCTGTGGCTCCGGACTTACAGCAAACTTAAACCAAAGTTTTGCGAGTTTGATTTCTTCTACTTCAATGGATTCACTTTCTACTTCAATTTCAGCAAACATATAAGGTTCCAGCCAGGCATCAATGGCGTCAAACTTTTTTTCGGTAAAAAAAACATCTATTTCCTGACCTTTTTTAATGGTGCGAAGTCGAACAAAATTATTCTTTATAAAAACGATATTCCCTTTAATTATCATTTTTCAAAATTGATACATTTTGTGACGATGAAAAAACAATTTTTGTTACAAATTATAACAAAATAAAAAAACCTCTTTAACTGAGGTTTTTGATTTCCTTTTGAATATTCTCTAAAAAATTTTTGATTTTTTCAAAATCTTTTTCAAGAAATTGATTACTTCCAGCTTGCTTCATTTTATTTTCAGCTCCTTTGGTAGATATTTCTAAAACTTCAGCAACTTGGCGAGAATTGTATTTTAGTTTCGAAATGACGAGCATTGTTTTATCGTGAATTGTTATTTGATTCTCCATACTCTTCTGGTTTTTTCTGTCCATTTTTTTGTCTGAAATTTCTTCTCTGGAATTAGATAAATTTGATTTCGAACCAGTTCTTTTTCTTTCGCTGGATACTCAAAACTTTGTCCCGGTTCCAAGGATGAAAGTAAAGCAAAATATTGTGATGATTTTGAATTGATGTTAATATTTGGCACACCATTTTCGATGGCTGACAAATCAAAAAGCTTCGAATAATCGGATGTTTTATTTTGCTTAGCTTTTTCGATTGCTCTTTTTTTATTGATCGCAGTTGGCGTGCGATTAATTTTTTTTGAAATGATACCAATTGGCAAATCAGACAAAACCAACTCGATTTCTTCATCGCTCCAGGAATCATTTTTTTTATCAGTCAGTCCAAAATGCTTAGCTCTCCAGCGGATAGCATCGTCCGTTCTTGTGTCAATCAACCTAGATTTTAAATCGTCGAAATCGAGTTTTTTATAATTTTCAATAAGAAAATCATCATCTTCTTGAAGCCATTTTTTCATATCTTTGCTCCGATTTAAGTTATTAAACTTGAATTATTTGATAGACAAAACCTCTCGGGCCGAGAGGTTTTGTTGTTTTAATTAATCTTCTGAATTTTCGATTTCGTAAATCCATTCGGATATTTCGCCATCTAAAGAATATTCTACCAATTCGAATAAAGCTTCAAACTTTTCTTGACCGTAGTCTAATCCATTTGCTTTGTCGAAATCAGGCATATTGTTTGTCTTGTGATTAAAATCTTTTTTGTCACCATTCTCAGCAACTACAGATACTGTAATTTTTTGATGACCATAACCAGCTGTGATTGCAGAAGCATAATCGATTGTGAATTCTTGACCTTGAGTTGTTGTGTAAATTTTCATAATGTTTGATTTTTGTTGTTAAACGTTGTTTGAATTATTTGATGGTGTAAAAGTAGTATTTTTTATAACTAGTTCCAAATATTAGAACTAATATTTTTAATTTATTTTATAACTTACTGAAAATCAAACTAATTATTTTTAATAAAAATGCGAGAAACTTAAAGAATCTCGCATTTTCCGAACATATTATTTCAGATCATCATACCGCTTCAAAATCTCTGCAATACCTTTCATTAAAAACTCTTTTTTGACTAAATAGTTTTGCATATCTAAAGCTGACGATATGAAGCAGATTTCCCACAGAACCGAAACCCCTGCACCGAGATTAAGTATGCCGAGCTTTTGATGCTGTGAGGTTTTCTCAGATTTTACCCCGCGGTTTTTGATTCCCAAAAGACTAGAAGTTAAATCACATATTTCGGCTGCCATTTTGTAGGAAAGTGAATTTTTATTTTGAAAATCTTTGTCATTGACAAAGCATTCCGTGCCAGTAGCCGTCGGACTTCCAGAATTGAAATGAATATCAAAAATAACGGAACCTGCTCCAGGTTTTATTCTTGATTGGTACTGCTTGTTTGTTTCCCAATCTTTGTCCATTATCAAATCTTCTGCCTTGCTATTTTTCGCAATGAGATTGCGAGCTTCTTTTGTTAAGTCGGCTTCTTTGTAGCCAAGTGCGACAGCTCCTGGATCTGCATTGTGATGCCCTGCCGACGGAAATACTTTTAGTGGTGATAGTATCATAATGAATTATTACTTATTTATATTTTTTGCCAATTTTCTTAAATAATAAATCGGATTGTATTTTTCCCAGAGCCAAATCAGAAAGAGCATTGTTGCCATCCCAGCGCAGAATATCAAAACATAAAGCCAGAAATTTTCAGTTTCCGCTTCAATATCTTTGACTTTACTTTTGTAATTGGTTTTCGTGACTTCTTGAGTTTTCGTCACATTCCAATGATGGTAAATATTCCAATTTTGGAAAACATTAATTACTCTGACACTTTCTGTTTTTTTCTTGAGTTCCAGATCTGCAGAACCTTGGAACTGCAACCCTCCAAAATTGAGCGAATATTGGCTTCCATCGCCTTTGATGCTCAAACCAAATTCATCTAAGAATCTGGAAACATCTACCGAGGTTTGCGCTCCTGAAAAATTTTTAGTTCCGGAGTCGCTATCGATTTTGGTTTCTTTTTTTTGCTCAAGTTTTGTAACATCTGTTTTTGTTTTTCTTGTGGTATTGCAGGAAATAATCAGAAAACTAAGCAGTAGGAGGTATAATTTTTTCATCTTGTTTTTCTTTTTCGTTTTTTAGAAATGTGACAATTTCGGAAACCACGTCTTCTCGTTTCTCAAGAACATTGAGAAATTCACGAAAAGTCGCATCAGTTTTTCTTCGCAGTTTTTCTTCAGCTTTTTCGCGGACCGATTTCCATTCTGTAAAAATCAGAGCCAGCGCACACAGCAATGTGATGATGGGCATCACGGCCAACGGAAAAGGAAGATAGTAAGACAACGGATTAAGCCCATCAAAAATGAATGCGAAAATGAGCATCTGAAAGTAATACACAAACTTGTGAATACTTCTCTTGTAACCTTCAGAAGATCTAACTTCTCCCAGCTGTTTTGCTTTCTTGATTCCAGAAAACAAATCTATCAACATGGCGATGACCACGCCGCCCCAAGCACCGCAAACGATGAATAGTTTGATCCAAATCGCTTGGTAGTCTTCTTTTATTAATTCTACTATCATTTTATAATTGGTTTTCGTGAATACACTTTATCACATCAATCAATTTAATGTGATTTTCTTTTTTATCGAAGTAGCCCCATTTGTCGTGAATTTCTACGGCCGCCTGGAATAAATCAGACATTTTCAATCGAGTTGTTTTTGAATGACGAATCCCAAAGTAGAAATCAAATGCAGGCTTCAACAAATAGGGCGAGTTTTCCAAAGTAATTTCCGCATCCACAGTTTCATAAATCGGATTTCCCTCTTCATCATAAGCATTCTGAATCTCTTGAGTTTCTTTAAAATCCGGATTTAAAACAGGATTTTTATTTTCAGTTACTATTGCGTAATTATTATTCGTGATCACCCAATCTTGATTTTTAATCTTTGCCGGCTCAATAGTCAAAATAGAATTATCCACCGAATCAATTGTAATGATTTCAGCAGTGACAAACCATCTTTTTTCCCTGTATATAGGCAAATCCGACACATATCCAATCAATCTAACTCTTCCACTTTGCGAGTCACTAATTTGTATGATTTCTGGATAATCCAAATTTAAAGTTTGAATTAACTGTTCAATATTTATTTCTGTTTTCATAATGTTGAGATAAAGTTTCCATTGTTGTCATAAAAATTTACAATAGCATTTCTATTAACTTTTGCCCATATTAATGAAGCATCTGCACTACCAGAATTTATCGAAGCTAACGCAATATTAACTTCGATTAAGCAATTCATTGCTAACCCAGTAAACGTATCACTTGTGTTTGCTGGCGCGTTTCCAAATGTTGTCAATTTCTTCATTGATATAAGTTCGAGCGTTGAACATTCCTTAAATAGACTACCTCTAGTATTAATTAAAGTTAAATTAGGAGCAATAATTTTTTTAAATCTTGTATTACGAAAATTAGAACCAGTATTATTTGGCAACGTCGATACATCTATCTTAAAAGTGTTTTCAAAACCAGAATTTGTTAGGGTCGTCAGATTTAAAAATGTTCCATTACCCTGGAGATTTGTGTTTACGGCGTAATAATTAGTTAATGAAGTTCCTACAAATGCTTGAGTTCCTAGACCTATTAATTTACCGCCTTTATCAATATAAGATGTTAAATTAATTTCATTCTGGAAAGTACCTACGATAGTATAAGTTGTGCGTATAAAAGCGTAAATATCAGACGTTTTTATTTCAAACTTTAATATATCAGATGATGATATGCCTAGTCTTGTAGCCAACTGCTCTTTGGTGGTAATGATCGAACCAACACCGCCTATTATAGTATTAAAACTTGCATTTCCGCCCAATGATCGTCTAAACATCACATATTTTTTATCGTTATAACACCTTGTGGCGACGTGCCTCCCTTTTCAATTACAATAGTGTATTTTCTTGTTTTCGAAACATCAGGAACATCATTATAAGGATCTGAAACTAACCAACTTGGAAATGTGCACAGCGATCCACTTATTGATAAATTAATAACTGTGCTTTCATCCACAGCTATCATATTTATAAAAGATATAGATGTTGATGAAGTTGCGATTAACGCAAAGAAACTACCAGAATTTAAGTTAAGATTATAGCTACCAGATATTGTGCTATCTATTCTCTTACCTCTTATCTGATGCTCAAAAACAGCGATTGCCTTGAAAACACCACTTGAATCAGAATAGCCAAATGCTCCATCCTTAAAACCAATTTCGTAAGGCACAGGCGTTCCAATGCTGGCCGATGCAACAAAAGAATTGGCTCTGGTGCGACCGGTAACATCAAGTACCTCAGATGGTGAATTATTGCCAATTCCGATCTTTCCAGACAAATAATAAATCCCCGCGCTAAGCCATTTCGATGAAAGAGAATCCCAGTAGTGCAACATTTTATCTACTACAGAAGATTTTTGAGAATTGATAGAATTTACTTGTGATTGCAAATTGTTGTCAGCTGCTGCCCGATTCACTATCTCTGCATCAAGTTCGCTCTGAGTGGCAAAAAGTGCAGGGTTAAGATTTTCTACTTTACTATAATGAGCTGCACTCATTGTACCTCGTTGCTCTGTTGAAGCTTCTTTGATATCAAGTGCATTTTCTGCACCATCGCCAGTAAAAACATCAGCTAAATTAAGCGCAACCAAACCTCCATCATTTGATAATTTCAGTATATCAATCAGATTGGTTTCCGGATCAAAAACGCCATACAAAGTATATTTTGATTTCAATGTTGTTGGCGTATTAATATTCGAAAATCCTTTAGACAAAGCATCGGAAGAGCTTTCTAAAATCTGAATTTCCTCGTTTGAATTGTTGTAGAATCTAAAAACAAAAGCTCTGTTACTTTCTTCTGAGAAAACTACGCTGGTCAGGACAGTTTGATTGCCGTTGGCTGCTCCTTTTGCATTTAGAAAAAAACATTGTCGGACGTCTGAAAAAGGAATCGAAAATATTGTTCCTTTTGAAAATTCCAATTTTTTCCAGTTATCTTCAGATTTCTCTTTGTAATCTGATAATACTAGTTTTTCACGCCAGGCTTGTATATGTTCATCAATATTTGATGCGTCAATTCTGGCCCATTTTCTGGGATCAAATCCAGATCCGGGAAGTGACGGATTTTCTCCAGGTTCTGCTGGCTGAGAAAGAGTGCCACCATAGAGGAAGTAGATATATTCTGAACCAATTCTTTGTTCAAAATTGAAAGTAAACTTAGAGCCTGCGCTGCCCGCTTTGTGACTGGAAGTAAATATCAGTGGATTAAGAATTTCTCCCAAAACTTTCCAAGGTTCATCTTTTGAACATCCTGGAATTAAAATGATGTAGGACTCTTCCAATTTATTTTTTGCAAATTCCAAAGCTTCCAGCTCTGTACCTGGATGCGTGCCTGAAAACTTGACCAAATATGATTTCTCATCATCATTTCCAATCGTATCATACGCATATTCTTTGGAAGAATTGCTGATGTAAACTGGCATCATAGAAGTGTCTGGCTTCAGTACAATATCGCCATCCAGACGAACGCCTTTTTCATCAGTCGGAGGAAAATAATCGATGTCACTCACGCATATAAGATATGCGTACTTCCCACCAACGGGAGCACCTGAACCTCGTTTTTTATCTAAGCGCAGAAACTTCATCTAAGTAATAACTTTGACGCAAAAATGCAGGAATAGCCTTCTTACTGTTGTGACGCAAAAAAAACCGCTCAGAAATACTGAACGGTTCAAACCTTAAAAAAAACTAACTATTTCCTGCGGAAATTATTTTTCAAAGAAAAGCAAATGCCCTCTTCTTTTATCCTGTAATACAACTTTCGCAGCTGTGGCTGGGATACATTGGCTTCAAACAAATCATATTTGTCTATGAATGAAAGTATTGCCGTTGTTACCAAAACTTTACTTTCTACGCGGGCATCTACGTAATGATAAAACGCATTGCGGAATTGCTGCTCGAAAATATGATTGATTGTCTCCACAAACTCTTCTGGAAGCTGCACATAGCTTTTTCCCATCGATTCTACTTTCCAAAATTTACCAGAGGCAATAAAACGCCGTCTGGAATTGGCTTTTACATCTAAAAAAATATTGAAACGCTGAATATTCTTGACCGGATAATCTATTTTTTCCAGATGTTCCATAAGGAATCTGCCTACAAATGAGTAGGAATTGATGTCAATCATTTTGCATCTGAAGCCTGCAAAACTCTTGGACTCGCCCTGCATTTCCTTCATCAGAAATGACACCAGGTGCGGACGCAAAACCAACGGCACAACGTTACTGTTCATCGATTTTTAATGGAAATATCTGTGATAATTCTGCGGAAAATTCTACGGTCTTTGCATCGCTTTGAAATTGCGCATCGATCGGTGCATTCAAAGAGATATCATTTTTGTTCAATCGGATTACTGCATTGGTGTTGTAGCTCACCTTTATTTCTGCCAGTTTGGAAAATCTGGCCATCAGTTCATCTGCTTCTGGAAAGTTTGGAAAACTGAATTCCAAAGATATGCTCCAGATGGTGCCGGCATTGGTTGGTTTACCTTTTTGCGAAAGGTCCGCGGAGTTTAGTGTAAAATATAGGCCGTTATACTCAAATTCCCAATCATCGGTTTTTCCTTCAGGAGGCGATATCAGAAATGAGGAATCATCCAGAGCTGAAACGAGCTCAATTTTAGTTACAAAACGATTGCGGTATTTTCTTAAATAATTCACTTTCACAAAGATAATAATAAATTCATCATTTGGTTTAAAATTAAACCAAATAGTTTATTTCTATGAAAGGCGTCTATTTTTTTGTAAGTCTGTAAGGATATAGCGAAACTATTGATTTTAGGCAGTTTGTCGCAGAAAAACTTTTGTAAGACTGGAAATTTGGCTTTGTAAGGATTTTGTAAGAAGATCTTTTCTTACATTTTTTTTGTAAGAATTATAAAATCCTTACAAAAAAATAAAGTATTTGTAAGTCCTTACAAATCGAGCTTTTCGGTACTTCCTTACAATCTTACAAAAAATAAATAAATTTATTGTGGGGTATGGGGAGGAAAGGAAACAGCGCACCGCCCGCCCTGTACGGGAGATTTCGGGATTGACAAATCTGCAACTGTAAAACCTGATGGCTGAGAATCGCATAAAAAAAACCGACAGGGTTGCTGTCGGTTCTGGAGAAAAATTTGGTTGTTCTGGAGAATTGAAATTAATATCCTATTCTTAAATCCTGGCTTCCGCAAGACGGGCAGGAAAATTTGATTTCTTTCCGAACATCGAAATGGTCACCGCAGCTGTTGCAGGTACACCACACTTCGTGGTTTGAATTCTTTTCAGATTTCTTCGCCATAGTAACTGCATTTTGCGGAGGCGGACTATTTATAGCAGACCTCCATTGGAAGTCTGCTATAAAGTTTTTCATCTGGTCTTGGTTAATTGTAGATCCCATCTTTACCTTTTTCCGGTTCTGCAGCAGCTTCGTTTTTTCTCACGACCTTAATTCCCCAGATTACAAAGTCCTGCGCAAACTTAGTTTCGCCCTGGTAATCGAAAAACCTTCCTTGCAGATCTCCGGAGACTTCTACAAAATCGCCTACCTGTGGATTAACAGTTGCTAGAAGCTCGGTTTTATTTCCTTGCAAAACAACTTTGGCGAAGTTTGGATATTCTTTGCCTTGGTAGATAGACTTTCTATCCAGTACGATTTCGGCCACTTTGAAATCGGCTCCTTTTGTTTGAATTGCGCCCACTGTGTGGACTGTTCCTTGTAATTCCATTTTATAAATTTTGATTGTTAATATTTGATTTTTTTTCTGTGAGATAAAGACCTTTGTATTTTGCGGATCTTCTTTTTTCGGTTTGAAGATTCTTGGATAATGAAGTATTTCTATTTTTCAAATATTCATTCTGCCTTTGCAACTCTAGGAAGTTTTTTGCCATAAGTTCTGTGGCATCTGCTATTCTAAGGATTGCGCCGAACTTCAAATCTTCATTTGAAAGCTGAGCACCTTCAGGCATATTAGCAACCCAGTTTTTTCGGGATTCTTCTTTATAATTTTTTTGTCCCATATGGTTAGTATTTGTTTTGATTTTTAGCAATAATAAGTTCACGTTGGAAAGCGATGCGACGAGTAAGCATACAGGTTACGGTTGCAAATCCTTTTTGCTGCAACCCATCCAAATAAAGATTGAAAGTGCATAGATCTTTCATATTGTGAATTGCTCCGACAAATCTGAAGTAATGATTTGGCGCGCTGATAATATCTTTTAATTTGAAATTAAAATCTATATCGCCTTGCTCGTGAAGATCTTTATAAAGTTCAATCAGATTGATGTGATCTTTAATGTCTTTGGTCTCGTAGATTAGTCGGACCAAAAGTCTTGGGGAATATTGTGGTGTTGGCATAGTTAATAGATTTTATCTTTTGGAAAAATGACTTTCTGATAGGCAATCACGTTGGAAAGCCACAGTCTTTTATCACTTTCCGGAGAATCAATTGCCATTGGGAATTTCGTGATAAATGTATTCTTGGTGTCGAACTTCATTTTGGTGAAGTAGCTTCCTGGTTCCGTTGGAAGGTCGGCTTCGGATTCTATGTTTATCCAGCCGTTGTTGTCTTCTATGCCATCTAAAACCGTTGGTCTTTTTATATAACATCTTGATGGGTGATAAGGATTCATTGTTGTCATTTCAATTCCAGCAAGTCCAGCGTGAGAATCTGTGCCGGAATATTCCTTCATATTAATCCAAGCACCTGCCTGAGATACAAAGTCTTTTACTTTTTCCCAATGTTCACCGTAAGCTTCTTGTATTTTTTCTTGTTTTGTCATAGGTTCTAAAATTTTTAAATTATTTTTTATTAATCTTCCGGAAGATTATTTGGTTCCCAATCTTCCTTTATATATTTTTTTATCGATTCAACAATTTTTTTCCAGTTATCTTCATCTTCCAATAGGTCATTGAAAGATTCTGCTAATTCTGTACTTATTTCAGTCATTGCGTACCGAGCTCTTTCTGATTCTAAATTTCCAATTCCAACGTATGCTAAACCTTCCTCACCAAAGAAGTTAAAAATGCATAGCACAGCAATCAGTTTATCTTCATCCCAGTTGTTTTCAACTACTCCGCGTAGTTCTAAATTTGTTGATAGTTTTAAATTAAAATCCATTGTATATCATTTTTTAATTGGTTTCACTTCTTTGTCATTTACAAAGACATAATTGTTTTTTGGCATTACGAGGATTTCAATCTTGCCATCCAGCGTTTTTTCGTGAGCTTCCAGGTTGTTGTAATCGTCTGGCGAGTCCTTGTAAATATCCAAAACTCTATCTTCCGGCAGGTCTCCGCAATCGTAGATAAATCCGGATTTCTTTTTGCCCCGATAAACTATGACCACTACTTCCCCACTCGACTTTATTCTTATTCCAACGGCATCCAGATTGGCAAAAATCAACTGGTAGCTGATGTAGCCGAAAGCTTTCATCAAGTCTGCTTTCAAAAGAGGGATTTCTGAATTAATCATATATTCCTTTTTTCTCGGTTGTTTCTTCTTCCTCAGATTCCACATTTGATTTCAAATAGAAATGCTCTTCGGAGCTTCCAGAGTTGGCGCCAATCGGATTATACCATTTCATAAACCTGCCTTCTTTATCTTTTTTCTCGCCTTCTAGATCTGGATTGAATGTGTGACCTTTCAACTCACAGAATTGCGAAACTCTTTTTTTGAATAGTGCTGAACTCGTTCCCGCAACTGCTTTATTGTATTCGTGAAGGCTTTTCAACGCTTCTTTCTTCACAATAAAAACATTCATCTTGTCACGGAAATAATCTTCCGCCCACTCCAGGAAGACTGGTCCCATTTCGGAAATAAGATTTCGTTTGCGGATATTGCCAGTAGGCGCGCCAATCTTTTGTTTTTGACCTAAGAAAAACTGAAGGCACTGAACTGAAAAATTGATGAAAAGATTCCACTGGTGATGATCCCATTCTGAAAAAAACTGATGCCCGAAATCGTCTTTTGGCTCACGCTTTTTATAATCATCATCTTCACCGTGATACCAGCTGGAGAACGCTCCGAAAAGTATCCTTTCCGTAGTTGATGTATCAAGACCAATTGGAGCATAATTGGTGGATATCGCAATCTTTGGAGATTCGTAACGTGGAATGGTGTAAGGTGTTCCATTCTTTGGATTGACATTCATATCTCCTGTTACATCGGTAAACAATTGCTGGAATGGCAAACGTTTATCGGCATCATCGTACAGGATATAATCTGTCTGCGCGGTAACACCATCGTATAAGAAATCATTATCCAATAATCCTTTTTTACGACCGTTCATATATTTGGAGTTCATCCAAAGACGGAGTGCCTTATCTGCGAGCAAAGATTTACCTGTTCTACCGTGCGACTGGTTATCATCTACCACTTCGTTATCCATCAGGTAGAAAACCCAAGCTTTTGTCGGATCTTTATATCTGTGCAGCATATAGCCGTACGAATATACTTTGTTGATGAAATGAAGTTCTTGCTCATAAATCTGGTCATCATCTAATCCGGTTACTTTTCCTTCAGTTTTATAATTATCAATGATGAATTTATTTTCATTCAGATAATCTTCTCTTTGACCTTTAGGCAAATCCTTGATTTCATCTTTCCAAAACACACGACTGGTGTTGATGAAGTAATTCATAAAATCGCAATCCTTACGATGGATGGTCAAATCAAAATTACCGCTGTCGTCTTTACTGATGGTAAAAAAAGGATTTCCAACTTCAATTTTATTATCGACAAGGTAATAAGCTTCGATTTTCAATTTGGACGAATCCAAAACGTACTGTTGCTGTCTCTTGATGATATTGTTCAAAATATCATTTTCCATTACATATCGGGAATAGCCTTTGTTGATTTCAATGACTTCATCTTTGTTGACTTCCCAGATAAATTTGTCAAAGAAAAAGAACTGTGATGTAGGCGTATAATCTGTAAAGTCAAAATCTCTGGTCGGAAGGTTGACCAATTTTTTGTCTGAGACAGCTTCGGATCCTATCAACATATTCAATAGTTCATCTGGATAAGCGCTCAATCCTTTTTCCTGTTGTTTTTGATCTAAGAAAAAGTTGAAGAAATCTTTAATCTCCTGAGGGGACACTTCGCGTAAAATATGTTTATCCTGATGGACGAAGTAGTAGCCGTCTTTTCTGGTTTCATCCTTGATTCTGGAAAAGCCATTTAGCTTTAGGAAATTGAATGCATTTTTGTAATTGATAGCATAAGTGTAGGATTGCTTCTGTTTACTCCAGGATTCTGTCCAGAATTTTCCCGGCCGTGCCAGCTCCAGAAAACGTTCGACTTTTTTCTTCAGTTCTTTTTGCTCTTTGTCATCAAACTTCGCATTGATCTTCATAAAATCAGTGAAATCCTTCATCGGATTACCACGGAAGTCCTTTCGTTTTGTCAGCGATTCCGGAAGCCAAGCGGTCTTGATATCCAGATGTTCCAATGCCAATTTTTTTCCGGCATCAAAACCTGTAGGATCCAGGTCTGGAACATTGACAATACTGTGCGCATACGTTTTTAATAGATTGATTTGTGAATCTGTGATCTCTGCAGTTTCCGAATTAAACCAAATCACAGTCTCATTGGTGGAAGCCATATTCAAAGAATCACGGTCGCCTGAGCAAATCACAACACGGTGAACTTTATTAGGAATTTTTGTTTGAACAGTTTCCTTCGTATCTGGGTCGATAGACTCTTCAATTTTAGGTCCTCCAACTTTTTTCAGATTTTCCAATCCAAAAATATGTTGCTTCGGTTTTTTGCCTAGATATGAAAAGCGGTATTTTTTATCTGAGGATTTTGGCTGATAGATTTTTAACCAGGTTCTTTCAGGTTTAGGATCTTGAATTTTAACATTCTTATCTTTTCCATGTAATGTTAATACAGGTTTTCCGCCGCCTTCAGTTACTATGAAAGCGAAGATGGGATATGTCTCTGAAGATTCTACGGTGAAAACATCGCAAAGCTCTTTTTGAGTCAGCTCATTTGATTTCAACCAGGAATATGAAGCCAGGGAATAAAGCCCATACTTTTGGCAAACTTCCTGCGTTACCATTGGACCAAGAACTTCCAGCTCGTAATCTGTAAAATCTTTGGTATAGTAACAAAATCCATCTTCATTCAGCACACCGCCATCTTTGTGAAATTGAGTGAATGATTTTTTTGATATGTTTTTGACTGCTACTTTATTTTCGTCTATCAAACCCAATTCTTTGCCGAGCTCCAGCAAAGCCTCGAAATAGGTTCGATCTGTGAAATGCGCATAAATGTGGATGGCGTGCTTAGAATCTTTAAAGAATCCGCCTGCATCGCCCCAATCCTTGACGAAATAAACACCATCTTTTTTGGAAAGATTGGCACTATCTGTTCCTTCTTTCCGTATTTTAAAATGTTTATTGACATCTTTGATATCAATGAATCTCATAATGATATCCAGACCGCCGTCGGTAGCAGAGAATATTTGATGTTGATCTATTGGGAATTTGGACATTTACCGATGGTTATTAATGATTATTTTTTCGTCTTCGATTAGTTTTGTGAGGTCTGCAATTGTGTTTTTGTCGAAGTCAATGACTTTAAAACGTCTTCTAAAAGATTGTTCTACAGGTAATGAATTATATGAACTATCCGTAATAAAAATGAAAGTTGGCATTTTAACGTGCTCTAATTCTCTGTTCAACCTATTTATTACTAGAACATCAGAAAAAATAACAGGAAAGACGGACTCTATATTAAAACGACAATGCAAGTCATCAATCACAACGTATTCGTAATCCCATTTTTCTCTTCCGCTTTCAAATGGAAAAGGATTGTTAATGTCAAAAGACCTTCCTTCTATCCAAAGCGTTTTTGCTCTATCAAATATAATATTGGCAAAAAGCGACTTACCCGTTCGTTCTTTGCCTTTGAATATGATGTGTTTTATTGTGGCCATACAGTTGGTTTTTCTATTTTTTTTAACTCATACACCCAAACCCACGGGTTTTTCTTATTCCAGGCATCCTTTCCGTGAATAGAATCCCACAGAGTCTGAAATGAAAATTTTGCTGGATTTTCAATACCAAAAATCCCTTTTGATATGTAAGAATCACATAGGGTAGCATAACCTCCAACTGTTCTCACTAGCCCCTCTTCTTTTATTGGATAGCAATAACATTGTAGCTTTCCTGATTCATCAGTATGGCATTTTATACCTTCGGCAATTGCATCAGATTCTGAGATATCGTGTAGTCTTTCACAACGAACATTAACGAGCTCTAAGAAGTTTCTAGCAGCTGCTTTTGGCATATGGATAGAAGGTTTCCAACCAGATAAATCAATCCCAGTATTATATCTATCCCATAGACTCTTATATAAATATCTTGGTTCTCCAAATTCATTGGATTTTTTCCAAGTTTCGCGAACCCAAAGGATATTACCTTCAAGGAATTTTGGAGTCAAAAACCATTGTAATTGATCATTATTTTTTGATTTGAAAATGAACTGATTTCCTACTCTTCGGTCAAATATAAATTCATCAGGACTTTTATTCAATGGTTCTAATCCTTGAGTTCTTCTGGTAAGTGTTTTTCTATCTAATGCTTGAACCATTTCGGTAGAAAATAGGATTGGTTTGTAGATTGTTCCCATAGTTTAGATGATTTTACCGATTAATATATTTTCATTTTCCAGAGTCTTGTAACTTTCGTTAAGGTCGTAGAGAATCTGGTCATTTGGTTCTTTGCCTTGGAAAACGATCTTCTGAACCTTTCCAATTTTTGCACGTACTTTTTGAACGCCTTCGTAGGTGTAATCTTTACGGTTTATTTTAACCGGTTGTTTTAATTTTAATTCTTGTATTTTCATAATTAGGCTGTTTTTCTAAGTTCAACTAATACCGATGAAGTTGCTTCGCACATTGCAATCGCTGTATTTACTTCAACAGAATTTCCAATAAATTTTTTCTGGTCGGTCTGATTTCCGATTAATATGTAGTTAACCGGAAAACCTTGTATCTTCAAAAGCTCAACAACATATAGCATTCTCATTTTGATATCTGCAATTCCGAAAGCTGCCATAAATTTTTTAATGAGAACTGTCATTGGAGAATCTGTTTCGTAGATTTCAATTGCAATACTTCCATTTTCAAGTTGAATAATGTATGGTGGAGCTTTGTCCATTCTCGCTATTAGAGTGAAGCACGGATCTTCAACACTTGAACCTTTGCTGGCATATTGTGGATTCATCAAAAATTCTGTGCTGACCAATGCGAATTTTGGGTTTGCAGTAATTGCTCCTGTTGGTTCTGATACTGCAGCAGGTTTTGAAGCTCCATACTGTTGATCGATAAAAACACATTCAACTTTTGCGATACGGTCTTTAGTAGTCACTGTTGGCGATGGATTATCTAAGGATGACGTATTGTCACCATTTCCGTAATATGAACTTAAGAATATTGGTGAAACCAAAGCGTGATGATCAACTGTAGTTATTGCTCCAGATGGAGCATCAATCGAAATATTTTTAGATTCCGGATTACCTGAATAATATTTGGATAGAAATTCTACCTGAGCAATACCAAGACGGTTTTGAGTAGTTACAGTGTGACAAGGTTCATCGATACTAGGTGGATAATGTTTGCCATTTTTATCAACTGAATTAAACTTTACAATCCATTCTTTATCTCCGTTCGCTACAAATTTTACAAGTCCAGCGTATAGCCTTTTTAAGGTATTTTCGGATCTTGGTTTACCTTCAAAAATTGACTTTCCTTTTGATGAAAAATCAAGACATTCCCTAACCGGATTATATTTTGGCAAATTATTTCCATCTTTGGAATGCGTTGCTTCTGGCCAAACAATGGGAAATCCTTCTTTAGCAAATTGGATAAATAATCTTTTGCGGTTTGTGAAAGCTCCATAATCAGCTGCGTTAAGAATTCTTTTATCGTAATTAAATCCTAATTTTTTGATTGACTCAACCCATCGATTATAGTCAATTCCTTTAAAAATCTGATCTGGAACCATTACTGGTTTGCCTTTTTTATCATAACAGAATTCGCCATCGGCAACTTTATGAACCAAAGGACCCCAAAGTAGAAATTCCTTAACATTTTCGATTTGTACAGCATCAGGATTTAACGCAATAACGTATCTATTTAAATGCTCAGCAAGCGTTCTAGAATCTGCATCACGAGACATTCCACCTTTAGCATTAGAATGATTAGTGCATTCTAACGAAGCCCAAATTACAAGCTTTGCAAAGGGATATCTTTTGCGCATTTCCTTAACGTGCTCAATTAGTTCAAGCAGATCTAATGTTCTTATATCCTCAGTAAAATGTTTTGTATCGGGATGATTTGCTGTGTGAGAAAGAATTGCGTTTTTATCGTGGTTTACACAAGCAATAACTTTAGCGCATTTCTCATTATGAACTTTTGCCAACTCAATTCCTGTAGAAGTCCCGCCAGCTCCGCAAAATAAATCTACATAGATGAGTGTGATGAATAAATTAATTGCCTTAAATAATGTTTTTTTCATTGTAGAAATTTTAAAAAGTGCGTCGTCTCAAACTCGACGCACTTGGGTAAAAAGAAAAGATTCACATCATCAGCCCTTCAAACAATAGTGTTATTACGGCGTGCTGCTTTGTTGTTAAACCAAATTTTTGATAGAGGTTTGTTTTTTTCACATTGAAAGTCCCGAGGGGATATCCTAATTTTTCGGCAATAGCTTTGTTGGTGTCATCGGTACTGACCGCCTGCAAAATTTTAATTTCTTCGGGCGAAGCAGGTTCACCGTTGATTGTAGCCGGTTTACAAATGATATTTTCACCTTTGCAACTGCCACGCAGAGGACATTCTACATAATCGGGCGTTGCTTCGTCTCCATTAAAATCAGCAAAGAAATTGAGTGCGCCAAAACGGCATTTGGCTAGCGTTTTTTGTTTCATTCTTTCATCATCTCCATACCATTCTTTTAAGATAGAATGGAGGTCTTTTTCATCAGCGATTATTTCCGCTAGTTCTGGATGATCGGGAACATCATCAAAATTCTGTATGATTCCATCGTGAATCATCATTACGTTTGGTCCACTGTTAAAGTACTCTTTGGACTTACAGAGCATCCCCGGGTAAATTCTTGTCATAGGTTAAAATTTTTAATTTATTGTTCTTCTTTTGCTTTTTTATACTTCTGGGCAACGAAGTATAGCGCATTGATAATAGGCTCGTTTTTGATACGATCCATTTTTACTTGACGGATATATGCTAGGTCTACACGCTTATCTTCCGGAAGAAGTTCCCAGACTTCACGTGCATATTTAGCAGGCAGATTTTCTGAGATAAAATCAAAGGTTGCAGAGATATTCAAATGAATATCTGTTGGAGCATTATTATTTTCTAAATTTGTCATCGTAAGATTTTTTCTTGCGTAAGACAAATGTAAACCAAATAGTTTAATTTTAAACCAAATGGTTTATTGAAAATTAACTTTTATCTATAACTCAATGAAAATCAATAAGAAAATTTCACAATATTTTTTTGAGAATAACATTTCCGGTAAAGAAATAGCCGAAAGTTATGGTGGTACGGTTCAAAATGTTTCCAATATTCTCAATCGAGAGAGCGGAAAAGTACCATTTGAATTTTTAGAATGGTTAGCGAAGCATCATCCGAAGCTAGATTTGAATGCACTGCTCCGGGAAGACGAAAAGAATTTTGTAGTACGAGAAAGTTCTGCGCATTACAAACTAAATGAAGATGTAAAAAAAGAAATACTGAATGAAATGTCGAAAATCCTTGATCGTTATTTATAAGATGACACAATTTCGACACAAATAAAATTTAATTCCCTATTAATCAGTTGAAAAATTGTTGTGAAATACTTCGGCACTGGGTACAGAATCTAAATGGCATTAACTAAATATAGTTGGTGCCATTTTTTTCACAGATTAATTTCTTTTATCATTTATTGTAATGATTTTTGCCTAAGACAATTTATAAATGATCTTGTACAGAAAAATTAATTGCTTTATTCTTTAAGGACAAGTGATTATCTTATTTTTACATCGTCATCGGAACTTCCATCAACAAAATTTCGGTAATTTCTGAAGTTGATTTAATATTTAAGTCAGAAATATCCCACACTCCAAAACCGTCTCTTGTCTCCAGTTTTTGACCTTCGATTTCAGCATTTCCTTTTAGAATAAAGGCATAAACGCCATTCCCCTTTTTCTTAATTTGATAATTAGTCTCGATATTATTTTCAAAACTTCCTAAGTGAAACCACGCATCCTGATGAATCCAAACCCCATCGTCATCAGCATTGGGAGAAAGAATCTGTTGGAATTGATTTTGACTTTTCGTTTTGTCTAAAGTAATCTGGTCATATCTTGGTGTCACATTTCGTTTATTTGGATACACCCAGATTTGAAGAAACTTCACCAAACTGTCATTATTTTTGTTGAATTCGCTGTGCATAATTCCGGTTCCGGCACTCATCACCTGAATGTCTCCACTTCTGATGATTGCCGAATTTCCCATACTGTCTTTATGCTCCAAATCACCTTCCAGAGGAATACTGATGATTTCCATATTGTCGTGCGGATGCGTTCCGAAACCTCTACCCGCCTCCACTTTATCATCATTCAGCACTCTAAGTACACCAAAATGCATTCTCTCAGGATTATGATAATTCGCAAAGCTAAATGTATGATTACTCACCAACCAACCGTGATCTGCTCTTCCTCTGGAATCTGCCTTGTGAAATACAGAATTGTCTTTGATTTTTGAATCCGTATTTGGTAAATGATTATAGCCAATTGGTTCCAATGGTTCTATTTCATCAATCTCATTTTTCATTGTATTTCCTAATGAAGCAGATGCTACAAACATTCCTGTTCCCAATAATCCTTTCTTTAAAAAATCTTTTCTGTCCATTTTCTTTTGTCAATTATTTGTTTTGATACAGCAAATTTAGAACGATGAAAAATCGTGTGCATTTAACTAGTTTAATAAATTGACTTTGAGTAAAAAAAAAATGCCAGATATTTTCATATTTGACATTTTAAATTTTATTATTTTCCTTTGTTAGCTAAACGTTTTCGGATTGTACTTACAAATTCCTTTGAAACGCCGAGATAGGATGCAATGTAATATTGAGCAACCCGCTGTGGAATGCTTGGATAAACTTTTATAAATTCCAAATATCTGTCGGATGCAGATTTTGAAATCGTATTCACCAAACGATTCTGCAAAGTGAAAAGATTTCTCTGAACCAACATTCTGAAAACCCGTTCAAACTTTGGGATTTTCTGTAAAAGTTCTTCTTTGGTCGTCGGATTCAGCATATAAATCTCCGAATCTTCCAACGTTTCGATATATAATTTGGAAGGTTTCTGTTCCTGAAATGATGCAATATCACTTATCCACCAGTCTTCAATAGCGAATAAAATAGTGACTTCAAAACCATTATCATCAAGATAATATACTCGTACACAACCTGTTTTGATAAAACCTTCAAACTGGCAAATCTCGCCTTCTCTCAGCAAAACCGTTTTTTTTGGAAAAGTCTGAAGCTCCAGATAGTCGGTAAAGATTTTCTCTTCCTCCTCGTTTAGGCTGATGAATCGGGTCACGTTTTTGATAATATTGTCCAACATAGTCTGCAGTTTTACGACTGCAAATTAGGAAAAAGTGTGTAAACTTCGTTCTTTAATAATCCGCTTCCTCCACCGTAATGGTCAATTACTCTCACATCTTTGTCCAGATCTTCGCAAAAAACTTTGATGTCATTTTCAAATTTTTCATCCAGACCAGAACTTAACAAAACAATATCAACCTGATTTTCTTTGATATAATCCGGACAAACAGTCTCATCACTTTTAATTTCAGCGTTCCAGCCTTCGTTATTTTCGATGATTCTTTTTAAAGTTTCAAGTATCTCCTGATTTTTTCCGATTACTAAAAAGTTTAATATTTTCATTTTTACAATTTATAAATGAATAAAAAGTGAAGTTCTTTCCTTCTTTTCGAGGTTTTTCGTTTTGTGACCTTTTCCAGAAGTATCTTCAACCAAAAGAATTTCTCCCGTTTGAAATGGTCTTATTTCTCCCAACGATGTTTCAATTTCCACACCACCGTCCAGAAGAACAATATATTGCTTTTGCGGCGCGTGATGAAAATCATAATCATAATCCGCAGAAACCTTTCTAAATTGCAATTTTTTGACATTAATATCTTCTGACAAAAATCCAATCTCGCCTTGATTGATTAATGGAATTTCCAGATCTTCGAAATGAGATTCGCCATTGTCGTCGCTGAAGATTCTTGTGATTTTCATTTTATATTTCAATTGAGTTCAAACTCTCCCAGATTAAGCAAATTTCATTTATCCGATAAATCAGAAAAACCTGCGAGAAAATACTTTTAAAAAATTTCTTAGAATAGTTATTTAAAAACAATCGAATTCGCCAATTCAATTTCCTCTTGATTGATGGAATGTCCGAAGTTTGCGTAAACTTTCTCCGTCACATCAGCATTCATTTCCTTTAAAATATTGGCTGTTGCATACACTCTTTCAACCGGAACGTGGAAATCCGGATTGCTTGTTCCCAAGAAAATCGGAGTCTTTGCAAAATCACCTTTATAATTTTCACGATTGATATTCTTACCAATCACACCACCGATAATCGCCACTGCTCCACCAAATTTTTGAGCATTTCTTGCTAAAAATTCCAAAGTCAAACACGCACCTTGTGAAAACCCGAAAAAGTAAATATTTTCAGCTTTAATTCCTGCATCCAAAGCAGTCTGAACCGTTTTCCCGACAGTTTCAATGGCTGAAGACAACCAAGGTTCGTTTTGTTCTGTTGGTGCAATAAATGAAAACGGATACCAAGTTCCATTGGTCGCTTGTGGCGCCAATAAAGCATAACCTTCCACATTCAAATGTTGTGACAAACTCAAAATATCCTGCGCGCTTCCGCCCCGTCCGTGAATCATTATTAAAACTTTTTCAGCTTCGTTCAATGATTTTCCTCCTGTTTTTATATCTAAAATATGACTCATTTTATCTGTATTTTTCTGTTGGGTAATTAAATTTTGGTAAAACTTCCACCAAATGTTGCCTTTTCTCTTCAAACTGCGATGGTAAACTCAGATGTTCTCCCAAAGACGCCAATTCCTCATCCACATCGAAGCCAGGACCTGAAGTTGCGATTTCAAACAAAACACCGCCTGGTTCTTTGAAATATACAGAAGTGAAGTATTTTCTATCCTTGACTTCGGTATGTTCCAATCCAAATTGGTTGAGTTTTTCAATTATTTCAAGCTGAGTTTCTGCATTCGGAGTTGCAAAAGCGACGTGATGAACCGTTCCTCTTCCCGCCAAACCTTTCAAAGCTGTTGGCGTGCAAAGCAAATCGACATATTTTCCAGGTTTATCTTCTGTAGCAAATCTAAATCTATCGGAACTTTCAGCAATTAATTTGTGATCCATTTGAGTGGTCAGCAGCGCAGCAGTTCTCTCGTAAGCATCCAACCAAATCTCGACGTGATGAATACCTTTAATCGCAAAATCTTTGGGAATAAATCCGTTATCATAACCTTTTCTCTCATCTTTCTCATTGAAAACCAATTCCAAACCCAATCCGTCAAAATCTTCCAGATAAATAAAAACTTCGCCCGAAAATCTTTGCTGAGGTTGTTTGAAAGGAATATTAAACTTAGTCAAACGTTCCAACCAATAATCCAGTGCATCCATCGAAACCGAAAAAGCGGTTGTGTTCAGCATTCCTTTGCCGTGTCTTCCATTGACCAAACCTTTTCCGTACGGGAAAGTCGTCATAATCGTTCCCGGAGTTCCGAATTCATCCCCGAAATAGAAATGATAAACCTCGGAATAATCAAAATTGACGGTTGTTTTTACCAATCGAAGTCCTAAAATTCCGGTGTAAAAATCTATATTTTCCTGCGTGTCGCCTGTAATGGCAGTAACGTGATGAAGTCCTGTGATGAGTGACATTTTGGTTGTTGGTATTTGGTTAATTATTGATGGTTTTTAGTGTTTGGTATTTAGATTTTATACTTCTTCTTTAAACCAAACGTCGTTATATTCTTCGGGATTTCTCTTGAACTGTGCGTGAACATACGGACACAGTGGTACAATTTTCAAATCATTTTCTCTTGCGTAGGAAACCAGTTTGTTTAATAACAATTTGGCAAAACCTTTTCCTGCGTATTCTTCATCAACTTCTGTATGATAAACGGTTAATCTACCTTTGATGACAGAAATATCCATTTTCCCAGCTTTGTTGTCGTCTGAGAAAAGCTGAATTTCTCCTTTTGCATTTCCTAAAACTACTTCTGTTCTTTCCATTGTATTATTTTTTTTCTTGTTGCTAAATTAGATTGTTAAATAGAAAAAAGTGATGACCTATGATAACTTCGGCAAGACTTCTTCGATTTTTGAGCGCAATGGTTCGTGTTGTTTTGGAAGTTTTAAATTTTGTCCCAATTCATTCAAAGGCTCATCCACAGTGAAACCCGGATTATCAGTCGCAATTTCAAACAAAACACCGCCCGGTTCGCGGAAATACAATGAATAGAAGTAATCTCTATCGATTTTCGGAGTGATATTAAAACCGGCAGACAAGACTTTTTCACGGAATTCCATTAAAACTTTATCATCTTTAACTCGGAAAGCAACGTGGTGATTGGTTCCTGCTGCATTTCTTCCTGCTGGGATTTTATCGTTTTCAATAATATCGACAAGGTTGGCTGTTTCTATCGCGTCGGTTGTAAATCTGTATCTTTCGCCTTCTTGTTTTTGTAAATCGTATCCGAAAATATCCGTTAAAACTTTGATAGTCGGGTCTGATTTTTTCAAAGTCAAAGTGATGTTGTGGAAACCTTTCAAAGCATTTTCATCTTTAATATCATCGGTTGTCCAGACTTTTCTGTCATCCGGAGTTGAAGATTCGATGAACTGTAATTGTAAACCATCCGGATCTTGGAATGAGATTAATTTTTCTCCGAAAATTTCACTTTCCTCAACATTTACATTGAATTGTTGTAATCTGTTTTTCCAGAATTCTAAACTTCCATTTGGTACAGAATATCCGATGTGTGTTGCCAAACCAGAACCATTAGTTCCTTTGCCAATTCCTTCCCACGGAAAGAAAGTTAAAATTGTTCCCGGAGTTCCTTCTTCGTTTCCATAATAAAAATGGTAGGTTCCCGGATCATCAAAGTTAACGGTTTTCTTTACCATTCTCAAGCCTAAAACCTGAGTATAAAAATCTAAATTTCTTTTTGCGTTATCTGCGATTGCTGTGATGTGGTGCAATCCTAATATTCTATTTTCCATTTTGTTGATTGTTTGATTTTGATATGACAAATTTAGGATGATAGAAAATCCTGCACATTTAACTAGTTTAATAAATGCCTTTTTTAATCAAACGGGCTAAAATATCTTCAATGCAGAATTTTACGGCCTGTTTAGACTATTACCCAAACAAATTTCAAATTATTATATTTAGTCTTGGTGCATTAATTATAGAAATCAAATCAATAACGTTAATAATCAGACTTTTACGAGTAATATCTTCGATATAATATACAGCGATTCCCAATCTGTATGATAACTTAATATTAAACTTTTATTTATTTTAAGGATTACTGATTTTCGATTCAATTATTTGATTAATTTTATATTATTAATAATACAATAGCCATATACGTCGTAAATATTCAATTCTACTATCAAATATATTTATTAAACTGATCTAAAATCCAAATTTTAATACGGATTTTTTAATCTTACTAATAAACAGCGGTAATTTATGGATTATCTATTTCAAAAAAAGCAGAATGGTGGGGAAAAAGTGTGCCATAAAAATCACTGATTACCATTAACAAGATTCAATATCTATCTAATAAAAAATTATTTTTCGAATATGTGCGAAATTAAACTAGATTAACGAAAAGCGGTTTAAACCATCCTACATTTGCTAAAGAATTAAGACAATAAAATAATAAACAAATTCATCACATTAAAAAAAATTAAATTATGAGCACACTAAAATTAAAAGACGGAACAGAGATTTTTTACAAAGATCAAGGAAAAGGACCAGTTTTGATGTTTCACCACGGATGGCCTTTGTCTTCTGACGATTGGGATGCACAAGTGATTTTCTTCTTACAGAGAGGTTACCGAGTGGTGACACACGACAGAAGAGGTCACGGCCGTTCTAGCCAGGATATTTACAACCACACGATTGACCAATATGCGTCTGATGCAGCGGAACTGGTAGAATTTCTGGATTTGAAAGATGTAGTCCACATTGGTCACTCAACTGGTGGTGGCGAAGTAATCCGTTACGTAGCAAAATATGCCAACGGAAGAGCAAAAAAAGCAGTTTTAATCAGCGCAGTTCCGCCAATTATGGTGGCTAGTGATGAAAATCCAGACGGTGTTCCGATGTCTGTTTTTGATGATATCAGAGACCAGACTCTAAACAATAGAAGTCAGTTCTATTTTGATTTGACTTTCCCTTTCTATGGTTATAACAGAGAAGGAGCAGATGTAAAAGACGGCGTACAAAGAAACTGGTGGAGACAGGGAATGATGGGCGGAATTGTTGCTCATTACGACGGAATCAAAGCATTTTCTGAAACTGACCAAAGAGGAGATTTGGAAGCAACAGAAATCCCGGTTTTGGTAATGCACGGCGAAGATGATCAAATCGTTCCTTTCCAAAATGCAGCTTTGAAATCTATCAAATTGTTAAAAAACGGAACTCTAAAAACATATCCTGGTTTCCCACACGGAATGCCTACTACGGAAGCTCCAACGATTAACAAAGATCTTTTGGAGTTTATTGAAGCTTAATCAATTACTTTAAATCAATTATAAGGATGAACTAGACAGTTCATCCTTTTTATTATTCCAGTTACGAAGTCAATATTAAAATAGATGTAAGAATTTCTATTTTTTAGAATTCAAAATCCTTATCTCAGTTTGAACTATGGTTTGTTCTTTACTATTCTAAATCTTTAGAATGAAAAAGCACAGGTAGGCAAACCAAAAACATGGCTTTCGGGAAGCGAGAAGTAATGTTTGAAGTGTGAAATATGAAAAAAAGATTGCTGAGTTTTACTTCAAGATAAGAAAAATTTAATCTCAATCTCCAGTTTTGAAATCTTTTTTTTCTCTTAATTATGGATTTTTTTTAATTACCGCCCAAAGTTTAGATACTGCCCAGATTTCTGCGCCTGCGAGTACTATCAGTGCGAAAGTATTAGCTGTTATGCCATCTAATATAACACCTACTACAGCATCTCCCAGCTCAATAAAAACTCTTGAAACAAGAGTAATGAACAACCAACGGGGATTTTTTGCCATTATAGAAATTATAAGTGCCAAAACACTTCCCAAAATTCTTACTCCAGCACTTGCAAAGCCCATTTTTGCCGAGTAAGAGCTTAGGCTTGCATTTGGGAAACTGATAGCAGGATTAAAGGTGTAAACATAGAAGAAAAAGCATCCTGCAAAGATTAATATCCATGTGAAAATTTTTACAGATGTTGGAATACCAACGGATAAATTGTTGTTTGTCATATTATTTTATTTGTTTGATAAAGAAAAATATTGATGGATACCAATTGGATTTTCGGCTTGTTTTACCAAAAAATCTGCGACGTCGCTCCTGCTGATGCTGCCTATGTTGATGCCTTTAAAAAGTTTAGACTCAACTCTGTATTTCTCTGTCAGAGGTGTGTCGTTCAGGAGACCTGGCCTCACCATTTGCCATTTCAGTTTTGAGCTGGCAATGATTTCTTCCATTTTGGTTTTGTCTGCATACACATCTTTTAAAAAAAATCTGAAAAAAAGTTTCATCAAAAATCCATTGTAATGTTTGCTTTCTCCTGCTCCAAAGCCTGTTAAAACAATAAAAGGAATCTGCATATTCTTTTCTTCCTGAAGTGTACTTAAAAGTTTGGCAAAGTCTGAATACAATGTGGTAGGCTTCATACTTTTCCCTGTTCCTAACGCTACGATAACCGCTTCTGCGTTTTCAATAGATTTCTTGAGTTCGCTTATGTTGGTGGCACTTCCTTTTACCGTGTTGAGATTGGGATTGCCAGGCAAGCTGATTTCCGAACGTGACAGCGTTGTAACATTATGGTTTCTGTCTAATGCCCTTTTTACCGCTTCTAGCCCAACCCCTGCAGATGCACCTATAATTGTAATATTCATTTTTAGTTAATTTTTTTTTGCTAATTTATAAAAATAGCGATAAAATATACTATTTTCACATAATACACAAGTACCTTTTTAGATACCACTAACTTTCTAAACTATGAAGAATAACCAAAAATAAGATTTTCCATCACTTTATGATGTATTGATTTTATAAACTGTGGCTATCATCATGTAAGATATAATTGACTCAAAATTTTCTAATACATTATACAGCCTTTCTACTAAAAATTAAAAAAACGCCAACTAAAAAGTTGACGTTTTTTGTATTGTTGATTGCCGTTCTTCAAAAATTTAAAATTCTATCAAACCTTCTCTTTCATAAACTTTTCAATCTCTTCGCTTTTCAGCGTAGGATTAGCGCCAGAATAACTCGCTACCAAAGCACCAACTGCGCTTGCAAAATCAAGAGCTGCTTCAGGATTTTTGTCGGATAACAATTTAGCAATCAAACTTGCCAGAAAAGAATCACCAGCTCCAACGGTATCAGCAACTTGAACAGGATGACCGCTGTGTTGGTATAGTTTGCCATTCCATAACAAAAAAGAACCGTGTTTTCCCAAAGTCACGCAGATTGAATTTGTATTGGTTTTTTCTGAAATAAAATTGATATTTTCTTCAATATTGTCAGATTTAAAACCTAATTCTGAAGCTATTTCAAAAATTTCCTCATCATTAAATTTGATAAAATCTGCTTTGTTCATCAATTGTTCCAAAAGCTCCATATTGTAAAAAGGCTTTCTCAGATTGACATCAAAAACCTTAAACATTTCAGAATTAGAATCCAGCAAAGTAAAAAGCGTTTTTCTTGATACATCATTTCTGCAAATCAAACTTCCGAAAAAGAAAACATCAGCATCCTTCACAATATTTCGAACATTTTCATTCAATTCTATAAAATCCCAGGCCGATGGAAATTTGATTTTATAAGTTGCAGAACCGCTGTCATTTAATATCACCTGAACTATTCCCGTTTCGTAATCTGAGGTTGTAACCATTCCACTTGTATCGAGTTGATTTTCGTTGATGTAATCGCAAATCAATTTTCCGTCTTCGTCATTTCCAACGGCGCTTATCATCGAAACAGGAAATCCAAATGAAGCGGTTCGGAGCGCCAGATTGAGCGGTGCACCACCGATTTTCTTTTCATCTCCAAAAACATCGAAGAGCACTTCTCCGTAACTTACTGCATTTATTTTTTTATTAAGAAACATTGATCAAGGATTTTTGATATTAATATTGCTGAATGAACTGTCTGAACCAAAAATACTCCATTTTTTGTAAACAACATCATATACACGGTTGCTGAACGCGATTTTATCATTCCCATAAACCTCGCAAATATCATTTTTAATGAAAGCCCTCACGTTATAATTGGTTTCTTTACCACTTACTCATTTGATTCTGATATAAGTAGCAAGCTGTTTTTCTTTCTCAAAAAATTAATTAACATTTAGTGGTCTAATGTTTGGTAAGTTACCCTCAATATTAATATAAAAAACAAATTATGCCTTACATCACAAAAGACACCGACAAAAATTACAGCATTTACTACGAAGATTTAGGTCAGGGAAAACCTGTCATTCTAATTCACGGCTGGCCACTTAGCGGAAAATCATGGGAACTTCAGGTTCAGCATCTGACTGACAACGGCTACAGAGTGATTACTTATGACCGAAGAGGTTTTGGAAAATCATTTGTTTCGTACGAAGGTTATGATTATGATACATTGGCCTCCGATCTTAATGAAATCATTTTACAATTAAACCTTGAAGATGTTACTCTTGTAGGTTTCTCAATGGGTGGCGGTGAAGTTGTGCGCTATCTTACCAATTACGGATCAGAAAAAATTAATAAAATAGCTTTAGTTGCATCCATTATTCCTTTAGTAAAGCAAAAAGACGATAATCCTGATGGCGTTCCTCAAGAAAAGCTTGATGAGATTCTTAAGAGTTTGAAAGAAGATCGTGTCACGTTCTTAGAAAGTTTTCATAGAGATTTTTACAATGATAAGTTATTGACACAGCCCGTGAGCCAGAAGCAGTTAGATTATGATTGGAGTATTTCTTCGCAGTCCTCGCCAATTGCAACAATCAAAGCTGCTGAAAGTTGGGCTAATACAGATTTCCGAACGGAGGCTAGTACAATTACATTACCGACTTTAATTGTACACGGTGATTCGGACAACATAGTCCCAATAAAAACAGCGGGAGAACAGGCTGCAAAATTAATAAACAACAGTCAGTACCACGTTATTTCTGGAGCACCCCACGGTCTCAACGTTACCAATTCACAGGAACTAAACAACATTCTTACAAACTTTCTAAACCAATAAATTTTGAAAAGATGTTCTTAATTTTAATTTAAAAAATTGAAATCAGAAAAAAATAAATAAAAGCCCTTTTTTGAGGGCTTTTTATAATTAATCTACCAAAGAAATTTGTCTTAATTTTTTCTCGACTTTCAGGTTGTTTTTCATTGCCAAAAAACCTTCTTTTATATCCAAATGCGGGAAACCTGTTTCGTGATTTTTGCGGCTTATCTCGGCCATTATTTTCCAGTGTTTGGTGATTTCCTTCCAAGCAAAAAACAAAGAATGTTTCGGGTCATACATATGCGTGGGCTCGCTTTTGGAGCCGTTTATTTCAATGATTTTCAGGTTTTTTCCCTCTTTTAGAAGTTCAAGATTTTCATACATCACATCCAATCTTCCGAAATAAAAACCATTTACTTTGGTGCAGATTTCATTTATTTTCTGTGAAAGATTTTCTGTGATTTCATTGGAAATGTCAATAAATTTTGCGCCTCTTGTATGACTTCCGAACGGAACTAGGATGATATTTTCGTCTTTTGGGATTATTTCTTGCATTTTATCGCCCATTTTTTGTTGGATGGCTTTTATTTGAAAAGCACTTCTGGGATTTTTCATCACCAGTTCTCTCAGCGTATTTTTTCCGTTTCCCGTTACCGAGAGAAATTCTTTTTTTACCATTCCTGTTATTTTTCCCTTCTTTTCATCCGGAAATCTGTGGTAAAAAATGCCGACTTCATTCTGATAATTTATTTTTTCCTGAATCAGAAAATCAAAATGATTGTTGAGGGTATAATTTTGCAATTCGGCTTCGTTTTTTATTTCAGAAACGCCCAAACCTTTTAGTCCGATATCCGGTTTTACAATGATAGGAAATACGATTTCTTTTGATTTTAATCTGACTAAAATATCTTTAAAACTATTTTTTGTGGTGATAAAAATCGTTTTTGGGATACATTTTTCGGGAATCAGATCGTAAATTTCTTTTTTGCTTTCCATCGCCATTCCGCCGTATTTTATGGAAGGATTTGCACCGTGAAAAAACAGCAATGTTCTTGCTTTCCACGCACAATACAGCCAAACTGGCAAAAGCGGAAGGTAAATGGAAGTTGTGGGCCAATATTCCCAATGCAACAATTTATGAATGCGATATTTCAGGTTCATTTTTAGGAATAATTATTTCGATTTTAGAATCGTTAGAAAGGCGGTTCAGATGAAGAAGTTTTATTTCATCATCCATATTAAGCTGGGTTGTACTGATGGTTTGTATCGTATTTTGTCTTTTGATGGTAATTCCGTTTTCCAAATCATCGGTTTCCAGATTGTGAAAATCTAAAATATCTTGTTCGGAAATATTTTCGTTTTTCAGAAATTTTCTGAAAATTTCTCTTCTTTTTTCCTGTGCTTTTTCATCATACAAAGTTGCGGAAGACCAAATGTAGGGAAAATGAGAATCGAGAATTTTAAAATGTTTTTCGGAACCGTCCCAGCGAAATTCTGCCAATTTTTTTTCCTGATAAACAACCAAAGTAAAAGGTTCAATATCCTCTAAATCTATATTTTGTAAACCTTTATGAATATTTTTTTGGTTGATGAGTTCCAAAACGATAAGACCTCGGCTTTTTCGGTATTCATTTTTTCTGTGATGATTTTCAAAAGCACCGTTTAGTAAAATGATGGCATTTCCGTTTTCTGAAACAGCAAACCAAGTTCCGTTTTTGGCGGCGTCTTTCGGATAAAAAACACCATTTTCTTTGCTGATTTCCAGAGCAGAACGATTCGGTTTTTCGTCTCGGTTAGATGTAAAAATAATTTTATTTTTTAGTGGAAAATACGTTACCGTGCACATTTAGTTTAGATTTTGGGTTTCTCTGTATTGAATGGTTGATGGCGCAATTCCGAAATTTTTGGTAAGCAAATGGCTCATTTTCAAATCGTTGAAAGCTACTTTTATCAATGCCTGATGATGGATGCAATGTTCAATATTGTACAACAATTCTCGGTAAAAATTACTTGGGATTTCTACGGTTGTATTTCCTAAAGTTTGCGTGAGGATTAGATTTTTATTCGGTAAATTGATGATTGACAATATTTTATCAATTATTTGAATTGCTTTTCCCGGATTTTCTTCCAGTTCTGTTTTTCTAGATCTTTCATCGTAATTGATGATTCCCAAATCGTAAGAATGAAGCAAAACTTCCAGAAACTCAATGATATGTCTGGTGTGTCCGCCAATGGTAGATCCGTCTAAAGATTGGCTTTTTTGAGTATAAATTTCAGTCGAAATTTTTTGCAAAATCTCTTGTTGATCGGTAAGAATATGATGCAAAATCCCAAAAATTGAAGTGTCGTTTTTCATTTTATGCTTTTTCTAAATTTAACCAAAAGAATGATACAAAATACAAAAACAGTAAGCGCTAGAAAAAACAATTTTCCGCCATCGTTATTGGTATCGATTCCGATGATGAAAACGTGCGAAGCAATGGCGCCAATCATTGTAAAAAAACCCAAAATTGCACCCCAAAAAGTGGTTTTCGGATTCAGAATCAATATCGCGGTGATGAGTTCTAAAACACCAGAAAAAATCCGCCCATACGGCTCTGCGTGGAGTTTAGAAAAAATAGCAACCGAATCTGGATGTGCTGTAAACTTGAAAAATAATGTTTGTAATAAAATAACGGCGGGAATTAATCGTAATGCCCAATTGATATAATTTTTCATAAATGTATTGTTATTTCTTCTCCAACAAAGCGTGCGAAAACAAATGATTATATTGCTGGCAATGAACAACGGCGTATTTGTACTCGTCAAAATTTACTGTGCTGGTAAAAGTATACACTTGTCCGCCATTCACAGATTTTAGTTTTCCCAAAGAAACAAATTGCGATGGCTGCTGTTCTTTGCTCACATAAACGTACAGATCTGGGCCATTGCTCACCGAGAAACCATCATTAAAAACCAAGGTGTAGGTTCCGTTTTTCTCGTAGATTTGGGCTTTTCCGTTTACATTATTTCCGTAAGGGCCTTGCATAAAATCTCCGGAATATTTCAGGACAGAATTTTCTGGAGCCATTTCCATAAGGTCTTCTGTTGCAGTGTTTTCTCTGATGCAAGAAACCAAAAGAAGTGATGCAAAAATAAAGGTGACAATTGTTTTCATAATTTTTTATTTAGTGGTGAGTTTTTTCCAGTTTTGGTCTGCATTTTTCCTGAGTTTTTCTTCGTTTTTGTTCCAAGAAGTGAGCGTGTTGCTAAATAATTTGTTGTAAAAAAGATAGGTTTTACCATCTATTACTTTGAAGGTAGTAGGGTTGATTTCTACTTTCTCGCCATAGTCTCCCATTGCAAAAGCACACCAACCGCCATAAACAGGTTCGTATTTTGAGGGATTTTTTTTCAGAAAATCTCTATTTTTTTCGGATGATGTGTAATAGATTGCGCCATTTACGTTTACCGAAAATTCTTTTTTCCCTTTCACAGCTTTGTTTTGTTCTATGTAAGCCACAGGATCATAGCCTTGGATTGCCAGTTTATTGTCTAGATTTCGGTGTTCGTTTTTTTGGGAGAATGCAAAAAATGGAAGCAAAAAAACGAGAATGAGTGCAAGTGAATTTTTCATAAGTAGATATTTATTTTTTTTTAAAGGTTATATGGAATAACCTAATCTTATTGGTGTTTGTGTTTCAATAATGATTTTGGCGATTTCATAGTATGAAAATTTAAAAGTCATCTACTATCAAGTTCCCAAAAACAAAAAAAATCACCCAGCGCAAAGGTGATTTTTTAAAAAATTTATTTAAAGCATTAATAATCAGGGTGAAAAATTATCTTCTTTTTTTATTTTTCGGATTTGCTCCACACATTTATGCTTTTGGTTTTGCGCATTGTGTTTGTTAGAATACTTGTATTTTTCCTGAATTTCTTCCATATTTTTATTCTTCATAAAAATATCGTGAATAAGGGTTTGGCAATGCGAAGAAATTTTATTGATATAGTCATTCAGCTTGTCATAATAATCTCTTTCATTTTCTATGGCTTGGTTTATTTCTTCTTTGTTTTCAAAATAATAGCTATCGTGCATTTCCACAAAAAAGTTTCGGTTGCGTAGTTTTTTCAGCCAAAGATTTTTGGAAATTCCGGTGACATAGTTGGCAAGACAAGTGTAGGCTTGGAAATCGTCGTCATACAATTTTTCGTACAGAATAATTAAAGCATCTTGGAAAACATCTTCGGCGTCTTCCAGATTTCCTTTGTTTGCAAGAATGAATTTTCTTGTTGAGCCAAAATATTTCTTGTACAAAATACCAAAGGCAATATTATTGTCTTTTCGGAAATCTTCTATTGCTAAGCTGTTTGTGGTTCTTTTGTTCATAATTTTTGATAAGATGAATATAAAAAACACAGATCGTATATTTTCATCTTTAAAATCAAATTCCGAAAATTTTAAAATTAAGGAAGGAGTATTGAGATAATTAGATGACTAAACGTACAGAAATGAAAATTATTTCATTAAAGATAAATCTCTAATATTAGATATTAATTTACACTCTAATAATCAAAGAGGTAATGTGAACCAAAATTTGCTACCAATGCCAACTTCACTTTCGACACCTATTGTACCGCCGTGATTTCTGACAATATCGGAGCAGATGAAAAGACCCAATCCCAATCCTGAAAATTTTTGTCCTTGATAATCAGTTCTGTAATATCTTTCAAAAAGTCGGGACAGTTTTTCTTTCGGAATTCCTGCGCCATAATCTGTTACACTAATCATAATCTTCTGAGAATCCAAACGATTGGCCTGAATTGCGATGTCAGATCCTGGCGCATATTTGATTGCATTATTGATAAGATTGATCATCACCTGTCCAATCTGTTGACTATCGGCAACCATAACTTCATTGATATCACCATCAAAAGTAATTTTTCTATCATTCTGATCTGCAAAACTGGCAAGACTATCCTCAAACAATTCTTTTACCGTAAAAGTTCTCTTATTCATCTTAAGATGGCCTTTTTCAAGTCTGCTGGTATCCAAAAGATCATCTATCAGATTGGTTAGCTTGTTTAGACTTTCTATAGATCTGTCAACCAGCCTTGTTTTGGTTTCTTCATCGAGGTTCATTCCTCTTTTTTGCAGTATTTGCAAAGATGCTTTAAGCGCTGTAACGGGCGTTTTTAGTTCGTGGCTGGCGATGCTGATAAAGTCATCCTTGATTTGAGTAATCAGCCTTCTCTCTGTCACATCCATAAAAGTACCGACTCCACCTGTAAGCACTCCGTTTTTATCAAACATTGGCGCCGCATTAATTGAAAGATAAATTCTGTCACCTTCCGGCGGCTGCACTGCAATTTCATAATCCGTGACAGGCTTCTGCGTTTTCATCATAATAGTCATAGGATGCTCTTCTGATGGTAACAATGTTCCGTCAATGCGAAGGTTCTGCCACTGTGGGTCATCATAAGTGCGCATCTTGATCTCACTCTCCTTCAAACCGAGAATCTGTTGGGCCATCGGATTTGCATAAACCATTTGACCCGAAGCATCAATTACTCCAACACCTTCAGCCATCGTTTCTACGATTGACATCAGACGTTGCTCGCTTTCTACAAGACTATCTTCTAGCTGCAGATTCTCTCTGACATGTTCTTCCAGACGTTTTATGACCTCAGTATGTGATGTTACATCAGCTGCAATATTGATAACACCTGTCACGACACCATTTTCAATATAAGGTGCGTAGCTGAAATTGAAGTAGCCTAGAGTTTCTTTTCCACTTTTTCTAAAAGTTATTGCTGCATCATTATCAGAATGCATGATTCCGTTTTTGTAGGTATCTACCAACATCTCGGCAGACTTTTGCCCTTTGAATTCCGGAAATTCTTTGAAAAGTGATTTTCCGATGATATTTACATCTTTATCCATCAGTTTAAGCATCGCATTATTGACCATTTTGACAGTATAGTCGTCGCCTTTTAATAACATCATAGCGACTGGTGACTGTATGATAAGATCACGAAAACGCTCTTCACTGACCTCCAGACTTTCCGTCAGTTTAGAAATAGTTGAATTGAAATGTTTTAGCTGATCATTGTATGTTAATACTTGATTTTGAACTGAATGCTGAGAAGCAATATCATTCTTTTCTGTGCTGTTTTTGCTTGAGTCGGCATTCAACAATTCCTCGCTGACTGTAGTCAATTCTTGGTTGGAAGACTTTATATCATCAACAGAAAAAGAAATATTATCCTTACTCAATTGTGTTTCAAACTTTGGTACAACATTGCCTGTTTCTATTATGCAATAGATCTTGCCGTCTTTATTTACCAGCCGTCTAGCCTTAAAATTATAATATAAAATACGCTCTTTACCATTGGCTTGTTGTATATAAGATGTGTTGCAAGTCTCAGATAATTTTCCAGTTTGCCAGGTTTGTCGTAGCGTAGCGAGGTGATCTTTTTTATATAGTTCAGGCAGAACATTCTCCAATTTTTGACCATTGACAGGCTCCTCTCTGTTCCATATTTTTAGCATTGCTTTATTGGCAAACTCAATATGAAAATCTATACCAGAATAGATCGCCAAAGGCTCACAGGATTGATTCATAATATCGACAATCGCATTGGTGCTTAATGGAGAGAAAAAGTGATCCATCTATACTTTTATTAAAGTTTTAAAGGTATGAAAAATAAAGCTCAGAATTATTTTATTTCCTATTGATTTACACCTCTTTTTATAGGTCTAGACTAGCATCATTCACTCTGTCATTAGCCCTATTTATGATTTTGATTTCACGGTCATTTTCTGAGATGGATAAAATGTAAAGTCTGGTTCTAATCAAAAAATTAATCCGTAAAACAATCAGTTCTTTTACTTTTTTGACTAGTTGGACTTCTTATTGTATATCATCTGTTTAATTGTTATCATATGAAAAATTCAGAAAACCTTTCAAAATTATCAAACGACGAATTATTGAAAACTCTGAAAAAAGCAAAGTTTCAGTTCATTGGTTTCATGGTATTTTTTGTGCTTCTGGTAGTTGGTTGTAATTATTTTACAGTAACGCGCGGCTTTGGATTTTACACAATGATTCCTGTTCCGCTTCTTCCCATCATTATTGCTAACATCTTCAGTTACGGGAAAATAAAACAAGAAGTTAAAATAAGAAGATTAAAATAGTATCAAATACCGTTTTGCAAAAAAAACAGCATTTCGAAATTTAACGTCGGTCAAATATTGCGATGAGGAATCTGTTTAAAAAAGACAGCGTATCAGTATAATATCTTTCGGTTGATAATTTTCACAATGTTGTCTTTTTCCATCATTTTTAAGGTTCGGATTGTTGTTTCTACCCGCAAACCAGTTAGGCTTGCCATCTGTTGCCTCGTCAATGGGATCTGGAATGAAAATGGAGACTGATCTTTTTGGAAACTTTTGAGATAATCCATCAGAGATTTTAGTTTGGTAGAGGTGTTCTGTGTAGAAAAAATCTGTCCCATCACAAATTTGAAGTACATTGTATCTGATAGACTTTGGATAATGTCATAATGGAATTGTGGGTATTTTTCCAACAACAACAGAAATTTGGATTTTGATAAACGCAAAATTCTACACGGTGTAATTGCCACTGCATTAACTGGATATAGCTTATCAACAAACATCAGAAACTCGCAGACACTTTGACCTGCCGTCAAAATACTTTGTATCATTTCTTTTCCATCTTCGTTGTAATTATTAACTTTCACATCACCTTCCACAATCTGAAAATAATACAATGGTGTACCACCTTCTGAAAAAATAACGTCTCCCACGTTGTATTCTTTGACTTTTGCCCCTAGCGATTTTATAATAGTTTCCTCTATAACCATATCTTTCTACTCTCTGATGTTTAGAAACTTTTACATTTCAAAACACTTTAAATCAATTAACATTAAAATAATCTAAGAATGGTTTTAAGAATAATTTTCACAATACAGTGATTTTCACAATTCGGGATTGAACTAGAATATGTAGCCCAGATTACAATTGTTGAAACTCTTTATATTTTCATTGACCACTCATTTATTGAGGTATCAACACAGGATTTTAGTTCAGCCGAACCGATTTCACAGTAAAAATTAAGGATAAAAATTTCATAGTTTATTTTGTTGAGTTCAAAAATAGAGAGAACTTCTACAAAACTTTATGACCTGAATCATAATCAAAATACCATCTTCCTTAGAGGCAATTTTAAAAGCTTGCATCTACTATCATTCAAAATCTGACAAAACAATTTCCCACAAAGTTTGGTTTTTTGCTAAATATTAAATACAAACCACATAACTCCTTATAAATCAATAATTAATACTATACCCAATACCATTTTAAAGGATTGAAGGCATTATTATTGTAATTTAATGAGTTAAACAAATCTTATCAAAATGGAAAACGAAAAAATAATTTCAGTTCTGAATGACTTATTGAAAATTACCAATGACAGGCTTGAAGGCTATGAAAAAGTAGAGGGAAAAATTTGGGAAATGAATCACAGCTTGCAAGATGACTATGAACATATGACGTCACGGACTAAAATGATGAAAAACCAAATCATCGACTTGATTACTGAGAAAGGCGGAGATGCGAGTGACACCACTTCAATATCAGGAAATATTCATCGGGTTTGGATTGACATCAAAAATTCTGTTCTGATCAATAATCTACAGGAATCTACATTAGAAAATGTTTTATTTGGAGAAGAAGCTGCAATACAAGCCTATCAAAATGCTCTGGATAGTGGCGAACTTGATGCAATGAGTTCCAAGATTGTCGCAGAACAATTAAAAGATATCAAAGATTACTATTATCACTTCCAAGGTATTTTGGAAAATAAAAAAGAAAATTGATGAAAAAAAACTGGAGACTTAAAAAATCTCCAGTTTTATCTGTAATTGTAAATTGATTTTTAAGCAGGATTATTCCTTTCAGTTTCCAGTTCCCAAACGCGGTGATTGGCAATGGCTTTGATAAAGGAATCAGCAGCATCTTTAGTTTCGGAAGTCACAATCGCAGGATCTTCGTGGGATTTAGCTCCCACATTGCTCGCTTTATAAACAGCCTCTGCTTCCCTACCGAAAAAGATGGCTTTGCAGTGTTTATAAGCTTCATTTACAAAATGGACAGTTCCCGGTTTATTTTCCATATTCATCAAAACATCAACCGATTTTTTTCCGCTGCATAGATACAACGCATCAAAACAAACACTTGCAGTACTGGTCAAAGAATGTTTTGGGATGAAAACGGTTCCATCATCTGCAGTTACTTTCGACAAACTTCCAGCGATAATCTGAACATTGGCTCCCTTTTTCTCCAATTTCGACTTTAACATTTGAACATCAGCCGCATTCACACCATCTTCCATCATAAAGCCAACCACTCTGCTTTCGATAGAGTCCTTTACCGTGTTTTTCATGCTCAGGGAATCTGAAGAAGCGATATTAGGTTCAGTTTCTTTACTTTGCAAAGTTTTTGGATCTGTATCTGCAGGAACACTACCGTTCGGTTGTTTTAGCTTAATCACATCTACACCAACTTTCTTTGCAACAACCGACGCCAGATTTTTGTTGATAAATAACAACTGTCCGACCAATCTTTCTCTGATTTCTGGAATTGTCACTTTGGACAATTCGAAAATCAAAGCTTTTTGCAAGTGTGTTTTTTCCGGCTCAGACTGGCTGTTGTAAAATAATTTGGCTTGAGAATAATGGTCTACGAAACTTTCGCTTCTGGCACGGATTTTATGTCCATCCACTCTCTCTCCGTGCGAAGCAAATCCACCGTCTTTCATCATCGCCTGATACGGGCACCCGTCGCCGATAGAATTGGGTTCATAGCTCACTTTTCCTTTCACAATCTGCTGTCTCATATGCCCGTCGCGCTGGTTATTATGAACGGTATTGACAGATCTGTTGATCGGAATTTCGTGGAAATTAGGAGAGCCTAGTCTGGATAATTGGGTGTCTGTATAAGAAAATAATCGGCCTTGCAATAGCGGATCATTACTGAAATCAATACCCGGAACCAAATGTCCTGGGTGGAAAGCAATCTGCTCTGTCTCCGCAAAGAAGTTATCCGGATTTCTATTTAGAGTTATAGTTCCGATGATCTGAACCGGAACTAATTCCTCTGGAACTAATTTTGTCGGATCTAGAAGGTCAAAATCAAAATCGTTTTCGTTTTCTTCCGGAATTAGCTGAACACCAAATTCCCATTCTGGAAATGCACCATTGTCAATAGCTTCCCAAAGATCTCTTCTATGAAAATCTGGGTCTTTTCCAGAGATTTTTGTAGCCTCGTCCCAAGCCACGGAATGAACACCCAATTTAGGTTTGAAATGGAATTTGACGAAATGTACATCGCCTTCGCTATTGATAAACTTGAAAGAATGAACCCCAAAACCTTCCATCATCCGGTAACTTCTTGGGATGGCGCGGTCACTCATCAGCCACATAATCATA
>JBCNLQ010000020.1:0-60548 GCA_039595375.1 Chryseobacterium sp.
AGTATATGGCGAAATGCCTGTTTTCACCAATTTATTGTTGAATAACCGATTCGATTCTTGATTGAAAATAAAAAGTCCGAATGGTGTTTTTTTCTCGGTGTCAAAATTTTTTCGCCAGTCCAAAACCGGTTTTTTGTTCATCTCAAACATACCCATCACTATCAGAATGATGATGAAAATAACAGCGTATATTTTGAACGTTTTACCCATTATTTGTTGTTACAAAATCCTTACATCAGAATTTGTTAAAATAAGTTTTATAATATTGATAATCTTTCTCTTGCGTTTCGAATTCGCCATACCAAATATAGTCATACACATAAGCGATTTTACTAAAATCTTGTTTTAGATTTTCGTTTTTCAGCTCACGGAGATAATCTCGGTTGGTTTTTTCTGGATTCCAAGTGATCAGGTTTTTATCAGACATTTTTTTTAAGGCAAAAAGAAAATGATACCGAATTGCGGAACGGTAATCTTGCTGTTTTTCCAATTGTAAAATGGTCTGCGGAAAATTGATCTCGTGGATGTTTTCTTCCAAATCCTGACTTTTGATGTTGATTTTCCTATTCTTTTTGCCAAACAGGAAATTGCCATCTTTAGACATGAGAAACTTAATAAGCAGATATACTAACAATCCTATGACCACAATTACTATAAAACGCAGTATGTTGACTGTATATTTGGAAGCTTCGCCAGGTTTTGCTTCTCCGAATATCTTCGCTATCCATTCGGCAATTTTCTTTTTGACCTTATTCCAAATAGATTCTTTTGGTATCAGAACTTCATAATCGAACTCGTTACTTTTGTATTTGTTTTTATAATTGGGCGCCAATTTTTTAGGGTAGAGAATATTATCGGTTGAATAATTGGACTGAACAATAGAATCTGTGAGTACGAAATCATTCCTAGAAGAATCAGCTGCAGAATCAATCACAATTTCCTGTACTGTTTCGTATTGTGAAAAAGCAATATTCCCCAACAAACAAAAAATCACTAAAAAAATAGGTTTAAAATTCACTCTTTCCAATCGTATCAATCTCATTCAAATCCAATGCTCTGTGTAGGTCTTCACGACTGTCATAATATTGAAGTCCTGCGTTTACATAAATCACATTATACAACATAAAACTTACGAAGGTTGAAACACCGTAAATCAAGAAAAATAGAATACCAAGTCCCCCAGAAAATAAATCTGCCGGATTGGCTTCCGCAGTTCCAACTTCAGGTATGGTTGCCATTCCCACTCCAATCAGCATTGAAGGGATAATGGTAAAAATCAACAAAACAATATAAATGATGATAAATGTTATTACAGTAGAAGCCCAATATTTCCAGAATCTAGCTTTTCTGGAATCAAACATATTTCCAAAATTGACTCTCATTGCATAACTCAGAGCGTCGAAAAATCCTGTATCAGTATTGAGCTGATGATAGAGCGTAAAATTCACTACATTCATAAAAGCGGGCATCAAAAGTATAAGGAGAAAAAATCCAATAAAAATAATCATCAGAAAGGAGGAGATAGTCATTACTATTAACATCAAAGGTGTTACAATGAATATAATCCCCAAAAAGAAAATTAGAATTTTGCCTATATTTTGTCTTAGGTCAGACAGCAGCTCATCTGGTCTTATATTTCTATTTCCCGTTTCCGTCAATCGCTTCATATAGAGTACTGGGAATGTGTACATAACAATACTCATTGCTATAATTATAATGAAAAAAATGACAACACCCAGAATCAATAGGCCTGCATTGTCCTGAAAATAGGTCTGAAAAAAATAACTATCGCCATTCCCATTAGAATTCATCATCTGCAAAAAAAATTCGCGGTAGCCAAATATGAAAATGATGACGGATAATAGCATCAAAATGCCATTGAGAGCCAGGTAATTTTTGAAATAGTTTTTACCATATTCTTTGAAAAATGTAAATGTATCGCTGATTAGATTACCGAATTTTCTGGGTTGATAGAGCTGCATCGTTTAGTTTTTTTTTGACAATATGAGGATAAATAAAGTAATAAAAAGCAATCACAGATAAGGTTCCGAAGATAATAATGATATTAAGAATCAAAGGCATCGTTTGCGCATATCTGGTCACAAAACCTTCTATAATACCTGCAAATATGGTAAACGGAACGGTGCTGAGATAGATTTTGAAACTATTTCTAAATCCGATTTTGAAAGATTCTAATCTGGATAAAGTCTTTGGGAATAAAATAGATGCACCAAGAATAAGCCCAGCCATCGCTTCTACTACCATTCCGAAAATCTCGAAAGCACCGTGAAGCCAAATGCCTTTCGTACTATCTAGCAAAACATTTTGGGTCTTGAAAAAAAACTGAAATGCGCCCAGCATAATGCTATTTTGCATCAATGCGTACAAAGTTCCAACTCCTCCAAAAATCCCGTAGACATAAAGTTTTGCGCCAACCACGATATTATTCACAATTATCATTATCGAGGTGGCCCAATTCGCACCAGTTCCGTAAACGGCAGTTGGGTCGCCCTTTTTTATATTTTCAAGAGTTTGATTCACATAACCTTCACCCAAAATCAGGGTTGCAAAATCCTTATCATAAATAGAAGAGATCACGCCAATGCCCACAAACAGGATAAAAAATACAAAAGCATAATAAAGATATCGCCTGTACTGGTAAACCGTGAGTGGAACTTCCGTAAGAAAAAAATGTTTGATTCTGTTTTCCTCAATTCTTTTGGTTTTATATATTTTCTGGAAAATCTGTGCCGAAAGAAAATTGAGATAAATCGTGGTTTTACTCTTCGGATAGTAAGTCTGGGAAAATGAGAGATCATTTATCAGGTTGATATAAAGAGACGAAAGATCATCCGGATTTTTTTTAATTTTTCCATAGATAACCTGCTCTATTTCCAACCATTTTGCTTTATTTTGCTTTATAAAAGCCACTTCTCTCATACAGCTAAAATAATAAAAATGAATCAGATTGCCATTAATACTTCGCAAAATGTAAATGTAAATTTTACACAAGCTGGTATTGGAGAAAGAATCGTGGCATTTTTCATCGATTTGTTCATCAAAGGCTGTTATATTTTCATCTTAGCTTGGCTCTTAGGCTACGTCTCGGATTATGCCACTTTTACCCGAGATATGGACAACTGGTCCATTGGCGCACTTATACTCATCGTCACATTTCCAATCCATATTTATACTTTATTTTTAGAAAGTCTCATGGAGGGCCAGACCTTTGGCAAGAAACTGATGAAAATAAAAGTGGTAAAAATCGATGGTTACCAAGCCAGTTTCGGCGATTATTTGATGAGATGGATTTTCCGTTTGGTTGATATTTACACGAACTCCGGTATTATTGCCGTCATTTCAATCCTTGTTTCTAAAAATCATCAGCGTCTGGGCGATATTGCCACAGGGACAGCTGTAATCTCGCTGAAAAACGATGTCAACATAACGCACACTATTTTGGAAAATCTGAAAGAAGATTACACTCCGACTTTTCCGCAGGTTATTTTATTGAGCGATAATGATGTAAGAATCATCAAAGAAAATTTTCAGAAAGCTTTAAAAAGCAAAGACCGTCAAGTCATCAACAAATTAGCAGTCAAAATTGTAGAAATTCTGAAGTTGGATGCAGCTTCTATCCAATTGACACAACAGCAATTCATCAATGTGGTAATCAAAGATTATAATTTTTACACTGGGAAAGATTCTTAGGCGGTTAGTTCAATATTAATTTTCAGGACTGAGCTTTGATTTGATACTTGTTTTAATATATTGTGGTAAAACTTTTAACCTTATCCTATGAAAACTTTCTTTCTCTTAATGACTTTATTGATTAGCATTCCCGCATTTTCACAATCCGAAACTTTACAAACCTCAGCACTAGCCGACTCCAGCGCAGAATTCCCAGGTGGACAAGAAGCTTTTCGAAAAGAATTTATGAAAATGGTTCACGCTTATGTTGATATGACTGCATACGCTGTGAATGGGAAATTTTCATTCGTCATCACCATAGATGAAAAAGGGAAAATAAGCGAACTCAAAATCCATCCAAAAGTCAGAAACGACGCAGAGTTCAAACAAGATATGGATTTTGCTGTAAAACGCATCAAGAAAAAATGGAAACCAGCAATCAGAAACGGTGTCCCTGTGAGTTCTAACATTATTTTCGAAATTAATTTTTCATCTGAACACACTGACCACGATTAATCGCGAGAAAATTAAAATTATGAAAAATTTATATTTACTCACTATTCTAATCTGTTCATTCTATAAAGCTCAGTATGATTATTTTCCTAAGGATCAATCACCTTATGTAAATGGAATAGAAAACTATTATAAGGACTTTCACAAAATTCTTGTTGAAAAAAACATTAAAACTTGTAGTAATATTGATGAACTGTATAATTTTAAAGTATTGATAAATCCAGATTCTACAGTCAAGTATGTAAAAGAGACTGATGAAAAAGATTTGCAAGAAAACAAATGTGCTCACGACCTTGCAAGAGAAGTTGCAAAATATCAACCGGGATGGAATCCTGCAAAACTCCACGACAAGCCTATTAGAAGCCATATGAAATTTCCATTAACTTTCTCTATGGAATATTTTCCTGCCATTCTGTCACAAGATTTTGTATCTTTGCACACTAAAATATTCTCAGATTTTCAAATTCAAGTATTGAACAGGAATTCTGAATTTTAAATTTAAAGTCCGTGCAAGAAAAATATATAGACGAAACCAAACAAGGCGAGGCTTTTGCGATAGCAGAAAAACCAGAAAACGGCAAAAAACTGTTTTTGGAAAGTTACGGTTGCCAAATGAACTTCTCTGATTCTGAGATTGTTGCATCCATTCTTAATGAACAAGGCTACAATACAACTTTAAACGTGGAAGAAGCAGATTTGATTTTATTGAATACTTGCTCCATCCGTGAGAAAGCCGAGCAGACCGTGAGAATGCGTTTGGCTCAGTTCAAAAACCTGAAGAAAGAACGCCCGAATATGACGGTTGGTGTTCTAGGCTGTATGGCGGAAAGATTGAAAACTAAATTTTTAGACGAAGAACAATTGGTCGATTTAGTCGTGGGTCCAGATGCGTACAGAGATTTGCCAAATCTTTTAAAAGAAACAGAAGATGGCAGAGATGCGATCAACGTCATCCTTTCAAAAGAAGAGACTTATGCCGATATCAATCCAGTTCGTCTGGGCGGAAACGGCGTTACCGCTTTCGTAACGATCACAAGAGGCTGCGATAATATGTGTACTTTTTGCGTCGTTCCTTTCACAAGAGGCCGCGAAAGAAGCCGTGACCCGCATTCTATTATTGAAGAATGTCAAAGCCTTTGGGACAATGGTTACAAAGAAATTACTCTCCTTGGCCAGAATGTAGATTCTTATCTTTGGTACGGAGGCGGACCCAAAAAAGATTTTGCAAAAGCTACCGAAATGCAGAAATTGACGGCTGTTGATTTTGCCCAATTAATGGAAATGGTTGCGACAGCAGTACCGGATATGAGAATCAGATTCTCTACTTCTAACCCTCAGGATATGAGTTTGGATGTTTTCCGGGTGATGGCAAGACACAATAATATTTGCAAATACGTTCATTTGCCAGTTCAAAGTGGGAGCGACAGAATTCTGGATTTGATGAACAGACAACACACGCGTCAGGAGTATTTGGATCTGATCAAAAAAGCCAAGGAAATCGTTCCTGATATTTCTTTTTCCCAAGATATGATTATCGGGTTTTGTACAGAAACAGAAGAAGACCACCAGGATACATTGTCTCTGATGCGTGAAGTAGAATACGACTACGGCTATATGTTCGCCTATTCCGAAAGACCCGGAACACCGGCTCACAAGAAAATGGAAGACGATATTCCGGCTGATGTGAAGCAAAGAAGACTTTCCGAAGTGATTGCTTTGCAAGGAGAGCTTTCCCGAAAAAGAATGGCTTCTTACGTTGGCAGAGTTCACGAAATCCTGATCGAAGGCATATCTAAAAAAAATAAAAACCAATGGAAAGGAAGAAATTCCCAAAATGCAGTTTGCGTTTTCGATATGTTGGAAGGACAGAAAATTGGTGACTTGGTTTCCGTATTCGTTCATAGCAACACGCAGGGTACACTTTTGGGGGAAACGGTTTTGTAAATTCCTTTTAAACAATGAGCAATCTGCAATCTCAGGAACTTCTACTCAATATTTTTGCATTACTGGATAATGCAAGAAAAAAAGTCGTGTCCACCGTCAACCAGACTATGGTAATTACTTATTTTGAGATTGGAAGAATGATTGTAGAGGATGAACAAAAAGGTAAAAACCGCGCTGAATATGGCAAAGCGATTTTAAAAGATTTGTCTTTGCATCTGACTGAGAGATTTGGAAAAGGTTTTTCGGTAGAAAACCTTGATAGAATGCGGTTCTTCTATAAAATTTATTCAAAACAGAATTCGTCAACAGCGTTTACGAATTTTAAAAACCAAATTTCGTCAACACCGTCTACGGAATTACAAAACACAGAAAACCAAATAATTGAAAAAGATCAGATGATTTCTGACGTATTTCAAATTTCACAGACACCGTCTGTTAATTTCACCCTTTCTTGGTCGCATTATATCAAATTAATGAGGATTAAAGATATTAACGAAAGAAAATTCTACGAAATTGAGGCTCATAAGAACAACTGGAGCTTGCGAGAATTGCAAAGGCAATACGATGCCGCATTATACACAAGATTGTCTTTAAGTAAAAACAAAGAAGAAATTCTACAACTTTCCGAAAAAGGGCAAGTTATAGAAAAGCCACAAGATTTAATTAAAGATCCATACGTTTTAGAATTTCTGGGGTTGCCAGAAAAAAGCATCTATTCCGAAAATGATTTGGAAAGCGGATTGATTGATAAATTAGAACATTTTTTACTGGAGTTAGGAACGGGTTTTACTTTCGTAGCCCGACAGGACAGAATTACTTTTGATGAAAAGCATTTCAAGATTGATTTGGTCTTTTACAACAGAATCCTGAAATGTTTTGTTTTGATTGACTTAAAAATCGGTGAACTGAAACATCAGGACATCGGGCAAATGCAGATGTACGTCAATTATTACGACAGAGAAAAACGTATTGAGGGAGAAAACAAAACCATCGGAATCATCCTTTGTCAGGACAAAAGTGAAGCTTGGGTAGAATATACTTTGCCAGAAGACAATGAACAGATTTTCGCGAGTAAATACCTGACAGTGTTGCCACGTAAAGAAGATTTCATTAAAATTTTGGAAGAGAATTAGAAAGTCGTTATTTATGATAAAAATTCGCTACATATTATTCCTTTTACCAACTTTAATTTTTTCACAAAATACAAAATGGGATTATGTTGGTAACATTAACTTCGATGAGAAAACAGATCGGATTGATTTTATTTTGTGTGATGAAAATCATATTTATCAGTATTTTAATGATTCAAAAGGATTTTTGTACAGAGGCGAAAAAATTGCGATCGAGGAAGAATTTCAGAAAAAATACAATTATGAAAATGTAAAAAAGGAAAATGCTTGGGTAAGAATTCGTTTTATTGTGAATTGTTATGGAAAATCTGACAGATTCAGGATTTTAACTGCTAACTACAATTACGAGCCAATTGAAATTGATAAAAACATTACGAATCAACTTTTAGAAATTACCAAAAATCTGGATGGCTGGATTCCGAAACAAGTAAGAAACGAGAAAATCGACTATTATCAATATTTAATTTTCAAAATAAAAGATGGAAAAATCGACGAAATATTGCCTTAGTTTTCAGCTGATCCTAGTCGTTTTTTTTACTTATGGTCAATCTTTGAACTGTAATGTTTTCCAATTGGAAGGCGACTCAGCAAAATTCAATGCTTGTGAGAAAGCAGTCGAAACAGTTAATAACAAAAGACTTTACCAATTTGACCAGCGTTTCCACGATGGATTATCGGAAGCCATAAAAATTGCTCCAAATTTTGACTATCCTTACAGAGAACAATCCGTTGCTTACTTAAAAAGTGGTGATTTCATCTCTTGGAAAAAACTGATTGACAAAGCAGTCGAACTAAACCCGAAAGAAAATCTTGGTTACAGAGCTTGGTGCAAATACCAATTTTTCCGGGATTATAAAGGCGCAATTGAAGATGTTGAAGCCTTAGAAAAAATTTATCCAACCGGATATTTGGGATATTCTGCCAATGGCGATTATGAATTGCACATTGCAAAAGCGCTTTGCTACTCAGCGATTGGACAAAAAGAAAAAGCGATTTCTATCATAGAAAGCCAGCTGGCAAAAAAAGACCATAATGTTGGACTTTACGACTATTATCAGCTAGGTGTCACGTATTTTGAATTAAGTCAATACGACAAAGCCTTAGAAAACTTCGAGAAACAAAGCAAAGTTTATGATTTTGCAGAGAATATTTATTTTAAAAGTAAAGTTTCTAAAATCAGAAATAAAGATTATTTGGATTTGAAAAATTTAGCCTTGAAGTCCTATGACGAAGGCAAAACGATGAAAGATGCATACACGCATCATTTCAACAAAGTTTACAGAAAGCAAATTGCCGAACTGTAAATTAATTTATAATCAAAATCCATAAATCTCCGATTCTAACTAAAATCGGGCAAAAATTTAAAAAAAATGGCAGACTTACAATCTATAAAAAACCGCTTCGGCATCATTGGGAATTTTCCGGCACTTAATCGTGCTTTGGAAAAATCAATTCAGGTGGCTCCAACGGATATTTCGGTTCTCGTAATTGGAGAAAGTGGTGTTGGTAAAGAATTTATCCCAAAAATCATCCACAGCGAATCCCGAAGAAAACACCAGCCTTATATCGTCGTGAACTGTGGTGCAATCCCCGAAGGAACTATTGATTCCGAATTATTCGGTCACGAAAAAGGTGCTTTTACTGGCGCAACCTCTACAAGAAAAGGTTATTTTGAAGTCGCAGATGGCGGAACAATTTTCTTAGATGAGGTTGGAGAATTGCCTGTACAAACGCAGGTTCGTCTTCTGAGAGTTTTGGAAAGTGGAGAATTTATGAAAGTGGGCTCTTCGCAAGTTCAAAAAACCAATGTAAGAATCGTTGCAGCGACGAATGTCAATATGATGAAAGCGATTCAAGATGGTCGTTTCCGTGAAGATTTGTATTACCGTTTGAATACGGTTCAGATTGATATGCCGGCATTGCGAGAAAGAAAAGGCGATATCCACCTGTTATTCAGAAAGTTTGCGATTGATTTTGCCGAGAAATACAGAATGCCGGAACTGAAATTGACAGACGATGCAGTCACTTATCTCGAAAATTATGTATTCCCGGGAAACGTTCGTCAACTGCGAAATTTGGTAGAGCAGATGACCGTTGTAGAGCAAAATCGTGAAGTTAATTCTGTGAAATTAGCAGAATATATTCCGATGAATGCGAATTTGCCAGCAGTTATTTCTAAAACAAATGGAACCGGAACTTCCGGAGACTTTGGTTCAGAAAGAGAAATTATGTACAAAGTTCTCTTCGATATGCGGAACGATATTAATGATTTAAAATCCTTAACTTCGGAACTTATTAAAAGCAGAGGTAATTCTGATCTTAGTTCTCAGGAAAAAAATCTTATCAATAGGATTTATACACCAGAACCAGCCCAGAATGCCAACCCCAATTCGTTGCTTTATTTTGAAAATAACAGCAACAATCAACAAAATCAGGTTCATCACCCAACGATTATTTCTGAGGATGAGGATCATCATTACAACGATGTAGAAGATATTGAAATCGAGGAAGCAAAACCAGAATCATTATCACTTCAAAACAATGAAAAAGATCTAATTATCAAAGCTTTAGAAAAACACAAAGGCAGAAGGAACAGGGCTGCAGATGAGTTGGGAATCTCGCAGAGAACGCTTTACAGAAAAATAAAACAATATAATCTAGAAGAATGATGGTTACAGGTCAGAAGTTAGAGGTTAGAAGCAAGAAAAAGATAGTCGTCTTTTCTCTTTTCTCTTTATTCTTTGTACTTACAAGTTGCTACAGTTTCACAGGTTCATCGCTCCGCGAGGATATGAAAACGGTGAAAATCAATATGTTTCCGAATAATGCAGCGAACAACCTTCCGAGTTTAAGTCAGGATTTTACGGTAGCTTTGCAAAACCGCTTTCTTCAGAGAACCACTTTGAAAGGCGCTTTGGAAAATCCGGATTTGCTGATAGAGGGCGAAATAACAGATTACAATATCACGCCCACTACTATTGGAGCTGCCACAACTTCTACCGATGGAAACAACACGGTTCAGGCACAGCAAAACAAACTGACAATCACTGTAAAAGTCCATTACGAAAACAGCAAGGACCAAACCCTTAGTTTCGACAGAACTTACAGCGACGAAGCGGTTTTCAACAGCGACTTAGATTTGAACACGATAGAAACCTCGCAGGTCAGAATCGTAAACGAGAGAATTATCGTCAAAATTTTCAATGATATTGTAGCCAATTGGTAAAATAATGAATACTAGAGTTTTAGAATTAATAAAGAATCCAAAAGTAATTACTGAAGCAGATTTGCAAATTCTGCAATCTGAATCGGACAAAATGCCTTATGCACAAAGTATTAGAGCGCTTTATCTTTATGCAATCAATCTTTACAAACCGGATAATTATAAAGAAAATCTTTCTAAAACAGCGGCTTACACCACAGATAAAAAGATTCTTTATCATTTCATTAATTCTGAGAAAATTTCTAAAAAAGAATTAATTCCAACTCCAATTTATCAAAAACAAAATACTGAAAGCCAGCCAACTAACGATAAAGTAACAGAAGGAGCAAAACCAGCAGAGCTTGAAATTATCAATGAAATTGAAAATACAGAAACGCATTCTGTTCTGAATAAATTTGATGTTGAAAAAATCATCGAAACTGAAAAGTCAGAAACTTCAGAATTCATTGTGGTAGATGGTGAGAGAAATCGTTTGCTATATGAAGGTGAAGAAAATTTTCTTGAAGAGAAACCTGTGGAAGTGGACCTGGAAGCTTCGAAAGAATCTGGACAGATCATTTTGAAAGAAGAGGTAGAAACTGTAGCTTCTCAAATCATCATCGACGAAAATCCTGCGGATGAATCGATTTCTGCAAGGGAGCATCTTGAAGATATTTTGACCTTGGAAGAAACAAAAGTTGCAGAAATGTCGCCAGAACCAGAATCTGAGCCGGAAGTCACTTCTCAGGATATTAGTTTTAATGGTATTGATGATTTCCTTCCGAATATCAAATTCTCAGTTCCGAAAAATCATTTGGATTATCTTAATCCTCCTAAAAAAGAAAAAAAGGAAGAAAAACCAATCGAAGAAAAACCGGCTGCTCAAACAGATTTTAAAGAAACATCGGTAGAGAATATTTCTGAAGAAAACATTGATGACAGCCAAATCAGTTTTGAGAATATACAATCTTTCGATGTTTCTGAACCGAAAAAGATGGAGGAAACTGACCAAAGATCTGTAACTCCAATGGAACAAGAAGAGGTTGAAGAATCTCAAATCAATTTCGAAAACACCCAAACTTTCGATATTCTTGATGATAAAAATAAAATTTCACCAGCTGAAATTCAACCCGAAATTTCTGAACCAAAAGCGGAAGAAATTCCAGAACCAATTTCTGAATGGAAACCGATGTCTTTCTCCACAAATACGCCAGATGCCTTGATTGGTAAAAGTAAAGCTGAAGAAAGAGATATCCCAACAATCATCACGAAAGTTCATTTTGCTCCAACGCCTGAAAAAGTTGAGGAGGATGAAATTCAAAGAGAAATGCCTGCAGAGGAAGTTCAATTAGAAGAAAATAAAATCGAAACTTCTGAAGAAGAAAGGCCTATCATGAATGTTTCATTTTTTGGCAATGATGTTTCCAGAATCGAAGAGAAAAAGGAAATAGTTGAAACGCCTGAAATAGTTGAAACGCCAATAAAAGTTGAAGCAAAAGAAATCTCTGACAGCAATGTGGGAACTTTCATCAATACCTGGCAAAGTTGGCTGAAAATAGAACGTCAGGTGACAACAGAAGAAGTGGCTAAGGTAAAGGAAAAAATCATCGATAACTTTATCGAAACCAATCCAAAAATCTCGCAGTTGAAGGAGGAGAGCAGCTACGTGGTCAAAGAAAAAAAAGACGATATTTCTCATTTGATGACGGAAACGCTGGCGAAGTTGTACACCGAGCAGAAACTATTTTCCAAAGCGATAAAAGCCTACGACCTGCTTTGTGAAAAACATCCTGACAAAAGAGATTACTTCGAAGAAAAAATCGAAGAGATCAAAGAAATCAGAAAAGCATAAACGAAAAGTCCCGGTAATTCGGGACTTTTTTTATTTCAATTCGATGGGATTATTCTGGCTTTTTATTTCAGCTTCCATACGTTTCATTCTTTCCTGAAGCGCTTTAGGATCCATTCCAGGTCTGTTTCCACCGCCGCCGGCTGGTCCTCTGCCACCGCCAGACATTTGGGAAGTGAAAAAGCTGGCTGGATCTTTCTGGAATTTCTTCTGCAAATCTACATATTTACTCTTAGGAATATTGATGTACTGTCCTCTTGTTTGTGGCTCCTGGACGGCTGCAATTTTTTTGGTTTGCATCAGATCAAAAGAATAGTCGCCTTTTGCATCCTGCACTTTGACAATCAGTCCTGGCAAACCAGAAAATTTGTAAGGTCCGTCCTGCAAAGGAATTTCTTGGGTAAACCACGCATACCAGGTTCTTCCACCAAATTTAGTTTCTGCTTTTTGTGTTTGATAATCTCCAATTTTTACCGTTTCTGGCAAGATTTTCCAAACGAAATTGGGAGATTCATTATACGAATATTGATCTCTGCCAATTCTTGTTTTATAGACTAAACTTTGATTTGTAATATCTTTGTCGATGGTAAATTGTAGATTGCTTCTCAGATTTTCCATCTGGGTTCTGTCAAAATTTCTGGTTGCGCGCATTCTTTCCATTACAGAATCCCTTTTCATCGTATTTTCTGCGTAGAAGACAGATTTTTTTCCATCTGTATCCAGATAAGCAGATTCCGTTTTTTTCTCAACATTTGTAGAATCTGGAGAAAGTGTTACCTGATATACAAAACGAGTACTTTGTTGTGCAATCAACATCGGCATTGCCAAAATGCTTACTATTTTTAATAATTTCATAATTTTATTTATTGCTTAATTCGATTGGATTTGTATTCCCAGAACTCATCATATTACCATTTCTGATAGCATTTCTCGGCGAATTTCCCATTGGCATATCCGGACTACTCATTTCTCCGTTTGGCATTCCGCCATTCATTCTCTGTCCGGGTTGTCCGCCAAATTCTCCATTCATTCCGCCGCCTCTTTGGTTCATTGTTCTTCCACCTCTAGGATTAAAGGTGTTGAAATCAATTTCTGAATCTTTGTTGTTTACCATTTCCATTCTGACAGAAGCTTTGTCACCGATAAAATTGATTCTCGTCGATTTTCTTGCGTCTGTTTTGATGTCTTCTGAAAATGAATTTGGAACTGACACTTTTTTTACAAAATTGAATTTATAATCACCTTTGTCATCTTCCAACTTCAAAATCAAACCAGGCAACCCCGAAAATTTGTAAGGACCATCAGAAATTTTTATTTCCGGTGCAAAAAAAGCTGTCCAGATTCTTCCTCCAAAATTAACCGTTGCGGTTTGAACTTTATAGCCATTATATTCCGTAATTTGCGGGGCAACATCCCAGTTCATCTTTCGGTCTTCCTGATAGTACACTTGTTTTGAACCCACATTTTCAACAAGATTTACTGTTTTATCTTCATAATTTTTCTTGATGAAATAATCAAAAAAAGTAGGCTGAATTGATTTTCCGTTGGCTAGTTTTGGAAATTCTTGTTTATTCTTTTTTGATTTTTTCACTTCCAGATTACCCTGACTTTTCAGTACAGCGACTAAGGAATCTTTCAATAGTTTACTTTCACTGATGAACAGCGATTGATTATTTTTCAAATCCAAAAACGTGATCTCGACCTTTGTATCAACCAGATTTATCGTATCCGGATTGACTTCCGTGCGGTAGATATATCTTTCGGTCTGACTCATCAGTTTTCCAAAAATGGAAAATAACATTATCAAAATAAAAATCTTCTTCATAAACTAATTGTTTGATTAACAAATCTGAGCAAAGTTAATTATTCGAAGCATCAGAATTAATAAATGTTTCTTTTTTCCTAAGAAATTAACATTAAAGAGCTGTTTTTCATTATGAAACGAAATATTCAGAAGTATCAAAAATCATCAAAATAGACCACATCGATTTGAGATTGCGGAAATTAGTTCGTACTTTTGTAGACTAAAATCAGTCTAAATAAAAACAATGATAAAAGTAAGCGATCAGGCAAAATCCAAAGCGGCTCAGTTGATGACTGAAGAAGGCTTCAATCCTGAGACTGACTATATAAGAGTGGGCGTAAAAAGTGGCGGATGTTCCGGACTGGAGTACGTTCTAAAGTTTGATAATATAAAAAATGAAACCGACCAGATTTTCGAAGATAATGGCGTTCGCGTGATTATAGAAAAAAAATCCATCCTTTATCTTGCCGGTACAACGCTGGAATATTCAGGTGGTTTGAATGGTAAAGGTTTTATTTTCAATAATCCAAATGCTGCAAGAACTTGCGGTTGTGGAGAATCTTTTAGTTTATAAATTATGTCAAAATACACCGAAGACGACCTGAGAGTCGATCTCGAAAATCAAAAGTACGAATTCGGATTCGAAACCGACATCGAATATGAGGATTTCCCGATTGGTCTGGATGAAGACATCGTGCGTGCTATTTCTGCCAAAAAAGAAGAACCAGAATGGATGACCGACTGGCGTCTTGAGTCTTTTAGAATTTGGCAAAAAATGGTTGAGCCAGATTGGGCGAACATCAAGTATGAAAAGCCAGATTTCCAAGCCATCAGATATTATGCCGCTCCAAAGAAAAAACCAGAATTGGCAAGTCTTGATGAAGTAGATCCGGAATTATTGGCAACTTTTGCAAAATTGGGAATCAACATAGAGGAACAAAAAAGATTGGCTAATGTTGCGGTGGATATTGTTGTGGATTCAGTTTCTGTAAAAACCACGTTCCAGGAAACGCTGAGAGAGAAAGGCATTATCTTTTGTTCCATTTCGGAAGCGATCAAAGAACATCCGGAACTGGTGAAAAAATACATCGGAAAAGTGGTGCCGAGAGGTGATAATTTCTACGCCGCTCTCAACTCCGCCGTTTTCTCTGACGGAAGTTTCTGCTACATTCCAAAAGGCGTGAAATGCCCGATGGAATTATCAACATATTTCAGAATCAATCAATCAGGAACCGGACAGTTCGAAAGAACTCTGGTGATTGCCGATGCCGGTAGTTATGTTTCCTATTTGGAAGGTTGTACAGCACCTTCACGAGACGAAAATCAGCTCCACGCAGCCGTAGTAGAGTTAATTGCATTGGATGACGCTGAAATCAAATATTCTACTGTTCAAAACTGGTATCCAGGAAATGAAGAAGGAAAAGGTGGTGTTTTCAATTTTGTGACGAAGAGAGGACTTTGTGAAAATAGAGCGAAAATCTCCTGGACACAAGTTGAAACTGGTTCTGCAGTTACGTGGAAATATCCGTCTTGTATTCTGAAAGGTGATAACTCAATTGGTGAATTTTACTCCATTGCAGTAACCAATAATCATCAATACGCAGATACGGGGACGAAGATGATTCACATTGGAAAAAATACAAAATCTACCATTATTTCTAAGGGAATTTCTGCCGGAAAATCTCAGAATTCATACAGAGGTCAGGTGAAGGTGATGCCTTCTGCAAAAGGAGCAAGAAACTTTTCACAGTGTGATTCTTTGCTAATGGGTAACGAATGTGGCGCACACACTTTCCCTTACATCGAAATCAAAGACCCGACAGCACAATTGGAGCACGAGGCAACGACTTCGAAAATCGGAGAAGACCAGATTTTCTATTGCAATCAAAGAGGAATTGACACAGAAAGAGCGATTGCATTGATTGTGAACGGTTTCAGCAAAGAAGTTTTGAATAAGCTTCCTATGGAATTTGCAATTGAAGCTCAGAAATTGTTGGAAATTTCCCTTGAAGGAAGTGTTGGATAGAATTTTGTAATTTTAAATAAAATTTCAGTTATGGAAATTGTTCTCAAAAAAGTTAAGAAAAAAGATTTTGCAGTCATTAAGTCACTTGCAAAAGCACTGGGCTTTGAAATTGAACAAAAAGAAGAAAGTCCATATAACCCTGAATTTGCAAAAGAAATTTTGGAAGCCGATAAGAGTATTAAAGATGGCAAAGGCATTAAAATAAAAACAGAAGATTTGTGGAAATAATTTATTCTGAAAAAGCTCAACGTGATATTGAATTTTGGAAGAAATCTGGAAACAAATCTGTAATGAAAAAGATAACTGCGTTGATTGAGGATATTATTAATCATCCTTACGAAGGTTTAGGAAAACCTGAAGCTTTGAAATATGACCTTTAAGGATTTTGGTCTAGAAGAATCGACAGAGAACACAGAATTATTTATCAAGTTACCAACGCAAACACTATAGAAATATTAAATATTTTGTCTTTAAAAGGACATTACGAATAAGAACTATGTTACAAATCAAAAACTTACACGCCAAAATTGAAGATGGCGCAGAAATATTAAAAGGAATTAACCTCGAAATAAAACCAGGAGAAGTTCACGCTATTATGGGACCCAATGGTGCCGGAAAATCGACACTTTCTTCTGTGATTGCAGGAAAAGAAGATTACGAAGTAACGGATGGCAAAATTCTTTTCGAAGGAGAAGATATCGGTGAAGATGCGCCTGAAGAAAGAGCGCATAAAGGTATTTTTCTATCTTTCCAATATCCTGTGGAAATCCCAGGCGTTTCTGTGACCAATTTTATAAAAGCAGCAATAAACGAAACCAGAAAAGCAAACGGATTGGAAGAAATGGGCGCTAAAGAAATGTTAGGTCTCATCCGTGAAAACTCCGAGAAATTAGGAATCAAAAAAGATTTTCTTTCTCGCTCTTTGAACGAAGGTTTCTCTGGAGGTGAGAAAAAAAGAAACGAGATTTTCCAGATGGTAATGCTGAATCCAAAATTGGCCATCCTTGACGAAACCGATTCTGGACTGGACATCGATGCATTGAGAATCGTTGCAGACGGTGTAAACAAATTCAAGAATGAAGGCAACGCAGTTTTGTTAATCACACATTATCAGAGACTTCTAAATTACATTCAGCCAGATTACGTTCACGTTTTGGCAGATGGCAAAATCATCAAAACAGGAGACAAATCATTGGCTCTGGAACTGGAAGAAAAAGGTTACGATTGGCTTTTAAACTAATTTGGAAATCATTTTAATCTTCTAATCGATACAAAATCAAACCATTACAATGGCTTTATTTGAACAAATAATCAATACTCATTCTTCTTTTTTAGGAACGCTTCGCCATTCTTTTTTGGACACAGACAGAAAATCGGCGCTGCAAAATTTTGAATTAAAAGGTTTTCCGACCAAAAAAGACGAGGAATACAAATACACTAATATCAAAGAAATCACTGAGAAAGAGTACAACTTTTTCCCGACAGAAGAACATCAAATCTCGAAAGAGCAATTGGATGCGCTTCATCTGGGCGAAGAAAACTTTGACCGAATTGTTTTCATCAACGGAAAACTTCACAAAGAATTTTCCAAGATTTCGATTGGCAATGCAGAGTTTCTTTCCTTCGGTTATGCGCTGAACGATTCTGCACACAAAGAAGCTTTTGACCAATATTTCAATACGATTGCCAACAAAAATCTGGCTTTCACGAATTTGAATTCGGCTTACTGCAACTTCGGATTTTTTCTGAGAGTTCCAAAAAATGTAGTGATTCAAAAACCAATTCACGTTTTCTATCTCTCTCAAAATCAAAATGAAAATACATTTTACAACACCAGAAATTTACTGATTGTAGAAGAAGGTGCAAAAGTAGAAATCATAGAAAGTCACCACAATCTGGACGACTCTTTTGTGCTAACCAACTCTGTGACAGAGATTTTCACCTATCAAAATGCGAAAACTGACTGGCACAAATTGCAGAACGATAGCGACACTTCTTACTTAGTTGACCATACTTTTGCAAAGCAGGAAAGAGATAGTTTAACGACAGTGAATACTTTTTCGTTTGGAGGAAAATTGGTTCGTAACAATCTGGATTTCATCCACAATGGAGAGAATATCAACTCTTTTATGAACGGAATCACGATCATCGGGAAAGACCAATTGGTAGACCATCACACCGCCGTGCACCACAACACACCTAACTGCGAATCGTACCAGAACTATAAAGGAATTTTCAAAGACAAATCGCACGGCGTTTTCAACGGAAAAGTGTTTGTGAACAAGATTGCTCAGAAAACCAATGCCTATCAGCAGAACAATAATATTTTGCTGGACGAAGGTGCTTCCATAGACACAAAACCTCAGCTAGAGATTTTTGCAGACGACGTAAAATGTTCGCACGGTTGTACAGTTGGACAGCTGAACGAGGACGCAATGTTCTACCTTAGAGCGCGCGGAATTTCTAAAAAAGAAGCAAGAGCATTGTTGCTGTACGCTTTCGCCAACGATGCGATGCAAAACATTGACATCGAGGCACTCAAAATAAAAGTTTCCAAACTCCTCGCCGAAAAGCTGGAAGTTCAAATGGAATTCTAAATAACTCAAATCGCATCTCTCAGGTGCGATTTTTTTATTTGCATCAATTTGGGCGCCTTGATCCGCGCTCCACTCCCGCTTTTTTGCAATTGCGAAAGACGGTTGATCACCAAAAGAAATTTGGCAGCATCGCAATTACAAAAAGAGCTCCGTTCAGCTCGGGGCGCAGATTCAGTTTCTTTTGAAATATTGTTGTTAAATTGTAATTTTGAACCATCTCAGAACAATTTTATTTTTAGCACAAATGAACCACGAACAACTGCAATTCAACCTCACTGCTTACAAAGAAACAGGCGAAATCCTGGACGGCGCAAGATTCCTCATCCACCAATTTGATTTGGATGATGAGAACTTTGCAGGATTTGGGTTTCGGGAAGAATTAGAAAAAAACTCCATTCTCATGACAGCCAACGGGGAAATTGGGGAATTGCAACAAGTGATGATTCCCAAAAACATTTTCGATTTCGATTTGACTTTGGTTCTCAATATGCTCGCCCACGAGATGTTGCACGTTCGCCAGAAATCGCCAAAGCTGATGATCTTGGACAAAAACGAACGAGAATGGCAAGCTTATTACGAAATGCTATTCCATACCAATTTTCCTCAAATCCCGGAACTTTCGGATTATTATAAAAACTTCTTCGGAGAAAAAGCTTTGATTTATTACGGAAGAATGGGCGAAGGGAGCGAACTTCAAGCAAAATATTCAGAACAGAAAATGGAAGTTGAAAAGCTTTTGGAAGACATTAAGAATAAAGCGACTGAACTATGACAAAACCCGAAATAACCTGGAGTGATTTGAGAAAATCGACATCAGAGTTGGAACCATTATTTCTGCAACAGCTTTTGAGAAAGCCAGAAATCCTTCTTATCAATTGGAAATCGATTTTGGAGATTTCGGAATTAAAAAATCTTCGGCTCAAATCACAGCTTTGTACTCGAAAGAAGATTTGGTTGGAAAACAGATTCTAGCAGTTGTGAATTTCCCAAAGAAACAAATCGCCAACTTCTTCAGCGAATGTCTGGTTCTGGGAGTTTATGGCGAAAATAAACGCGATGTGACTTTGTTAAGTCCAAGTTTGCCTGTAAAAAATGGATTGGAAGTTGGATAAAATCAGTTAAATCAAAAATTTACTTGATATAAGTTTTCACTTCATCAAGAATATCAAAAATCAATTCCATTGGCAAATCGTCTTCCATATCCAGAAGTAAAATTTTAAACTTTTTTCGGCCTTCTGACAATAGTTCGGGATAATCCAGTCTATCGCCGTGATAAAAACTGAGATAATGTTTCTGATGCTGTTTGCTGTAATAAAAATAGCAGAGCATTTTCTTTCTGTATTTCAAAAAGGGAAGTCCAAAACTGAAAGTCTCGGTAATCAGATCATCGGAATTTAAAATTTTTTCTCTTATAAACAAAAGTGCACTTCTTGAAGGCTCATCAATCCGATAAAAATATTCCTGAATTGGATTCATTGATTATGAAATTAATCAAAATTCTGAAGCTCTACCAACTTGCGATAAGTTCCGTTTTTCTCCATCAATTCCTGATGAGAACCTTGCTCTATGATGTCGCCTTTTTCCATCACAACAATGTGGTCTGCTTTCTGAATGGTTGATAATCTGTGCGCAATGATCAACGACGTTCTGTTTTGCATCATCTTTTCCAACGCATCCTGCACATATCTTTCGGACTCTGTGTCCAGAGCAGAAGTCGCCTCGTCCAAGATCATAATCGGTGGGTTTTTCAGAACCGCTCTAGCAATGGAAACACGTTGTTTTTGACCTCCGGAAAGTTTGTTACCATCGTCGCCAATATTGGTATAATAGCCATCCTGAAGCTGAGAAATGAACTCGTGGGCATTGGCGATTTTCGCGGCTTCAATCACTTGGGCTTCGGTTGCATCTGGATTTCCCATCAAAATGTTGTTGTAAACCGAATCATTGAACAAAACAGATTCCTGCGTCACCATTCCAAGAAGTTGGCGATAATCTGTCAATTTTAAGTTTTTGATATTTTGTCCGTCGATTAAAATTTCGCCTTCAGAAACATCATAAAATCTTGCTAAAAGATTGGCAATCGTGGTTTTTCCGCTGCCGGACTGTCCAACCAAAGCGACGGTTTTACCTTTCGGCAAAGTTATGGACACATTTTTAAGAATCAAATTTGATTTCTCGTAATAGAAACCAATATTTTTGAATTCGATTTTATCATTAATTTCGGAAATCGGGGTTGGATTAGGAATCTCCTCGACTTTGAGATCATAATCCAAAACTTCAGAAACTCTTTCCAAGCTTGCCATTCCGCCTTGAATCGCAGAAATCGCATTCGACAATCTTTTTGCGGGGTCTAAAACCTGGAAGAAAACCGCTATAAAAGCCAGGAAAGTTGCCGGGTCTTTGTTGGTTCCATTGATAATTTCGGTTCCTGCATACCAGGTAATCAGCAGCATTGTTACAGAACCCAAAAATTCACTCATTGGAGAGGCCAATTCCCTCCTTCGGCTCATAGAAATGGCGTGGTGCTGCCATTGGTTTGTGGTTTTGTTGAATCTATTTTTAAGAATTTTATCTGCATTGAAAATCTTTATAACCTTCGAAGATTTCAAGGTTTCATCTACCAAAGAAAAAAGATTCCCCAATTCTTCCTGCGCAAATCTCGCCTGTTTTTTTAAGCTTTTTCCAACCCAAGAAATAATCCATCCCATAATCGGAAAAACAATTAACGAAAACAGAGTCAGTTTTGGAGATAAAAGAAATAACGCTGTCAAGGATGATATTATCATAAAAGGTGAGTTCACAATATCGACCAAAGATCCCATTATTCCGCCTTCTACGGCGCCAATGTCATTGGAAATTCTTGACATCATATCGCCTTTCTTCTGTTCGGTAAAAAAGGAAACAGGTAATTTTAAAAATTTATCATACATCAAAGTTCGCAGGTCTCTGGTAATTCCCACACGATAATTCACTAATAAATAAGATCCTAAATATCTGAAAATATTTCTCAACAAAAAGGCAATGGCTGTGATAGAACATAGAACCGCAAGCACCTTGATTCCGCCGTGTTCATCCATATTAATCTGAATGGTGTAGTATGCCCAATCTTTCAAATAGGCAAAATAGTCCGCAATTCTGCCGCTCCACATTGGCGCTTTAGAAGTGTCAATTTTGTCAGAAGTTCCGAACATCACGCTGAGGATCGGAAGCAAAGTCCCGATAGAAGCAATCTGCAAAAGAGAGTAAAGAATATTGAAAAACATACTGCCCCACAGGAATTTCTGATGTGGTCTGGCAATACTGATAATGCGCTGAAATGGTTTCATTCAAAAAAATTGGAAAGGCAAAAATACGGAAAATAAATAGCTTAGTTTAGAGCCTATTATATCAATTGAAAAATTTATTAACCACATAGGCAAATAGTTTTTTGTCTGGATTTTAAGATTAAATAGATAAGTGTTCAATTCTATTTTATCTTTTTCAAATTTAACTTTGGTTTTCTATGTGTCTATGTGGTTTTTTTTCTAATAATAAAATACTTCTATCAAGACGTTAGAAATCGTATTTTACCTTGTCGTTGTATTTTGGTGAGAAATTTTTAGTGTTCAGTTTTTCGATTGTTTTTGCGAAGTTGTTGATGATGCTGGTCAGATTATCGGCGTCTACAATATTAATATCATCATTTACAGCGTGATAATGCGTCGCTTTGTTCATATCAACGGTTGAGATAGAATGTGCGATGATTTTCTTTTTTACAAAATTCACATTATCCGAACGGTAAAACAACTGCTGGCCTTGATATGGGTCGGGATAAACTTTCAGACCGCTGATCGCGTTAGCATTAATCAACTCATCAAAATCTGAAAACTCGTCACCTGTCATAAACACGGCGTTTTTCCCAAATTGGGATTCAGTTGCGAGCATTTCGAAATTAAAAAGTGCTTTGATATTATTGAAAGCAGGAGTTAATTTTTCGTTTTCAGCGAGAGCTTTTGAGCCGATCAATCCAACTTCTTCTGCATTGAAAGCCATAAAAACCATGGAGTAATCGGTCTCTTTACTTTTGAAATAATCCGCTAGACCAATGACTGTTGCCACGCCGCTTGCATCATCATCTGCGCCATTGTAGATATTATCTCCAGATTTTTTATTGGTTCCGATGTGATCGAAATGAGCCGAATACGCCAGGCTTTGCTCGGATTTTCCTCTCTTGATACCGCAAACATTGTAACCTTTTTGCCCCTTATATTCGAATGGAATCAAGTAAGAATCTCCAACACAGTAATCCAAATTATCTTTTTTGAATTCGCTTGCGATGTATTCTGCAGATTTGTCATTTTCCGGTGTCCCAAATTTTCTACCTTTCATTTCGTCAGACGCAAGGGTTGAGATGATACTTATAACTCTGTCTTTAGAGATGTCTTGAGCAAAGTTATAAGTTGACAAAAAACAACAGATAGTGAAGATTGATTTTTTCATAATTGATTAGCAAATATTAATAGTTTGATTGAAGATAAGTATTGTCAAGCGTCAATTTGTTACTTAAATAAAAAACAGCTTCCAAATCGGAAGCTGTTCTCACTCAAAAAAATCGTTGTAAAGCCTATCGAAGTCTGTCTACAGATTTTACGAGCCTCTCATCTTTCTTGATGAAAACATTTGCCAGAAGCAAACATATCAGCGAGATGAATGGGAAAATTGGCTCAATACCCTTCTCAGGAAAATCAAATCCTCCGGGTAAATTTAGTAACCAGTAAATCAAAAGACCAACCAACAAAGCGTTTATAATAAGGCTGATGTTATTCAGCAATATTTGTCTTTTTCTGTTTTTGTAACTAAAAACACTCAGCAACCCTGCTAATATTAACAACACAGTAGAAATATTAATTAGCAGATTACCACCCAATATATTGAAATCTTGTGCTGTCAAGTTAAGGAACAATGCTCCTAAAACAGATAAGAAAATCCAGATGGTTTGTATTCTTTGTAACATATTTATAATAAATCCCTTATATCAAGGTCTAAAATAGACTGCAAAAATAAAATAATTTTTGCGTAATTCAAAAAATAATGTAGATTTGCATGGTAATCACTCAATTAAAAATGATAACCACCTGGTTTTCATTCTTACTTACAAATATTAAATTTACTTTTTACGCATTATAATATGTTCAATATTGAAACGCTAAGGTCAAAATCCAATGAGGAATTGTCCAAACTTTCTAATGATTTAGGCGTTAAATTGGCAAAGAAAAGCTCTCCAGAAGATAAGGTTTTTGCCATTCTGGACTATCAGGCTTCGAATCCAAAAATCATTAAAGATTATCTTAACGCTACTCAAGAGAATATGACGAAAAAAACAGAAGAAAATCCTTCGGAAAATCCAGCCCCTGCAAAGAAAAGAGGAAGGAAACCAGCTGAGAAACCGAAAGAAGAAAACACAACTGCCACAGCGGAAACTCCTGTTACCGCCACAACAGAAGAAGCTTCTGTCACCGAAACAGTTGCGAAAGAAGAAGCAAAAGCTCCAAATCCTCCAAAGAAAAAAACACCTAGAGCAAGAGTAGCGCCAGCACAAACAGAAGAAAAAGCGCCAGTTGCTGCAACTACGGAGGAGGAAGCTACAAAAACCGCTGAAAAACCTGCTGAAGTAGAGGAAACAAAACCGCAACAACAGCAACAACCAAGGCAACAGAATAATCCACGGCATCAGCAAAGGACTAATAATAACAATAGAGGTCAGCAAAAAGCACAAAATCCCAATTCTCAACAACACAACAATCACAAAGAACAATCTGAAACGCAACAATCTGAGGCGCCAGCTCCAAAAAAAGAATTCAATTTTGATGGAATTGTGACGATAGAAGGCGTTTTGGAAATCCTTCCGGATAACTATGGATTTCTTCGTTCTTCAGATTTCAGCTATATTTCTTCTCCCGACGACGTTTATGTATCTACCAATCAAATCAGAAATTATGGTTTGAAGACGGGAGATTCTGTAAAAGGCATCGTAAGATTACCAAAAGAGGGGGAAAAATATTTTTCTCTTTTGAAGCCCACGGAAGTGAACGGCAGAGATTTGGCTTTTATCAAAGACCGAGTAGCTTTTGAGTTCCTGACACCACTTTTCCCTCAAGAAAAATTCAATTTGGCGGGTAAAAATTCTACACTCTCCACAAGAATTGTAGATTTATTTGCGCCTATCGGGAAAGGACAGAGAGCAATGATTGTTGCCCAGCCTAAGACTGGTAAAACTATTTTACTGAAAGATATTGCCAACGCAATTTCTGCTAATCATCCTGAGGCTTATATGATGGTTCTTCTTATTGATGAGAGACCAGAGGAAGTAACGGATATGCAGAGAAGTGTGAATGCGGAAGTTATTGCTTCTACATTTGATGAATCTGCAGACAAACACGTAAAAGTCGCGAATTTGGTTTTATCAAAAGCACAAAGAATGGTGGAATGTGGTCACGACGTTGTGATTCTGCTAGACTCCATTACACGTTTGGCAAGAGCTTACAATACGGTAACGCCAGCTTCTGGAAAGATTCTTTCCGGTGGTGTAGATGCCAATGCACTTCACAAACCAAAACGTTTCTTTGGAGCAGCAAGAAAAATTGAAAACGGTGGCTCTTTGACTATTATCGCTACAGCTTTGATTGACACAGGTTCTAAAATGGATGAAGTGATCTTTGAAGAATTCAAAGGAACCGGAAATATGGAATTGCAATTGGACAGAAAAATTGCCAACAAACGTATCTATCCAGCAGTAGACTTGGTGGCATCCAGCACAAGAAGAGATGATCTTTTGATGGACGAAGCAACGCAACAACGGATGTGGATTATGAGAAAGTATCTGGCTGATATGAATCCTTTAGAAGCTATGGAATTTGTTCAAAAACAAATGAAAGGCACAAGAAATAATGAGGAATTCCTAATGTCTATGAACAGATAATTTCTGTCAAAAATATAAAAAATTTACGGCTCGCAATTGCGAGCCGTAAATTTGACATTACCTAAGTAATATTTTTTAAACAAAAGCCTTATCAAAATCTGATAAGACTCTCGTATAGTTTATTGCTTAAGTCTTGGCTGAATCAACTTTGCCACTGTAGACGTCCAACCTGTTTGGTGCGATGCGCCCACACCTCGGCCATTGTCCCCGTGGAAATATTCGAAGAACATAATGTAGTCTTTGAAATGCGGATCTTTGTTAAATTTCTCGACACCACCATTGAAAGCTCTGTTTCCATTTTCATCTTTCAGGAAAATACCACAAAGTCTGTCGCTAATGTCTTTGGAAACTTCCTCCAGATTTTTTTGAACGCCACTTCCTTTCGGATATTCAATTGTTAATGCATCGCCGAAAAAGAAATGGAAACGCTGTAAACTCTCGACTATCAGAAAATTAATCGGAAACCAAATTGGTCCGCGCCAGTTGCTGTTGCCACCGAACATTCGGCTGTCGCTTTCTGCAGGTGTGTAATATACCACGTGTTCCTGTCCGTGAACGGTGAATCGGAACGGATTTTCTTCATAAACCTTAGACATCGCACGGATGCCGTAATCACTTAGGAATTCGGATTCGTCCACCAATCTTGTGAGAACTTTCGTCAATCTTGTTTTTCTGAGAATACTTAAAAGATGTTTGTTTCCTTCGCCTTCCACGTACCATTGTGAAACGAGTTTGGTTAATTCTTGCTTGTTTTTCAGAATCCATTCCATTCGTTTTTTGAATTCCGGAAGTTTTTCCAACATACTGTGTTCTACCACTTCAACTGCAAACATCGGAATCAATCCAACAATGCTTCGAAGTTTCAGATTCACACTGTCGCCGTTGGAAAGTTGAAGCAAATCATAGAAAAATCCGTCTTCCTCGTTCCAAAGACCTTGTTTACCTTCACCGATGTTTTCCATTGCTTCAGCGATATAAAGATAATGCTCAAAAAACTTAATGGCCATATCTTCATAAACCGGATTGTATGTTGCAAGTTCCATAGAAATACGCATCATATTCAGCGCATACATCGCCATCCAGCTCGTTCCGTCGGCCTGTTCCAGATGTTCCCCTTCATTGAATTCCATATTCCTGTCAAACGCACCGATATTGTCAAGACCGAGGAATCCGCCTCCAAAGAGATTATTTCCGTTGTAATCTTTACGGTTGACCCACCAAGTGAAATTCAGTAATAATTTCTGGAAAACCCTTTCTAGGAAAGCCAAATCTGGTTTGCCGTTATTCTTTTCATCGATTTTGAAAACCCTGAAAGTTGCCCAGGCGTGAACAGGCGGATTCACATCATCAAAATTCCATTCGTAGGCCGGAACCTGACCATTGGGGTGCATATACCATTCTTTGGTCAATGTAATCAATTGGTTTTTAGCAAATTCCGAATCAATCACAGAAAAACTCACGCAATGGAAAGCCAAATCCCACGTCGCATACCACGGATATTCCCACTTATCAGGCATAGAGATAATGTCCTTATTGTGAAGATGTTCCCAATCGCTGTTACGGACAAAACCTTTTCTCTGGATAGGAAAATTAGGATCGGCTTTCAGCCATTTTCCAACGTTGTAATGATAAAATTGTTTGTTCCAAAGCAAGCCTGCGAAAGCCTGTCTCTGGACATTTTTTTCATCTTCGTTGTCTATTTCTTTCTGGATATTGGCGTAGAATTCGTCCGCATCCTGTTTTCTTCTTGCTACGATTTCATCAAAATCATAAAACGCATCTTCCATAATGTGAGGCGACAAACGGAATTCGAAAACCTTGTTGCTGTGTGCTTCCACAATTTCCTCGCAGTGGAAAGCCGCTTTGGTTCCTATTTTAGAAGGATTAACAGTGTCAAGACCTTTCGTAATATATTGATTGATGCCATCTTTAAAGAAGCCTCCCGTCTTCGGAAGATTGAAAAGTCTGGAACGATTCGTCTCATTCTCACAGAACAAAGCATCTACATTCCGGTTTCTGGAATATAACTTTTTGATACTCAGACTATCGTGATAAATGTCAATTTCTCCTTGTTTGGAAAAGCCAAGTTTGCCTTTATAATCGTTGTAACCCCAAGCCCAATTGTTTCTGTACCAAACTGTAGGCAAAACCACAATTGGCGCAGGTTTGTTGCTCCTGTTATGAACATCGATTCTGATTAAAAAATCATCCTCACCAGCTTTGGCATATTCAATGAAAATGTCAAAATACTCATCATTGTCGAAGATTCCAGTATCAATGATTTCATATTCCATTTCAGTTTTGGAGCGCTGTGCATTCGTGCTGATGAGGTCATCGTACGGAAACGCATTGATGGGATATTTGTAAACCATCTTCATATAGCTGTGGGACGGCGTGTTGTCCAGATAATAAAAAATCTCCTTGATATCTTCGCCGTGATTGCCCTGATAATTGCTCAGTCCGAAAAAACGTTCCTTGACTCTGCAATCATTTTTATTCCAAAAAGAGAGCGCAAAACACATCTGTTGCTTCTCATCTGATATTCCTGCGATGCCTTCCTCAGCCCATCTGTAAGTCCAGGCTTCTGCCGTGTCGTGCCCGGTAAATCCCCACGCATCGCCGTTTGTGCTATAATCTTCCCGCACATTTCCCCATTGGCGGTGGCTCACATACGGCCCCCATTTTTTCCAATTCGGGTTTTTTAATTTTTCAGCTTCATTCATACTTAAAATTTAAAATTAACATTTGTGTTTTATTTTTGGAGCAACACGTTTGGTATATTGTTCCAATTTTGCATCCCGCCATCCACTATATCTTTTTTTGCTCACACCATTGGTCATCAAAAGAAAATTATCTCCAAAAGCAAAAAAAGGATGCCGTTCCCATCGGGGCTATGTTGAGGTTTTTCCCTTCTTCGACGATATAAAAGAGAGCTGATAATCGGTAAATGATATTTTCAAAAATCAATGAACCAACAACCGTCAACTATTAACCAAACTACCCGTTATCTGCGAAACTCTCCAACGTCGTCATTCCGCCATCCACATAGATACTCGCTCCGGTTATATAATCCGAGTAATCGCTCGCCAAAAATACGGCTAAATTTCCAATATCTTCCGGTTGCCCGATTCTGTCATACGGGATCAAAGTCATCAGCGCATCCAGAGATTCTTTGTTATCCCAAGCCGATTTGTTGATGGGCGTTTGAATTGCGCCGGGACAAATATTATTCACGCGGATTTTCTGTTTTCCGTATTCCTGGGCAAGGGTTTGCATCAGCATTCTCAGCGCACCTTTGCTGGAAGCATAATTCGCGTGACCAGCCCACGGAATCGTCTCATGAACACTGCTGATATTGATGATTTTGCCAAGCGCTTTGGATTTGTCATTCATTCCACGTTTTAAGAATTCTTTTATGGCTTCTCTTGAACACAAAAATTGTCCTGTCAGATTCACATCAATGACTTTCTGCCATTGCGCCAAAGTCATTTCGGTAAAAGATGCATCTTGTTGCAAACCAGCATTGTTTACAAGAATATCTACAGTTCCATATTTTTCAATCGTTGTGCTGAACATCGCCAAAACCTGGTCTTCTTTGCTCACATCACATTGAATAATAAAACCTTCGCCATCATTATCTTCAATGGTTTTCAAAGTTTCCTCAGCTTCTGGTCGGGAACGTTCCGATGAATGATTGACAATGACAATAGCGCCGGATTTTGCCAGGCTGATAGCAATACCTTTTCCAATTCCGCTACTGGAACCGGTTACAATTGCAACTTGTTTATTTAGATTAATGTCCATAGTTTATTTTTTTAATGTGAATGTTCTTAAGCAAATACTGTACAGAATTACTGTTATAAATTTCTTAAATTGGATTGTTAATAAAAAATTTATACTGACATTTTTCAGTTTATTTGGAAAAACGACATTTTCTTATCTATATTTGCAGTCAGAATTGTTCATTTACATATTGAAAATGTTATCGAGAAAGGTGGAGAGATTAGACTCTGTGAAACCTTGGCAACCCTTCGGAAACGAAGAAGGTGCTAAATTCTATCCCGAGGTTTTCGGGAAAAGATAACCTAAACATTTATTCTACGTTTCCCTGTAGCATTTTCAATTTTTTATCAGACAAAAATTGGAAGACAAGCTACAACATATCAACATTCAACATTTCGAAACTCAGAACGGAAAAGTTCTTGATATTCCATTAAGCTATCAGCTTTTTGGAAAAGAACTGTATTCTGCTCCGATTGTTTTGATTAATCACGCTTTAACTGGAAATTCCGATGTTGCTGGAGAAAACGGTTGGTGGAAATCTTTGGTTGGAACAGGAAAAGTCATTGACACAAACAGATTCACAGTCATTTGTTTCAATATTCCGGGAAATGGTTTTGACGAATTTTTTATTGATAATTACGAAGATTTCACGGTTAAAGATGTTGCAAAAATTTTCATTGAAGGATTAAAAACTCTAAAAATCGAAAAACTATTCGCTTTGGTTGGAGGTTCTATCGGCGGTTCAATTGGTTGGGAAATGCTGACTTTAGAGAATAATTTAGCAGAAAGATTCATCCCGATTGCAACAGATTTCAAAACTTCAGATTGGTTGCATTCGCAATGTCTGGTTCAGAAATTTCTTTTGGAATCAGTAGAAAATCCTTTGGAGAAAGCCAGAGTTCACGCAATGTTGTGTTACAGAACACCAGAATCTCTTAACTCAAGATTCAACAGAGAACTAGATTCTGAAAAGCAGATTTTAAAATCTCACGATTGGCTAAACTTCCACGGAAAACGATTAAACGAAAGATTTAGTTTAAAGGCTTATAAACTCGTAAATCATCTTCTGATGAATATCAATGGAAAGGAAAATGAACTTGAAAACGTCAATGCAGAAATCCATTTGGTGTCGGTAGATTCAGACCTTTTTTATCCAGCTGTTGAGATTAAAAATGCTTACCAGTTTTTAAAAAATAAAAACAGAAATGTTCATTATAGCGAAATCAAATCCATCCACGGACACGATGCTTTCCTGATGGAATACGAACAGCTGAACAAAATTTTAAAACCTATTTTCCAAGCTACGAAGTAGCGAGATGTCGGTAGAAAAATGAATAATAATTTAATGAAAGCGACGAAGTCGCAACATATCAATAAAAATGACAACAAACACAGTTAACATATACAAAAACAAAGCTTTAGTCAATTTCGAAGGAAAAGATTTCCTTGGTCAAATTGGTGTGGATTCCAGGATTTTCAATGCTTTGAATGTAGGCGGAATCAGCGTTGGTGTGATTTCCCAACAAGCGATTGAGAACGGAATTTCTGTTTTGGTGGATGAAGATGATGCTCAGAATGCTGTGGATTTTCTGAATAAAGAATTCGAAAAAGAAAAAGCCGAAGGTCACGTCAGCAATATTTACAGCATCGAGAATCTGAGTGTGATTGGTTTTGTTTCAGACAATTATAACAAGATTTTATCGGAACTTCAACGTAATAAAATTTTCCCTTTATTATTAAGCCAAATCGCTTCAGCCGGAAGAGTGAATATTGTGGTAACCGGAAATCAAACCGAAATCACCAAAAATATCATCGAAACTGAAATCTACGGAAAACCAAAAACGGTTCATCTCGCTTTGATTGGTCACGGCAATGTCGGCGGAACTTTGATAGAGCAAATTCTGGATTCGGCTCACGATATTCTGAATCGAAAGAGGGTAGATTTGAAAATCGTTGCGATTGCAAATTCAGGAAAAATTGCTTTTAACAAAGCTGGTTTCGGAAGCGATTGGAGACAGAAAATCAAATATTCTCAGACAGAATCCAGCGTGCAGTCTTTGGTAGATTTTGCTAATGAACATCATTTGGAAAATCTGGTGATGGTGGATAATACGGCGAGCAAAGACTTCGTTAAAAACTATCCGACTTTTGTAGAAAACGGATTTGATGTGGTTGGTTCCAACAAAATCTATAACACATTACCGATTGCTGAATACCGGAATTTCAGAAAATTATTAGAAAAAAATAAAAAGAAATATCTTTATGAAACCAATGTTGGCGCAGGATTGCCTTTGATTGATACAATTAAATTACTGCATCTTTCAGGCGAAAATGTTACAAGAATTAAAGGTGTTTTTTCAGGAACTTTGAGTTATGTTTTTAATAATTTTTCGCTTCGAAATGACAAATTTTCAACGATTATCAACGAAGCTTTGGAAAAGGGCTTCACAGAACCGGACCCACGCGAAGATTTATCGGGAAATGATGTCGCAAGAAAATTACTGATTTTGGCAAGAGAACTGGATTTAATTAATGAATTTGATGATATTAACATTCAAAATCTTGTTCCGGAAAGTCTGTTGTCTGTTCCCAAAGAAGAATTCCTTTCAAGATTGGAAGAATTAGATTCCGAATATCAGAAAATCAAAGAGAGTCAGAAACCTGACCACGTACTAAGATATGTCGGCGATTTGCACGGCGATTTGCAAAAAGAAAAAGGCGAATTGGATGTGAAACTAATTTCTGTTCCGGCCAATTCTGCACTAGGACAGCTGAAAGGTTCAGATTCCATCTTCGAAATCTACACCGAAAGTTATGGCGAAAACCCAATTGTCATTATGGGAGCCGGAGCCGGAGCAAAAGTGACTGCCAGAGGTGTTTTCGGAGATATTTTAAGATTAAGCGAAACAAAATAAATTATAGTGTACCAATCTACCAATGTAAAAATGTAACAATGACATTGGTAAATTGTTAAACTAATACATTGTTACATTATTTTATGGAAAATTTTGAAACTCTAGCCATCCGAACCCAAACCGAAAGAACTCAGTTTGACGAGCATTCCACGCCGTTATATCTCACGTCAAGCTTCGTTTTCGAAGATGCCGAAGATATGCGCGCAAGCTTTGCAGAAGAGAAAGACAAAAATCTTTATAGCCGTTTCAGCAATCCGAACGTCACAGAATTTGTAGATAAAATTACAAAAATGGAAGGTGCAGAATCCGGTTATGCTTTTGCAACAGGAATGGCAGCGATTTATTCAACATTTGCAGCGCTGCTTAATACGGGTGACCACATTGTTAGCTGTCAGTCGGTATTTGGTTCCACGCACACTTTGTTCACAAAATATTTCCCGAAATGGAATATCGAAACATCATATTTCAAAGCAGAAGATGCTGAAAATGTAGAAAAATACATCAAACCAAATACAAAAATATTGTACTTGGAAACACCGACAAATCCTGCAATCGAAATTTTGGATTTGGAATTTTTCGGGCAGATTGCAAAAAAGCATAACTTGATTTTCATCGTTGATAACTGTTTTGCAACGCCTTATTTGCAACAGCCGATTAAATACGGAGCAGACATCGTCGTTCATTCTGCAACAAAACTGATTGACGGTCAAGGTCGTGTTCTAGGCGGTGTTGCCGTTGGAAAAGCAGATTTGATTCGTGAGATTTATTTGTTTGCAAGAAACACAGGTCCGGCGATGTCGCCATTCAACGCTTGGGTTTTGAGCAAAAGTCTGGAAACTTTGGCGATTCGTGTCGAGAAACATTGCGAAAATGCACTGAAAGTAGCGGAGTTTCTGGAAAATCACCCAAATGTAGAATTGGTAAAATATCCGTTCCTGAAATCTCATCCAAGCTACGAAATTGCCAAAAAACAAATGAAATTAGGCGGCAACATCGTCGCTTTCGAAATCAAAGGCGCTATCGAAGGTGGTCGGAATTTCCTGAACAAAATTAAAATGTGTTCCCTTTCCGCCAACTTGGGAGATACGAGGACGATTGTTACGCATCCGGCTTCTACAACACATTCTAAGCTTTCCGATGAGGAAAGAAACGAGGTTGGAATTACCGCCGGATTGGTGCGTTGCTCCGTCGGATTGGAAAATATTGATGATATTATCAACGATTTAAAACAAGCTTTAAGTTAGTTTATTAAGATCAATGGAAATTCGTAGGCAGTTAACATTATTTCTACAAAAAGAAAGTTCGGAGGTTGTAGAAGAAATAAGAAAAAAATTCAATCCAAAGCAATTTGAATTAATTAAAGCACACGTTACATTGTGCCGAGAAGATGAAATTGAAAATCTTGAATCAATACTAACGAATCTTGCTTCCTTAAAAGAAAAATCGATCACTATTCGATTTGAGAAGCCTGAGAGATTTGACAATGGAAAAGGGGTGTATCTTAAATCTGATGATGCACAAGAATATCACAAATTGCGACAACAAATTTTGAAAACGATAATTAATTCACCGAGAAAACAAACTCCTCATATAACGTTAATGCATCCAAGAAATTCAATTTGTGATAATGAAATATTTGAGGAAATAAGTGATAAAAAATTCCCTTTGGACTTTACTTTTAATGAAATTAGTTTGATTGAACAAGAAAAAAGAGGAAGATGGAAGTTGATTAAAACTTTTAATTTAACAACTTAACAAATGAAAAATTCAGAACAATTATACAACGCACTGAAAAACAGAATTCTAATTCTAGACGGAGCAATGGGAACAATGATTCAGCGCTACAACTTCACCGAGGAAGATTACCGTGGCAAGCGATTCAAAGACTGGAAATCCCCGCTGAAAGGAAACAATGATTTGTTGTCTCTCACGCAACCAGAAGCTATTGAAGAAATTCACAGAAAATACCTTTTGGCAGGTGCAGACATCATCGAAACTAATACATTTTCCGGAACTACCATTGCGATGGCAGATTATCATATGGAAAATTTGGTCTACGAACTTAATTACGAATCTGCTAAAATCGCCCGCAAAGTCTGCGACGAATTTACAGCTCAAAATCCCGACAAACCGAGATTTGTTGCAGGTTCCATCGGGCCAACCAACAGAACGGCGAGTTTAAGTCCAGATGTGAATGATCCAGGTTACAGAGCCATCACTTTTGACGAACTGAGAATTGCCTACAAACAACAGGCTGAAGCTTTGCTCGATGGAGGTTCAGACATTCTTTTAGTTGAAACAATCTTCGACACTTTGAATGCAAAAGCGGCATTATTTGCGATTGATGAGATCCGAGAAGAACGAAATATCGTGATTCCAATTATGGTTTCCGGAACAATTACCGATGCTTCCGGAAGAACGTTGAGCGGCCAGACAGCTGATGCATTTTTGATTTCCGTTTCACATATGGATTTGATAAGTGTTGGTTTCAATTGTGCTTTAGGTGCGAAACAATTGACGCCCTATTTAGAAATTCTAGCTAATCACACCGATTTCGGAATTTCTGCATATCCCAACGCAGGCTTACCGAATGCTTTCGGTCAATACGACGAAACTGCAGAACAAATGGCAAATCAGGTCGAAGAATATTTAGAAAAAGGATTAATCAATATCATCGGTGGCTGTTGCGGAACAACGCCGGATCACATCAAAGCTATTGCTGATTTGGCAAAAAATTACAAACCGAGAAAAATTAGTCAACTAAATGATTTGTAAATGAGAGCCACGAAGTGGAATCATCAATAGCATTGGGTGAAGCCCAATGAAATCATAAAATAGTATTTCAATAAGGTCTGAAAGACCGAAATCTATAAAACTAGATTTTTCTTAATAAAACAAAGACACAAATAAAAAATGGGACAATCATTAAATAAAATATATGTTCATCTTGTTTTTAGCACCAAACATAGGAAACCGTTGATAACGGATTTGATAAAAGAAGAATTGTTCAGTTATCTGGGCGGAATTTGCAAAAATTTGGAATGTAATCCTATACAAGTTGGGGGTCATTACGACCACGTTCATATATTATGTTTATTGTCGAAGAAGATTCCTCTGATGAAATTGATGGAAGACGTAAAATCACATTCTTCAAAATGGATAAAAACAAAAGGTGCTGAGTTTGAAGGTTTTTATTGGCAGAATGGTTATGGTGCATTTTCTGTAAATCCCACAGAATTGGAAATTGTAAAAAATTACATATTGAACCAAGAAGAACATCATAAAAGAAAAACATTTCAAGAAGAGTTTTTAGCTTTTCTAAAAAAGTACAATGTTGAGTATGACGATAAATATGTTTGGGATTAAAAATTTTGAACAAAATCTTAAATTATGGATTACGCCCTTTCAGGGCTTCGCATTATGTCGCATATTTTTTCATCGGGCGAAACCCGATGCTGATGAGTTAGCTACTTCGTAGCACAAAAAGAAAACAAAATGAAATATTTAAAACTATCAGGCCTCGAGCCACTTATTATAACGCCCGAATCCAACTTTATCAATGTTGGAGAGCGAACCAATGTTGCTGGTTCCAAAAAATTTCTTCGATTAATTAAGGAAGAAAAATATGCCGAAGCTTTGGATATAGCCAGAAATCAGGTGGAAGGTGGTGCTCAGATTCTTGACGTCAATATGGATGACGGTCTTTTGGACGGAAAATATGCAATGGTCAAATTTCTGAACCTCATTGCTTCCGAGCCAGACATTGCCAGAATCCCGATTATGATAGATTCTTCAAAATGGGAAATTCTGGAAGCCGGATTACAAGTCGTTCAGGGAAAACCGGTCGTGAATTCCATCAGTCTGAAAGGTGGTGAGGAAGAATTCATCAAACAAGCCAAAGCCATCAAACGTTATGGCGCAGCCGTGATTGTAATGGCTTTCGACGAAGTTGGACAAGCCGATAATTACGAAAGAAGAATCGAAATTTCTAAAAGGTCTTATGATATTTTGGTGAATCAGGTTGGTTTCCCTTCCGAGGATATCATTTTTGACCTTAATATTTTCCCGGTGGCGACAGGAATGGATGAACATCGAAGAAATGCCATAGATTTTATCGAGGCTACACGCTGGGTTCGCACCAATCTTCCGAATGTGTCCGTAAGTGGAGGCGTTTCCAATGTTTCGTTTTCGTTTCGCGGAAATGATTCTGTTAGAGAAGCGATGCATTCCGTTTTTCTATATCACGCCATAAAAGCCGGAATGAATATGGGAATCGTGAACCCGACAATGCTCGAAGTTTACGACGAAATCCCCAAAGATTTATTAGAAGTGGTGGAAGATGTAATGCTCGATAGAAAAGAGGATGCGACAGAAAAACTTCTGGATTATTCCGAAAAACATAAATCAACCAAAAAGGAAAAAGTTGAAGACCTTAGCTGGAGAGAGCAGGATTTACAAACAAGAATCACGCACGCTTTAGTAAAAGGAATTGACCGCTTTATAGAAGAAGATGCGGAAGAAGCAAGAAAATCTTCGAAACGCCCGCTTGATGTGATTGAGATTAATCTGATGACCGGAATGGGCGTTGTCGGCGATTTGTTCGGAAGCGGGAAAATGTTCTTGCCTCAGGTTGTGAAATCTGCCCGAGTGATGAAAAAAGCAGTTGCTTACTTGCAACCATATATCGAAGCGGAAAAAGACCAGACTCAAAAATCCAACGGAAAAATCCTGATGGCAACTGTAAAAGGCGATGTTCACGATATCGGAAAAAATATTGTGAGCGTGGTTTTGGGTTGTAACAATTACGAAATTGTGGATTTGGGCGTGATGGTTCCTGCTGAGAAAATCATACAAACGGCAATTGATGAAAAAGTGGATGTGATTGGATTAAGCGGATTGATTACGCCAAGTCTGGACGAGATGGTTCACATTGCGGATGAATTGGAACGTAAAAATCTTAATTTTCCTTTACTGATTGGTGGTGCAACCACTTCCAAAGCACATACGGCGGTTAAGATTTCGCCAAAATATTCTAACACAGTTGTTCACGTGAACGATGCTTCCAGAGCGGTTGGTGTGGTGAGTGCGTTATTAAATTACGACAAATCAAATGCTTATGCGCTGGAAATTAGAAAAGATTATGATGATTTTAGAGAGAAATTCCTGAATCGACAAGTTGATAAAGAATACGTCACAATCGGAGAAGCGAGAAATCAAAAATTCAAAATCGATTGGGAAAATGAAATTATTCCGACGCCTAAAAAATTGGGAATCAATATTATTGATGACCAAAATTTGGATGAATTGGTAGCGTTTATCGACTGGTCTCCATTTTTTAGAAGTTGGCAATTGTTTGGGAAATTCCCTGAGATTTTAACTGACAATGTAGTTGGAGAACAAGCAACGATTTTGTTCAATGAAGCGCAGACGATGCTCAATAAAATCCTGAAAGAAAAGAGTTTCAAAGCGAAAGGTATTTTCGGAATTTTCCCAGCGAATGCCAACGAACAGGACGATATTTTGGTTTATGATGAGAATCAGAATGTGATTTCGACTTTCAGAACTTTGCGTCAGCAACATAAAAAATCTGAGGGCAAAGAATATTTGGCGTTAAGTGATTTTATTGCGCCAGAAAATTCTGGAAAGCAAGATTACATCGGAACTTTCTGTGTTTGTACAGGTTTCGGAGCGGATGAATTGGCGAAAGAATATGAAAATCAAAATGATGATTACAATGCGATTATGGTAAAAGCATTGGCAGACCGTCTCGCAGAAGCTTTCGCCGAATATCTTCACAAAAAAGTCAGAACAGAATATTGGGCTTATTCTGAAAATGAATCTTTGGATAATGAAGAACTCATAAAAGAAAAATATCTGGGAATTCGTCCTGCGCCGGGTTATCCAGCTTGTCCAGACCATTTGGAAAAACTGACTATTTGGGATTTATTAAAAGTCGAAGAAAATATCGGCGTGACTCTGACAGAAAGTCTGGCGATGTGGCCAACTGCAGCGGTTTCCGGTTACTACTTTGGAAATTCAAAATCTAAATATTTCGGAGTTGGAAAAATTGATGAAGACCAATTGAAAGATTTCGCGGAAAGAAAAGGTGTCGAGTTAGATTATGCAAGAAAATGGCTTGCTCCTAATTTGGCGGATTAGTTTGTATTTTTGTTAAAAATAGGCAATGGAAAATTTTAAAAAATTTGAGGAATTAGAAGAAATTAAATCTGTTGATTTAAAGAAAAATTTAATAGAAAAACATCGTCCTTTTCCTAAAGATTTGGAAAATAAAGTTTTCCAGAAGCTGAAATTAGATTGGAATTATAACTCAAATGCAATTGAAGGAAACCAATTAAGTTTTGGAGAAACTGTTGCGTTTTTAAATTTTGGATTAACAGCTAAGGGAAAGCCTTTCAAAGACCACTTGGACATAAAAGGTCACAACGAAGCTATTCAGTTTATGCTTCAATTAATTAAAGAGAATCGTCCTTTTTCCGAAAGTGACATCAAAGATTTGCACAAAATAATTTTGGTAGAACCTTATTTTTCAAAGACAATTTCGCCTGCCGGAATTGAGTTTCAAAAAGAAATAAAGATTGGACAATATAAAACCTCTCCAAATCACGTAAAAACAATTTCTGGAGATATTCATTATTACACCAATCCGGAGGACGTTCCTTACGAAATGAATCAGCTTTTGGAATGGTACAGAGAAGCGGAAAATGAAAATTTACATCCAGTGGTTTTATCTGCAATTTTCCATCATAAATTCACGGCAATTCATCCTTTTGATGATGGAAATGGAAGATTAGCGAGAATTTTAAGCAATTTTATTTTACTGAAACACCAATATCCTGTTGTCGTTATAAAAAATATTGGGAAAACACAATATTATGCTTCGCTGAATATTGCAGATAATGGGATTTATGAAGATCTAATTAAATTATTTGCAGAAAATATTGCCCATAGTTTTGATATTTATCAAAAAGCCATTAACGGAGAAAATATTAATGAACCAGATGATTTGGATAAAGAAATTGACCTTTTCACAAAAGAAATGCAGGTTCAGGATGTTATAAATAAAGATTTTGAAAATGATAAAGATTTTTTACTCAAAAATTATATTAACAACTTTTTCGATTATCTATTGACTAAGCTTAATAGAATTGGTAATTTATTTCAAAGGACTGAATTTTATCTTTTAGAAAAACAAGTGTTCCAATTTGATTATGATTTTTATAAGATAGAATTTAAAAATTATGAAATAATATACAATAATCAAATTAATGATAGCCAAATTACTTTTGATGCTCATTTGAATTTCTTAGAATTGATAAATCTGGACACTGACATAAAACTTAGATTAATTATTACCATCAAAAACAAATTTGTAAGATATAAATGTGATGATAACGAAGCCAAAGAATTATTATCAAAGGAAATTTTTTATTCCGAGAATCCACAGCCCATTATTGAAGAGATAACAAAAAGTATTATAAATTATTTAATGAATGAGATAAAAAATCATTCTAAATGAGTTAAGTTACAACATTAATGAAAATTACTGACCATATAAAAAACGCCAACGGCAAAACGCTTTTTTCTTTTGAAATTGTTCCGCCTCAAAAAGGTGTTGGAATTGCTGATTTATATAAGAATATCGACCCGTTGATGGAGTTCAAACCACCATTTATAGACGTGACGACTTCCCGAGAAGAATATATTTTCCTGGAAAGAGGAAATGGTTTGATGGAACGCAAAATCACAAGAATGCGTCCCGGAACTTTGGGAATTTGTTCGGCGATTCAGAATAAATATAATGTCGATACCGTTCCGCACGTTCTTTGCGGCGGATTTACCAAAGAGGAAACCGAGTATCTTTTGGTGGATTGTATGTATTTGGGAATCAATAATATTGTGGCTTTACGAGGCGACGCAATGAAAGGTGAAAAATATTTTGAACCATCCAAAGGCGGACATAAATATGCTTCGGATTTGGTAAAACAGATTCACGATTTGGGAATCGGAGAATATCTGCACGGCAAGATAGAATCGGACATAGACAATAGTTTTTGCATTGGCGTTGCGGGTTATCCCGAGAAACATATCGAGGCACCTTCTATGAATTATGATCTTCAAATGTTGAAGAAAAAAGTGGAAGCTGGCGCAGATTATATTGTGACTCAAATGTTCTTCGACAATCAGAAATTCTTCGATTTCGTAAAACAAGCCAGAGCAATTGGGATTGATGTTCCAATTATTCCTGGAATCAAACCGATTGCAACCAAAACACATTTGCAAATGTTGCCCCAAGTTTTCAAAATTGATTTACCGGAAGCTTTGATAAGTGAAGTTCTGAAATGCAAAACCAACAATGATGTCCGCGAAGTTGGAATCGAATGGGCAATTAATCAGAGTAAGGAGCTTCTGGATTTCGGGATTCCGGTTCTGCATTTTTACTCGATGGGAAAAAGTGATAATATTCTGAAGATTGGAAGAGAGATATTTTAAAACAAAAAAGAGATGCAATTTTGCATCTCTTTTTAATTATTTATTAAGAAATGTGACAAGTTTTATCAAGTCCAATTCTTCATTGAGTTTTATCTTATTAGTTTTGATAAAATCTTTGGTTGCATCTTTTTTGTCCTCAGGTAAGGCATTTAGTAAATCGTTACTATTTTTCGTCAGTTTGATGATATTATTATTTTCTGTTTTGATAAAATAGATTGGTTTTTGTTTTTCAAATTTTGCTGGAATTGCAGATATAAGAGGGTTTGGTGCAGGAATTTCATCTTTGAATTTTGTGGAAATCTTTTTAAGAAGTCTGTTTTTTCCCATAATTAATTCAAAAAAATAGCCTGAATATTCATTATTGGTATTTACTAAAACCAATTTTTCTTTAGTCGTTTCAAAAGTGAATTTTGGATACGCCTCTTCTCGCGGGATCTCATAAACATTACCGCTGTTACTGTCTAAGATTTCAACAGAATCTAAAAAAGGACTGTAACGAATAGGGATTGTACCAGGAGTATCTCCAACTTTTGCGGGGATAAAATTAGCATAATAATAAGGTGATCCTTGTATATCTGCATACTTTAGTTTTTTAGGACCATTATTTACCTCGTCAATTATTTTATTAAAACGAGCAGCCCTTGCAGCTTCTCCTAGTGTCATATGCTGCTGTGCCTGCGAGAATATTCCTAAGAAAAATAAACTTGCGGTGAGGATTATAGTTTTCATTTTTTTTAAATTTATGTAAAAATAAGGGAATTTTATCAGAAAAAAAGAATTGCAGATGTATTATCGATAATTTATTAAAAATACCTTTTACTAATGAGATTTTTGAGGGAGATTTAAAAATCAAACTTTATCACTATTTTTACCCATCAAGATTTATTTATGAAACTTACAGGTCCTTTTCGCCAAATTATCACGCTTGCCAATCTTTCACTTAAAGGAAAATTGAATGATGAATCTTTAGAAATCATCTCAAATGGCGGAATTTTAACCGAAAATAATAAAATTTTAAAAATTAACAACTTTGATGATTTAAAACAAAAATTCCCAAATTCTGAAATAGATTTTGTTGATAATGAGCAGATTGCACTGCCGGCTTTTGTAGATGCACACACTCATATTTGTTTTGGAGGCAATCGAGCAAACGATTTTGCAATGCGAAATGCCGGGAAAACCTATCTGGAAATTGCCGAATCTGGTGGCGGAATCTGGAGTTCTGTTCAGCATACAAGAAACGCTTCTGAAGATGATTTGGTCAATGGAATTCTTAAGCGTATCAATGTTTTATTAACTCAAGGTGTTACGACTATTGAAGTAAAAAGTGGATACGGATTGAATGTAGAGGAAGAACTTAAAATGCTGAGAGCGATCAAAAAAGCGCAATCAAAAACCAAAGCGACATTAGTTCCAACATGCCTTTCAGCTCATCTCAAACCACAAGATTTTGAAGGATCTTCAGAAGATTATCTCAATTACATTTTGGAGGAAATTCTGCCAAAAGTAAAGGCAGAAAATCTTGCCAACAGAGTCGATATTTTCATAGAAAAATCGGCATTTCAACCAGAGGAAAGCAAAAATTTTCTGTTGAAAGCTAAAGAATTAGGCTTTCAAATCACAGTGCACGCAGATCAATTTACAGCAGGAAGTTCCAGAATTGCAGTGGAAGTGGGCGCAAAATCTGCCGATCATTTGGAAGCAACCATTGATGATGATATTGATTTTCTTGCCAGTTCCAACACCGTTGCCATTGCTTTGCCAGGAGCAAGTTTGGGTCTTGGCGAGCCTTTTTCGCCTGCCAGAAAAATCCTGGACAAAGGCGGTATTTTGGCTATCGCAACCGACTGGAATCCCGGCTCGGCGCCAATGGGAAATCTCGTGACTCAGGCTTCAATCTTGGCAACTTATCAAAAACTGACAACAGCCGAAGTTTTGGCAGCCATTACATTTCGCGCCGCTTATGCTTTGGATTTGCAAGACCGTGGAATTTTGGAGCAAGGAAAAAAAGCAGATTTCATAACTTATGAAACCAATAATTTCCAAAATATTCTCTATCATCAAGGTAGTCTGAAACCGAAAAATATTTACATCAACGGAGAAAAAATCTAAATTATGTTTGAATGGACAGGCCGTTTAGACGGCAACGATGAATCGTATCACAGGATTTTTCAAAGAGTAAAAACAGAAACAGATTATGAAACTATTAAACCGAAAGATTTCGTTTTGCACGGTTTTGCGGTAGACGAAGGCGTACTGCGAAACAAAGGTAGAGTTGGTGCGCAAGAATCGCCAGACATCATCAGAAAAAATATGTCCAATTTCCCAGTTGTTAATTCTGGTTTTTCGCTGAAAGATTTTGGCAATATCCATTGTGATAATAACGACTTAGAATCGGCACAAAATCTATTGGCCCAAAAAATATCAAAAGTATTAACAAAACAAGGAAAATCATTGGTTTTAGGAGGCGGACACGAAGTCACTTTTGCGCACTATTCCGGAATCCGAAAGGCGTTTCCCAATCAAAAAATCGGCATTATTAATTTCGATGCTCATTTTGATAACCGTGAACCGGAAAACGGATTGGCAAGTTCAGGAACAGGATTTTGGCAAATTGCACAAGAAGGAAATATTCATTCGTTACATATTGGTATTCAGAAAAATAGCAATACCAAAAAATTATTTGAAACAGCCGATGCGTTTGGTATGAAATATATCCTCGCTGATGAAATTTACGCCGAAAATATTCCGAATCTCTTGTTTACTATCAACTCTTTTTTAGAAAAAGCAAATGTGGTTTATATCACCATTTGTATGGATGTTTTCAATGCCAGCATTGCGCCAGGAGTGAGTGCGCCAGCATACAACGGCATTTTTGCAGACCGAAATTTTATGCAGATTTTTCGTCATATTTTATCGTCGGAAAAGACAAAGGCTTTGGACGTTGCAGAAGTTAATCCTCAATTTGACATACAAGAAAGAACGGCAAGATTGGCTGCAAGTCTTGTAAATGAATGGTTTATGATATAAAAAAAGCCTCTGCAAAATCTTAAAGAGGCTCAATTTTATTCAAAAATTATAAACTCGAATTATTTGAATTCGATAGGGAATTTAACCTGAGCATTATCCCAGGCAGCATATAAGTCCGCACCAGATTTGGTTTGTACAAAACTTACAGAGAAATACTCTACAGCAGAACTCGTTTTCTCTACTGGAATATTGAATCGCACAACATCTTTGCTTTTGTCATAAGCATAAGCTCCCCACTTGTCTGTGTCGGAATTAATAACTACAGTCCAATCCTTTTCGTTAGGAATCGCAAATAAACTGTAAGTTCCCGCAGCAATCTCTTTTCCTCCGATTTTCACTGGTGAATAAAACTTGATCTCGGTATTTTCGTTGGCTCCAAATCTCCAGATTTCGCCATATTTAATGAGGTTTCCGAAAACAACTCTGTTTTTTTTCTGAGGTCTGGAATAAACTACTTTTACTTTGGGAGTACCTTTTGAAGATGTAGCCTGAAGTGGATAATACACAACATCCATTGGACTTACATCTACAGATGCGTAATTCAGTTTTGTTGGGTCAATTTTGGATTGTGAAAATGTACTGATTCCCACTAATAATGAGGCGACTAAAATTAATTTTTTCATTAAGCTTTATTTTATTTTTAATAATTGTTGAATAGCTTTATCCAAGGTTTGTTGCTCCTTTGCAAAACAAAAACGAACCACTTTTTCATCGGTTTTATCTTTGTAAAAGGCAGAAAATGGGATGGTTGCAACTTTGTGTTTTTTAGTCAACCAATAGGAAAAATCCTTGTCTTGCTTATCAGAAATTGCGCCAAAATTGGCAGACAAAAAGTATGTTCCTTCGCAATCTAATAGCTGAAAAGGCGTTTCTTTCAAAGCATTTTTAAGATAATCTCTTTTGCTCTGGAAAAATGTTGAGATGCATTTGAAATCATCAACATTCTGCAAATACTTAGCAATTGCAAATTGTGCTGGTGTGTTTACACAAAAAACATTGAACTGATGAACTTTCCTGAACTCATTCATCAATTCCTCAGGCGCACAAACGTAACCGATTTTCCAGCCTGTAATGTGTAACAGTTTTCCGAATGAACCAACGACGAAAGTTCGCTCTTTCAATTCAGGATATTTTGCTAATGTGAGATGAGGTTTTTCGTCAAATGTAATGCTTTCATAAACTTCATCGCTTAGAATGATGATATTGGTGTTTTTTACAACCGTAATCAGTTCGTCAATATCTTTTTGTTTAAGGATTTTCCCAGAAGGATTATTCGGATTGTTGATGATAATCATCCTGGTCTTTTCGGAAACCAGATTTTTAACCATTTCCCAATCGATTTTGTAATCGGGATAGAGCATTTTGACGTTTCTTGTGATTCCACCATTCAAAAGAATGGCAGGTTCGTAACAATCATAGGCAGGTTCAAAAACAATCAATTCATCACCTTTTTTAATGAACGCAGAAATAATCGTAAAAATCCCTTGTGTCGCTCCGGCAGTAATATTGATTTCAGAATCAGGGTGATAATCAACTTGGTATTGAAGATTGAATTTTCTCGAAATCTCTTCCCGGAGCTCTTTGATTCCCGATAAAGGTGCGTATTGGTTGTGTCCTTGTTTTGCAAAATCTCCAAGATATCGGATCAGATTTTCATCTGCTTTATAATCTGGAAATCCCTGAGAAAGATTGACCGCATTTTCCTGCTGCGCCAATAAACTCATTTCTGTGAAAATTGTGGTTCTCACATCAGGAAGTTTGGAGTTTGGTAATTTGAAATTCATTCTAACTGTAAAAATAGTGAATAAATCTAGATCTGAATGCGCATTTTAAAGCAAAGACGCTAAATTTTATTATAAGCATTTTTCTAAGTCGCAAAATTTAAAACCTCTGATTTTTGCGCTTCAAAAATATTTGTTTGATAAAAACCTTTTGTGCCTTTGTGTTTCAAAATTGTAAATTTGCAGAAATTTTTTAGTTGAAACGTCTTATTTCTATCGTCGGAACCACAGGAATCGGTAAAACCCGGTTGGCAATCGATTTGGCAAATCATCTCGACACAGAAATTATTTCCTGTGACTCTCGCCAGTTCTATAGAGAAATGAGAATTGGCACAGCGATGCCGACTACCGAAGAATTAGCCCAAGCAAAACATCATTTTGTAGGAAATCTCAGCATCAATGATTATTATTCGATAGGACTTTTTGAAGAGGAAGCTTTGAAGAAATTGGACGATATTTTTGCCGAAAAAGATGTAGCAATAATGGTTGGCGGAAGCGGAATGTATGAAAAAGCTGTTGTAGAAGGAATGAATGATTTGCCTATTGCGGATGAAGCAAATCAACAAAAGCTGATTTCGATTTTCGAAAATGAAGGCATCGAAGTTTTGCGGAAAATGCTGGAACAGCTAGACCCAGAATATTTTTCGATTGTTGATAAAGATAATCCCAGACGATTACTACGCGCCATTGACATTATTTGGCAAACCAATAAAACTTACACCGAAAATCTTAGTACACCAAAGGCGAAAAGAAATTTTGAGACCATCCGATTTGGTATTGATGCGCCAAGGGAAAAAATTTATGAAAGAATCAATCTTCGTGTAGATAAAATGATGGAGAATGGTTTGTTGGAAGAGGCTAGAGGCTTGATTAGTGACCGTGATAAGGTGGCTTTGCAAACGGTTGGTTATTCAGAATTATTCCAATATTTTGATGTAGAGTGGAGTCTGGATTTTGCCATCGAAGAAATCAAGAAAAACTCCCGGCGATACGCCAAACGCCAAATGACTTGGAACAGAAAGTTGCAAAATGTTAACTGGGTAAACTACAATAATTCTCTGCAAGAAGCATTATCTTTGCTGAGTAAATTGAATGATTCAGAGATTTAGTAATTTCTTAATCTTATACTATTTTAATCTTATAATCAAATAAATATGTCAGATACCAATTCAAATATGTTGGCTCTTGGGACGAAAGCTCCAGATTTCAAATTGCCCAATCCATCTAAAAACAACGAATTACAATCTCTGGAGACCTTGAAAGGAAAAAAAGGGACTTTGGTCATTTTTATGTGCAATCATTGTCCATTTGTTTTGAACGTGATTGATAAATTGGAAGAATTGTATGAAGATTATAAATCTCAGGAAATCGAATTTATTGCTATTAATTCTAATGATGTCAGCAGATATCCAGCAGATTCTCCAGAATTGATGATGGATTTTGTTGATGAAAAAGGGCTTAAATTCCCATATTTATACGATGAAAGTCAAGATGTTGCTAAAGCTTTTAGTGCTGCTTGCACGCCAGATTTTTATTTTTTTGATGAGAATCTCAATTTGGTTTACCGCGGTCAGATGGATGATTCCAGACCAGGAAATCAAAAAGAAGTGACAGGTGAAGACTTGATTATCGCTTTTGAAAATCTTTTAGCTGGTGCAGAGCAAGAAGAATTTCAGAGGCCGAGTTTAGGTTGCAATATCAAATGGAAATAAAATAAAAACTCCGGAATACTCATTGTTCCGGAGTTTCTTTTTAACAGTCAAAAACAGCTATGCCATAAGCTTTATCGTATGAATTGTTTCAGAAATCTTTTTTGAGATTCGAAGGCAATTTTATCAAAATCTATTTCGGACTTTTCAACCCAAATGCCTGCTGATATTTCGGATTCTTCTAGTTTTATTTCAAATTTTTCCTCAACATCATACATATAAAATAGATCCAAAGTATTGTACTCGATATTTTTATAGGGATAGACATTAGGCTGGCTTCCAAGATATTTTAAGCGGTGAGGATTGATATCAAAACTCAGTTCCTCTTTCAGCTCTCTGTAGCATGTTTCTTCGGAACTTTCCTTCGGGTCTGTAAAACCACCAGGTAAATCCCATTTTCCTTTCCCAGGTTCTTGATTCCGAACTGTAAAAAATAATTCGTCCTTATATTTTATGATTACCGCAACAGCTGCAGCAGTATTGTGATATAACACAAAATCACAATTGCTGCAACTAAATTTGGTAATATTGTTCCATAGTAATTTTTCCTGGCCACATTTTGGGCAGAATTTTAAATCTTCCACGGGATAAATTTAAAGAAAAAATCTAAGCCATATTTCTATTTCTTGGATGGAAATTCAAAATAACGTCTCTTAGTTCCTCAGTTTTCAAATGTGTGTAAACTTGTGTTGTAGTAATACTACTATGTCCCAACATCTCCTGAATGAATCTCAAGTCTGCACCATTTTGTAATAAATGTGTTGCGAAAGAATGTCTGAACGTGTGAGGAGAAATACTCTTCGTGATTCCCGCTTTCTGTGTCAGCTCTTTTATGATGATGAAAACAATCACTCTGGACATGCTGGTACCTCTGGTATTCAGGAAAACAATATCCTCATTTTTTTTATTGACTTTTATTTTCTTCCTCACATTTTGGATGTATTCCTGCAGGTATTCTGCGGTAGAACTTGCGAGTGGAACCAATCTGGTTTTCTCACCTTTGCCTTCTACAATGATGAAACCTTCTTTGAAATTGATATTAGAAATTTTCAAATCCACTAATTCGGAAACGCGAAGTCCACAACCGTATAACACTTCAAGGATGCATTGGTTTCTTTGGCCAATGTCTGTTTTTTTGTCAATGCTATTGATTATTCTGTCGATGTCATCCATGCTTAAGGTATCGGGAAGATAAAGACCTAATTTAGGACCTTCCAAAAGCGAAGCGGGATTGTCGTCACGGTATTCTTCCTCTAATAGAAATTTGAAAAAAGCTTTGATGGACGAAATTCCCCTTGCTTGGGAACGCTCGCTGATTTTCTTCTTAGAAAGTTGATAGATAAACTCCTGTAGATTTTCGTAAGAAATATCTTGTGGAGATACATCTTCTAATTCTGTTGTAGCGAAGCTTTCCAGCTTCTTGATGTCTCTAACGTACGCGTCTAGTGTGTTATCAGAGAAGCTTTTCTCAAATTTTAGAAAATTTGAGAAGTCTGTAATTTTTTCGGACCAATTCATATTTGTGTTTTTTAGTTGTTTTTAAAATATAATATTATCTCATACAATATATAATTCTTCTTCTGTAATATTTAAAATCTCGATTCCTGCGTTGTTTAAAAATTCTAATCCACTGTCATCAGAATAGCCGGTCATATAAACAACCTTTTCGATTCCAGATTGCAATATCAATTTACTGCACTCTTTGCACGGAGACATCGTTATATACAACGTAGCACCTTTGCAGGATTGTGTGCTGCTGGCTATTTTCAGTATGGCGTTGGCTTCTGCGTGAAGGACGAACCAATTGGTTTTTCCATCTTTGTCCTCACAATTATTCTCAAAGCCAGAAGGTGTTCCGTTGTAGCCGTCAGAAATTATCATTCTGTCTTTTACGATAAGCGCACCTACCTTTTTTCTCTTACAATAGGATAGGTTTGCCCATTCAGACGCCATCTTGAGGTAAGCAATATCGAATTTGTTATGATTCATTATCCAAATTTAATTGAAAGAAGGCTTTCTTTTTTCCAAAAATGCCGAAACACCTTCTTTGAAATCATATCCTGAAAATAATTCTCCGAAAGAATCTACTTCAGTTTCCATTCCTTTTTCTGTGTCACTTGCATTAACTGCTACTATTGCTTTTGCAATGCCAAGTGGAGAGTTTTTAACAATCTGCTGCGCTAGTTCCTGCGTTTTTTCAAGCAATTCTTCCAACGGAAATACTTCATTTACCAAACCAATAGATTTGGCTTTGTCCGCATTAATCATTTTTGCAGAGAAAATCATCTCATTAGCCAACCCTTTACCTACCAATTTTGGAAGTCTTTGAGTTCCCCCGTAACCAGGAATCAATCCCAAAGTCACTTCTGGTAAACCTAATTTTGCATTTTCAGAAGCATATCTGATGTGGCAAGAGAGCGCCAGTTCAAGTCCTCCTCCTAGAGCAAAACCGTTGATTGCCGCAATTACAGGTTTGCTAAAATCTTCTATTTTCTGAAAAACCGAATGTCCTCTTTTTGACAGTTCCTTCGCTTTTTCTGAGCTGTAGGCAGAGAATTCTTTGATATCTGCTCCTGCTACAAAAGATTTTTCACCACTTCCAGTAACGATAATACAGTTGACATTTTTATCAGAAGCCAACCTATCAAACACTTTTTCCAAATCGTTGAAAACCTGAGCGTTCAAAGCATTTAAGCTTTCTGGTCTGTTGATAGTGACAACTGCAATTTTTCTGTCTATCGTTAATTTTATACTTTCGTAATTCATTTAAAAAATTAGGTTTGGATTAATTCTAAAATGATTTATAATTCGAATTTAGAAATTTCTGCAATATAAACAAAATATTAATGAACAATTAACATTTTTTATTGTGCATTTATTAACCTTTGTAAATTATTATAATGAAAACTTTTTACGAAATATACCTATCTGTCTTTAAAAAATACATTTTGTTGCTGTTGATATTCGTAATTTCTTGTGGAAGTCGGAAATCTTCCGGTGGATTTTCCGGTTACAAATCTACATCTGTATCTTATTATGCTGACAAATTTGACGGAAATAAAACAGCAAGTGGAGAGACCTACAGACATCACAAAATGACTGGTGCTCACAAATCTCTTTCATTTGGTACGCGTGTAGAAATTGTTAATGTGGAGAATGACAGAGCGGTAATCATTACTGTTAATGATCGAGGTCCGATAAAACCTGCGAGAGAATTTGATTTGAGCCAAGGCGCTTTCAAGAAAATATCGAACCTCAGGTCCGGCGTTGTAAAAGTAAAATACAGAATCGTTAAATAATTGGCCCAATTTTTATTTGTGGAGAATGTTAAGAAATGATTCATCACATAATATTTTAAAAATGTTTAAATTTGCAATGCTTTTAACGCAACAAATTAAAAATCTTAAAAAAATAACATCAAGACAATGAGTTACATTTCATTTATCGAAGCAAGACAGATTTTAGATTCCAGAGGGAATCCAACAATTGAAGTAGATGTTTTCACAGAAAGTGGAGCAATGGGACGTGCAGCTGTACCTTCTGGTGCTTCTACAGGTGAGCACGAGGCAGTTGAACTAAGAGACGGTGCATCAGAATACCTTGGAAAAGGTGTTTTGAAAGCGGTTGAAAATGTAAAAGAAGTTATTGCTCCGGAATTAATTGGTCTTCCAGTTTTCGAACAAAATCTGATTGATGCTGTAATGATCGATCTTGATGGAACTTCAAACAAAGGAAAATTAGGTGCAAATGCAATCTTAGGAGTTTCTTTGGCGGTTGCAAAAGCTGCAGCTAACGAACTGAGAATGCCACTTTATAAATATGTTGGTGGTGTAAATGCAAACACACTTCCTGTTCCAATGATGAACGTTATCAACGGTGGTTCTCACTCAGATGCGCCTATCGCTTTCCAGGAATTTATGGTAATGCCGGTAAAAGCAGATTCTTTCTCTCACGCTTTGAGAAAAGGAACTGAGATTTTCCACAGTTTGAAATCTATTCTTCACGGAAGAGGCTTGTCAACCGCAGTTGGTGACGAAGGTGGATTTGCTCCAACTTTCACAGGAACTGAAGATGCTCTAGATACCTTGTTGCAAGCTATTGAAAAAGCAGGTTACAAACCTGGTGATGATGTAATGATTGCATTGGATTGTGCGGCTTCAGAATTCTACAAAGATGGTGTTTACGATTATAGAAAATTCCAGACACCAGATGCGCCGGTATTCTCTAGCAGCGAGCAGGTTTCTTATCTGGCAGACTTGGCAAACAAATATCCAATTATCTCGATAGAAGATGGGATGCAGGAAAATGACTGGGCAGGTTGGAAAGAATTGACAGATAAAATCGGAGACAGAGTTCAGTTGGTTGGTGACGATTTATTCGTAACTAATGTTGAGAGATTGTCCCGAGGTATCGCAGAAAATACGGCAAACTCAATCCTTGTAAAAGTTAACCAAATCGGTTCTCTTTCTGAAACAATGGCTGCTGTACAAATGGCGCAACAAAACAGATATACAACTGTAATGTCTCACAGATCTGGTGAAACAGAAGATGCTACAATTGCAGATCTAGCAGTTGCACAAAACTGTGGTCAAATTAAAACTGGTTCTGCTTCCAGATCGGATAGAATGGCGAAGTACAACCAATTATTGAGAATTGAAGAAGCACTTGGAGAGACGGCTGTTTTCCCGGGATTGGACGCTTTCAAAATCAAAAGATAATTTTAACAAAAATTTATAATTTGAAGCATCTCAAGTTTTTGAGATGCTTTTATTTTTTATTGATTTGAAAATCAAACGATTACAATAATGAGTTTTTGATAATAAATTATTTTATTTGTTCAATAATTGATATTAATAGAATCGATTGTAGGATATGACTTTTGTCAGTTCATCATTTACAACTAAAGTGTTATATTTAACACATAAATTTTTAAAAAATGTCAGATAACAAAGTTATATTAAATTACGACGGGAAAAGCTTTGAATATCCAATCGTAGATAGTACTATCGGAGACAGAGGAATTGATATTTCCAAATTGAGAGACCAAACTGGATTGATTACTTTGGATCTTGGTTACAAAAACACAGGTGCAACAATCAGTGAAATTACTTACCTAGACGGTGATAAAGGAGAATTGCTTTACAGAGGTTATCCTATTGAACAGATTGCTGAAAAGTCAAATTTCACCGAAGTGATGTATCTTTTGCTTCACGGAGAATTACCAAAACAAGAGCAGTTCAACAGCTTCGAAAATAATATCAAAAAATATAATTTTGTTGCAGACGAGCTTAAAAAACTGATTGATGTTTTCCCTCGTTCTGCACATCCAATGGGCGTTTTGTCTTCATTGACCTCTGCGTTAACGGCTTTCAACCCGAAGGCGGTCAATGTACAATCAAAAGAAGAAATGGACCTGGCTGCAGAATTGATGATTGCAAAGTTCTCTCATCTTTGTGCCTGGACCTACAGAAAAACACAAGGTTTGCCAATCAATCACGGAGATAATAGCTTGAACTATGTAGAAAATTTCTACAAAATGGCTTTCAAACTTCCAAATCAGGACTTCGTGATGGATCCGGTTGTGGTTGCAGCTTTGGATAAATTATTAATCCTTCACGCAGATCACGAGCAAAACTGTTCTACTTCTACAGTAAGAATGGTTGGTTCTGCTCACACAGGTCTTTTTGCTTCTATCTCTTCAGGAGTTTCTGCACTTTGGGGGCCACTTCACGGTGGTGCCAACCAGGCAGTTATCGAGATGCTGGAATTGATTGAAAAAGATGGTGGCGATGTAAATAAATGGGTTGAGAAAGCTAAAGATAAGAACGATAATTTCAGATTAATGGGCTTCGGACACAGAGTTTACAAAAACTTTGACCCAAGAGCAAAAATTATCAAGAAAGCGGCAGATGATATCTTGAACTCATTAGGTATTCAGGATAAAGCCCTTGACATTGCGATGCAGTTGGAGAAAGTGGCTTTGGAAGACGAGTACTTCATCGAAAGAAAATTATATCCAAACGTAGATTTCTATTCCGGAATCATTTACAGAGCTTTGGGAATCCCTACAGAAATGTTCACTGTAATGTTCGCACTAGGAAGATTGCCAGGATGGATCGCTCAATGGAGAGAGATGAGGCTGAAAGGTGACCCAATCGGAAGACCAAGACAGATCTACCAAGGTGCTCAAGAAAGAAATTACCTTGATATCGAGAGCAGATAATCACTTTTAAATAAATTATTAATCCCCGAAAATCAGTTTTTGGGGATTATTTTTTGGAAACCATTCACTGCGGGAACGCAAATCAGTTTGATTAAAATTTAAAATAGATATTATTCCTGAATCCACCGTTATTCCGATGCTTTATTTATATTTGCTTAATTCTCATTATTTATGAATCTTAATATCAAAAACGAAACTGGAAGACTAAAATCAGTAGTGCTGGGACAACCAAAATCCAACGGCGGAATTCCTACACTGGCAGAAAGTTACGATGCCAAATCCTATAACACGATTGAGAACGGAATCTACCCCACGGAAGAAGATATTGTTTCAGAAATGACAGAGTTTGAAAAAGTGCTGAAGAAATATGATGTTGAGGTTTTTCGTCCGAAAATTATCAAAGACTACAATCAGGTTTTTGCCCGCGATGTAGCTTTTGTGATTGAGGATAAAATGATTATTTCCAACATTATCCCAGACAGAGCCGATGAACAGGAAGCTTACCGACACATCATCGACAAAGTGTCTTGGCGAAATGTCATCAATCTTCCCGAAAAAGCACATATCGAAGGTGGCGACGTCATCGTTTGGGATGAGTTTCTTTTCGTTGGAACAAGTTACAGCCCGGATTATCGTAACTTAAAAACTGCCAGAACCAATGAGTATGCCGTTGAAATTTTGAAAGAATATTTCCCCAAAAAGAGAATCATCGACCTTGATTTAAAGAAAAATGACACCAAACCTTATGAAGGTATTTTACATTTGGATTGTACCTTCAATCCGATTGGTGAGGACAAATGTGTGATTTATAAAAATGGGTTCGTGGATGAAGATGATTATCAACTGGTTATCGATATTTTTGGGGAAGAAAATTGTTTCAATGTCAATGACGAAGAAATGTTCCAAATGTTTCCCAATGTCTTCTCCATCGCTCCAGATGTAGTTGTTTCCGATAGAGCTTTCACAAGAATGAACGACCATTTCCGCAACGAATGGGGAATAACTGTTGAAGAAATCCCTTACCGCGAGATTTCCAAGATGGGCGGACTTTTGAGATGTTCGACTTTGCCGTTGGTAAGAGAATAATTAAAAAATCATTTCTCGTAAATAAGGCAAATTGTACTGATTCTTTAAAATGATTTGCTAAATCTGAAAATCAGCAAGAGCTATAAACTTTATATTTCTAATAAAAATGCAAACAACAAATACAGTTTTAATGATAGAACCGATTGCTTTCGGGTTTAATGAGCAAACGGCGGTTAACAATTATTTCCAAGTTCAGCAGGAAGGCAATGTTCAAGGCGAGGCTTTGAAAGAATTTAATGCTTTTGTTGAAAAATTAAGAGCCAAGGGCATTAATGTTATCACCATAAAAGATACATTAGAACCCAAAACGCCAGATTCGATATTTCCTAATAATTGGGTAAGTTTTCACAGTGATGGAAAAGTGGTTTTGTATCCAATGTTTGCAGAAAACAGACGTTTGGAAAGACGTGATGATATTATCGACCAAATCAAAAATCAGTTTGATGTAACCGAAGTTATCGATTATTCTGGAACCGAAAAAGACAATCAATTCCTGGAAGGAACAGGAAGTATGATTTTCGACCACGATAATAAACTTGCTTACGGTTCGGTTTCGCTTAGATTGGATGAAAATTTGTTCAGGAAATTCTGCAGTGAGTTTGGATTCCAACCTGTGGTTTTCCATTCTTATCAGACAGCCGGCGAAGAAAGATTACCGATTTATCACACCAATGTGATGATGTGTGTTGCAGATCAGTTCGTGGTGATTTGTCTGGATTGTATCGATGATGAATCCGAGAGAAACAATGTCATCAAAACCATCAAAAACTCCGGAAAGGAATTGATAGAAATCTCTGAAGATCAGATGCAGAAGTTCGCCGGAAATATGCTTCAGGTTCAGAATCAATCCGGAGAAAAATTTCTTGTGATGAGCCAAAGTGCGTACAAATCTCTCAATCCGGAACAAATCTCAGCGATTGAAAACTATTGCGAAATAATCTACTCCGATTTGGAAGTGATAGAAACCAACGGTGGCGGAAGCGCCCGTTGTATGCTGGCTGAGGTTTTTCTGCCGAAGAAATAAAATTCAATTGTAGCTACAATTTTTTGTAGCTTTTTTATTTTTCTGTTGTCAGATTTTTAAAAAATTCTGATATTGCCTAGCGATAACTATTAATGATGAAAACGTTAGAAATTTATCAGGAAGGATTGCATGTTCTTTTGACCCTGAAAGTCGGGAATCCGGATTTGCTAACCAATTATTTTTCTTATTTAAATTACGCCAAAAAACTTCTTGCGGAATGTGATACCGAAGTAGTAGGGGAGACTTTTCATATTTTTAATAATGGCAGTTTTACTTCCGCAATAATTCTCAAGGAATCACATCTTTGTATTCACACTTGGCCAGAATTTGGGCAATTGACTTTAGATTTGTTACTCTGTAATTATTATGGAGACAATACAGCGAAAGTTGAAAAGATTAGTTCTAGGCTGATAGATTACTTCGAGGGAGAAATCATCAAAGAACATAAAATCCGAAGATGATGGTGCATATCTGTCCAAGCTGCAAGACCGAAAATGGTATTGATCTAGATTTTACAGTCGAAAATTATGTCTGTAAATCTTGCGCGATGCTGATTGATACCGAAAATAAGACGATTGTAAAGAGAGTAAAAAAACCTACAGAGAACGTCGCTTTAGATATTGGACAAAAAGGTAAAATTGATGGAACCGAGTATCAAATTGTTGCCATTGTTGTTAGGAAATACGGAAGTTCGGTCTTTTGGCGGGAATATTACCTCAAAGATAAAAATCTAAATGACGCTTTTTTAAGTGAGAGTAGCGGACATTGGGTTTTTATGCTGCCAAAGAAAATGCCTCAGAAAGAATTCAAATTTCATGCGGAATTTGAAGGTAAGAAATACCGGTGGTACGAATCTTCGCCTAACAATATTGAAGCAGCGACGGGTTTCTTCGAAGACAAATTAAAATTTACTTTGGCCACGTACAAAGAATTTGTCAATGGAACCGAATTGGTTTCAACAGAGCAAGTTGGAAGCGAGAGAAGGTTTTTTTGGGGAAAACACATTTCCAGATACGAAATCAAAAGACAATTTAAGCCCAGCTATATGCCGAACTATTCCGGAATTGGAATTGTTCAGCCTTATTATATCAATGTAAGACAACTCGTCAATGTTTTAGTAATCGTGGCTTTGTTAATGAGCATTTTTCAGTTATATCAGACCATTTCCAGAACCAATTATGAAGTGTTGAGTGATAGGATTAGATTTGATTCCGTCCACAATAAAGAGTTGATTTCAAAATCATTTGATTTGCAAGGTGCATCTGCGCCGCTCAATGTTAAGCTTTATTCTAATGTAGATAACTCTTGGGCCAATGTAGAACTGAGTCTCATTAACGAAAAAACAAACGAGATAGAATATACCTCGCAAGATGTAGAACAATATCACGGTTACGAAGGAGGGGAGAGTTGGTCAGAAGGCAGTAAAAATAAGGAGTTTAATTTCTGTGGTGTAGCTCCCGGAAAATATCATTTTGCCATCAATGCTCAGAAAGAAGGTTTTGAACAACCTGTCGGCGAGACATTTTACTCCCCAGACGGGACTAAATCTTTTACATTCACAGGCGACGGTTTTGTAGACGTGACCATTCTCGCTTCTCAAGACCGAACGGCGTATAATCTGGATAATTTGAAGAACAATGATTCCTTAATTTACAATGAAATACAACAGGCGAAGCTATTCAAAAAATCTAATCCAGATTTTTCTGCATCTATTCCAGACAAAGATTCTTCCAATCCAGCGTTTGACATCCAGGCAAATTGGCAACCAGTCAGTTTTTGGAATTACTTCATCATACTGGGAATTATGCTCGTGGTTGTTCTTCTCAATTACTGGGGTAAAAGTGTGTTTGATAAAGCAAAATGGGAAAACAGTAATTATTCACCTTTTGAAAAATAAAAGATGGAAAAGATAACAGACTACATCAGAAACAACAAGCTTCTACTTTCTGTCGGCATATTTTTTTTCGGCTGGTTTTTGTATTTAACTTACACGGGAAACCAGTTTTGTGATTGTGCTAAGACAGAAAAATACAGAGACGGAACCACTAGATACAGATCGCACGGAACGTCCGTTTACAGATATTATCACAAATAAATTTTAAAAACATTGATTATGGGAGATTTTAATTATTTACCAATACTTAATTCGATATTATATTCTTTTTTGGGAATAGCCATCTTATTGTTTTGCTACTTAATCATTGAAAGACTAACGCCTGAAAAAACCTGGCACGAAATCTCGAAAAATAACAATACTGCATTAGCCATTATTTTCGGAGCTTTTATCATCGGGATTTCCATCATTATCAGCGCCGCAATTCATGGATAAAAAACGAGTTTCGTTTGAGCTGTTATTACTTTTTTCGGTATTTGTCATCGCCACTTGCGGACTGATTTATGAGTTGGTTGCCGGTGCTTTGGCCAGTTATCTTTTGGGCGACTCTGTTAAGCAATTTTCTTTCATCATCGGCGTTTACCTGTTTTCGATGGGTGTTGGGTCGTATTTTGCCAAGTTTATTCACAGGGATTTGCTGAATAAATTTGTGGAAATTGAGATTCTCGTTGGTGTCATTGGCGGAATCAGTTCGGTGGTGTTGTTCTTTTTATTCAATACGGTTCAGCATTTTGAACCGGTTTTGTACCTTTTTGTTTTTGTAACTGGATGTTTGGTAGGGTTGGAGATTCCGTTATTGATGAATATCCTGAAGGACAAAGTCGCTTTCAAAGATTTGGTTTCCAACGTTTTTGCGTTTGATTATATTGGCGCTTTATTAGCCTCCATTTTGTTTCCTTTGGTTTTGATTCCAAGTTTGGGAATTATCAGAACACCACTTTTTTTCGGGTTGATTAATATTTCCATCGCCATTTTTCTCTCGTTCTATCTGGAAAAAGAACTGAAAAATCCTATCGGACTGAAAATCAAATCTATTGTTGCTTTTATAGGTTTGTTAATGCTTTTCATTTTTTCCGACAGTCTTTTATCATTTTCTGAAGAGAAACTGTACGGTGAGAACATCGTTTATGCCAACAGTTCGCCTTATCAAAGAATTGTTTTGACAAGGAATAACAAAGATTTCAGACTATATCTTAATAATAATCTCCAGTTCTCTTCTGCCGACGAATATCGCTATCACGAGGCATTGGTTCATCCGGCGATGTCGATGGCAAAGCATATTTCCAACGTTTTGATTTTGGGTGGAGGCGATGGTTTTGCAGTGAGGGAAGTTTTGAAGTATAAAGAGGTTAAAAATATTACACTCGTAGATCTGGACGGCCAAATGACCAATTTTTTCAGAGATAATGAAACAATGAAAAAGCTGAATCATAGCGCGCTTTCCAATCCAAAAGTTGAAGTAATTAACAAAGACGCCTACATTTGGGTGAAAGAAAACAAGAAAAAATATGATGTGATTATCATTGATTTTCCGGATCCGTCTAATTATAGTTTAGGCAAATTATATTCGCTTCAGTTTTATAAGGAATTGGAGAAAATCACGACCATTGATACTAAAATCGTAGTGCAAACCACATCGCCTTATTTCGCTCCGAAATCGTTTTGGTGCATCGAGAAAACCATCAATCAGATTTTTCCCTTCACAATAGCTTATCACACTTATGTCCCGAGTTTTGGCGAATGGGGATTTTGTTTTGCATCATTTCAACCCATTGATAATCAGATTGTAAGAAAACTTCCGAATCTTAAGTTTTACGATTATAATTTTGCGCAAATGTCCTATTTCAGTAAAGATATGAAGGCTGATAATCTGGAAATTAACCGATTGGACAATCAGATTTTAGTCCGATATTTTGATGAAGAATGGGGAAAAATTCAATAGTAAAGTGTATATAATTGATTATATTTGTATCATTAATTGATATTTAAATTATAAAAATATGATAGCTGAAATAGAAAAATACATCGAAATACAAAATAGCATTGATTTAATTCTGAAAGAATCGCCATTCAAAATATCTTACATTATCGAGAAAACGGGAATCAAAAAACCAACTTTTTTTAAAAAAATGAAAGAAAAAAGATTCACTTCCGAAGAATTGCTGGCTATTGCGAAAGTAATGGAGCCTGTTTACCGAAACGAAACCAAGGAAGAAATTTTAGAATCGCTAAAAAGATCCGAAGAAGATTTCCGAACGGGAAGAAGTATTCCTTATCACGAATTTATGAAAGCTAAGAGAGAATCTTTAATCAATAGATTTAAAGATGTTCAAAGTTGATATTTCAGTAGAAGCCCAACAAGATATTGATGACATCGAATCTTACCTTTTGAGAAAATGGAATCAAGATGTTGTTTTCGGCTTTTTTGATTTATTAGACAATGCAATTTCTATTTTGGAAGTTGGTAATGTGTATTTTGAAAAATATGAAAATACTGTATTTATGAAATATCTGGTAACCAAACATAATTACATCATTTATGATTATCAAGATGATTTATTACGAATTCACCGTATCATCAATAATTTCCAAAATCCAGAAGACAATTACAAAAGCATTTCAAAACAATAATTAACTTTTGCCAGCTTCCACCAATCAATTTTCACGTAAATCTTTTCTTAAAATCATCTTCTGGGCAGGATTGATGTTGCCGTTTTTGCAATACTGCAAGCAGAAATCCAAATCGATTTTGCTGAAAATCACAGGAACCAATCACGTTTTGGGACACAGACTTTGGGCAAAAGATTTTCCAAAACCTTCGGAACAGATCAAGACTAAATTTCTGATTGTAGGAAGAGGAATCGCCGGACTTTCGGCTT
>JBCNLQ010000021.1:0-56145 GCA_039595375.1 Chryseobacterium sp.
TGGTGGTTATTCGTTGCATTTATGTCGGCAAAAATTCCGTTAAAATGCTGATTTTGCGTTGTTGTTCAAAGAGTTTTGGGCTAGATTCTTATAAGATTCAAAAAAGTCAGAAATTTGCTTGTCAGACGAGTTTTGCTGGCATAGCGGACAACGTTTCGTGGCTTTGCGAGGTTGCGAAGTTCGTAACCGCTAAACTTTCCACTAAGATAAAACTTTTTGCGAAACGTGAACGTGAATTTACCACAAAATTCGCAATCTCACAAAACCGCTGTTGGCGGCTGGCTTTGTTATTTCCGCAACTTCAAATTTTTCAAATTTATACTTCCACAATGAATTTCTTTTTCGTCAATTATTGTTGCAGGTTTCGTTTTGGAATACCTTGATATTTTATAAAAAAGTTCTTGTCCTTTGAGTTTAAGTTCCGTTCTTGTCATACCAGTTGCTTCAAGCGTCGAGATAAGCATTACAAAATAAAAACCCCTTGATTCTTTTGGATTTATAGTTCTTTTGAATAAAGCTGGTTTATGAATATTGTTATCTAAAAAAGATTTCAAATCTGTCGGGTTTATTAATGGAATTTTGTCATAGGTTATATTGTGGTTGGGAACTAATATTTTAAAGTTTTTTCCTGGAAAATTTGAAATCTCGTATGAATTTATAGGTAAGTCAATTTCCAATTCTAGAGGATTATCTGTTTCATTAATAAATCGTGTCCAAAATACAGCATAACTACTTTCGTTGCCATTAGGATCAATGTATTTTATTCCGCCTCTTGGGTATCCATTTTGTATTGTTATACTCTTTTCTTCGGAATCAGAATATTCATATTTAGTAAAAATATCTTTGTCATTTTGGGTGTTTTTTTCTGAATTTACTGGTTCTACATCAACATTTTTCGTCGCTGATTTATTAGCTTGCTTACAGGAAAAAAGTCCGGCACTTACAATTATTAATAATAGACTCTTTATCATTTTTTTCTCTTTTGTGTGAGTTTTGTGGTAAGCCTGACCGCTAACGTTTCGGGGCTTTGCGATGGTGGGGCAATAGAAGCACAAATCTTCAATTTTGCACAAAAGTTGAACCGAAGAACTGCCGTTGAACTGTGCAGTTTCGCCACACTATTGCAAAACCCTTGTTGGCTGTAGTTTTTTTATTCGCTTTTGTGTTTCTTGTTTCTCAATAAGTAATGATATACATTTTGATTTCCAACCGTAATTGCATAAGCATTTACAAATTCGTAGCCATTTTTCGACATAAAATTCAAAGCGTCAATCATTGAATTAAAATCGACTGCTTTTCCGTCTAAATCTTTCACAATTGTTTCTTTACCAGAAGAGAAAAATTTTGTTTTTTGTCCAAAGTCTATTTCGATGGTTAGTTTGGTACTTAAAAGTTTTGAAGTTCCAACAATTTGTACGTATTCTACATCAATGTCTTTTAGTGGAATGTCATTTACAGTTTGAGCTTTCATTGTTAAGCTACAAACAAGAATTACGGCAGAAAGTAATAATTTCTTCATTTTGTTTATTTTTTAAGTTCGTCTATTTTATTTTTTGCATCTGTAAAAGCGGTTTCAATAGTATCTCCGTTGTCAATAAATAAGGTGTTATCTGAACCATATTTTTCAAGTTTTATGTACCAACTGGCTTTCCCACCACTTATAAAATAACCAACTTGAAATCCATCAACTGTAACAAATTTATTTTCCATATAGTCAGGATTTGCAGAAACATCATTTGCAACATCTGTTTTTAAAACTTTTAAAGCTTTCAAAATTTCTGTCAAGTCACTATATTCAATTGAAGCAGTATTGCTACTATATTTTCCTTCTTTTTCTATTTGATAAAAGAATGCGGAAGTTGTTCCGTTTGTAATTTTTCTAATTCTTGTTTGAGCTGAACCATAAGTTGCTTTTAGATTTGGAAGTTTTGTATCTACAAATTTTGTTATGCTTCCTGTTTTGGATGCAAAAACGTCCATTTTTGTTTTAACATTTTCAGCTTCTTTTTTTACGTCTTGTCCGTAAGTTGCAATTGACATAATTGTCAATGTTGAAATAAGGAAAATTTTTCTTACCATCTGTTTTTTTTGATTAGTTAATAATTTATTTTGCTAATGTAAAACTATAATTTTGTGTTTCATTACGGAAAACCGTATTTGGTTACGAAATTTTGTTTAATATTACAGCTAACGTTTCGGGGCTTTGCGATGGTGGGGCAATCGAAGCACAAAGCTTCAATTTTGCACAAAAGTTGAACCGAAGAACTACTGTTGAACTTTGCAGTTTCGCCCCACTATTGCAAAACCCTTGTTGTAGCCAGTTTTTTTTCAGTTAAAATTGTACGTCTTAAGTTCGTTTACATCAAATTGTGAAAAATGCCTTTTGTCAAAATAAATTGTATGTCCACTATTTGTTCTGAACTTGTCATAATATTCAAAGTTGAGATTGATTTGGGTTCCTTGAGATAGATATGGATATTTTTCTGTTTTGAAAACATAAAATTCATATGGATTTGCTTCCGCCATCATTCTTTGTCCTTGAAAGCTTGGTAAATTCAGTAGCATTTTTGGTGTCATATCTTTTTTCAGTTGCGTGAAAGTGAAAATTCCAGATTTTTGAGCACCAACTAGAACGCAAATTGTTTCATCTTCGTGTGCACTATCCTCCAATTCAACTTCATTTTGAATTGAGCTAAAACTATGTCCGCATATTTGACAATAGTCCGCATCTTCGTATGTTTCTTCTCCACATCTTGAACATTCATAATGTTCATATCCGTTTAATATTTTTCTAATCATATGGTTTGTTTTTAAAATTGGCTACAACACCCAAATATACGCATTGCGTTAATATAAAATATAGATAGTTGCGTTTATCCTACAAATAATAGATGTAAAACGCAATAGTGATGGATTTTTTATCTCACTTTATCCTAATAATGATTACCGAAATGTTGTTTCTATTTCCCGAGAGTTAATAAAAATTGTTTGTAAAATTGCCGAAAATCTTGTCTCTTAACGATTCAACCAAAAAATTAATCAAACAATCTGAAGTTTTATTAATATTTTTGACGCTCAAACCAAGAAAACACATTTCCTGATGGGTGAAAAACTACAATGGACAGATTTTAAAAACTTTCCCTGGATGGTTTTTTTTGTAGCTATTTTTATTTGGGTAGCGTTGGCGGGCGCCAACTTCTACTATCAAATTCAGGGTGGTTATACTGGAACTGGCATTCTTTTCCCAATTTCTGTCATCTATCCCAACCAGTTCTTGTGGAGTGGCTTTCTCTTCGCCTTTCTGTTTTTGCTGAGCGGCATTTTTGCGTTTCAATATTCGGGAAAACTGAATGTTTATCTGCTGTTTCCCATCGTCATCTTACTGGTGATTTTAGGAAATCTGAGCCAGGGTAACTTCGATATCGCTTTTCTGCAACCGTTTTATTTGAAAGGAAGACAATATTATACCGATGCGCTGGCAATCAAAGATGGCGTTGTATGGCTGAGGGATTTTTCCAAAAATATGGAACATTTCCAGATGCACACCAAGACGCATCCGCCTTTTATCACGCTACTTCATTATTGGATTCTGACTATTTCTAATATAGAAACGCTAGGCATAGTCTTCTTTACAATTGGTTGCCTCTCTTTCCCGTTGTTTTACAAGATTCTGATTTATCTCAATTTTGAAGAGACAAGGCGTAAGTGGATGCTGCTACTGTTTGCCATTATTCCTTCCCTTAATATCTATCTTTTGGTGTCTATAGATGCGTTGGTTTTGACCTCGTCACTGATTTTTATGTTAGGCTTTGCGAGAATCCTTAACCAAAATAAAATTGATGCGGTTTCCTTCATTTTGATAAGTTTAGGATTGATATTAACCAACCTCATCACCTTTTCGGGATTGTTTCTGTTTGCATTTCTAGGTTGCCTCAGTTTCTATTTTGTGATGAAAGGGAAATGGAATTTTGTGTGGCTGAGTTTGATGGTGACAGTGGTTTTTGTTCTCAGTTTTGTCCTCATTTATACCACAACAGGTTATCATCATCTCGATACTTTTTTGCAGGCTTCAAAATCGGAAAATCCGGATGGTTTCCGGCTGCTTCATCAGCCTTTTGTGTATCTGATGACAAGGCTGGAAGATATCGGAGAGATATTGTTGTTTTTGTCTTTTGGATTTCTGGCGGTCTTGTTTTCTAAGAAGCCCGGAACAGAAGTTTTTGAAAATTCTAAAATCAACATTCTGTTTTTCTCAGCTATAGCTGCTATATCTGCGATGTTTCTTACTGGTGCTTACGGAACGGGCGAAACCGCGAGAGCGTGTCTGTTTCTTGTGCCTTATTTTTTGATTTTGCTGAGGGATATAAGTGCAAGTCAGTTCAGAATTTTGTTTTTACTCTGTCTTGTTCAGACATTTGGGATGCAGATGATTGGTAATTTTTATTGGTAATATTACAATGCTGAATAATTTGACAGGACTGAGGTTCTACACCGCCCTTTGGGTTTTTCTCTATCATTTTTGTGTTTACACAGGTGGGATGAGTAATTTTTTCTTCAAGAAAGGTTATCTGGGTGTCGATATTTTCTTTGTTCTGAGCGGCTTCATTCTCACTTATGCTTATCATAAAAGCTTTTTTTTAGAAGAGGTCAATACGAAGAAATATTATCATTTTCTGGTCAAGAGATTTGCAAAAATCTATCCGCTTCAGATTTTAACCTTCTGTATCGTTGGGATCCTTCTTTTGGTTGGGAAATATGTTTTTTATCAAAAAGATTTGGTGATCAGACCAGATCATATTATTTCCAATCTTCTGATGATCCACGCCTGGAATATCAATGATGCCCTGAGCTGGAACACGCATTCCTGGAGTTTGTCGGATGAGTGGTTTGCCTACGTTTTTCTTTTTGTCTCGGCAGTCCTTGTCATTAAATTCAATAAAATAATCGGTCGGATTGCTCTTGGTTTGGTAGTGCTTTTCTTCATTGTAAGATGGTTTAGAATAGAGAATTTTGACCTCAACCAATATACCTACAATGGTCTGGAAAGAATCGTTCCTGAGTTTTTTCTGGGAATTTGTATCGGTTTGCTGAGGTTTGATTTTGATATTTCTAAAAAATCTGCAAGTACGATTTTCGGAGTAAGTGCAGCAATTTTGCTGATACTGACAATGACTGATTATAAAGTTGATGCGCTGTGTATGCTTTTGTTTGCAGGAATGATCTATTCTCTATCTTTTCCCACTTATTTTGATCAGTTCTTCAACTCAAAAAGAATGGTTTATCTGGGCAATATATCGTTTGCTTTCTATATGTTTCAGCTTACAGCATTTTATGTGTTCAAACCGTTTCAAAACTACATTGGACATCTGAACATTCCAGAATATATCTCTAGTCCAATCCAGTTACTGATTTTGTTTAGTATTAATCTGGCAATGGCTGATCTGGCTTTTAAATATTTCGAAGAGCCTGTGAGATTGTATCTGCTGAAAAAAATGATTAAAAAGTAATTGAACTTCCAAATAATCAAATCAAAATAATACTTGTTTAATAATTTTAAAATAAGAATTATATTTGAAGATTCTAACAAAAAAACACTTATTACAAAGTCAATTAATGGCATTTCTACACCCGATTTTCACCATTATTTTTGTTGTTTTGATTTTTTACAGTTTTGTAGAGGTCAATAGTGACGAAAATTCTAAAACTCCAAAATTTATTTTTTGGACTATTGGTGTATATCTGATAATAGCAGTAGGTTACAGAAATTATGTTGGTGCAGATTATCCAGTATATTTGACCATGTACTCGGATTATCTTCCAACGGTTGATTACGATCAGTTGGTAGATAAAATGCTTTTCCGAGAATCGAGAATTGATATCGAGTGGATGTATGCAATGCTCAACAAATGGGTATTTGCAACCGGATTTCCCTTCAAAGAGTTTACACTTGTATCGGCTATTATCAGCATTGGTGGGAAGATGATGGTGTTCTACAAAGATTCGAAATATCCGGTTTTTGCGATTCTTCTGTTTTTCATTCCCGGCTACTTCATTGCGGATAGCGGCCACATGAGACAGGCCTTAGGGATGACGATGTGTATGATTTCTTTTCGATTCATCAAGGACAGAAAAGTCTGGTGGTATCTGTTGTGCCTGTACGTTGCTTATGGATTTCATAAGTCTACAATTATTTTTCTCCCGGCTTATTGGCTTGCAACGATTCCTATGAACTCCAGCAGAATTTTTTATGCGATTTTGGCTTCTGTGATTTTGTCTCCGTTCCAGATTTACAATTTGTTTTCCTCATTTTTGGATACGCTGAATGTTCAGGATGTTTCCAATGGTTATAACGGCTACATCAATTATGAAGCAGCCGGATCAAGTTTTATGGATGGACAGATTCTTGTTTTTAGTTTCCTAATTATCACATACGACAAAGTTGCTTGTCAGAAAATCTATTATTACGAATATATGCGGAATCTCCTCGTCATGGGAGTCTGTCTCTATTTTATAATGAGAAGCAATCCTGTATTTTCCACAAGGCTGGTCGGCGCATATTTGGCATTTGCGTCATTGGTCATTACAAATATGATTGCTGCAATGGATAATAAAAACATAAAAAAACTGACCCACCTTTTCTTTGTTGTTTTTATGATTTTCTACTACTTTGTATTTGTAAAATACCAAGGTAACGCAGGTAGATTCACGCCGGACAAATATCAAAATTTCCTTTGGAGTAATTAATTAAAACGATGAAAAATACCCTTACTGTTATACTCCTGTTTTTAGTTTTAGGATTATTGATTTTCTTCAATATTCAGCTAGTTGTAGATTTTGCGGGACGCTATATTTATCCTTTGGATGATGCGTATATCCATCTTTCTATGGCTAAGAATTTTGCCGAATTTGGAACTTGGGGAATCACGCAATACGAGTTTTCATCCACGACATCCTCACCATTATTCACATTTCTGTTAGCTGTTTTGATCAAGATTTTTGGAAATTGGGAATATATTCCTTTGGTGGCTAATAGTATTGCTGGCATTGGTCTGGTACTTATTTCTCATCACTATTTCAAACAATTTTCAAATACGACTTATATTGTTTTTCTGTCAGCTGTTGTTTTTCTGATGCCGTTGCATCTGATGATTATGACGGGAATGGAGCATGTTTTCCATACCTTGGCTATCATCTCTGCTTTGCTTTGGTTTCAGAAATATCTTGAAGAGAACTCTCCCAGAAACTTTTCCATTCTGGCATTGCTATCCATCTTAGCAACAGGTTTCCGGTACGAGAGTTTATTCTTTATATTCTTCATCTGTGTATATCTTTTCTTCGTCAAAAGAGAATATGCAAAAAGTATTGCTTTGGGCTTATTTGCTATTTCGCCGGTAGTGATCTACGGATGGATTTCGCTCAATCACGGTTCTTTTTTTCTTCCCAATTCTTTGATTCTGAAGGGAAATACCAACGACGGAATCATCGGTTTCTTTACCAGAGTTGCAGGAAATGCCTATCGCGGAGTTTCGGTTTTGCTGCTGGTTCTGATATTGATAACGCAGATTGTAATCAATTCTAAAAATCAAAAGTTAGTCACAGAGAAGATTTCCAAAAATGCACTTCAGATTGTAGTGTTTTGTGGTTTTGTCGTTCATCTTTTATTCGCCAATTTTGGTTGGCTGATCCGATATGAATCTTATCTCGTTGTCGTAATTTTATTCGCTGTTGCGCCTTTTGCGAATGATCTGTTTCAAAGAAAAATCCGGAGTTCAATCATTAAGAATGCAATGGTATTTCTGTTGCTAATGACTTTCTATATGCGTTTTATAACGATGCTGAAATATCAACCCATTGCATCCAAAAATATCTTCGATCAGCAGATTCAGCTGGCAGATTTTCTTCACCAATATTACAGTAGCTCCAACGTTGTTGCAAATGATATCGGAGCAATTACCTACTTCAACAACATTCATCTACTAGATACCTACGGCTTAGGAAGTATAGAAGTGGCAAAACTCCGAAAAGAAGACCACGGAAAGTTCACAGATAACAAAAACCTACAGGCATACATCTACAAAACCGCCAAATCTCTACATTTTGAAGTAGCTTTGGTTTTTGACGAATGGGTGAAAATGCCGGATTACTTCACAAAAGTGGGAACATTGACGATTCAGAATAACTATATGTCCGGAGGAACTACGGTTTCTTTTTATTCGGTAAAATCAGATAATACAGCAAAGCTCAGAAATCAGTTGATTGAATTTTCCAAAAAGACACCAAAAGACGTCATCATAAAAATTGCAGATTAGAATTATGGAATTCGAAGACTTTATCATTGCGCCAAGACCATTCCGAACAGAGAATTGGCAAATCGGAAACAAAATCACGAACGAAATCAAGGAAAGCGGTATTGTTTTGCTCTTCGTTTCAGATTATCGTGGTGCGAATGGCGATGCAGAAAGCCAGGATTTTACGGGAATCAGAAGAGAGTTTTACAAATTATCTCAGCTCGATTTCGAAATTCCCATTGTCGATTTAGGTGATCTGGTTTCAGGAAAAACGCCTCAAGATTCGCACTATATTTTGCAGGAAGTCTTGATGGCTTGCTATCAGAATGGCGCCATCCCGGTGATTATTGGAGGAAGCAATGATTTTGCTTTTTCGCTTTTTTCAGCTTTGAATCACCATCAAAAAGATATCAATTATACACAAATCAGCAATATTGTTTCTCTTAAAGAAGATGAGCAGATACACGAATCTACTTTTCTTAGTAAAATATTGGGTTCCAAAGATTTCTCAATAAAGAATTACCATCATCTTGGTTATCAGAAACATCTGAACGAAATGGATTCTGTGAGACTCATCAAAGAAGTTCAGTTTGATATCATCCGTCTGGCCGAGATGATGCATTCTACGGAAAAAACAGAACCCTATTTCCGCAAAGCAGATTTGGTAACCATCAACTGCGACGCCATTGAAACTTTTGCTGAAGCATTTTCTATGAATCCGCAAGTAAACGGGCTGAACAAACGTGAGATTTGTGCTTACATGAAAGAAATTGGGCTGAGCGAAAGGCTGAAATCGGTCGGGATTTTCAATTATAACATCTATTCCGACTCTCAACTGAACCATCAGCTTTTGGCACAAATGATTTGGTATTTGATAGAAGGTATCAATATCCAGAGATCACATCCGAAAGATAGATCTTATGAGACTTTCTACGTTTTAATCAATGATGGACAATATGCTTTCAAGCGAGATGTCTTCAGCGATCTTTGGTATTTTGGAGAGGATGAGGATATTGATAACTGCATTCCGTGTTCGCGTTCCGATTTTGATGAAGCTAAGAGAGGATTTTTAAGTCCAAGATTTACAAGAAGTTAAAACTCCGAAGGAGAGAGGTGTTTGTAGTGATAATATCCATCAAAAGAAAAGCGAAATATGGGTGGAAATACTTATCATCATAGAAAAACTCCGAAGGAGTGAATGTTTGTAGCAAAATAGTGTTAGCATAAAGAAAAGCTCCAGCGGAGCGACTATTCATAATGTCCGAAAAATCAAGTATCAAAGTTTCAATCATTGTTCCCGTTTATAACGTAGAGTTATATCTGGAAAAATGTCTGCTGTCCTTAGTCAACCAAACATTAGAGGAAATCGAAATCATCGTTGTAAATGATGGAAGCAAGGATGATTCTCATAAGATTATTGCGAAATTCCAGCATAAGTATCCAGACAAAATTTTCGGTTTCATCAAAGAAAATGGAGGTCTGAGCGATGCTAGAAACTTTGGAATTGACAGAGCAAAGGGTCAATATATTGGCTTTGTAGATAGTGACGATTATGTGACGGAGACGATGTTTGAAGAGATGTACAAGCTCGGCGAGGAGCACACGGCAGAATTGGTTATCTGTAATCTTCAAAAAGTGGATGAATATGGAAATATCACACAAAAATTGACACAACTGCCGGATTTTCCGGAGAAAATTGTCCTTGAAAGTAATCTTTCGGTCTTTTCAGATATTTCATATTTTGCCTGTAACAAGCTTTTCCGAAGAGAATTATTTCAAAATAAAAGATTTAAAAAAGGAGTCCATTTTGAAGATATTGAGTTGATTCCTCAATTGCTTTTAGAGTGTAAAACGTTGGCTTTCACGCCCAATTATCATTATCAATATTTCGAAAGAAAAGATTCTATCAGCAAAAGCCACACAATCAAAGGTCTTGATATTCTGAGAGCGGTGGAAACAGTGAGCGAAAAATTCAACCATAGTCGATTTTCTCAACATAAAAAAGCTTTAAAGGATTTTCAGATTTTGGAAGGTGTTTATACTTTTTTGGCATATTTGGCTTATGTGAAAAAAGAAGAAGATTTCCAAATGATGTCGCAATCTCTTGATTATTTTATAAAGATAAACAATATATGTACTAAAGATATATTGCAATATAAGAGGTTTGGTAAGAATTATCTATTATCTTTGCCACTGAAGAAAAAAATTTATTATATCCTAAGTCTCTTGAGATTAAGAAAGCTCTTCAGGTTATTTACAAATTAATAATTGGCCCCAAAAACACAAGATGAATAACAATTTCGAAACTTTTTTAGAAAGCACCGGAATATCCTTCTTTTACTTCAAGCTGTTGCTCGGCTTTGCATTTTCGTTTCTCATAACTTACATTGCCATCCCAACAATCATCAAAATTTCCAGAAGAAAAAATCTTATGGATGAGCCTGGTGCTAGAAGTTCCCACTTAAGAAAGATTCCTAATCTTGGCGGTATTGCCATCTTTTTTTCATTGGGTGTTTGTGCGCCAATTTTCGCATACGAGCTGTTTGACAGATACAAATTCTTATTTGCCTCATTCATTATTCTGTTTTTTGTTGGCGTGATGGACGATATAATGGTTTTGAGAGCCTATAAAAAACTGCTGGCTCAGATTTTAGTTTCTGCATTGCTTGTCATTGGTTCAGATGTAAGAATAAGAAATCTCTTCGGTGTATTTGGAGTACACGAAGTTAATTACTACATCAGCGTTGCTTTTAGTCTTTTTACTTTTATTATTTTGATCAATGCGTTTAATTTGATTGACGGGATAGACGGATTAGCAGGCAGTTATACGATTGCGACCAGTGCTTTATTTGGAATTAGTTTTTTCAGATTAGGAAGTCATAATGATCCGTTGGTCGTTCTTTGCGGCATTTTGATTGCAGCATCATTGGGCTTTTTGTTCTATAATCTATCCGATAAAAGAAGTACGAAGATATTTATGGGTGATACAGGTTCAATGATATTGGGTTTTTTATTGGCTTTCACAGGAATATCTTTTATCGATATTTTCATTGCCAAAAGAGATGATGTATTTTATCACCTGCAGTCGGCTCCTGTCATTGCTGTTGCCATATTGATTTTACCGATTATTGATACACTTACCGTCATTATAACGAGAATCTATCACAGAAAATCTATTCTGTCTCCGGATAAAAATCACATCCATCACAAGCTTTTGAATCTCGGATTGACACATCGCAGATCCACGGCGTATATCATTTCCTATTACTTTATAATCATTATCATTGCTTATTTTTTAAGACATCTGAATGTCAATTATTTGTTACTGGTTATTATTATTCTAGGTTTTATAGGTGCATATCTGCCAATTTTTTTACTTCAATTCAAAAAAGATTAAAATTGTTATATTTTTGCAAAAAAAAGACATTGATGAAACACCGTTATTTTTTTAATATATTTTTACTTACCATTCTTGTTGGGATTAGCACTTCGTGTATTTCCAAGAAAGATATCAGGTACCTTCAGCCAAGTGAAAGCCTTACTATCAGTGAAGAAGGTTTGATACCATACAACGTTCCAGAATACAGAGTTACGAAGGGTGATATTTTATCACTAAACGTGGTTACAACTCCTAAGGGAGACGCAGCGCAATTTTATTCTGCACTCAACGCATCTGCAGCAGGAGGCGCCAATACCAGTCAGCAGTCGGTAAGTGGAGCAAACGCAGGAGGCGGAGGGTCTAACGGCACGGGCGGCAATGCAACTTTTTATTTCAATGGACTGAAGGTAGACTCTAAAGGTGATGTCAATATTTTCGGGATTGGATACATCAAGGCAGAAGGAAGAACAGTCGAAGATATGACCAGAGAAATCCAAGAAAAAGTCAATGAGAATTTTTTACAGGGTAAGTCCGAGGTAAGATTAAACCTAGACGGTATCCGATATTATATTCTGGGCGATATGGAAACAGTTGGCGTAACAGGTGAGAAAACAGCTTATATGACTCAGCTGAATATTATGCAAGCCATCGCTATGAATGGTGGACTCAACAGGACTGTAGATCGTAAAAACATCATGATTCACAGAAAATATCCGGAAGGCATCAAGACGGCAAGATTGGATCTCACCAGAGAAGACGCTATGAATTCTCCGTATTATTGGCTGCAAAACGGAGATATTATCTATCTTAATACCAATGGTAAAAGTATCAACGGATTTGGGAAAGAACCTCTTCAAACTATCACGACCGGTGTATCTCTTATCACTACTGTGATGTCTATCTATCTAATTATTACAAGACTATAATGATTCCTGATAAAAACGGAAATAAACAAGAGACAGCGGAAGTGGCTGAAAAAATGGGATCTTTCAATTTGTTCGATCCTGCGCATTTTGTACAGCGTGTAATCAGAAATTGGTATTGGTTCTTGATTCTTGGATTCATTGGCTACTGTATCTCCTATGTTTATAGTAAATATTACGCACAAAGGGTGTACTCTTCCAATTTATCACTGAGTATTTCTAATAATACAGCAAGTTATTTTACGCCAAATCAATCCATTAACTTTATTTGGGGACAGGGAGGAAACCAAGATGGTGTCTATCTGAAAAAAATATTATTGTCACGAAGCCACAATGAGTATTTGGTAAAAAAACTGAATCTAATTACCAATTATACGACAAAAGGTTTAATCAAAACAACTTATCTTGATAAGGAAGATAGTCCCTTTTTTTTGGATGTAGATAAGTCACATTTGCAGCAGGTAAATTATCCGGTCAGTTTTATCCCAAAAGGTAATAACAAGTATGAAGTGATCTTGCCAGAGGAAGGTCAATCTACGAATCTGTACAATTACAATACAGAAAGCTTTCAGAGAGTGAGCGGCTATGCAAGATCAAAAAATAAAATTATAGGTTTGGGCGAGTGGTACGAAACACCCAATCTTAAATTCAGATTAGTAGCCAATCCTAATCCTGTGAATCTTGGACTTGATAATATTATTGTCACTCTCGTTCCTGTAAATCAAGCGGTTAATAGTATCATCGGAAGTTTATTTGTTGATTTTGACAAAGAACTTACTTCCATTATGGTTATTACCAAAACCGGTTTTAATCTCAATAATACCGTTAGTTTCCTTAATAATTCCGTTGATGAATTAATTGTCAAAAGATTAAGAGATCAGAATATGGTAGATAAAAATACCGTAGAATATCTTAACAATAATTTGTCACTGATCAGAAAAAAACTGGATTCCAGCGGAACTGTGCTGAATAATCTCAAGATCAATAACCGTCTTTTCGATATGGAAAATATTGATTCCAAGACACTGGAAAAGCTGACCGCTTTGGAAAACCAGAAGGCTGAATTGGTTGCAAAGATGAATTCGCTGAATGACATTAAATCATCAGTCAATACCAATAATATTGAAAAAATCATTAGTCTGAATATCGCTGGGATAGAAGATGGTAGTTTCAACGCCTCTGTTTCCGAGCTGAAACAACTCTACGCCAAGCGAAGAGAAATGGCTCAAATCTATACCCCGAATTCTGAGCCAATGCGGGAAATCAATCGATTAATCAATGAAGCAAAGTACACTTCTCAAGGTGGGTTACGAAAATATTTTCAAGGCTACAACGATAAATTGGCTGAGATCAATGCTCAAATCGGTAAAATTGATCAGGAGCTTGTCACACTTCCAGAAAAACAAAGGATTTTCCTAGATGCGCAACGTGGTTACAACATCATAGAAAGTACCTACAATACATTGTTGACAGAACAGGCAAAATCTCAAATGCGTGTGGCAACAAATCAAAGTAATCTTAACGTCATAGATAGAGCCAAAAATCTTGGACAAGGACCAATTGCTCCAGATGTAAACGCTACCAAAATACAAATTATGGGAGGTTTGCTGCTTATTCCGCTCGTGTTTTTGCTGTTGGGAGAATTGCTTGATAATAAAATCAGAAACCTCAAAGAATTATTGTCTGTAACCAAAATTCCTTTGCTGGGAGTTATTGGACACAATAGTCACGATAATAACTTAACGGTCTTAGAAGATCCAAGGTCATCTATCTCAGAAGCTTTCCGTGCAGTAAGAGCCAATTTGAGATTCCTTTTTGATGAGGAGCAAAAAAGTAAAGTTATTTTAGTAACTTCTTCAATCAGTGGAGAAGGTAAAACCTATGTTTCCATCAATATCGCATCAGTTCTGGGACTTAGCGGAAAAAAAGCAGTTCTATTGGGAATGGATCTAAGAAAACCAAAGATTTTTGGTGATTTTAAAATTAATAACAAAAATGGAATTTCCAATTATCTTACCGGGCAGGTAGAATTGGAAGAGATTATCAATCCTACCAGTATCCCGGGATTGGATGTCATCACGTCAGGTCCAATTCCTCCCAATCCTTCCGAATTGTTGATGAGCGATAATAATATGAAGTTTATCGAGAGATTGAAAGGAATCTACGAGTACGTGATTATAGATTCTCCCCCTGTAGGTTTGGTTGCCGATTCTTTCGAACTTATCACAAAAGCAGATACCACAATCTATGTAGTCCGACACGAGTACACAGAGAAACACATGTTGAGGATGATTACCGAAAAGTACTTCAATAAAGAAATCTCAAATCTCGGTTTTGTCTACAATGATTTTGTTGTAAAACAAGGCTATGGCTACGGCTATGGTTATGGTTATGGTTACGGCTACGGTTATGGTTACGGCTACGGCTACTTTGATGAAGACAAGAACTTTAAAGAACCAACGATTATTAAAATAAGGAATAAACTGAAAGTGCTTTTTGGTAAAAAATAGAAACATCTATCACTGCTCTTATTTTTATAGACTATTTTGGGAATAAGTCCGTTTTAATAACAATAAATTATATTTTTTTGTTTTTATTTAACTAAACTTTAAGAAGTTCCCTAATCTAAAAATGTTTTATATTTGCACCAAATTTTTGACTAATAGACGTTTCAGTATATTAAAAATGAAGAGAGATTTCACTTATTTCCTTGTTGCTATGTTTTGTTTTTTGAGTTTCGCAAGAGCTCAAAGACATGAGATAGGAGTACAGTTGGGGATGAGTAATCTTGTAGGAGACATTGGTAAAACCAATTATATACTTCAAAAACCTATTGGGAACTTAACAGATTATGGTTTGCCATTTTATGGTGGCATCATGTATAGGATGAATTTTAACCCATATCAGACAGTTAGATTGAATTTAGGTTTCAACAATGTTCAGTTTGATGATCGATATGCCAAAGAAGATTACCGGAGAATGCGTCAATTATGGGGAAGCAATTCCATTTTTTCTGCAGATTTACTCTTCGAATATAATTTTTTGCCAGTTAATGAGGAACAAGTGAGTATGATAAGTCCTTACATTTTTGCAGGAATTTCAGGCTTATATATGAACTCATCAAAAGCAGAACTAACCATTACCAATACAACTGTACAAGCAAATTATAAAAACGGTAAAATCTTCACAATGGGAACGCCTTTTGGCGCTGGTCTCAAGTATAAATTCAATTACAATTGGGCATTATCTGGAGAATTCACATTCCGTCCGACTTTCTCAGACAAGGTAGATTACAGTGAGATGAAAGAAAGCGATGTTACAGTAGTGAAGTCTTCGCTCAATAAAGATCAGACCAACGTTGCTGTGCAAAGTTTTATTGATCAAAGAAATATAGGAAATCCAAATTCAAAAGATTGGGTTAATACAGCATCATTAATATTGTCTTATTCTTTTGGAAGACCACCTTGTTATTGCAAATAAAATTATGCAGGATCTAAAAAAGTTAATCAATAAAGACAGGTTACCAAAACATGTTGCTGTAATCATGGATGGAAACGGACGGTGGGCAAAATCCAGAGGAGAAGAAAGAACCTTTGGACATAAAAATGCAATCACGGCAGTTCGCAATGTCATCAATGCCTGCAACGAGATTCATATACCGTATCTCACACTTTATACATTCTCTTCAGAAAACTGGAGCCGTCCAAAAGAAGAAGTAGATACTTTGATGAGTCTGCTATCAGAAACTCTATTGCTGGAAGCAGAGGAGATTTTTACCAAAGGATTAAGAATGCACGTTGTTGGAGATATCACACAACTTCCGGATTTGGTAAGAGATCAATTATTGAATGTGATTGAACTAACTAAAAGTAACCAAAAAGGAAATCTTATTCTAGCTCTGAACTATGGATCGCAAAAAGAAATTCTAAAGGCAATCAAAGAAATCAGCCAAGAGGTGAAAGATGGTAAAATAGATGTTGAAGATATTAATGAAAAAATTTTCGAAAGCCATCTTTATACCAAGGATTTCCCACCAGTTGATTTGATGATAAGAACAAGTGGCGAAGTACGTATCAGCAATTTTTTGCTATGGCAGATTGCTTATGCAGAACTTCAGTTTTTGGATGTGCTATGGCCGGATTTTACCAAAGATACTTTTTTTCAGTGCATACTAGATTATCAGAACAAGGAAAGAAGATATGGAATGACCAGTGAACAGGTTTCTTCATAAAAATATATTAGAAAAGAGAACAACTTCAATAAGAATGAAATTAAGATTTATACCCATTATTTTGTTAACAGCCTCCGTGTATTTTCACGCACAGGTTGTTCCACAGGGTAACAATGCAGAAAACACAGAACTTGCAGGACGCCAAAACCAGGAGTATATTCTGAAAGATATCGTTGTAGACGGTGTCAAAAGATATACCCCGGCTCAGATTTTGCGTTTCACAGGTCTTGTGAAAGGAGAGAAGTTAGAAATTCCAGGGCAAAGAGTCAGCAATGCTGTCAAAAAGCTTTGGGAAACACAATCTTTTTCTAAAGTCGAGGTATATATCCAGGATGTTGAAGGACAAAATGTTGTTCTGCAATTTTCTTTACAAGATCTTAAAGAATTGGGTGAAGTCAAATTCACTGGAAAAGGAATTGGTAAATCCAAAAATGAAAAACTAATTAAGGATAATAATTTGAAGCCTGGAACAAAGATCAATAACAATTTGGTTTCCAGTTTGCAAAATAAAATCCCGCAGGAATATGTGGCCAAAGGATTTGCAGATGCCAAAATCAATATTCAAGAAAAAGCCAACGGAACAGACTCAAATCTTGTCGATTGGATCATTGAAGTTGAAAAAGGAAAAAAGGTCAAAATTGATAAAATCGAATTTGATGGTAATGCAAGCGTTTCCGACAGAAAACTGAGAAAAAATGGCTTCAAAGATACCAAGCAAAAGAGATTTTTATTAGGGATTCTGAAACCATCCAAATTCATCCAGGATAAGTATGACGCAGATAAAAAAAATCTGATAAGCTATTACAACTCTTTAGGTTTTCGTGATGCAGCGATTGTTTCAGACTCTGTGACTAGAAATGAGAAAGGTTACAACATCAACGTAAAATTGAATGAAGGTAAAAAATATTACATCGGTGATATTAACTTCATAGGAAATACAACTTTCAGCACAGAATATTTGCAGAAAATTTTAGGTTATAAAACCGGAGATATCTACGATGCAGTAGGTTTCAACAAAAAAGTGGGTGAAGATGGCGGAAAAGAAGATGATTCTGATTTGAAGTCCATCTATATGAACAACGGTTTCCTTTTCTCCAACGTAACGCCGATAGAAAAATCTGTAAAAGGAGATTCTATCAACTTGGAAATCAGGATCAATGAAGGAGAAAAAGCAACTTGGAATCGTGTAACCTGGTCTGGTAATACTACGACACACGATCACGTGATTTTGAGAGCGCTTAGGACTAAGCCTGGAACGCTTTTCGCAAAATCTGATATCAAGAGAACCTACTTCGAATTGGCAGGGATGCAGTTTTTCGATCCTCAACAAATTGGAACAGATGTAAAACCAAACCCACAAGATAATACGGTAAATATGCACTGGACATTGGTAGAAAAAGGTTCTTCTCAAGTGCAGTTGCAAGCTGGTTATGGTGGAGGGTCATTCATCGGAACTTTGGGTTTGACCTTCAATAACTTCTCTTTGAAAAACTTTTTGAAGTTCAAAGATTTCAAACCAGTTCCGCAGGGCGATGGACAAACTTTGTCACTTCAGGCTCAGGCAGGACAATATTTTAGAAATTATAGTATATCATTTACAGAGCCTTGGGTTTTCGGAACAAGACCAACCGCTTTGAGTGTAGGACTGAATTACTCTAACGTGAATTATTCTTACTCCACAGGAGATCAGATAATGAACATCTTCTCCGCTACTGCAGGTCTTTCCAGATCATTGAAGTGGCCAGATGATTATTTCTCGCTTTACACAGGAATACAATATCAAAGTTATAATTTCAACAATTATCCTTTCTATTTTGGAGATGCGTTGGAATATAACGGTAGTACAAAGTCTTTTAGTTTCAATATTGGTTTGAGTAGAAACTCAGCTGGTTTAGATCCTGTTTTCCCAACTTACGGATCCAACTTAGAAGCTTCTTTGAAGTTTACGCCACCATATTCTTGGTTTAGTAACAAAGATTATTCTACAATGAGTACTTTGGATAAGTACAAATGGATGGAGTTCTATAAAGTAAAGTTGAAAGCCGATTTCTATAACGAGGTAATAGGAAAATTGGTTCTTAGAACAACTGGCGAAATGGGATTCCTGAACGGATATAGCAAAGAATTAGGTCCACCACCTTTCGAAAGATATTATGTTGGAGGTGTAGGTTTGTTTAATGGCAGGTTTGATGGTAGAGAATTGGTGCCACTAAGAGGTTACGAAAATGCATCTTCTACAGGATTCAGTTCTTCCTCAACTTATGATATCACGCCTTATGGTGGAGCAACCATTTACAACAGATTTGCAGCAGAGTTGAGATATCCGATATCAATGAACCAAACAGCGAAAATCTTCGTTTTAACTTTTGCAGAAGCAGGAAATGCTTGGAACAGCTTCGGAACTTACAACCCATTTAAATTGAAAAGATCTGCTGGTTTAGGTATCAGAGTATCGATGTCTGCTTTCGGATTGATTGGATTTGATTTCGCTTATGGATTTGATAAAACTTTAGGAAGCTCAGAACCATCAGGATGGCAACAACATTTCTTGATGAACCAGCCATTATAAAATAAATTACTATTTTTATAGGATGAAAAAATTAGCATTAATTGTAACAATTATCTTCACAGCTACACAAATCTATGCACAGAAGATTGGCGTGGTAGATACCAATTATGTATTAAGTAAATTGCCTCAGTACAAAGAAGCTGAAAGCAGACTTAATACGCAGGTTGAGCAATGGCGTGCTGACTTGCAGAAGTTGCAGACTGAGTATGAAAGAAAAAGAGAAGCTTTCGAAAATGAAAAAGTATTGCTTGTAGGTGATCAGTTGAAGTTAAGAGAAAAAGAAATCGTAGATTTGGAAGCCAGCGTACGTAATACAATTGGTGCCAGATTCGGGTCAAATGGAGAGGTGAATCAGTTACGTTCTAATCTTACAAAACCCTTTCAGGATCAAATCTGGAATGCCATCAAGACCGTTTCTACAAAGAATAACTTGGGCATAGTTCTTGATAAAAGCAACAACATCAGTGTTATATTTTTGGATAAAAAATATGATTACACAGAGGCTGTTCTGGCTTTATTAGGAAAGACTTTGCCAAAGGTTGATGAAACAAAAGGTAACAATTTTCCGAGAGGAAATATCAAAACTGAAAAAGGAGGCAGAACTAGTTCAAAAATAAAATCTAGTAATATGCAAAGAAAAGCTTCCTCCGAAGCAGCTAACATGAATTAATTTATATATAAACATAACTTTTTAAAATGAACAGATTAAATGTATTATTAGTAGCAGTTGTAATGGTTTTTGCAACAGGATTTGCAAACGCTCAGAAAATTGCTTCTGTAGATATCAATGCCATCTTTACTGCAATGCCTGAAATGAAAGCTCTTGACACGCAATTGCAAACTTTACAGACTGCAAAACAAGGCGAATTGGAAAAGCAAGGGAAATCTCTACAGGATTTGATGAAAAAATACCAAGATGAGGCTCCTAAACAAACTCAAGCTATCAACGAGCAAAGAAGCCAGGAAGTTCAAAAACTTCAGGACAATCTTCAGCAAATGTATGCTGCTGCTCAAAAAGATATCGCTGAAAAAAGAGATGCAGGTCTAGCACCATTAGAGAAAAAAATCAACGATGCTATTTCTAAAGTTGCTAAAGCAGCAGGTTACGAGTATGTATTTGATGCATCTACGCCAGCTTTAGTTTACAAAGCAGGAACAGATGCTACACCAGCAGTAAGAAAAGAATTAGGTCTTTAATATTTTTCGAAGACAAATTAGTACCTAAAACCGTCTTGTTTCTTGGAACGAGACGGTTTTTTCGGAATAGTAATTATGGAAAAAGAATTTTCATCAACCTTCAAAATCCGCTTTGCAGATTGTGATCCAATTGGACATCTCAATAATGTAAAATATTTGGAATATATGCTCAATGCGCGAGAAGATCACGTCGAGCAGTTTTATGGTTTCACATACGAGCAGTACACAAGAGAAACAGGTTATACGTGGGTCACAATCCAGAATGAGATTGCTTATTTGAAAGAAGTTCGGTACCATTCTACGGTTGAGATCACTAGCAAAACGATTGCAATCAATGAAATGACATCGGTTGTAGAACTCCTGATGAAAGATCAGAATGGCACAGTTCACGCAGTTTTTTGGTTGACTGTCATTTATTTTAATATGAAAACCAGAAGAGCTGAAATGATGAGTGCCGAAAGTTTAGAAAATTTTTCAAAATTCTTGGTAGAACTAGATCAAAAAACTTTTAAAGAAAGAGTGGCATTCTTGAGACTTCAAAATAAATCTAAATAGTTATGAAAAGAATTCTTGTTATAGGAGGAAATGGTCAGTTGGGACATTGTCTGCAAAAGTTGGCACCAAAATACCACGATCAGTATGATTTCAACTTCACAGGATCGTCTGTAGTAGATATTACAAATCCTGAACAGATAGAAACCGTTTTTGCAGAATATAATCCAGACTTTGTGATTAACGCATCGGCTTACACAGCGGTTGATTTGGCAGAAACAGAAACAGAAAAAGCGTTTTCGATTAATGCGGAAGGTGTTGGCAATTTGGCTCAGGTTTGCAAGGATAATAATGCAATTTTGATTCACGTTTCTACAGATTACGTTTTTGATGGCGAAACCAATTTGAGTTACTCTGAGGATGATTTTACTGATCCGATCGGAGTTTATGGTGCGTCTAAAAGAAAAGGCGAAGAATTGGCTTTGGAACATAATCCAGAGACTGTGATTCTTAGAACTTCTTGGTTGTATTCGGAATTCAATAAAAATTTTGTGAAGACTATGCTCCATTTGTTTGAAGTTAAGGACGAAATGGGAATTGTTGGTGATCAATTTGGTCAACCGACGAATGCGAATGATTTGGCGGAAGCGATTCTGGAAATCATTGAAGCCAAAAATAAAATATTCGGCATTTATCATTTCTCCAATTACCCAGAAACCACTTGGTTTGATTTTGCGAGTAAAATAAAAGAATTTTCGGGTTCAGATGTTAAATTAAAATCAATCACAACAGCAGAATTTCCAACACCTGCAAAGCGTCCGAAAAGAAGTACAATGTGCTTAGATAAAATTGAAAAAGATTATCTTATAGAACCCAAATATTGGGAAAATAGCCTGAAAGATTGTGTAGAAATCTTAAAATTGACGAATGCGTAAATTATTGTTTTTAATATCAGTTTTTTGTTGTCAATTCTTTTATCTTCAGACGGTTATCCTTAACAAAGTTGATAAAACGAGTGATAACAAGGACAAGTTTTTTTATAAAATATCTAATAATTCGAAATCAGAATTGTTGGGAGAAATCTTAGTGAACGGATTTTCAAATGACGACGTGAAAATGTTCGGAGAGATTTATAAAAAAGCAAAACAAGTTGGAGCGAACTCATTTTCGCTGAAACCAATTGAAAATGTAGACGGAACAACGCAGAAATTTGATCCGGCTTATTTTATTATCAATTTATATTACACGAAAGCCGATGAGATCGCAGACGAACAAAATGTCGCTTTCTTGATTTCGTCATCAGACAAAGCTCAGAAAATCAATGTTGATAATAGAACCATCGAAGTAAAGCCAAGAAACTTTATCAAACTAAATCTCGTAGATAATGAAGTAGTGACAATATCTACCAGAAAATTGTTAGGCTCTTCAGTAAAATTGGCAGGAAAAGCAGGACAGCAATCTTTGTACTTTTCTTTGTCCAATTTCAAAATTCGCAGTAACGACAGCATATACGGCGGAGTGAACCTGAAATCTGGCGATATCACAGGATTAGAAAAATCTTTTGGTATGTTTTTGACTACAATATATACAGAGCAGAAAAAGGATTAATGTTAATAAATTATCATATACAGATAGTTTATTTTCAAAATTAAATTAAGTAACTTTATAAAAAGAAGATTTAAGACCGGGCAATTGTAATTGATTTACAGATCTCACATTGGAACACCAATCTGAGCGGAGCTGAATCTCAAATCTAAACCACACATATATTGGAAGAATTTTTTGAAAACGAACTTGCAAAAAAGTTCGAAGAAATGATAGAGAATAATGATGAATTCTATTTCGATACAGAAGAATATATAGAAATAATCATCTACTATCTGGAACTCGGAGATTACAGCTACGCAGAAATGGCCGTAAACCACGCATTGAATATACATCCTAATTCTTTGGAAATCAAAACAAAACAGTTAGAGGTTTTCTTGGAGCTGGAACGTTATACAAAAGCTAAAGAATTAATTGATGAGTTGCATCACTCTTCGCTAGAGGATACAGATTTTTTGGTTTGTTGTGCAAAATACTATTCGAATCTTGGCAACCCAAAGAAATCAATAGAATACTGCCAAAAAGCATTACAATTGGAAGAGGAAGAAAATTTCCTTCATAATTTCATAGCAGATGAGTATGTTAATTTGGATGATCCTTTCAATGCACTGAAACATTATACATCAGCCTTGGAACACGATCCTTACGACGATTATTCTCTGGAAAACGTCATGGTTTGCTATAATAAACTGAACCGTCCTCACGAAGCTTTAGACTTCTTGAATCAATACTTGGATAAGTTTCCATTCTCAGAAACAGCTTGGTACGAGTATGGACAATTTCATTACAACAAAAAGAATTATGATGAAGCCATCAGAGGTTTTGACTATATTTTAGCAATCAACTCAACTGCAGTTGGTATTTATGCCAATAAAGCGTCCTGCTATGAAGCATTGGCTGAATGGGAAAAAGCTATTGAAGTTTACGAGGAAATGCTGGATTTGGAGTACACAAAAGCATTCACTTTTTACAAAATCGGACTGTGTTACAAAGAGGCAAAAAAACAGATTCCGGCCTTAACATCATTTCAAAAATCTTTGAGAGAAGATCCTCAGTTTTATCTGGCGATGATGGAGCAGTCATATCTTTACGAAGAACTGGGCAATATAAAAGAAGCACTTTATTTTGCTCAAGAAGCCTGTGCACTTAACGAAGGTAATCTTGAATATCAAAAACGCTTAGCTTTTCTTTACATCACTTCTGGCGAATACGAGGAAAGTATTACTTGCTTAAAAAAACTGATAGAAACTGAGCCGTCCAGATTTTATAATTGGTATGCTTATTCAGAAGTTTTGATGCTGATTGGTGAATATGAAGAAGCAGTAACTGTTCTGGAAAAAGCGCTGAAGACCCATCCTCGTGCAGAATTATATTATCAGTTAAGTAATTGCTATTTCCATCTGAAATACGAAGCAGAAGGCATTGCAAAACTGGAGAAGGCTATGGAGCTGGATCCCTCGCTCAGTAAAGATATGCAACAGAAATATCCTTTTATAAAAGAGCAGGTAAAGAAGATCAAGACCAAAAAGAAATAATAATTATTTACAGAATAATTGTCTTCAAAGATAATAGGGAAAAAAAAGAGTTCAGCATATCACTGAACTCTTTTTGCATATTTTATTTTACTTGAGGTTGCCTACAATAAACGGTTGTTCGGCATCATCATTATAATCTCTCACAAAACCAATTTCTGTATTTTTTGTAATCACAGATTTTGATGTTCCTGAAAATCCATCGCCAAAATCGATACTGAAATCAATGTAACTCAATCTGTTTTTTGTAAATTTCATTTGATTAAAAATCAAAATGATATTCTTTTCTCTAAGATTTTTTTGCAAACTCATCAAGTCTCTTCTTGTCATCTCCTTATTGAAAACGACGGCTATTACCTTCTTGTTATTGGTGAAGGACATCATACTAAATGCAAAAAATGATAGAAATAAAAGCGAAAATAAGGTGGTCTTTTTCATTGGTCAAATAACTGTGCAAAACTATTAAATTCCTATCAAATGTGAAACCAAGTTTTGATTTTTAATGGATTTGTCTGCAAATTAAAATTTTTCCAAGGGTGAACCCTCTAAAATTTGATACCTTTTAAGAAAAACTCCACATTGAAAGTTCAATCTGGAGTCTGTACTAGGATTTATTTTGAAAATATTTTATAAAGAGTAATTTGGAGCTTCCTGTGTGATGATTACATCGTGTGGATGAGATTCCTTCAAACCGCTTCCGGTAATCATTACCAATTTCGAATCTTTTTGTAATGCTTCGATATCTTTTGCACCACAGTAACCCATTCCGGCACGCAAACCACCAGTCAGTTGGAAAATCACATCTTCCAGTTTTCCTTTGTGTGGAACTCTTCCTTCGATGCCTTCCGGAACAAATTTTTTGGCTTCACTTTGGAAATAACGCTCTTTTCCGCCACGTTTCATAGCAGAAAGAGAACCCATTCCCTGGTAAGATTTGAATTTTCTTCCCTGGAAAATAATTTCTTCTCCAGGCGCTTCGTCAGTTCCTGCAAGGAGAGAACCTAACATTACCGCACCAGCACCACTTGCGATAGCTTTCACAATATCACCAGATAATTTGATTCCGCCATCCGCAATAACAGCTACATTTTTCTTTCTTGCAAATTCATAAACGTTGTAGATGGCAGACAATTGAGGAACACCAACACCTGCAACAACTCTCGTTGTACAGATGGAACCTGGTCCAACACCAACTTTTAGAACATTAGCTCCAGCTTTTATCAAATCTTTTGCAGCATCTGCGGTTACAATATTTCCGCCAACGATATCTAAATCTGGAAATGTTTTTCTGATTTCAGAGATTTTGTCCAAAACACCTTTTGAGTGACCGTGAGCAGAATCGATAGCAACAATGTCAACGCCAGCTTTTACCAATGCTGTAATTCTCTCAATCGTATCTTCGCCCACACCTACGCCCGCGCCAACGATCAGCCTTCCATTTTTGTCTTTGTTGGCATTTGGATATTCCAATTGATTGTCGATATCTTTGATGGTAATCAATCCAACCAATTTGTTTTTCTTATCAACGATTGGAAGTTTCTCGATCCTGTTTTTTAGCAAAATTTCTTTTGCTTTTTCGAGATTCGTGTTTTTATCAGAAGTAATGAGGTTGTCTTTGGTCATTATTTCCTCCACTTTGATATCCAGATTTTCCTGATATTTCACATCACGATTGGTAATGATTCCAATGAGATAATTGTTTTTGTCAACTACGGGAAGTCCGGAGATTTTATAATTGGTCATCAGCGCTTTAGCTTCTGCCAAAGTATGGTCTTTTGACAATGTGACTGGGTCGGCAATCATTCCATTTTCGGAACGTTTTACGCTGTTTACCTGTGCAGCTTGCTCTTCAATGGTCATGTTTTTGTGGATGAAACCCAAACCACCAACTCTCGCCAATGCAATCGCCAAATCTGCTTCTGTAACTGTGTCCATTGCTGCGGAAACAATCGGAACATTGAGCGAAATTTTGTCTGTAAGTCTTGATTTTAGAGAAACCTGATTAGGTAAAACTTCTGAATAAGAAGGGACTAGAAGCACGTCATCGAAAGTGATGGCTGTCTCTACAATTTTGTTATGAATAGACATCTTTACTTTCTTTGCAAAATTAAGTTATTTTTATGGAATTTGAAAATATAGTAATTTATTTGATAAATAGTTAATATTCAGAAAAATGATGATTGGAGGACAAACCTATAGCCCCGATAGTAGCGGCATCCTTTTTTGTTAGTTTTCTCAATTTCTATTGATGACTAACGTCCTAAACAAAAAGATATAGCGGATAGCGGGAATTAGCTCCAAATTAATTTTATACGATGAATGATGAATGAATTTTTTATCAACTATCATTTATCGCTTATCAATCATCAAAATCTGCTGAGGATTCCCCAATGGATTTTTATTTCATTGAATTTGAAAGGATTGCCAAACTGGTTTCCGTTCGAAATCTGAAAACTCATCAAACCGACAGGCAGGAAAAAGTTGAATCCAAGTCCTAAACTGTATAGTTTTGGTGTGATTCCAAGGGCTTTGTTGGACATTTGTCCGTATTGTGCAAACAAATCAAAAAAGGCTTGGTCATTGACGAGATAACGATATTCTGCGCCGGCAAATGCGTAAAAATCGCTGATGAGACTTTGCTCGTTGAAACCCCGAAGCGAGTTCCAGCCTCCAAACCGAAAGAGTTCATTGGTGGATAATTCGTTTTTAGAACTGAGCAAAGCGGATTCTCCTTTGATGTTGAGGAAGTGATTTCCGGACAAATTGAAGTTGTGTTCTGCAAAAAGGAAATACCGGATTTGGTTTAGTTTTTCCTGAGTGTCATCATAAGTTGTTTTCAGGAAATCGGCTTCCAGACGGATGTTACTTTTGTTGATGAACAGCGGAATATCGCTCGCTTCCTGATATTGGTAATAAACGCCAATTCCTTTTTTGCTGTAATCGCGGCCGCTTGTATAAAGTGAATCCAGAATCGCAGAAGATTCGAAAGTGCCTTTGAGACCAAGTTTTTGCTTCGGCGAAAGATGATAATAAACCGCGGGCAAAAATTTGACATTCGCAAAAGTGGAATCCTGACGAAAAATATTGACATTAACATTCAAACCAACATTGCTTCCAAAAGTGTACGGGATGTCAGTTTGCAAATCAAAAGTCTGACCTTTGTCGGGATTTCGTTGCCAATAAATGCCGATGCTTTCGAAGCTGTTGAACATATTTTTCATCTGGACATTCAGTGTTCCGTTGACTGTGAATTTCTCGGTTTTATCATTTCCGAAACCAATCATTCCGTCGAAAGTGTTCGTTTTTCGTTTTTGAGTGAAGAGAAAAACCTGCGTAGAATCTTTGGTAAACAATGTCTGAGGCGGTTTTTCCAACGACACAAACTGATGATTTTGCAGAGATTGATTCATAGAAACCAAATTCTTGTCATCATAGTTTTTGCCAAGATATTGTTTGTTGAGATTCTTAACGAATTGTTTTGGTAAACGGGTATAACCTTTGAAAACAATGCCGTCTATTTTCCGTTGTGAAGCCGGAACAACTGAGATTTTAACTGAGGGAATTCCGTTTTCCATTTTCTGGAATTTGGTTTTCACACGGTTGAAGGCGAAACCTTTGTCCCGGTATTTTTGATTGATATTTTTCTTGAGTGAATCTAAGTTTTTGGTGTAAATGTCATTCTTCTGAAACTTCAAATCTGTTATCAAAGAATCAGAAAATTTCACATTAGCATTATTGAAATTCGGGCCTTTGTCGTAATAGATTTCTGTCCGATTGTCTATTTTTTTGACGTCTTTCAGCTCTGTGAAGAAGTAAGAGTTTTCTGCCAAAGAATCCAGAAATTTAACCGCTTTTGCAGAATCTGAAACGATTTTTTTGGCCTTGGTTTCTTTATCGATAAGCCAGTATTCTTTTTTCTGCGCATAAGAAAATATACTCAGAAAAATTAGAAATATATATAAAAGCTTTTTCAACATAGATAAACGCAAAGTACGCAAAGATTTATTGCCAACTTCAAACTATCGGTTCGCAAAGGCGCTAAAGCTCAGCCAAGAAGAAAAAATCATTGCTAAGTTTACGCCTTTGTGAACCTAGAAATATTCTTAATAATTTTAAAAAATCTTTGCGGACTTTGCGTTTAAAAGTTTAAAACAAAAAATCAATCCATTTTATTATATTTCTTCATCAGATTTTCATAAGTATTCTGAGGAAGAATCCATTTCAGAGGAACGCCAATTTTCTGCCCGAATTTCCCGAAATAATAATGCGCTTTCCATTTTGATTTTCCTAAAAGCTGGTCAACATAAACAGCAACATCCAAAGGTTCGGTTCCATCGCCAACGTGAGAATTCATCAAGGCGTAAACTTTATCGAAGATATTTGTATACGCTTCGGAAACTTTTGTTTTTACACGATTTTCCGCAATATTCGTTTTAATATCGCCCAGATGAAGCGAGCAAACTTGGATGTTCCAGAGATAAACTTCGTAGCGCATTGCTTCCGTCACTTTGTCCAATGCAGATTTGGAAGCAGAATAAAATCCTCGGAAAGGCAATCCCATTTCGGAACCGATGCTGGAAACGTTGATGATTTTTCCCGATTTCTGTTCTCTCATCTTTGGAAGAACCGCTGTCATCATCTGAACAGCGCCAATCAAATTGAGATTAAACAATTTCGTAATATCTTCTTTTGTAGAATCTTCAACTGCGCCAACCATTCCCATTCCGGCGTTATTAATCAAGACATCGATTCTGCTTTCAGTTTTCAGGATTTCAGAAATGGCATTATTGATTTGTTCTTTTTCAGTAATGTCTGTTGGAATCGAAACGAAATAATCGGAGCTTACAACTTTTCTGCTTAATCCGTAAACTTTGTTTCCTTTCTTTCCGAAATATTCTGCCAAGGCAAATCCAATTCCGGATGAAGCGCCTGTGATGATTATAACTTTTGACATATTATTCAATTTCTTTAGTTACGGATTTAAAATCCTCCCAAAACTCAGGATAAGATTTCTCCACAACATCCTCATTTTCAATATTCAGTTCCTTAACCAAAGCAAACGGTGCAAACGCCATTGCCATTCTGTGGTCGTTATAAGTTGCGATAGAAATATTGTCGCCCGGTTCAATAAACGCGGAAGATTCTATTTTCTCAACGGTGATATGCGTCTTAGCTCCAATTTTCAATAGTTCATTTTGAAGCGCAACCAATCGGTCTGTTTCTTTTACTTTCAAAGTATGAAGTCCTGTGATGACAAACGGGATTTTCAATGCGGTTGCTGTTACACAAAGTGTTTGTGCGATATCGGGACAATCGTTCATATCCAAAGAGATCAATTCCGGATATTCGAAAGCAGGTTCAGGCAGAAGTGTAATCGAATTTTCTGCATAATCAGAAACGGTGTTGATGCCGAAATATTTCCAGTAGATTTCCTTAATCGCGCTGTCGCCTTGCAAAGACAAAGTATGATAGCTTTTTAAAGTGATAGCTTTTCTACCAATCGCACACAGAGAATAAAAATAAGACGCTGATGACCAGTCGCTTTCTACTTCGTAATGCTCTGTTCTGATGTGATTTTTATGCGAAACGATTTCGATTCTGTTTTCTGCAAAATGAGACTTGATTCCGATTTCGTTCAAGATTTTCAATGTCATTTCGAGATAAGGTCTTGACGTAATTTCGCCTTCCAGTTCCAACGTCAAACCGTTTTCGAGTTTTCCTCCAATTAATATTAATGAAGTCAAAAACTGGCTGGAAACGTTGGCTGAGATTTTCACCAAATTGTTTTCAATCTTCTTTCCGATAATTTGCAATGGCGGAAAACCTTCTTTCTCAAGATAAGTAATATCTGCTCCAAGAGATTGAAGCGCATCTACTAAAGGTTTGATTGGACGGTTTTTCATTCTGTCAGAACCTGTCAAAATGGTTTTTCTGCCTTCAAAGATAGAGTAGTATGATGTCAAAAATCGCATCGCCGTTCCTGCGTGATGAATGTCAATGATTTCGGAATCGGATTCCAAAGCTTTTTTCAGCAGAGTGGTGTCCTGAGAATTGGAAAGATTAAGCATGTCAATGTTCCCAAACAATTTACCTAAAATCAAAAGACGGTTCGAAATACTTTTCGAACCGGTGATTTGGATTTGTTTATTATCTATTAATTCTGTTTTTTTTAATATCATATTTTTGTATTGATGTAATGCGTATTAAAGTATTAATGATTCAAATACGTGAATACATTTTACATTAATACAATGTACAATTATTTCAATTTCTCATTATTCTGATGTCGGTCTTTGTCTCTATCAGTTTTGATTTTCATTTTTTTATCGAATGAGGATTGCAAATCTGTTCCGGTTTGATTGGCCAAACAAAGCGTTACAAAAAGTACATCGGCTAATTCTTCTCCCAAATCTTTGGATTTATCGGATTCTTTTTCAGATTGCTCGCCGTATCTTCTGGCGATGATTCTGGCCACTTCGCCTACTTCTTCTGTCAGCATTGCCATATTCGTCAGCTCATTGAAATAACGGACGCCAATGGTTTTTATCCATTCATCAACCTGAGTTTGGAGATTTGTGATTTCCATTACTGATAAGCTCCTAAAGTTGCAGGATAAGTTCTCGTGTTTCCGACAATGTCTGTAGCTGTAACAATAGTATTGAGATTGGTACCTTTTCCTCTAGCTTTCGAATCTGCTTTAACTCTCAAATTCATTTTCTGAGTAAAATAATTTTGGAATTTCGGATCTTCATTTTTGATAATGTTATCACCAATAGGATTGAACGCCGAGTTAGAACTCAGTTTCAGTAATGTAGTGTCAAAACGAGCATCAACAGGTGTTCCAGCAGAACTATTACTAATAGTCACAAGATCTAAAGTATCTCCGTATATAATAGAATTTTTTACTCTCAATGTGACCAATCCGGACTCCAATCCACCTCTTTCATTCTCCCAAATGTTGCTCGCGAAAATTCCTACCGCAGACATCGATGAATTGAGATTCCAATAATTGGCTAAAGTGGAATAATTGACGTTGTAAGTTCCGCTTCCTGCGATCGCCAAATCAGCTTCACCGCAGTTGTTCATCACAACATTGTTCATTGTCAATTTTGAATGTATACCATAGATTCCAGCATTTTGAAAAGTATGGAAGATGGAATTATTAATGGTTGCATTACTATTATTTTTTAATTGAAGTCCAACATTACCTCCAAAAACTCGCGCATAATTCATATTCAAAACCGTTGCTTCATCCATTTTGATTCCGTTCCAGTTGGCGGGAAGCGTGTCATATTTGGTATCACTTCGGTCACCACGAAAAATCACTTCTTCGCCAAGCGAACCATTAACGGTTAATCCGGAATTTTTCATAAAATTCATTCCGCTGTTTTTCCGGAAATAGACTTTCGTGCCTTTTTCCATTGTCAAAGTTTTACCTTCAGCAACGTTCAAGTTTCCAAAGATAACTTTGACTTTGTTTTTAGTCCAAGTTGTATTATCGTTAATGGTTAAAGGATTTTCGCCCGTTTGGATAAAATATTCTGCATCCTGAACAACAGAAAATAATGTCACTTTTTGTTCGCCAGCCGGTGTGTTGAAAACCACTTTGTCTTCCGCAATCGCTTCCGGAGCGTTGGCAACAGGTGCAATTTCTACGAAAACATAAAGACTGTCTTTTTTTCTCAGAGCTACATTTTCGAAACTTGTTCCCACTTTCCCATCCACATTGATTCTGTAAAGAGAACCAATTCCGCCTTCCAAAGCAATTCTTGGAATGAGAACATCTTTATCTTCATTATTATAAACCTTTACAGCATAAGTTTCCGAACGCATTTGGTTGTAAACGGTGTCACAGAAAACGGTATCAGTAGAGAATTTCAAAAGTTGAGTCGGGGAATCAAAAGAAATATCGTCGCGGTTACAGCCTGCCAAAAGTAAAAGCGACCAAAATGCGATGCCAAGAAATATTTTTAGTTTCATTTATATCGTTTAATCTTCAAAACTACAAAATTTAAATTTTTATTTTGTGATGGCGAAGATATTTTAATGATATTATACAAAAAATCCTCTCAATAGTTCAAATATTGAAAGGATGAAGGTTTTAAAAGCTAATAGTTACTCTTTTATAAATTTCTTATTAATTATTTCTCCATTTTTCGTAGTTGCAGAAATGATGTAAGTTCCTTTTGCAAGTTTTGAAATATTAATCGATTTTTCAGAAGTGGAAATGAGTTTTATAAGTTTTCCGGAAAGTTCTGATATTTTAATATTGGAAACTTCTTCTGAGAAATTGAGATTGTCTTTTGCTGGATTTGGATAGATTTTTATTTGTTGTTTTTCTATTTCAGTTGTAGATAATAAACAGTTTGTACTATAACTTGCAGTAACGTCCTTTTTCCATCCAGTATAAGAATTTGAATTAGCGGTATTGTCTACTTGAATGCAAGATAAGTTTGGATTCGTTGTTGCATCAAAATTTAGAATTTTGGTATTTTGACCATTTTTTAAGTTTAAAGCAATCAATTGATTGTCATCACAATAGAATTTAGTTAATGCAATATTTTTACTCACGTCAAGATTTATAAGTTGATTTCGGTAACAATACAATTCTTTCAAAGCCAAATTTTTACTTGTATCTAAGCTTATCAATTGACTTCCGTAACAAATTAAAACTTCTAAAGCTGTATTTTGACTAATGTTTAGACTAGTTAATGGATTACGATAACATCCTATTTGATGTAGGTTGATGTTTTTAGTAACATCCACACTCGTTAATTGATTGTTGAAGCACCATAAATTTTTCAATGCAATATTCTTACTTATATCCAAATTCTTCAACTGATTGGCGCTGCAATCTAAGTAAGTTAAAGCTATGTTTTTACTTATATCCAGATAAGTAAGTTGATTTTGCATACACCAAAGACCAGTAATATTCACAAATGCTTCAATACCTGTGAGGTTTGTAATGTTTTCTGATCCACAAGTTAAAGTTCCTGTAAAAGCTATAGCTTCAGAAACTTGTATTTGGTCATCTCCATTTGTATTGATTTCAGAGTTCGCTACCAAAGACGCTTTAAAGTTTGCATCAGGAATATTCACGATCTGAGCATTTGTAAGACTTGCCACTCCGAGAATCAAAGTTACAATAAACATTTTCGTCATAATTAGTTTTTATTTAAATGGTTATTAATTATCGGTGCAAATATAATGTTTTCAGTTGAATCTAAATTTGTATAAAAACTAACTAACATTTGTTAGTTAAATAAAAATGCGTAAGTTTGTTTAAATCACATTCATAATTCGATATTAGAATTAATTAATTGAATGTCAAATGTTTAAATATGGAAATGACCAAAAGACATTTTTTAAACAAAGAAATTTCTCTGACCGATTTACTCAAATCGGCATATCGTCTGATGTTTACGGCAAAAACGATGACCGATTTATACGAGCAGGAAAAAAAGATAACTTCAAAGTACGTTCACGCCACTTCCCGCGGACACGAGGCGATTCAGCTCGCTTTGGGAATGCAGTTGTTGCCACAGGATTTCGTAAGTCCTTATTATAGAGACGATTCTATTTTGCTCGGAATCGGAATCACGCCTTATGAATTGATGCTTCAGCTTTTAGCAAAACGCGACGACCCATTTTCCGGCGGAAGAACTTATTACGCACATCCAAGTTTGAAAAGAGAGGACTTTCCAAAAATTATCCACCAAAGTTCCGGCACAGGAATGCAAGCCATCCCAACCACAGGAATTGCCATGGGAATGAAGTATAAAGAAGAAACTGGAATCGCAGAAAACCTTGACGAAAAACCAATTGCGGTTTGCTCACTTGGCGACGCAAGTTGCACAGAAGGCGAAGTTTCCGAAGCGTTTCAAATGGCAGCTCTCAAACAATTGCCAATTCTTTATTTGGTTCAGGACAACGAATGGGATATTTCTGCCAACGCCAAAGAAATCCGGGCGCAGGATATCACGCAATATATGCAAGGTTTCAATGGCATCGAAACCAGAACCATCGATGGAACCGATTTTATCAAATCCTACGAAACGGTAAAAGAATGCATCAAAATCATTCGTGAAGAACGTCGACCAATGTTGATTCACGCAAAAGTTCCTTTATTAAATCATCACACTTCCGGTGTCAGAAAAGAATGGTACCGAGATGATTTGGAAGAATGTGCGAAGAACGATCCATTAATTAAATTGCGACATCAACTTTCGGATTTTAATATTGATCATTTCGAAATTGAAAATATAGAAAAAGAAGCTATTCATTTGGTAAGATCCGATTTTGAAAATGCTGTTTTAGCCGAAGATCCAAAACCGGAAGACGCTTACAAACACGATTTCGCACCAACGCCAATCACAGAAGAAAAAGGAGAACGTTCTCCAAGCGGAAAAATCCCGACGGTAATGGTAGATTGCGCACTTTTCGCCATCCGAGAATTGATGCAGAAACATCCAGAATCCTTATTATATGGACAAGATGTTGGACTGAGACTAGGCGGTGTTTTCCGTGAAGCGATTACGTTGGCAGCACAATTCGGGGAAAAACGAGTTTTCAATACACCAATTCAAGAAGCATTTATCGTTGGTTCAACAGTGGGAATGAGCGCAGTCGGACTGAAACCGATTGTCGAAGTTCAATTTGCCGATTATATTTGGCCAGGATTAAATCAGTTATTTACCGAAGTTTCCAGAAGTTATTATTTGTCTAATGGAAAATGGCCGGTTTCTATGATTCTCCGCGTTCCGATTGGTGCTTACGGAAGCGGCGGACCTTATCATTCCAGTTCCGTGGAAAGTGTTCTGACGAATATTAAAGGTATCAAAATCGCATATCCATCCACAGGTGCAGATTTGAAAGGTTTAATGAAATCTGCTTTTTACGATCCAAATCCTGTTGTAATGCTGGAACATAAAGGATTGTATTGGTCAAAAATCGAAGGCACAGAAAATGCAAAAACAATAGAACCGGATGAAGATTATATGATCCCATTTGGGAAAGCGAGAGAAGTTTTGCTTTGCGAAAATCGTCAGGACAAGCCAACTGTGACCATCATCACTTACGGAATGGGCGTTTATTGGGCTTCCAATGCAGTAAAAGAATTTGACAATCAAGTTGAAATCATCGATTTAAGAACGCTCGCACCGTTAGACGAAAATCGGGTTTTCGAAAGTGTAAAAAAACACAATCGTTGCATAGTCTTGACAGAAGAGACTGTAAGCAATAGTTTTGCGCAAAGTTTAGCTGCGAGAATCAATGAGAATTGTTTCAGACATCTGGACGCTCCGGTTAAAGTAGTTGGCGCAAAAGATTTGCCGGCAATTCCTATCAATTCCGAATTGGAAAAGGAAATGTTGCCAAACACACAGAAATTAATTAAAGAAATAGAACAATTATTGAGATATTAATTGGTTGATGGTTTTTAGTTGTCGGTTGATGGTTGTATTACTTTGATGAGTTTTACGCCTTTGCGAACCTTAGAAATATTTTCAATCATGTAAAAAAAATCTTTGCGCACTTTGCGTTAAAATATGGAAACAGAAACAATTCCAAATAAAACTAAAATCAATAAAAAAGAATTGATTTTATCCGAAGCCGCAATACTTTTCAAAGAAAAAGGTTTTGGCGGAACAAGTATGCGCGACCTTGCCGAAAAAGTGGGAATGGAAGCGGCAAGTATGTATAACCACATCAAGTCCAAAGACGAAATTCTGGAACTGATTTGCTTCAAAATTGCCAATCAATATATTTCCCAACTTCAGGAAATCGAAAATACAAACCAGACTTTTCAGGAAAAACTGAACGCCATCATCGGACTTCACGTTCAGTTGATTATTGAAGATGCAGCATCAGTTTCTGTAGCGAATAACGATTGGAAATATCTTTCCGAAGAGAAGAAAAATCAGTACAAGCAAACCAGAAAGTCCTACGAAAAAAGCTTTGCCAATATCATAGAACAAGGAATGCAAAACGGCGAATTCAAAAAAATAAATGTTTCCGTAGCGCTTTTCACAATGTTATCTTCCTTAAGATGGATAGAACTCTGGTACAAACCAAGTCGCGAAATCACACCACAGGAGCTGGAAGATGATTTGAAAACATTGTTGATGAAAGGAATGTTAACAGAAGATAGATAATAGACGAATAGATAATAGATTTAATAAAATTTATTTGTGAGCTTAGTTAAGTTTGTAGTTTATGCTGAGCTTGTCGAAGTAGCTTTGCGGACTTAAAAAAAATATAGTTAATCAATAAAACTTTGCGCACTTTGCGTTTAAAAATAAATGTCAGTAGTTTTTCATCCTTTAACCGTCAAAAAAGTCAAAAAAGAAACGCAGGATTGTGTTTCCGTGAGTTTTGATGTGCCTGCAGAATTGGCAGAACAGTTCAAATTCACGCAAGGACAATATTTGACATTCCGACAAATGAATGGCAATGAGGAACTGCGCCGTTCCTATTCGATTTGTGCAAGTCCGTGCGAAGGCGAATTGAAAGTTGCTGTTAAAAAAGTTCCCGAAGGTCTCTTCTCTTCTTTTATGAATGACAACCTGAAAGAAGGCGACGTCTTGGAAGTTATGCCTCCAATGGGAAAATTCTACACAGAACTGCATCCCGAGAACAAAAAAACCTACGTTGCTTTTGCAGCCGGAAGTGGAATCACACCTATAATTTCCATCATCAAGTCCGTTTTGAAAAACGAACCACAAAGTCAGTTTATTCTGATTTACGGAAACAAAAACAAAGGAACAATTATTTTCAAAGAAGAAATCGAAGCTTTGAAAAACCGTTTTATGGAACGCCTCAGCATTTATCACATTCTCAGTCGCGAAGTTGCTGATGCCGATTTGCTAAGTGGAAGAATCAACTCCGAAAAAGCAGAATCTTTTATTAAGAATATCATTCCGGCAGAAAAAATAGATGAGGTTTTCCTCTGCGGACCGGAGGAAATGATTCTAAGTGTGAGAGATACTTTGGTCAGCTCAGGCGTGGATACCAAAAAGATTCACTTCGAATTGTTCTTCAGCGCTGCCTCGGCCGAAAAGAAAAAAGAGCAAGAATCAGCAATTAATCAATCGGATGATACTTTTAGTAAAGTTACAGTCAAGTTGGATGCAACCGCTCTGAAGCTGGATTTAGCTTATCACGGACCAACGATTTTGGATGCCGCTTTACAAAATGGAGCCGACTTGCCGTACGCCTGCAAAGGTGGTGTTTGTGCCACTTGCAAATGCAAATTAGAGAAAGGTGAAGTAGAAATGGACATCAATTATTCCCTAGAACCAGACGAGATTGCCGCAGGATTTATCCTGTCCTGCCAAGCACATCCAAGGTCGGAGGAAGTGGTTGTGAATTTTGATATTAAATAGTTTTAAGAATTAATCAATGAAGAAAATTGTTATAATTTCTATAGGAACTTTGATATGGATTCCACTTGGTTTATTTGCTTTTCAAAGATATTATTTTAGTGATGAGAGAATAAAAGAAAGACAAGTTGAAACTTGGAATGAAAGAGTAAATGAGTTTAAAAATTCTAAATCGGGAAAGATTGATTTGACAAATGAAAGCAATTTGAGATGGACAATAAAAGATTTTAGTTCTGAAAATCATAAGATAGAATATTGTGAAAGTCAAAATGCAAAGTATATCTGCAAAATTGATAATAATGATTGGTATGGTTCTGATTTCAAAATGGAGTTACCAAAAAATGAATTAAAAAGTTTAACAATTTATATTGATGAAAAATATATTAAACTTGATGTTTCGCAAATGTTCAATCCCAACAATAGTGGAGAATTAGATAAAAATCAATTCAATATTAAGAAAGAATACGACTATTATATATTGTATGGATACTTTTCTGACGGAGCAGGAACATACACCACAAGTTGGAAAATTAAAAATGGAAAGTCCAAAAGAAATAAAATTTCGAATGATGAAGAAGATTTCAAATGGCAAAATGAAAAATAGGATTTTAGAATCCTTCGCTGAGTTTACGCCTTTGCGAACTTAAAAACATTTAATATTTTTTAAAAAACCTTGCGCTCTTTGCGTTTAAATAAAATTCCATTAAACCAAAACATTATGGAAACAACAGAAATCAATTTAGAAGAACATTTTCAGAATAAAATAGACAGCGAAATCCGCATCGAACCCAAAGATTGGATGCCGGAGGCGTACAGAAAAACCCTGATTCGTCAGATTTCTCAGCACGCCCACTCCGAAATTGTAGGAATGTTGCCGGAAGCCAACTGGATTACGCGTGCACCAACTCTCAACCGGAAGAAAATCCTTTTGGCAAAAGTTCAGGACGAAGCTGGCCACGGTTTGTATCTCTATTGCGCTGCCGAAACTTTGGGCGTTACAAGAGACGAAACCATCAACGATTTGCATTCCGGGAAAGCCAAATATTCCAGTATTTTCAACTATCCAACGTTGACTTGGGCGGATATGGGCGCAATCGGCTGGCTGGTGGATGGCGCTGCAATTCTGAATCAAGTGCCACTTTGCCGTGCTTCTTACGGACCTTACGCCAGAGCGATGGTTCGGATTTGCAAGGAAGAAAGTTTCCACCAGAGACAAGGTTACGAATTGATGATGAAACTCGCACAAGGTTCGCCAGAGCAGAAAGCAATGGCTCAGGATGCGTTCAACCGTTGGTGGTGGCCAACGTTGATGATGTTCGGCCCAAAAGATGCCGACTCTGGAAACACAGAACTTTCTATGAAATGGCGCATCAAACGGTTCACGAATGACGAGCTGAGACAGCGTTTCGTGGATATTTCAGTTCCACAGGCTGAGTATCTGGGCTTGACTATTCCAGATCCAGATTTGAAGTTCAATAAAGAAACCGGACATTACGAATTTGGGGAAATTGATTGGAATGAGTTTTGGAAAGTGGTGAAAGGAAACGGACTTTGCAACAAAGAACGCATCGAAACCCGCAAAAAAGCCTTTGATGATGGCGCTTGGGTTCGCGAAGCCGCAACCGCTTATCACGAGAAAAGAAAACTAAGAGAAGAACAAAACAGAAAAACAGTTTAATGTTTTTATAACGCAAAGGCGCAAGTGCTGTGACAAGTCAATGTTATAAGTCGCAAAACTTAATTCGAAATGTCATTTTTTGCGACTTAAAACAGAATTAAAAAACAAAAACATTGCGCCTTTGCGATAAAATCAACAATAATAAACAGACAGATTAAAGTCTATTATCTCCAATCTATCCGTCTCTAATCAGAAATATTATGCAAAATACAGAATGGCCGCTTTGGGAGGTTTTTATCAGGAGCAGACAAGGTCTTGACCACAAGCACGTAGGCAGTCTTCACGCTGCAGATGCAGAAATGGCAATCCAAAACGCACGCGATGTCTACACCAGAAGGATGGAAGGTGTCAGTATTTGGGTCGTAGAATCCAAACATATTCACGCCACCAATCCCGATGATTCAGAAGCATTTTACGAACCTTCGGAAGACAAAGTTTACCGCCACCCAACATTTTACCATGTTCCGGAAGAGGTGAAGAATATGTAATATGATTTTTATGGCAGCTTAATCCGCCTTCCGCTCCCAATCTTTTTGTTTTTTAGCAAAAAAACAAAAAGGATTTCCGCTCAAGTCGGGCTGCGGATTCAACATAGAATAACATTTGTCATAAAAAACAAAAGAAACCTAATCAAACAAAACCTTTGTATACAAAACAAATGGAAAACAATAAAAATAACTGGCTCAATTATCTCCTGCATCTCGCAGACACAAGCCTGATTCTAGGTCAGCGTCTTTGCGAATGGTGCGGAAAAGGCCCGATTTTGGAACAGGATATTGCAATGTCCAACATCGCTTTGGATTTGCTGGGAGAATCTTCCAACTATTATCAATATGCCGCCGAAATTCAGAATGAAGGAAAAACAGAAGATGATTTGGCTTTCCTCAGAAATGAACGAGAATTTAAGAATTTACTTTTAGTTGAAAGAGAAAATGGGCATTTCGGAGATACCATTGCTAGACAATTTTTCTTTGATGTCTATCATCATTTACTATTGACAGAACTCAAACATCATTCTGATTTGAAACTCGCTTCCATTGCCGAAAAATCTCTGAAAGAAGTCACTTATCATCTAAAGTGGAGCAGCGAATGGATGATTCGTTTAGGCGATGGAACAGAAGAAAGCCACAGCAAAATCCAAAAATCAGTGAATGATTTGCTTGATTTTACGGACGAGATGTTCATCCCAACCAACTGGGAATTAGAACTAATTGAACAAAATATGATTCCAGACATCAGAACTTTTCGGAAACAATGGGAAGCCAAAGTTTTGGAAATCCTGAATGAAGCAACTTTATCTGTCGATTTCTCAAAATCAAGACAATTAACAGGCGGAAAAGACGGAAAACACACCGAGAAAATGGGCTACATCTTAGCAGAAATGCAGATAATGCAACGCACTTATCCTAATATGGAGTGGTAAATTACAACGCAAAGGCGAAAGATTTGTGAATGAAGAACTGCTTTAAGTCGCAAAACAAAGTCTTCGACAAGCTCAGACTGACACGTTTCAATTTGACGTTTAGTTTTGGAGATGTCACACTGAGCCTGTCGAAGTGATAATTTGCGACTTAAAAACATTTAGATAATAAAAATAATTGCGCCTTTGCGTTAAAAATAAAATGACAATCACGGAAAACGACATTTGGCAAATCCTGAAGGAAGTTCCCGACCCGGAAGTTCCCGTTCTCAATCTTTTGGATTTGGGAATCATCCGTGATGTGCGATTCAATGAAAATGAAATCGAAATTGTGGTAACACCAACTTACTCTGGTTGTCCCGCCACATCGATGATTAATATGTCCATTAAACTGAAACTGATTGAAAAAGGATTCAATAATATCAAAATAACAAACCAATTGAGTCCGGCGTGGACAACCGATTGGATGACGGAAGAAGGAAAACAAAAACTGAAAGCTTACGGCATTGCGCCACCAGTTTATTCAAAAAACAATGATGAATTATTTTCGAAAACAGATGAGGTCGAATGTCCGCTTTGCAGTTCCAAACACACCCATTTGGTAAGTCAGTTTGGTTCCACAGCCTGCAAAGCATTATACCAATGTGATGATTGCAAAGAACCATTTGATTATTTTAAATGCCATTGATTTGGTTGATGGTTGTTAGTTGACAGTTGTTTGATTTAGAGTAAAACAAATAAATATTTCTTCGCTGAGTGCTAACGCCTTTGCGAACTTAAAGACAGTTTGTAGTAAAAAAATCTTTGCGCTTTTTGCGTTAAAATATTAGAAAATGAAAATAGGAATAGTCGGTAGTGGCGCAATGGGAAACGGAATAGCACAGGTTTTAGCAACCGCCGGAAACGAGGTTTTATTGTACGACAGCAATCCAATTGCCGTAGAAAAAGCCGGACAAAACCTCGAAGCGCAGTTTCAAAAATTGGCCGAGAAAGGGAAAATGACATTCGAAGAGGCGGAGACATATTTCGATAATATCCGATTGAGCGATAAATTATCCGAACTGAAAGATTCAGAATTAATCATCGAAGCCATTATTGAAGATTTGGAAATTAAGAAAGACTTGTTTCAAAAGCTAGAAAGTCTGGTTTCCGAAGATTGCATTTTGGCGACCAACACTTCATCTTTATCCATTGCATCGATTGCATCAGCCTGTCAAAAACCAAATCGTGTGATTGGAATTCATTTTTTTAATCCTGCGCCGTTGATGGCTTTGGTTGAGGTAATTCCTGCGATTCAGACGGATAAAAATTTGATTTCAACAGTAAAAAACTTAGTAGAAAGCTGGAAGAAACTTCCCGTGATTGTGAAAGATACACCTGGGTTTATCGTGAACCGTGTCGCAAGACCATTTTATGGTGAAGCAATTAGGATTTTGGAGGAAGGCATTGCAGATTGTGCGACTATTGATTTTGCAATGACCAGTTTAGGAGGATTCAGAATGGGACCATTTCAATTGATGGATTTCATTGGTCACGACGTGAATTACCGAGTGACGGAAAGTGTTTTCAAAGAATTTTTCTACGACCCGAAATTCAAACCATCGTTCACGCAAAAACGATTATTTGAAGCTGGTTATTTTGGAAGAAAATCGGGGAAAGGATTTTATGATTATTCCCAAGATACAAAACAACCTAAACCAAATGAAAACCCAAAATTATTAGAATTAATATTCAAAAGAATCTTAGTTATGCTAATGAACGAAGCCGCAGATGCTTATTTCTTAAACATTGCATCGGCAGAAGATATTGACTTAGCAATGACAAAAGGCGTGAATTACCCAAAAGGTTTATTGAAATGGGCAGATGAATTTGGATTGGAAAACCTTCAGAATGAACTCGACGAACTTTATAATTTTTATCACGAAGACCGCTACAGATGTAGCCCTATTATCAAAAACTTAGTAAAACAAAGTAAAACTTTTTATAACTAGTTGATGGTTGATGGTTTTCGGTTAATAGATTTGTTATTCGCTGAAAAACCAACAACTGACAACTAACAACTAACAACTATGAACCAAGTATATATAATAGACGGAGCAAGAACGCCGATTGGAAAACTGAAAGGGAGTTTATCTTCAGTTCGTCCCGATGATATGGCGGCTTTTGTCATCAAAAAAATATTGGAAAGAAATCCAAGCATCGACCAAAGTAAAATCTACGATGTTGTTTTAGGCTGCGCCAATCAGGCTGGCGAGGACAACCGAAATATCGCAAGAATGTCGGCTTTGCTTTCCGGTTTGGATTATCACGTTCCCGGCGAAACGATCAATAGACTTTGCGCTTCTGGTTTATCGGCTGCTATTAATGCAACAAGAGCCATTCAAGTTGGCGATGCCGATTTGATGATTTCTGGCGGTGTGGAAAATATGACACGTGGACCGTTGGTGATTTCAAAATCCGAAAATCCGTTCGGTGGCGATGCAAAAATCTACGATACGACTTTCGGCTGGCGGTTCATCAATCCAAAAATGAAAGAAATGTATGGCGTTGATGCAATGGGCGAAACAGCAGAAAATCTGGCTGAACGTGATAATATTTCCCGTGAAGACCAGGATTTGTTTGCCTTCAATTCTCAACAGAAAGCGAAAGTTGCTCAGGAAAATGGAAGATTGTCGCAGGAAATTGTTCCAGTAAATATACCTCAAAGAAAAGGCGAAGATTTGATTTTTGATAAAGATGAATTTCCAAAAAATGACACCACGTTGGAAGGTTTATCAAAATTAAGAACAGCTTTCAAGAAAGATGGAACAGTCACCGCAGGAAATGCTTCCGGATTGAATGACGGTGCAGCGGTTAATTTATTAGCTTCGGAAAACGCAATCAAAGAATTTGGATTAACACCAAAAGCAAGAATAGTTTCAAGCGCCGTTGTTGGTGTTGAGCCAAGATTAATGGGAATTGGCCCAGTGAAAGCAGCAGAACTGGCATTGCAAAAAGCAGGATTGACTTTCAATGATTTGGATGTTATTGAATTAAACGAAGCTTTTGCGGCTCAAAGTTTAGCCTGCATCAGAGCGTGGAATTTGGCTGATGACGATCCTAGAATCAATCCGAACGGTGGTGCGATTGCACTCGGACATCCACTTGGAATGAGTGGCGCAAGAATCCTAAATTCCGCAATGTATGAACTTCATAACCAAAATAAAAAATATGCCTTGGCAACAATGTGTGTTGGTTTGGGACAAGGTTTTGCGGTGATTATTGAGAAAGTTTGATTGAGACAAATAGATAATAGACGGATAGATAATAGATTTTTTATAAAGCAATTTTTATATAAAGAGTATTATTTAGTCTATCATCTATCCGTCTATTATCTTAAAATCTAAAAAATAAAATTATGCAACTAGAAAATTACGCGCTCGGCAGATGGATAAAAGGAGAAGGAGAAGGGCAGGCTTTATATAACTCTATCAATGGAGAATTGGTGGCAACGGCAACTTCCAAAGGTTTGGATTTTGGCGAAATGATGGATTACGCCAGAAAGGTCGGTGGTCCGGCTCTTAGAAAAATGACATTTCAGGAAAGAGGTTTGATGCTGAAGAAATTGGCTTTCCATCTTTTGGAAAAGAAAGAAACATTCTACAAAGTGAGTTGGGCAACTGGCGCAACCAAAGCTGATAGTTGGGTGGACATCGAAGGTGGCATCGGAAATCTCTTTGCCAATGCGTCACTCAGAAGACAATTCCCCGATTTACCTTATTATATAGATGGCGATGCGGTGAAACTTTCCAAAGAAGGAACGTTCATTGGACATCACATTTGTACACCGAAACGCGGTGTTGCGATTCACATCAATGCGTTTAATTTTCCGGTTTGGGGAATGTTGGAAAAAATTGCAGTCAATCTTTTGGCTGGCGTTCCGGCAATCGTAAAACCTGCAACAGCAACAAGTTTCCTGACCGAAGTTGTGGTTAAAGAAATCATCGCTTCTCAAATTTTACCCGAAGGAAGTTTACAGTTGATTTGCGGTTCTGCTAACGGAATTTTGGATCACATTACAATGGAAGATGTTGTGACATTTACAGGTTCGGCTTCTACAGGAAAAATGTTGAAATCTCACCCGAAAATTATTGAAGAATCGGTTCCGTTCAATTTGGAAGCCGATTCGTTAAATGCAATGGTTTTGGGAGAAGATGCAAAACCCGGAACACAGGAATTCGATTTGTTCATCAAAGAAGCCGTTCGTGAAATGACGACCAAAGCTGGACAAAAATGTACGGCCGTAAGAAGGATTTTAGTTCCTGTGAATTTGGTGGAAGATGTTCAGATTGCGCTTGGACAAAGACTTTCCACCGTTATCATTGGTGACCCTAATGTTGAAGGCGTAAGAATGGGAGCGTTGGCGAATAAAGATCAGGTGAAAGAAGTTTCCGAGAAAGTTCAGGAACTATCAAAAACTCAGCAAATTGTTTTCGGAAATCTGGAAAACTTTGAAGTGAAAGGTGCTGACAAAAACAAAGGTGCATTCATTTCTCCTATTTTATTCCTTAATTCAGACCCTTTTAAATATACAGATTGTCATAATATCGAGGCTTTCGGACCTGTGAGTACAATTATTCCTTATCACAATATCGATGAAGCGATTGAACTGTCAAGAATGGGAAAAGGTTCGCTTTGTTGTTCTGTTGTAACGGCTGATGACGATTTTGCAAGAGATTTTGTGATCGGAGCTGCGTCTATGCACGGCCGAATATTGATTCTCAATTCAGACTGTGCAAAAGAAAGCACCGGTCACGGTTCGCCTTTGCCGATGCTGGTTCACGGCGGTCCTGGGAGAGCTGGCGGTGGCGAAGAAATGGGCGGCAAACGTGGCGTTCTTCATTATATGCAAAGGACTGCGATTCAGGGTTCGCCAACGACTTTGACACACATTACGCAACAATATCAATATGGCGGAAAACAATGGGAAGATAATATCCACCCGTTCAGAAAGCATTTTGAGGAGTTGAAAGTCGGGGAAACTTACATCACAGCGAAACATACCGTTACGGAATCGGATATTACCAATTTTGCCAACGTTTCCGGCGACAATTTCTATGCGCATATGGATGCAACGTCTTTGGACGGAACGATTTTCGAAGGTCGAGTAGCGCACGGCTATTTCATTTTGAGCAAAGCCGCAGGATTATTTGTTGACCCGAGAAAAGGTCCAGTCTTGCTAAATTATGGATTGGACGAATGTCGTTTCGTGAAACCCGTTTATCCCGGAATGACGATTGGCGTGAAGTTTACCTGCAAAGAAAAAATCAGTCAGGAAAAACGTGATGAAGACGATATTGCCAAAGGAATCGTTCGCTGGCTCGTGGATGTTTACGACGAAACTGACGAAACTGTGGCGATTGCAACGATTCTGACGATGGTGAAGAAACTGAATCAGGAATAATTTTTTGTAAATTTGATTTAAATAAAATAGTATGACATCTCTTTCATTATATAAAAAAATTGAAAATCTGCCGCCCGCTCTTAAAAAAGAAGCGGAGGATTTTATTGAGTTTCTTTTAGATAAAACCAAAAAGAAAGAGAAAAATCCTCAAAAGCTAAAAAAAACATTTGGGAGTCTGAAAGGTAAAGTTTCTCTATCAGAAGATTTTGATGCACCTTTAGAAGACTTTAAAGATTATATGTAATGAAGTATTTGCTGGACACCCATACACTTCTTTGGTTTTTCGAAGGAAACCTAAATCTTTCTCTTGATGCAAGGTCTGCAATAGAAAATGCTGAAAATATATGTTTTGTAAGCATTGCTTCCATATGGGAAATAGCAATCAAATTAAGCTTAGGTAAATTAACACTCGATATTTCCTTAAATGATCTGAGATCTGAAATATTAAAAAATGATTTTCAAATAATGCCAATAGAATTCGATCATATTATTGAATTAGCAAATCTGGAAATTATTCACAGAGATCCTTTTGACAGAATCATAATTTCCCAAGCGATTGCTGAAAAATGTACTGTCATTTCTCGCGATTCAAACTTCACTCATTATAAAAACTTTAAATTACTTTGGTAATAAATAAATCAATGCAAGCATACGTAAAATCAACCATAGAAAACGGAATCGGAACCATCGAGTTTTTCCATCCGCAAAGCAACTCGATGCCGAGTTCGCAACTTAAAAATCTTGTAGAAGAAATCAATAATCTTGGAAAAAATGATGACGCAAAAGTCATTATCCTGAAAAGTGCAGGTGAAAAAGCCTTTTGTGCAGGCGCATCTTTTGACGAACTGATTTCCATTCAAGATTTTGAAACCGGGAAAACTTTTTTCTCAGGCTTTGCCAATGTCATCAATGCGATGCGAAAATCCCCAAAACTGATTATCGCCAGAATTCACGGAAAGGCTGTTGGCGGCGGTGTTGGAATTGCTTGCGCAGCGGATTATACATTTGCGACAGAAAATGCATCTGTGAAACTCAGCGAATTGGCTGTAGGAATTGGCCCTTTTGTGATTGGCCCAGTTGTGGAGAAAAAAATAGGGACATCGTCTTTTGCGCAATTGGCAATCAATGCCAACGAATTTTATTCCGCAGAATGGGCAAGGGAAAAAAATATGTATCAGGATGTGTATGAAACTCCAGAAGAAATGGATGCAGAAATCCAGATTTTGGCTGAGAAATTAGCAAAATCAAATCCGGAAGCAATGGCTCAACTGAAAGAAATTTTCTGGAAAGGAACAGATCATTGGGATGATTTGTTAGCAGAACGAGCTGGAATCAGCGGAAATCTGGTTCTATCGGATTTCACTGTCAATGCGATTAATCAGTTTAAAAATAAATAATAAAAAACCGCCCTTCCAATTGGTGGGGCGGTTCATTTTTTCATTCGGAAATCAAATTAACTAACTTCAATTAACTTTCTAAATGAACTCTCATCGTTATTTGTTTTTAGAACCGTCTTAGTTTTCTTTTTTTCATACTTCAAAGGTAGTTTGATTTGTTTCTTTTCGCTATCGTGTAAATGACTAATTTTCAAATTCAGTATTTATACGGATTTCATGATTTATAAAAAAAATAAAAAATTACAAAGACTTGAAAAAAGGTAGAGTTGTTTGATTTTACATCTTCTTCAAGAATCCAGAATTATAAGCGTTGAGATGTAAAGATTTCTCTGCATCTGGCTTTGTCAATCTCCGAACGACAAAAATATTTTCTCTCACTTGCGCAACCTCAAATAAACTGTGCGAAGTTCCCCTCGATAAATAAGGTTTTGCCACAAAAGTCCCTCTTGGCGTTTTGATGATGGCAGAAACCTCTACAACAGGGCAAATGCCATATTTCTCTGACTTCCAATAGCTGTCTGGCTTAGCGAAAAAATATTTGTTGGAACAAAAAACAGTCATATAGGAAATCTCGCCAGAGATACTGTAATCTGTAGAATTGATGATTTCTATGGACGATGACATACGTTGAAAACTGATTTTACTTACACCAAAGAACGGCTAAAAATCACAAGCGGAATAGCGTAAAAATACTGAAATTTAGAATTTTACAGTTTGATGGGAACTGAATGAATTTCATTGACTACGGCATAAATCACAATCCCGACCGTGTTTTTTGCGCCGATTTTGTCCAAGATTCTTTGTCTGTGACTTTCCACAGTTCTTGGGCTAAGGAAAAGAATCTCGGCCATTTCCTGGTTGGTTTTTTCCTGGCAAATCAGTTTTACGACGTCAATTTCCCTCGGGGTCAATGTTTCCTCATTGTCGAAAAGAGATTTTTTTCTTGCCGGCGAATTCAGATAGGTGCTCAGCATCTGGTGATCTTCTTTTGTGAAGTACATTCCGTTTTTATGAACAGCTTCTATCGCTTCTATAAAAACCGCTTTGCTGGAATTTTTCGGAAGAAATGCTGATACACCCAATTTTATCATATACCCTAGAACACTGCTTTTGTAATGAGAAGAAAGAATGATGATTTTCAGATTCGGATAATTTTTTTTCAGAATTTCCACCAACTCAAAACCATCCATTGGTTTCATCTGAACATCCACCATTGCAATATTCGGGAATTGTTCCGGCTCTAGCTTTTCCAGATGTGCCAATATTTCGGCGCCGCTTGTGGCCAAGAAATCTACAGAAATATTCTCTCGTGCAGACAGCAGCAGTTTTACACCTTCCAAAATCAGTTGTTCATCATCAACCAAAACAATTTTAATTTCTTTCATCATAGATTATTTGGGAATATTGATAATTAGACGGCTTCCTTTACCGATTGTGTTTTTCCATTTATAAAAACCTTTTACCGACGTGATTCTGGACTCGATGTTTTTAAGTCCCATTCCTTTACTAGCTTTGCTGTAATCGAAACTTTGGCCGTTGTCAGACAAAATCAGGGTCAGATATTTTTCATGATTTCTGAGGTAAACCATCACTTCATCTGCATTAGAATGTTTGATGACATTGGTTGTAAATTCCTGAATAACTCTATAAATCTGAACTTCTGTAAAGTTGTCTTTCTTTTCATAATGAGCATCAATATTCAAGTTTAGGTTAATGTTTTGAGAAAGATTGGTTACCAGTTCTTGAAGGTACAAAACTAAGCCCAATTTTTCCAGATTCACAGGATAAAGCGAGTGAGAGATATTTCTTGTCGAATCTATCAGTTCGGTAATTTGTGAAGTTATGACTTTTTTGGAAGCTTCTTGATTTTCCGGTTCCAGATTATTAAGCCAAAGGGAAAGAATGTTCAGGCGGTTTCCGATATCATCGTGAACGGAGATAGCAATTCTTTTTCTTTCATCTTCCTGACCTTTGATGTTTTCCAGAGTCAGTTCCTGCTGATGTTCCATCTCTGCCTGGAATTGAAGATCTTTTTCCTGAACAATTCTCTGGATGAAGGTTTTGTAAGCTACTAAAATGAAAGAAATAATGATTATCAGCACGACAACCAAAATGATAATAAAGATGATATTGAGTTTTATTTCTTTAATTTTAAAAAAGTATATAAGAATGTAAAGTAAAATATGGCTAGCAGCGTATTATTTATAATCCAAAAAATATAAAAATAGGAAGGATCAAATTTCAAAAGTTGCTGTTGCAAAATAAATATAAAAATACTGACTACATAATATAGGAAGGCAATTGTATCAATCAACAAGAAATGATTTTTTTTCTTAGAAATTTTAATTTCCTGAATCAAAGAATATGCAATAAAAATTATTATGATCAGATTAGAAATAGCTTTTGAGTAATCATTTAGAGGATGATCAAATAATTGACTGTATATTAAAATTGCTAAACTCAAAATGCCGGTTACAATAAAATAATGGTTCTTAAGATTTATCTTTTTGATATAAACACCGGTTAGTAAGAAGAATTCTCCAGCAATGTAAATAGGATATAGAACTTCATTTTTCCATTTTAACTTAAAGAATAGCAATATTTCTATACAAAAAACAAAAAAGGCATAATAAATATACCACTTTTCCTTTTTGTTAAATAAGTTGAATTTTGTCCCTGCTATAAAAAGGGCTATGCCCATGAAAACATCTGCTAAGGTTCCCGAAATTTTGAAAAATTGTTCCAAGGACTTAAGGATTTGTAGAGGGTTGATATGGAGGTTCGGGTTTGGACCAGTCATAAGTATTGGAAGGATCAGCCTGAACAGCATAAACCGCTCCAGGCGCACCAATTTCTCCTCCAGCTTCATTACTCACAAAAATCAAAGTCGCCAATAATCTCTCATACACTGCGGAATATTTGAACCCAAAAACACAGACAATATCCTGCACTTTTTCTTTATTATGTAAAAGATCTGCTTTTGGAATATAAAAACTCTGGAAAATCCGTTGACCTTTGAACTCCAATGATTCACGCCGCAAATAATCCATTGCGTTGGCTTTCCAGGACTCTATTTCATCTACAGCTGCTATTTGTCCTGCCAAAGGGGCATTCATAAGCGGGAAATCCATATCAGAATCTTCTTTGCCTTTGCTCAGGTCTTTGGTCAGGGTATATGTACTTGTTACCGTATAAGTTTTTGTTTGCTTTAGAGTAAGGTCGCTTTCCAGATATTGCAATGGCGAAAACTGATAATTTTCTAATGTCTTGATGTCGCCTGTCGTTGTTCTCGGCGTCAAAATCAGGATTAGTTTGTTGTCCAGAACGCCAATGTCTGCACGGAAATAATCTTCTGCTTCATTAGCTTTGTCAAACCATTCTATTTGCTCTCGGGTTAAGATAAAAACTTGTTCTGGTGATAGAACATTTTGTATTTCAGAGTAGTTAGATTTTACTTCTGTCCAGTTCTTTACAGCAGTTGAATAATTCTCAAGGGTCAATATTGCCATTGTCTTTTCAATATTTTAGTTTGGATAAAAGTAGTCAAAGAATTTTACAAGAGCAACAGACATAATTGCTTATTGTTGCAAAATTGATAAGTTGTAAATTTTAGCTTGGTCTCATCTATTTTTAGTAACAAAATATTTGCAGAATAAAAAATAATTCCTATTTTTGCATCCTCAAAACCAGAGTTATCGGATCCATTAGTCCTAGCTCATATTATTTTAAATTTTAAAACTTCTGAAAAAATGAAACAAGGCATACACCCAGAAAATTATAGATTAGTAGTTTTCAAAGATATGAGCAACGACGAGATGTTCCTTTGCAAATCTACTGCTGATACAAAAGATACTATCGAGTTCGAAGGTTCTGAATATCCATTAATCAAAATGGAGATCTCTTCTACTTCTCACCCTTTCTACACAGGTAAAACTAAATTGGTTGACACTGCTGGTAGAGTTGATAAGTTTATGAACAAATACAAAAAATTCTCTAAGTAATCTTAGTCAATTTTTACAAATATCAAAGCCTTTCGGATTTCCGAGAGGCTTTTTTTATTATTTTTGCTTCTAATTAAGTTGGATCAAAACCAACAACTATCAACTGACAACCAACAACCAAGATGCAACTCGTATTTTCAGACGCACAATATTGGGAAGATTTTCTTCCACTCACTTTCACAAGACCTATTGCAGAAATGCGAATGGGAATCCTGACTTTTGCCGAAAGATGGAAAAAATTATTAGAAATAGATGAGGTTTTCTACATCACAGAAAATTATCTTCAGGAAAAATTCAAAAAGCCAGAACCGAAACAAAGTCTTTTCATTGTTCCGAATTTCTTCCCATCGGATGAGGTTTTGAAACAGATTAAAGATTTGCAACCCGGCGAAGCTTTGGTTTATGAAAATGAAATTTTGGTAGCCCATATTAATATGGAAAATTTCTCACTGAATCAAATCAATAAAATGACGGACATTCACGAGAAATTGTTCTTCATCGAAAAGCCGACGGACATTTTTTCTTACAATGACAAAGCCATCGATTTCGATTTCAAATTATTGACAGAAGGAAGAATTTCTCAGGAACTATCTTCAACCAATGGTTTCATCGGTGATAGTGAAAATCTGTTTATCGAAGAAGGCGCTGTGATAGAATTTTGTACATTGAACTGCAAAACCGGAAAAATCTACATCGGAAAAAACGCTGAGATTATGGAAGGTTCCAACATCAGAGGTTCATTGGCACTTTGTGAAGATTCAAAAATAAATCTTGGAACCAAACTTTATGGTGGAACCACTATTGGTCCAGCTTCGAAAGTTGGTGGTGAGGTGAATAATATTGTGATTTTTGGGTACACCAACAAAGGTCACGACGGTTTTGTCGGAAATTCTGTGATTGGAGAATGGTGTAATCTGGGTGCAGACACCAACTCATCAAACCTGAAAAATAATTATGCTTCCGTAAAACTTTGGAATTACAAAAAGAAGAGATTCCTAGATACAGGTTTGCAATTTTGTGGATTGATTATGGGCGACCATTCCAAAACCGCTATTAATACACAATTGAACACCGGGACAGTTGTTGGTGTTGCCGCTAATATCTTCAAATCTGGTTTCCCGCCAAACTTAGTTGATAGTTTCTCTTGGGGCGGAATGAAAGGTGATGAGAAATTCAAGCTTGAAAAATCTTATGAAGTGGCAGAAAAAGCAATGGAACGCAGAAAAATCCCAATCACTGAAAAGGATAAAGACATTCTTAAATATATCTACAATGAGTTTTAATTTTAAAACTCATTTTTTATTTTCAATTTAACTTACTTTACAATTCGCAAAACCATTTTATCTCAAAGTTTGCTTATTTTTGCGTATAGATTTTTCAGGCTAATTTCTAAAATCTAATTTCAAAAATTTATATATAATAATGAAGCAGTTTCTTCTTTGGCTTTTTGCATCGTTGGTATTGGTAAGTTGTGCCAGAGTTGGATCTCCTATTGGTGGAGACAAAGATTCTATTGCGCCAAAAATGATTGGTTCCAATATCGATACAACAAGAGCCAATGTCCCAAGAGGTATTAAAACGCTTAGAATTGATTTTGATGAATATATAATGCTGAAAGATGTTAGTAAGAATCTTATTATCTCGCCACCGATCCAGTACACCAAGATTATTCCTTCCTCAATGGGAAACAAGTATCTTGAAATCGAGTGGAAAGATACTTTACAGGCAAATACAACCTACAATTTCAATTTTGGAAACTCAGTCGTAGACCTCAATGAGAGCAACCCTTTGCCTTATTTCAATTTTGCATTTTCCACAGGCGAAAAGTTGGATGATTTATATATCAGCGGAACGATTTCCGATGCTTTAGGAAGTGAAAAAAACGCAGAAGGTAAAGAAAGAAATATAGTGGTTGGCCTCTATCAGGTCAAAGACACGATAAACTACCGCCAAAAACCTTACTATATTACAAAAGCTGATCCCGATGGATATTTTGAACTGAATTATCTGACACCAGGAAAATATAGAATCATTGGTTTTGATGATGAAAATAACAATTCCATTTATGATACTGGGAAAGAGAATATTGCATTCCAAAAACAGGATATCAATCTGGAAGCAAGCATCTCCGGAATGAAACTCAGAACTTTTCCATCGAAAAAAGCAATTAAATATAAAGAAATTGCAGCTACTACAGGTGGTGTATTGATGACTTTTGAGGGTAATCCGGAAAATGTAATTGTAAAAACAGTAGGAGATAAACCTTCTGATTATAAAATTACTCATAAACCAAAATCCGACTCTGTGAAAATTTGGTTTGATGCCGTTAAAGAAAATATAGGTGCAACAGTCAGCGAAAATATCAAATTTTCATATGATATCAATTCTAAACAAGATACAGTTTCTTTGTTTTACAAAAGGCCAGCAAAAGATGAGATGACCATCGCCAATCCATTCACGAATAAGCTGGCGCCTGAAACAGATTTTAGATTTTCTTCCAATTATATCATCAGCAGAATCCAGCCTGAAAATTGGAAACTTCAATCCGATAGTATTACACAGGATTTTACAGCCAGGATTTCTGATTTGGATTCTACACAGGTGATTGTAAAATCAAATTTTGTAGCGGGGAAAAAATACCAATTGACGGTTCCAAAAAATACAGTATCATCTTTCTATAATCGCTCCAGTGAAAGTGTCCGTTTCGATTTTGAACTGGCAAAGCCTGAAGATTTTGGAAGTTTTACCGCACATATTTTGAATTTACCAAATTATAAGTTCTGGATTCAGCTCCTGGACGATAAAAATGAAGTAGTTTATCAAAAATATACAGATCAATCGGACGTCAAATTTATTAACCTAAAACCTGGTTCCTATAAACTAAGAATTTTAGTAGATAATGATAAAAACGGAACATGGGACAATGCCAATTTTGCAGATCAAAAGTTGGCAGAGGATGTTTACCTTTTTAAAAAAATGGGAAGCAAAGACGGAATTACCAAAATCAATATTCGTCCGATGTGGGAGATTAATGAAAATTGGGACGTAACATTAGAAGAACAACCAACCAATTGAAAAAAATAATTTTTTGGACTGCTGTTATCTTTGCAGCCATACAGTTTATTCCTGTAGACAGAGAAAACAAAGCTGTCAACAAACGCAATAACTTTGTTGATATTTATAAAACGCCGGCAAACATCATGTCGATTTTAAAAAATGCCTGCTACGATTGCCATTCCAATGAGGTAGAATATCCTAATTACGCTTACATCGCACCGCTTTCGTGGGCGATTAAAGATCATATTAACGAAGGTCGTGAGCATGTGAATTTTTCAGAATGGGGTGCATACAGTAAAGAACTCAAGCAAAATGCTGTCGAGAAAACCATCTCCAATGTCCGGGATTTACAAATGCCATTGCCTGCGTATATCACTTATCATCCTAAAGCCAATCTCACAGCGATACAGCGGAAAGAATTGGAAACTTACTTTTCAGATTTACAAATTAAGTAGTTCAATTAAAATTATTAATAACTTGATTATTTTATATATTTGATAAAAAGTAAAAGTTATGAATAAGATATTGATTGTGTTAGCGTTCGTTTGTTCATTTATGGCAAAATCTCAAAAAAATGATTACGATAGCCAAGACCAAAAAAGAAATCTAATAAAAGTGAATCTGACTTCTGTTGTGTTCAGAAATTTTCAGTTGGCCTATGAGAGAACCATTACAAAGCGCATTGGTTTGCAGGTTTCATATGGCTTCATTCCCACAGGGCAAGTGCCTTTGGTCGATGAGTACATTAAGGATGAAAATATCAACAGTATAAAAATGGGCGGAAGCAATTTTACATTGGAGCCAAGAATTTATTTAGGTAAAGGTTACGGTCAGGGATTCTATATTGCGCCGTATTACAGATATTCACATTTTGTTATTGATAATTTGACCTATAATTATAGATCCGAAGATCCAGCAGTTTCAGGCGAAAAAATCCCTATAGCATTCACAGGAAAAACCAATTCTAATAATGTTGGTCTGATGATTGGTGCGCAATGGCTTTTAGGTAGAAAAGACAATTGGGTTTTAGATGTTTGGTTTATCGGCGGACATTATGGAGGAGCCACAGGAACAATTGCCGGAAAGTCTGGCAGACCGCTGACAGCTTATGAGCAAAATCAGTTGAAAGAGGACATTCAGGATTTGGACATCACTTTGTTTGATTATAGCGTATCGACAAATTCCGCTGGAGCAATAATCAATTTAGATTCCAAATGGTTGGGAGTACGCTCAGGAATTTCTTTCGGCTACAGATTTTAATCAACATTTAATATATTAAATAAAAGACAAGCGTATAATGTTTGTCTTTTTTCTTTAGATTATAGATACAAAGAATAATAACTTCTGATTATCTTTAAGTAATCTCTTGAATGCATATAATTCTCTCATATATTTTTGATTTTAATTTTTGGGATTTTTCCTCATTTTCCTGGCATTTCATATCTCCGAATTAATTTTGAGATAGCCACTACAAAATTAAACCTACTGTATTTCAGATGTTTTATTAAATATTTGTTTAATATTTAAGCTTTAGGTTTGTATATTTAGAAAAAG
>JBCNLQ010000022.1:0-54904 GCA_039595375.1 Chryseobacterium sp.
GGAACTTCTCCAAGTCAAACTTATAATCCTCCCCATGGAACCCAAGTCTCAGGTGTAATAAGTGCAGAAAAAAATAATAGTTATCAAATTATTAAGTTTTGAGCTTATTGAAATTAATTTAGATTGAGGAGCAACTCCAACAAAACTCTGATTAAACAATAAAATCTTAAAAAATTTATATTATGAAATATACAGTAGTACTTATTGCCGTCTTCTTAACTCATTTTTTTTCTGCTCAAACAGGAGATTACTTAGGGATTACAGGTTTGAGTGTTTCCCAATCAAGTGAAAATCAACTAAAGGTAAATTTGAAAGTTACAGGTGCAACTTATGGAGAATACTTATCTTACTCAACACAAACTAATCAAAATACAATTACATTAACTGTTTTTTATTCGATGACTGGCGCAGGAGTTATAACATACTTTGATAATGATTTTTTTATTGATATTACCCAATAATTATAATTTGAACGTAAATGTATACCGTAATTTTGATCCAAATATTTGTGATTACTTAGATTTAGAAGACACCGCAACCCTCACCTTCACCACGCCTATTGAAGGAGTTATCTCACTTAGCACAACAGAATTGCAAAGCCAAAACGAGAAACCAAAAGTTTTTCCCAATCCGGCAAAAGATGTTTTAAATATCAAAACACCTGCTACGCTAGACAAAATCAAAATCTTTGATACCGCTGGGAAAATGGTTCTTTCCATTCAAAAACCGGGAGACAAAATAGATGTTTCCAAACTAACAAACGGAATCTACTTCGTTGAAATATCAAGCAATCGCAAAAAATGGAGGGAGAAGATTGTGATTAAAAAGTAATCTCCCTCACAAATAATAATCTTGCTGCGATTTAGCCGTGTCAAGGTTTCGAATCAGGGCAAGGCTATTTTGCTATAAAACCCCTTCATTAATCAAAGATTCGACGTAGTCAATTTCAAACTCTGAAGGGGTTGATTTTGTTGATTCTTCATCTCTTATTGTAGATGAAAATAACGAAAGCTCTCAATTTCTCGAGAGCTTTCGTTATATATTTTAAGAAAATTAATCTACAATTTCAGCATTGCTGATAGAAGATTTTCCTGTCACCTTGTCTTCTTTCTTTTTTCCTTTCAGGAAGTCATAAGCAGTAGCCGATGCGATGAAGATGGATGAATAAGTACCGAATCCAATACCAATCAATAGACAGAACATAAATCCTCTCAGATTATCACCACCGAAGATGAAAATTGCCAAGATTACCAAAATCGTTGTGAATGATGTGTTGAAGGTTCTACCGATTGTACTTGAGATAGAATCATCAAACAATCCAGCCAAAGTCAAGGCTTTCTTCTCACGGAGGTATTCTCTAATTCTATCAAAAATGATTACGGTATCATTGATGGAATATCCAATCACCGTAAGAATCGCCGCAATAAAATCCTGATTGATCTCCATATTAAACGGCATTACTTTGTAGAACAATGAGTAAACCCCAAGGATTACCACCGTATCGTGGAAGAGACCAGCAACTGCTCCCAAGGAGAACTGCCATTTGTCAAATCTTACCAGGATGTAGATGAAGATCCCTAACAGAGATGCAGCAACTGCCAGCATACCGTGTGTCTGGATATCATCTGCAACAGTTGGTCCTACTTTGGTAGATGAAACAATGCCTGCGTGTCCTTTGTCCGCTGACTTGAAATCTGCTAATGTCATACCTGCCGGCAAGTCAGATTTCAGTCCTTGATATATTTTTTGTTCTACAGTCTGGTCGGCTGCCAGTGACTCATCATCGATCAAATAATCAGTTGTAATCTTCAACTGAGAAGAGTTTCCGAAAGTTTTAGCCTCCACTGTGTTATTTTTCCCATCTTGAGTCTGCATCAATTTGGCAATGTTCTGCTCAATATTTTCTGCATCAACCGGCTTTTCGAATCTAACAACATAGTTACGTCCACCTGTAAAGTCAATCCCGAATTTGAAACCATTGATTGCGATAGATGCCAAAGCGATTACCATTAGGATACTAGAAACGATATAAGAGTATTTTCTTTTCCCGATAAAATCGATCCAGGTATTTCTGAATAAGTTCTTAGTTGGTGCAGTCCAAACAGAAAGAGATTTTCCTTTTTCTAGTCTGCTGAAGATCATCACTCTTGATAATAATACGGAAGTAAACAATGTCATTACCAATCCGATCATCAACGTAACAGCAAAACCTTTGATTGGTCCTGTGCCGAAGATATAAAGAATCAATGCGGTGATGAAAGTGGTTGCGTGACCATCAATAATTGCAGAGATTGCGTGTTTGAAACCATCTTTGTAAGCCTCCATAATTCCCTTTCCAAGGAACAATTCTTCTTTGGTTCTTTCGTAAACAATAACGTTTGCATCCACCGCCAATGCCATGGATAATACAATACCAGCGATACCAGGAAGTGTGAGTGTTGCATCTAGAGAATCCATAATCCCGAAGATGTAGAACAAGTTGATGATCATCGCGATTACCGCATAAACACCAGCACCACCGTAATAGAAAATAATATAAACGATGATGATGGCAAACGCAATTAAGAATGACATTACCCCATCATTGATAGACTCTGCCCCAAGAGAAGGACCAACAACATCTGCCTGTACAATTTTTGCACCTGCAGGCAACTTACCAGCTCCAAGAACATCTACCAAATCTTTAGCTTCCTCCTGAGTAAAGTTTCCGGAAATCTGTGTTCTTCCGTCTGGAATCACACTATTTACAGAAGGTGCTGTATAGACTCTGTTATCCAGCGTTACAGCTACTACTTTACCTTTGTTTTTCTCAGTCATGACTTTCCAGTCACGAGCTCCTTGAGAATCCATCTGCATATCTACCACGATACGACCTAACTGATCATAGCTGATGCTGGCAGATTCTACAGCACCATCTACCGGCGCTTTCTGAGTGATATTACTTCTGATGGCGTACAATACAAGACTGTTAGAAGTATTATTCTCAGGCTTGTAACCCCACATAAACTGGGTATATTTTAAGTTAACAGGTCTTGCTTTCATGGCAATACTACTGTTAAGCAATTTGTTTACAACAGCTGTATCAGACAATTTCACATTGGCAACAGCATTTCCAGGTGTAGAATTTAACTGAATCAAGTTCATCAAGTTCGTAGTTTTTGCAACCCCGATTGAATCTCCTTTTGCTTTTACCAATTGATCCAACTGAGAAAAATAAGGAACAACTTCCTGCATCATTTGTACTTCCCAGAACTGAAGCTTTGCAGACGTTGCCAACATTTTTTTAACTCTGTCGATATCTTTGATACCAGGCATTTCCACCAAAATCCTTCCAGTTCCAGGAACTCTCTGAACGTTTGGCTGCGTTACACCCATCTTATCGATACGTGTTCTAAGAACTTCATAAGCTGTTCCTACGGAAGCTTCGATTTTCTTTCTTACGATATTTTTTACTTGATCATCCGGCGTATTAAACTTAATCTCAGAAAGATTAGTATTTCCGAAGATCTCAGGATCTGCAAGTTTCAGATTGGTACCTTTTTCTTTGTTAACCGCTTCGAACTGGGTAAAGAAATCCTCGATGTATTGTTTACTGGAGTTTTTCTGAGCCTTGTCGGTTCTGTTAAGTGCTTCTATTAAAGTAGCATTTGTAGAGTAATTACTAAGATCATTTACCAAGTCTCTCTGGTTGATCTCTAGCAATACGTTGATACCACCTTTAAGATCCAATCCGAGTTTCATTTCTTTCTGTTTGGCAGAAACATAATCCAGTTTTGTAAAACCTAGATTAAGAGTGTCTTTAGAAAGTCTTGCGAGCTCAGCTTGGTATTTCACTGGATTTTCGCCTGCAATCTCTCTCGCCTGTTTTTCTTTGCTGTTGGCATAGAAAGAAGGCAGAAGCTCATTGAGACAAATTAATCCAAGAACGATGGCGACTAATGTAACGAGTCCTTTTCCTTGCATTTTCTTACGATATATATAAATTAAGTCGGCAAATATAATGATTTATGGCGGAAATAAGAATTTGAAAATGAGAAAAGTGCTTTATAGTTTTTATATTGAAATTATTTTAGTCTTTTCTTTGAAAAAACAAGATGAAAGTACAGTTTTATTGTTAATTAAACAATTATAAATTGCTAAGGCATATAATTTGGTAGCTTAAGTAAGAATCTATTAAATAATTAGTTATGAAAAAATTACTACTCGCTTTATCTTTTGCATTTGCATCGGATATTATTGCGCAACAGGTAACTCTGGAAGAGTTTGCTACGGCTTCAAATCCAGTAGAAATAACCGCATCTCCCACCAATGACAACAGACTCTTTGTTGTTCAGCAATCCGGAATCATCAAAATTTTAAACCCCAATGGCACTTTTGAAGCTGCCAATTTTCTTAATATTACAGACCGTGTGAATTTCAGTGGCGAGATGGGACTCCTTGGACTGGCATTTCATCCCCAGTTTGCGACCAACCGCTATTTCTACGTTTACTACAACAGAGCCGGGAGAACCATCACCGTTTCGAGATTTACAGCCAATTCCAGTAATCCCAATACAGCAGACCCAGCAACGGAAAAAGTAATGCTATCGATTCCGAAAAGCCAGACCAATCATAATGGCGGAAGTATTCATTTTGGAGCGGACGGCTATCTCTACATTTCCACAGGTGATGGCGGTGGTGGTGGCGATCCAGACAATAATGCACAAAATAAAAACTCTCTTTTAGGAAAACTACTTAGAATAGATGTTAATTCTGATAATGCTTACAATATTCCGCCAAACAATCCTTTTGTAGGTGTAGACGGCGCCGATGAAATTTGGTCTTTTGGACTTAGAAACGGTTGGAAATATTCTTTTGACAGAACAACCAATAATATCTGGATTGCGGATGTAGGACAAAATTTAATTGAAGAAATCAACAAAGTTTCTGCAACAACGCCGGCCGTCAATTACGGTTGGAGATGCTATGAAGGAAACGATGTTTATAACACATCTGGTTGTGCCAATGCATCTACAATGACTTTTCCCGTAGTAGATTATGACCATTCTGGTGGAAAATGTTCTATTACCGGCGGTTACGTTTACAGAGGGAACTTGTACATAGACTTGATTGGTAAATATATTTTTGCGGATTACTGTTCACAACAGATAGGAATTCTGGATAATAATACAATTACTTGGACATCGGCTTTCAGCGGGAATAATTTTACCACGTTCGGAGAAGATAACAGTAAACAACTCTATGTAGCGGCTCAAAATGGTAAAATATTCAAAGTCAAATCTAATATTTTAGCAGTTTCTGACATTGATACAACTCACATTCAAATTTCACCGATTCCTGCGAAAGATTTTATTTACATCCATAATATCGCTGAGAAAAACCTTACCGCTGAGTTTTTAGATTTCTCTGGAAGAATGATTTTGGAAAGCAAAGTTGCCGAGAATGATAAAGGTATTGATGTTACAAATCTGAAATCTGGAAATTATATTTTGGTTCTCAAAAAAGGTGATATCAAAATCCTGAGCCAGAAAATTATTAAGGAATAAACATTTAATTGGCCTTCGAAAGCCTCAGACTGACACTTTTAAATTATACTAAAATAAAAAGCCTTCCAGAGTTGATTACTGAAAGGCTTTTATTTAATATAATATTGGTTTGAATTTTATTTTGTCCAGGTAATTCTAGTCGTTTTCACATCGTGAGAATTGCTTCCAATCATCAAATCAAAATCGCCAGCTTCCCAATCGAATTTCAATTGACTATTATAGAATTTCAAATCTTCCGGAGAAATCTTGAATGTTACTTTTTTACTTTCGCCAGCTTTCAGATACACTTTTTGGAAACCTTTCAGCTCTTTTACCGGTCTTGTGATGCTCCCAATCAAATCTCTAATGTAAAGCTGAACCACCTCTGCTCCATCATATTTTCCGCTATTTGTCAATGTAACTGTTACGTCGATTGATGCATTTCCAGATGGTTTTGCATTTGAAACAGAAACATCAGAATAGTCAAATTTGGAATAACTCAAACCAAATCCAAATGGATATAACGGCGTGTTACACTCATCCAAATAATTGGAACGGAATTTATCAAAATTACATTTTTCCGTATTGTCCAGACTTAATGGGCGACCTGTATTTTTGGCATTATAATAAATTGGAACCTGCCCAACACTTCTTGGGAAAGTCATTGGTAATTTTGCAGAAGGATTTACCTTTCCATACAGCACGTCAGAAACGGCATATCCAGCCATACTTCCCGGGAACCAAACATTCAGTATTCCGTCTGCCAATTCAGATTCTTCTGTCAAAACCAATGGACGACCTGCAAATAAAACTATAACAATCGGTTTTCCTGTTTTCTTGAGTTCTCTCAAGAGTTCTTTCTGTGTCTCCGGAATGCCGATGTCCGTTCTGGAACTAGATTCTCCGCTCATCTCTGCGCTTTCTCCGATTGCTAAAAGAATGACGTCAGCCTTACTTGCAATTTCAACAGCTTCTTTTCTGATCTGGTCAGCAGGACGATTGTCTCTGTCTGTATTTTTTCCGAACATCGCTGCTCTTTCTTCCAAAGTGGCAGATCCATAGATGTTGCTACCTTTTGCATAGACGAAGTTCACGTCTTTACCAACAGTTTCTTTAAGACCTCTCAAAAGTGAGATAGAGTTGGCGTGTTTTGCTGCAACGCTCCAGGTTCCTGGCATGTTCAAGGCGTTATCCGCCAATGGACCAATAACGGCAACAGTTCCAGATTTTTTAAGAGGAAGAATTTGCTTGTCATTTTTCATCAAAACCATAGAGTTGGTAGAAATAGTTCTAGCCGCTTCCAGATGTTTCGGGCTGAAAACTTCTTTCTGAGCTCTTCTTGAATCTATATATTTATAAGGATCATCGAAAAGTCCAAGGTCATATTTCGCTTCCAGGATTCTTCTTGCCGCATCAGTAACAGTTTGTTCCGAGACTTTGCCTTCTGAGATTGATTTTTTCAAAGTTTTAAGGAAACCTTCTCCAACCATATCCATATCAATACCAGCATTCATTGCCAAAGCAGAAACTTGCTGCAAATCTCCCATTCCGTGGTCTACCATTTCATTGATTCCTGTATAATCTGTCACCACAAAACCTTTGAATTTCCATTGATCTCTCAAAAGGTCTGTCATTAACCATTTGTTTCCTGTTGCAGGAACACCATCCACCTCATTAAAAGAAGCCATCACAGAACCAACTCCAGCTTCAACAGCAGCTTTGTATGGCGGGAAATAATTATTGAACATTGATATGTGGCTCATATCAACCGTATTGTAATCGCGTCCGCCTTCTGGCGCTCCATACAGTGCAAAATGCTTCAGACAAGCCAGCATTGTATTATTTTTAGAAAGGTCTGTCCCTTGATAACCGTAGACCATTGCTTTTGCAATCTCACTTCCCAAGTAAGGATCTTCACCAGAACCTTCAGAAACCCTGCCCCATCTTGGATCTCTGGAAATATCCGTCATTGGAGAAAAAGTCCAGTTGATACCGTCTGCAGTAGATTCCTGCGCTGCAATTTGAGCGGATCTTTGGATCAAATTTATATCCCAAGATGATGCTAAACCCAAAGGAATCGGAAAAGAAGTTTCGTAACCGTGGATCACATCCATCCCAAAAATCATTGGGATTTTCAAACGGCTTTTTTCTACTGCCACTTTTTGTACATCACGGATTTTATCAACACCTTTGATGTTAAATAGACCTCCAACCAAGCCTTGCTCTATCTTTTTTCCGATGTCCGAACTTTGAGCTGTTCCGGTTGTAAAATCTCCTGAAGAAGGCAAATTCAGCTGACCTATTTTCTCATCCAAAGTCATTTTGGAAAGCAGTTGATCTATAAAAACTTTTTTCTTAGACTGATATTTTTCGGTTTGATAAGATTGAACCGGTTTATTTACCAATTCCTGCGAAAAAAAATAGGGCGAAAGTGCCAAAGCAGCAAGGATTACAAACTTTTTCATAAGCTATATTTATTGTTTTAAAGGTCATATGCAATCGCCCATTAACAAACAATATTTGATATCGATGATAATAATGGCGATTTCATTTGAATATTATTTTTAATTTTTATTGATTTTTTTTGAATGATAACATCCATTCCCATAATTGAGGATCAGAATAAGTAGAATCCCACGAATTATGATTGTCATTTGGGAAAATGATTAATTCTGCTTTTGGATTGATAGGATGTAATTTCTGGTAGAAGTTGAAAGCATTCTCTGGTAGAACAACATCGTCCATACCGCCGTGAAAGATTTTCAGATTCATATCTTTGTAATTGTGGATATTGGCCAACATAACTCGATCTGTTGGTGCGCAGACCGAAGCAACTGCAGCAAACATTTGCGGATGTTCTCCTGCCAATTTCAAAGTTCCCCATCCACCCATTGACAATCCAGTGAGGTAGATTCTGTCTTTATCAATTTTATATTTTTCTGAAATTTCTTTAATGAGGAAATAAACCGCATCCGTATCCCACCAAGTATTCTGAGGACATTCTGGTGCCAAAATCGCAACAGGTTCTTTGATTAAATTTCTGTACGTAAACGGACTGTGTGCTTTCACGATTTCCAAATCATTGCCTCTCTCGCCTGAACCGTGCAGGAAAACAATCAACGGCATTTTGGTTTTTACATCTTTTGGAATATCCAGAATGTAGGACAGATTCTTTTGGATTTTTACTTCTTTAGTGAACTCGGCTTTGATTTCCTGTGCTGTAGTAAAGGATGAAAATCCCAGCAAAAGGAAAATGATGTTTTTCAATTTCATATTTTAAATTTTCAAAAACACTGATCGAAATTACCAAACTTCAATCTGGTGCAGAATTTCTATTGTATCTCTAAGCCCATAGCCCTGATGGAAGCGGCATCCTTTTTTGTTATTGCGATTGTGCTGGATTTCTATTGATGACGAATGTTCTATCGCAATGACAAAAAAGATATAGCGGACAGCAGGTTCCCGGCTCCTGACTTCTTTATTATTTCAAAATGAGACAATGAATTTTATTTTCTAAAGATACTACTTTTAGGCTATCGGATTTGGTGTTTTGTGGACTTAAATCCAATTTTTTTGAGTCCGTTTCTAATTTCTGGTGCATTCATAAATAAATCCCATAACAAACCAGTGCGGTAATTCTCAATCATCGGTGCAATAGTTCCCTGGTCGATAGCGAGATAGCGCGGCGTTGTCCATTCTCCGAAGTTCAGCGAGGTTGCATCGTACGGGCCAGCTTGCCCAATGAAATTTGGTTTTTCGTCGTACAAAAATCTCAGTACCGCCATCGATTCTTTTGGTGTGTAAGGCATCGAACTCAACGCAGCCGTCGGGGTAATAACGCCCAAATCTTCTTTCATAGGTTGATGTGCAGCGTAGCCAACAGAACCATCTTTGTTTCTTGTATATCCGGCTGTCAATCCCCAATATTTCTCGGAATAACCTTTGTAATTCAACGGATTTTCTACACAATATTTGTAATCAATTAAAACCTGATTTCGGTTTAAGTCCCAATAATTTTTCACATATTGATCGGACAATCCTCTTGGATCCAAACCTAAATAAGAATACTGCGACCAGAAAAGGGGCCCACCGAATTCTTCTGCGTAATTATGTTTCACATAAAGTAGCAGTCCGTATTTTGTTTTGTCTGTTGTGTAGGTTCCGTTTCTTGTCCAGCCTTTGTTGTAGGTTTCGGAATCGATGGCATAATCCGGTGATGATGCGGCTAAAACATAGGTGATCAAGCACTCGTTGTAGCCTTGAAGTGGGAAATTCATCTCCCAGCCATAGCTTGGTGACCAATGCCAGTAGAGCACTTTTTCGCCACCTTTTGTGTACCAGTTCCACTCTACACCTTTCCATAGTTTGTCCATTTTTGCAGCGAGCGCTTTTTCTTCTGCATTTCCGTTCTTGAAATATTCGCGAACACAGATAATTCCCTGAGTAAGAAAAGCGGTTTCTACTAAATCCCCGCCGTTATCTTTTTTCCCAAATGGAACGACTTTGCCTGTTTCTCCATTAATCCAATGTGACCAAGCGCCATGAAAACGGTCTGCTTTTTCTAAAAAATCTGCAATATGAGTGAGTCTTTTTACAGCTTCCTGCCTTGGAATATATTTTCTATCTACGCCCACTAAAATCGTCATCAATCCAAATCCTGAACCGCCAGTTGTAATCACATGTTTGTCATTATCGGGATAAATATTGTCCTCGTGATAGCGTTCTCTTCCTAAGTATGAGTTTGGTTCTGCAAAGTCCCAAAAATATTTGAGAGCATCGCTTTGGACTTTGTCCATCAGTTGGCTGTCGGTGAGGTTTTTTGATATTGTTTTGTTATCAGTGTTTGAATTTGCAACTTGAGCGTTTTTGCAAGACAATAGAACTGATAGGGAAATGATGGAGAATGAAAGTAGGTTTTTCATTGATATACATTTTTATAATTAAAATCCATGCATTGAGGAATGAAATCCTAGTTTTATTAAACCTTGTCTAACATCCGGAGCATTCATAAAGAGATTCCACAAAAATTGATTTTTATGATTCTCAACCATTGGTGCAATTGTGCCTTGGTCAATTGCCAAATATCTTGGTGTTACCCAATTATACTGAATAGAATATGCATCGTAAGGTCCTGCCACACCAATATATTTAGAATAATTTTCGTTGTATAAAAATCTCAAAAAATTCATACTTTCCGTTGGTGTATAAGGCATATCCGAAATGGCTGCAGTGGGCGAGATAATTCCTAAATCATTGTTTGGCTGGTGTGCAGAATATCCAGTTGTACCATCAAAATTTCTGGAATAGCTGGCTGTTAAACCCCAACTTTTAGAATTATATCCCAGCCATCCTTTTGGATTTCTTACGCTATACTCATACATTATTTTTGCATGATTGCTAGTTGCATCTCCGTAATTAACATAGTCATCAGTTAATCCTCTCGGGTCAAGTCCTAAAAATGAATAATGTGACCAAAACATCGGACCAACAGTTCCTGAGGCACCATTATGATTTACCACTAAAGGAATTCCAAATTGTGAACTGGAAGATTTGATGGCTCCATTCCTTGCCCATCCATTTTGATAGACTGACTTGTTAATTGAATACGTTGGAGAAGCCGCAGCCAGAACAAAGGTAATGAGCGTCTCGTCGAAACCTTGCAATTGATGATTGAGTTGCCACTGAAAGTTTGGCGACCAATGCCAAGTCAAACTATTTGGAGCTTGTGGATTCTGCGTGTACCAGTTCCATTCGATGCCTTTCCAAAGTTCATCTGCTTTTTGGGCTACTGTTAACTCTGCAGAATTAGTTGAGTTTTTGAAATACTCTCTGACACATATTAATCCTTGTGCAAGAAATGCGGTTTCTACAAGATCTCCGCCATTATCTACAGTTCCAAAAGGAATGACAGAGCCGTTGGCTCCATTGATCCAATGAGGCCAAGCACCGTGAAAGCGATTGGCTGTTTTGAGAAAATCAAGAGCGGTTGTTAATCTTGAAACTGCATCAGTTTGCGATACGTAACCATTCTTAATCCCTACTAAAATTGTCATCAATCCGAATCCAGAGCCTCCTGTAGTCACTACATTGGCATCTTGCCCGGGATTATCGGTATGATATCTTTCTCTTGCAAGCTTGGAATTGGTCTGTGCATAGTCCCAAAAATATTTGAGTGCATCTTTTTGAGTTATCTCTATAATCTGAGCATCTGTGTAAACTGTTGTAGGATTGTGGTTTGCAGAATCATCTATTTCAGTAGTATTATCTGATCTATCAGAAGAACAACTGCCACACAAAAGTATGGCAGTTGTCATATTTAATATCAAAAATCTTAACATCAATTATTTTTTCTTATTGTAAAGATCTTTAACTTCAGCTGCTGTTAAAGCAGTTGTATACATTCTAAACTGATCAATACCACCAGTCCAAGAATTCTTTAACCAATCATCCGCTCCATTTTGTATCTCAGACGCGGAGAATTCTTGCGGACCAGCGCCAATTTTCAATCCCGTAATCTTGGTTGGTTCTAAACTGACATTACCGTGACCAGACCATTCGGGAACGAAATTATGAGCTACACCATCTTTATACAATGTCATTTTAGAAGTTGAAGCATCATAAGAAAATACCAAGTGATGCCAGTTCCCATCGTAGAAACCAGGGACTGTATTATTACCAGCCCACTCGAACCACTTTTCACCTGCAGAATCTTTAACAAAAAATTTAAGAACAGGTGCTGCAACATTCCCTTCGGTTAATAAAAACATAGATGCAGCAGACCAATGATAATCTGCAGGCGCAGATAAACTAAAAATATGATCGGTAGCCATACTTCCTTTTTTAGCCCAAACTGAAATACTAAAACTTTTCGCATTTTGAGCAAAATCATTCGCACTTGAGAACTTCACGTACTTATATTTTGCACCTTGTAATGCTTTTCCATTGGCACCGTCCATAGAAGATAACGGGTTATCTATTGGAAACTTTGCACGGACACTATCAACTGCATTCATTAGTGGATTGTTGGTTTTTCCATCAAACGCTGTATAAAATTTAAGTGGACCACCTGGCGCATTTGCATCTTTGGGGTAATTGTCTCCCAACTCTGGTCTTTCTAAATCTTGACACGAAAATGCCATTAATCCGACAGCAATTGCGTAAAGACCTTTGAATATACTTTTCATAATATTTTATTTTAATAATTAGGATTTTGAATCAAGACCCCTTGAGCCTTATCAATAGCATCTTGAGGTATTGGGAAGTATTTATTTTTATCTTGGTATCCTTTCGATGATAGAACACTCACCGCATCACCCCATCTTACAAGATCATAAAATCTCTCAAATTCCATTGCAAATTCAATTCTTCTTTCGTGTTTTATAGCTTGTAGAGTGGCTGTAATATTTCCTAGTCCAGCTCTATTTCTTATCATATTAAGATAAGTTGTTGCCTTTCCTGCATTCCCAGATTGTAAAGCTGCTTCAGCAGCAATCAGAACTACGTCGGCATATCTGATAATTTTAATATCTTCCCAGTGGTTCTTATTTTCTGCATAAAAAGTTCTTTCAGAAGGTAATGTATATGCCTTTCCGTTCCAATATTGCTGAGCAAGAATTGGGCTTTGATCATCAGGTCCTGCAGGAAGTGTGTAACCTGCCGTATTGTATATATCTGGTCCTCCAGAAGTAAGAATTGTTGTTTTTTTTCTTAGATCACCAGCTTCATAAGCGGCTACTAAACCTGTAGATGGCACATTGAATCCCCAACCAAGATCCCAAGTTCCTGAACCTCTTACACCTTGCGATTCATAAAAATTATTTGTATATTTTTTAGGAAAATCGAAGGTTTTTTGAACTTCAAATATTGATTCTCTTGAGTTATTACCCGCTTTCATAAACTCAGCATCATAGGATGTATTTAGCTGATAAGTTCCTGAAGTAATCACTAATTCTGAATATTCTAATGCTTTATTATAATTGCCTTGATACAAATATAATTTTGCTAATAAAGCATTTGCCATACCTTTGGTAGCTCTTCCCAAATAAGAACTTGGCCATTGATTAGGTAAATCAACACTTGCTTCTGACAAATCCTTTATAATCTGTGCATCAACTTCCGCAATAGTTTTTTTAGGCGCGATTTCATCGGTTGGGTTAGCTATTGTTTTAAGATTAATTGGAACCTCTCCATAATCTCTTCGTAATTCAAAATAACAAAATGCTCTAATAGCTTTTGCTTCTGCAATATTAATAAGCGTACCAGATGAAGTATCCCCAGAAGTTGATGCGGTATTAATAATATCATTGGCATCAAAGATGATTTTATAATGACCTGTCCAGTTACTCTTTATATGACCATTAGTTGCAACATATCCAAAATTATTAAACACAGTGCCGTCTGCGGCTGCATCAGTTGCAGTACTACCCTTTTCGTTATCATCTGCTCTTATGCAGTGTGTCCAGACATATGTGAAATCGCTTACTCCCGCTTGTTCTCTCATACTGGCATATAACCCAAAGACCTTTGTTTCAAAACCTCCGAGAACTACTTCATCACCAACTGGACTACCCAATGGTTTTAAATCTAACCAATCTTCTCCACAACTATTTAAAGACAAAGCAACTACACTAAAAATGCCGGTTGCTAAAATATGTTTAAATTTATTTTTATTCATTTTTTATATTTTTAAAAATTTGCACTAATTCCAAAACTAGCAACTCTTGGATTTGGATATCCACTATTGTTAACTCCAAACTGTGTAGCAGAACCACCAAACTCTGGTGTAAATCCGTTTACGTGATCCCAGGTTTTTAAGTTTTGTACGTTAAAATATACTTTTAGACCATCTAGATTCAATCCAGTCAATAACTCTCTCTTAAAATTATAACCGATTTGTACATTTCTGATTCTAAAGAAACTACCATCTTCGATCATGTATGTAGAGTTCTCTCTATTATATGCAGAACCTGAATAACTTCTCGGCTCCCAGTTAGATGTCCCTGGTCCGGTCCATCTGTCCAAACGTTCCTCCCTGTAATTAAATGGTGCAAATGAATTTCCATTCCCCCAATCTCGAAATACTTCATTACCATAAACACCATAAAAATCAGCATTGATGAAAAATCCTTTATAATCTGCTCCTATACTGAATCCATACGTAAAATCAGGTGTAGGATTTCCTATCATTGTTCTGTCTAGAGGAGTTATTTTTCCATCGCCATTCACATCTTTATATTTAAAATCTCCTGGCCCAACATCTCCGATAGTTGAAGCTGGCGAAGATAAAATATCAGCATAAGACTGGTATAATCCATCTACCACGTATCCATAGAAGGCTCCAATTGGTAATCCTGCAGAATATATGGATGGACCATAAAAGCCTTGATATCCATCTGCCACTGTACTTAAAACATTAGTTTTTGTAGTTGTGAGATTACCATTGATGTAATAAGAAAAGTTTTCAGAAACATTATCTTTCCAACCCGCTGAGAATTCAAAGCCCTTTGATTCTATAGATCCAGCATTCAAATAGTATGTAGCAGAATTTGCATCACTATTGATCAAGCCATCTGTTTTCTTATTGTAATAATTTGCTTCAAACGATAACTTTCTATTTAAAAACATAGATTCAAAACCAAATTCATATGATTTTAAATGCTCCCATTTCAAGTTTGGATTTGTTATGAACTCTGGAACATAGGCTGGATAAATATTACCGTTAAAAACTCCAGTACCCCCCTGCTGATATACAGGATATCCATAATAGCGACCACCAGCAACATTTTGGTTTCCTAGATCACCATATGAGCCTTTTAATTTTAAGAAATTTACTACACTAAGATTATCCATAAATGATTCTTTGGTAACTTCCCAAGCACCTCCAACAGACCAAAAAGTGTCAAACCTATTTCCAGGTGATAGATAACCAGAACCATCTCTTCTTATAGAGGCATTTAGCATGTACTTATTATCATAGCTATATAACATTCGACTAAAGTAGGACACTTGTCTTTCTTTATAACCAGAAGTATTGACTGTTTTAGTTGTAGTATCAACAAAATCTGAATTTAAGTACCAAAATCTTGGGTCATTGGGAATCTGTCCAAACGGATTTGATAAGCTTCCCTTTGCAGAACCACCCATATTTGATATTTCACGATTAACTGTTTCAAAACCTAACATTAATGTTAAATCACTCTTTCCAAAAGTATTCTTGTATGTAAGTAATTGATTCTGTTGAAAACTTATATCTCTATTTTCGAATTGGTTAACATTAGTTAATAGATTGCCTGAGTATGGTGATGCTGTGTTTGTTTCAGTGATATAAACATTGAAAACTGGAGTATAACCTCTACCGTAGCCGCTTCTGTAGTTTACAAAATAATTGGACCTAAATGTGAAATTCTTGAAAAAATCAAATTCAAAGTAAATATTTGGGTTAAACTGCAAATCCTTATTCAACTGAGTACCTCTCATTCCTTCTACTACGGCTAGCGGATTACCTATCTGCGCAGCACCAAGCTGCTGTGGCAGAGAATTATACAAACCATAGAAATCACCTTGAATCATATTAATAGGTGTAATTACAGGAGTGGCATTTAAGGCAGATCCGAAGCTTCGCAATTGTGGAAGATTAGCGTAGGAACCAGTTATTCCAAAACCAGTTCTAATTGATTTGCTTATTTTAAGATCGTCATTGAACTTAAATGTCATTCTATCATATTTCTCATTCTTGATAGATCCATCTTCTGTCTGATAACCAAAAGAAAAACTCATCCTATTTTTATCAGTTCCATTCGAAATAGTAATATTATTTTGGTTGATAACACCACCTTTTTTTGCAATTTCGTCTATCCAATTTGTATCTCCGTTGAACTTTGAAAAATCGTATTGTGCAACTCCTTGATTGACTAAATCTTCATTATAAAGTGTTTTAAATCCACTTGCGTTGACAAGATCAGGTCTATTATCAAAGGTTTTAATTCCTATTGATGAATTCAAACTGATACTTGTTTTTCCAGACTTACCTCGTTTAGTAGTAATAATAATAGCACCGTTTGCAGCTCTACTACCAAAAATAGCCAAAGAAGAAGGATCTTTTAGTACCTCCATTGATTCTATATCAGCAGGGTTAACGAAGTCAATGTTATTTGAAAATGCGCCGTCTACAATATAAACTGGATTGACTCCATTTACGGTAACTGTACCCCTTATTCTAACATCGGCTTGGGATCCTGGTTGACCTGAGTTTACAATCGATAATCCAGATACTTTTCCCTGAAGTGAGTTGAGTGGATTTGAAGCTGGTTTGTCAGCAACCTCTCCACCACTAACCTTCACAATCGATCCAGTCAAGTCTCTTTTCTTCGCTGTACCATATCCAATCACAACAACCTCCTCAATTTTGTTTTCTTTCGAAACCGTGTCTTGTGTTGATTGAGCATGCAAATCGCTGCCAAAGTACAAAGCAGCAATCAACAATGGTAATTTTACATAATTTTTTCTCATAATGTTCTTGAGTATTATTTTCTTACACCGAATATATATTTTTTTCTTAACACACTGTTAATTTTAACATAATTTTTTAAAACACTGACCCTCAACATAATATTACATTATTTCATAAAGAATCAATGAAACACAACTCAACATCTATCCCCATTTTATGGCTCAATATTTGTGAATTGGCATTATGAATAATTTAATCGCTCAAATTGAGGTTTTAAAATTCAAATACCCTTTGTTTTGAATATTCAATAATTATAAAATTTATTAAAAATCATTTATGAATACGAACAGATTATCAAACGAAATGCAAAATGCATTAATCAAACAGATGACCAAGGAAGCGCATGCTTCACAAATTTTTCTTTCTTACGGATGTTGGGCAGATGCGAAAGGTTATGGTGGAATTGCCAATTTCCTTTACAGACACTCACAAGAAGAAAGAAATCATATGATCAAGTTGATGCGATATATTCTCGACAGAGGTGGAGAGGCAAAAGTAGAAGCCATTCCTGCTCCACCGGAAGATCCTCAAAGTTTGACAGATTGCTTCAACAAAGTATTTGAGCACGAGGTCGATAATACAACTTCCATCTATAATTTGGTAAACTTGTCTATGCAGGAAAAAGATTGGGCGACTTGGAATTTTATGCAATGGTTTGTGAAAGAACAGATAGAAGAAGAAAAACTGGCGCTTGAGCTGATTGACAAATTAAAAATTGCAGGCGGAGACCGTGCTACAAATGAATCGCTTTTTACTCTGGACAAGGCTTTGGAAGTAGCTCCAGACGGCGTCCCTTTGCCTCAGGAAGCAACTGCAGAAAATCCGTCTTAACAACAAATTATTTATCACTAACTTTGGTCTCCGTTTTCTACGGAGACTTTTTTATTAATCAAATTATTAAAATAAATGGCAGATATTATAGATACGAACCACGCAAATCCAGAAGAATTTTACAAATCTCTTAAAGAAAAATTAGAAGAACAACATAATTTCCCAGAGGAGTATCTTTTTAAATTCATCATACCAAACGATTCTGAAAAGGTGACAGAAATATTGAGAGTCTTTGATGAGCTAAAATACACACTATCTAATAAAGAGAGCTCTACAGGAAAATACACATCTGTTTCCATTGACTGTTTTGTTTTGGATGCAGATCAAGTAATCAAAATTTACAAGCAAGTTGCAGAAATCGAAGGTGTAATGATGCTGTGATTATCAATGATGAGTGATAAATGATAATCTTAGTGGTGGTATAAATCTTGTATTTTTCAGATTAAATTTAACGTTATGAAAAAGTCATTTTTCAAATTACTTAATAAGATGAATGTTGCCATACTTCCAAAATATAGCAAACGCGACTTCACAAAATTGAATAAGCTTCAGAAAGCAATTTTCGGATACAGATATTTTGTTTTGATTAATTCTTTAGATTAAAATCAAATACATCCAAACATATAAAAAAAGCGTTCAAACTTATTTTGAACGCTTTTTTTTGTATGATTAACTTGATTAAGAATTTTCCAAAATATAACTGAACATCAATGGAGCGCAGATGGTCGCATCACTTTCAACAATGAATTTTGGGGTGGTAATATCTAACTTCCCCCAAGTGATTTTCTCATTCGGAACTGCTCCAGAATATGAACCGTAAGATGTTGTAGAGTCAGAAATCTGGCAGAAATACGACCAAAATGGAATATCGTGCATTTCCATATCTTGGTACAGCATCGGTACCACGCAGATTGGAAAATCACCAGCAATCCCACCTCCAACTTGGAAGAATCCAACACCTTTTCCACCGGAGTTTTTCGGATACCAATCTGCCAAATAAGCCATATATTCGATGCCGGATTTCATGGTTGAGAATTTCAAATCTCCTTTGATACAATAGGATGTAAAAATATTCCCCATTGTAGAGTCTTCCCACCCTGGCACTACAATTGGCAAGTTTTTCTCAGCGGCTGCAATCATCCAGGAGTTTTCTCTCGGTATTTCATAATATTGCTCCAGAACGCCGGACAAAATCATTTTGTACATATACTCGTGCGGGAAGTAACGTTCACCTTTATCATCAGCATCTTTCCAGATTTCGTAGATGTGCTTCTGCAATCTTCGGAAAGCTTCTTCCTCTGGGATGCAAGTATCAGTGACTCTATTCAAGCCTCTTTCCAAAAGTCCCCACTCTTCCTGCGGAGTCAGATCTCTGTAATGCGGAACTCTTTCGTAGTGCGTGTGTGCAACAAGGTTCATCAGATCTTCTTCAAGATTCGCTCCTGTACAAGATATGAAATCTACTTTTCCCTGGCGAATCATCTCCGCCAAGATTTTTCCCAATTCTGCAGTTGACATTGCTCCCGCCAACGTAATCATCATTTTTCCACCATCTTTAAGATGGGCAACATAGCCTTTGGAAGCATCTACCAATGCTGCAGCATTGAAATGCAAATAATATTTTTCTATGAACTCAGTAATCGGCTTACTCATTATATAAAAATTTTTGCAAAGATAAAATTAAAAACGGAAAGTAGCAGCAGCGCTCAAACTAACTCTGCTTAAACCTTCTTTATTATCTCCAAAGTTGACTGTCTGACCGTTGTAAGTCATTTTATTCAAAGTTCCACCCGTTAAACCTAATTTTGGTCCCAGATATATATTTTTCGTAACAGCATATTGATAAGCAATATTCATCTCAGCGCCTAGATTAGATCCTTTTCCTGTAACATTACTTGTTTTGGTGGTATAGCTTATAACTCCCAAAGCCAGGTCCACGAATAATTTGTGCTTTGTAGCTTCATTAAAATTAGAAAACATAAAAGCTGGCCCAAAGAATGTGATATTATCGTCAGTAGAAACGTTTGCAGAAACAAGCTGACCAGATGAATCTATACCGCTAAGAGTACCAGAACTGGACGCACTGTACTTTGAAAATTTCAGACCCAACCCCAGATTTCCTTTCAGATGATAATAAGCAGAAACATCTACATTGATACCACTCTTCAATCCTTTGATATAATCTTCTTCCTGACTGGAAAGTCCATCTGGATTTTCAGCAGTTCTCCAGCCAAATCCTACCGACGGAATAATTGAGAATTTTTCTTGAGCCAATGCAAATGTTGAGGAAGATAACACTGCCAGCATTACTAGTTTTTTTACCATAACAAATTGTTTGATTAATAATTTTTAATTCACATTAATCTTATTTTTTTGATTGAATTAATGCGCTGCTAATATCCAACATATTTCACTACTTTTGCAAATTGAAATTTAAACATATACAACAATGCTTTCGGTTCAGGGATTAGGCTTACATCACGCAGGAAATTATCTTTTCAGAGACACCAATTTCACCATCAAAAAAGGCGACAAAATTGGATTGGTCGGGAAAAACGGAGCCGGAAAATCTACGCTTCTCAAAATTCTTTCCGGAGAAATCAACTTCTTCGAAGGTAACGTGGTTCCGGAAGGTAATATCACCATCGGTTTCCTAAAGCAGGATTTGGACTTTGTCAAAGGAAGAACCGTTTGGGATGAGACCATGCAGGCTTTTGAGCAAATCAACGCTTTGAAAGATGAATTGGAAGAAGTCAATAATCAATTGGCGACAAGAACTGATTACGAAAGTGATGCCTACACTGACCTCATCAACAGAATGACAGATTTGAATGATTTGTTAATGAATCACGATGCCTATAATCTGGAAGGCGATGTAGAGAAAATTTTGTTTGGTTTAGGTTTCAAAGCAAGTGATTTCCATAAAATAACCGACGAGTTTTCCGGAGGTTGGAGAATGAGAATCGAGTTGGCAAAACTGCTTCTCCAGCAAAACGATTTGATGCTTCTGGATGAGCCCACCAACCACCTGGATATGGAATCTATTATTTGGCTGGAAGAATTTTTGAAAGATTATCCAGGCTCGATGTTATTGGTCAGTCACGATAAGCAATTTATGACTTCTACCTGCAACAGAACTTTCGATGTGAACAATAAGAAAATTGATGATTACAAAGCCAATTATTCCAAATATCTTGAACTGAGAAAAGACAGAAAGGAAAAACTCATCCAGGCGAAGAAAAATCAGGATGCAGAGATCAAACATACCGAGGAATTGATCAATAAATTCCGTGCGAGTGCTTCCAAAGCGTCTTTTGCACAATCGTTGATCAAAAAATTGGAAAAAGTAGAACGCATCGAAGTGGAGAATGAAGATGTTTCCAAATTCAATATTCGTTTTCAGCCTGCTGTAACACCAGGAAAAGTAATTTTTGAAGCTAAAAACTTAGGCAAAGCATACGGAAATAAACAGATTTTTGACAACGTCGATTTCTTTGTAGAACGCGGCGACAGAATTTCTCTTTTGGGACAGAACGGACAGGGAAAAACGACTTTGGCAAAAATCCTTGCCGGCGAAATCACAGATTATTCCGGAGAATGGAATTTGGGTCACAACGTGAGCATCGGTTATTTTGCGCAGAATCAGGAAGAAGTTTTGACACCGGAAAAAACAGTTTTGCAAGAAGCAGAAGATTCTGCAACCGAGGAAACCAGACCGAGAGTTCGTGACCTTTTGGGTTCTTTCTTGTTTCAAGGTGAAGATGTGACGAAGAAAACCAAAGTTCTTTCCGGAGGAGAAAGAAACCGTCTGGCACTGTGTAAATTGTTGCTTCGTCCGTTCAACACGTTAATTATGGACGAGCCTACGAACCACTTGGACATTCAGTCAAAAGAGATTATCAAACTGGCGCTTCAGAAGTATGAAGGTACTTTGATCGTTATTTCTCACGACCGTGAATTCCTGCAAGGTTTATCCGATAAAATCTTCGAATTCCGTGATGGAAGAATGAAAGAATTTCTTGGAAACATCGATGAATATTTGGAATACAGACAGAAAGAAAGCATCCGAGAGGTTTCTGCAGAAAGAGCAAAATTGCATCAGGATGAAGTGGAAGAGCCAAGACCAAAGAAGCAAGAAACAGGCCTTCAAGAGCCTCAGCCTCACAAACAATCAGCAATAACGATTGTAACTAAGGAACAAAAGAACATTCAAAATAAATTGAAGAAAGTAGAAGAAAAAATCTCAGAACTAGAACTGAAAATCGAGGAATTCGAAAGTTCTTTTACCAAAGAAAATCCATCAGAGCAAGTTTTGGAAAATTATAACAAAACCAAAGAAGAACTGGATTTGACGCTTCAAGAATGGGAATATCTTGGTAGTCAATTGGAAGGTTAAGATTTTAACTTTAAAATATATCAACTGCATTGGATTTTCTGATGCAGTTTTTTGTTTAACATTTATTCCGAGTGTTTTCGTAATTTTAATTTTTAGAAATATTGTTTTTTTAATATTTACAAATGAAGAGAAAGCATCAATTTACCTTATTATTAATCATATTTATGCAATTTGTTATTGCACAAACTTATGAATGGAAAAAAATAGAAAGTAATTTTTACCAAACTACTATTTCCAACAAATCTCAAGAATTGATTCAAAACCAAGACAGCTTAAAATTAACAGTTTTTGCCTTTGATAGAAATGATGTAATTAATGTATCTGATTCAACAGCATTGATATTTCCTCCAATTAAAATCACTTTTAAAAATTTGAAAGAACAACTTTCATTTAAGAATTTGCCTGCACTAATAAAAGAATCAGAATTCTTATTCAAATTTGAAACACCACAAAAGAAAGTTTACGAATATGAGTTTTATTTAGTAGATAAAATAAGCAAAAGTCAACTTAATGATTTAAAAAAATACTTGAGCGAAACAGTAAATATTATTAGTCTAAAATATATTTCTAAGAATGATGCAAAACTACAAGCTTCTAAACTTTTAGGAATCGAATCAAAAGATTTATTCGAGGGCGATATATTTCCTGCAAGTATAATTATAAAAACAAATGAAAAAATTGATTTCAAAAACATTGAAAGTAAATTCAAAAAATCCTAAATGATTCTATTGAAAACAATGCCTATGATTCAATCCATATATTTAAAATACAAACTGAATAACTTTTCTTATAATTACAAAAAATCAAACAATGATAAACGACATAAAAAAATTTCTAAACGAAGACCAAGATCCAAAAGTTGTAGAAAAAATTGCGGAGAAAGTCAATGACTTGTTGACCAACGGAGAATCTGTTGAATATATCGCAGTGCAAAATAAACCTGCCATCAACATTTCGCCAGATTCTATTGTGCTCACGAATAAAAGAATTCTGTTTTTCCGTTCCAAATCGTTTGGATTGGTCACAGATTTTCAGGATTATCTTTGGAAAGATGTTGCGGAAAGCCATATCAGCGAAGCAATTCTTGGCTCGACTTTCAAGATGACAGCCGTCTCTGGTTTTACCGAAACCATCGATTATATTCCAAAATCTCAAGCGAGAAAACTCTATCAATACGCCCAAAGCAAGGAAGAAGAAATGATAGATTACAGACGTGAAAAAGAATTGGAAGAGAAAAGAGCAACGGCTGGCGGATTTACCATCAACACTCAAAATGAAAAACCAGAAGAACCAAAACCGATAGAACAAACTCAAATTTCTGCTGAAGATCCAATGGAAACCTTGATGAAACTAAAGGCATTTTTGGATAATGACTTAATCTCTCTTGAAGATTATGAAACCAAAAAGAAGGAAATTCTCAACCGAATGTAATAAAAACTAAGGCAAAATGTAAATCCGCATTTTGCTTTTTTTGTTTTAAATTTACATTAATTCTATTAAAATATGTCCGCAATACTTAAAAATCATTTGAAGAAATTCATCACTTTAACTGATGAAGATTGGGCTTTGATTTTAGATTATTTTGAAGTCAGGATTTTTAGCAAAAAAGAAAATCTACTGACGGAGGGACAGGTTTGTCGTCATAATTATTTCGTCAGCAAAGGTCTTCTAAGAAAGTTTTACCTCAACGAAAAAGGCACCGAACAAACAACTGAATTTGCGATAGAAACCTGGTGGATGACAGACAATATTTCCTACGAGCACAAAACACCTTCTGAATTCTATATTCAAGCTGTTGAAAAAAGCGAAGTTTTAACTATTTCTGCCGAATCTCAAGAACAGCTTTTGGCGAACTTTCCTATTATGGAAAAGTATTTCCGAATCATTTATCAGAGAGCTTTCGCTGCTTCACAAAATAGAGTGAAGTATATTTTTTCTCTTTCCAAAGAAGAATTTTATTTCAACCTCCTGAAAAAACATCCGGAATTTGTGCAACGTGTTCCACAATATCTGATTGCTTCTTTCCTGGGTTTCACGCCAGAATATCTGAGCGAGATTCGGAAGAAAAGCGTTTCTTAGATTTAGAAACATTCCTACTCTATTAAGGCTTTGACTCCGCTCAGCCTGACATCTGATTTATTACATTCAGAATTAGAATTGTCATCCTAAGCCGAGTCGAAGGATTCATACTCTTTCTTAAACCAGTTTAAGTTTTCCCCGTTTTAGATTTGTCAACTTTGTATCAACAAATTAAAACAATTACAAAATGGACAAACGTATCAACATCAGCAAAACAGATGCACAAGGTTACAAGGCAATGCTTGGGTTGGAAGGCTATTTGGCACAATCAGAAATCTCAAAAACAATTAAAGAATTGATTAAAATCCGGGCATCGCAAATCAACAATTGTGCTTTTTGTCTGGCGATGCACACGAAAGATGCTATCAATTACGGCGAAAATGCAGAAAGAATTTTCATCCTAAGTGCGTGGCACGAGGCAGAAACGTTCTTCACAGAAGAAGAAAAAGTAGCACTGAAAATGACTGAAGAAATCACATTGATCAACCAAAACGGTCTTTGCGAAGAAACTTATCAAAGAGCTTTGAAAGTTTTTTCCGAGAAACAAATTGCAGAAGTTATTATGGCGATTGTAACCATCAATGCGTGGAATAGAATTGCCCTAAGTACACATCTTCAAATTGGGGAATAATACTTTACACAATCAATTCTAAAAACGCACGTATGTTTTACTAAAAAGATGCGTACGTTTTAATTAAAAGGCACGTACGTTTTCATCAAAAGGTACGTGCCTTTTTGGATACCTCTGCAAACGCCCTATTCATCGGACTTGCAGAAGGGCATTTTTTCACTTTAAAAAGATGTTCTTTTTCCATAAATGGATGGCATAATTTCTAAATTGAGAAGGTGCAGACTCGAAGGATTTATCCATTGTATATTCTCCACCTATATATTCATCAGCGCCAACCTGAACTTTATTTTCGCCCCGCATTGCATATTTTTTGTTGCCTTCGTATATTATTAATTTGAGATTAACAGGGCTCACGTCACCGTGACAACCTACTTTGTACATTATCCAAACTTCAGCAATTCCGTTTTTGTCAAGGTCTGTAATGATTGGAAATCGAGGATAAAATTCGGCTTCGATATCGACTGGACAATCGGCCACAAAATCATACATTTTCCAAACCTGAGAATGATTTTTATCAAAACTGAAATGATAAGCAAATAATTCAATATCGCTACTGTCATCAGATGCGTGCTTGAATTTTTCATTTCTGTGATAACCCGATTCCGAAAGGATGACCAAATGATCTCCAACTTCATCTTTCCATTGAATTCCTTTCTTCAATTTTCCATTAAACTGAATGGACTTTGGAATCCGAAGCGAATCGATTTCAACTGCGATTATAGAGTCTTTTCGGCTCGTATTTTTGGTCTCAATTTCATTAGTCTGATTTTTTTCTTTGGGATTGCAACTAATGATTAGAATAAGTAGTAAAAAAGGAAGTAATAGTTTTTCCACAAAGCATTGATTTTAGACGAAGTTAGTTAAAAAAATCTTCAATTGATTGTGAAATGTTGATTTCGGATACGTCATTGCGGCCGCGATGGTAAGGGCGCAAGCGCAGCGAGCGGTCTAGTAAGATTTTTGCAAAAATCTTACTGGACGAAACCCCTGAACAGCGCAAATTGTCCGCCCAAATTATTACAAAAAAACGCTTCCAAATTGGAAACGTTTAAAATATAATTGTCAAATTTTTACTTAATGAAACCTCTACTTCTCAACAAAGGCTTAATATCTGCCTTATGTCCAGTAAATTCTTCAAAAGCCTTATTCAAATCTACGCTGTTACCAACAGACAGAATATATTTTCTGAATCTGTCGCCATTTTCTCTAGTCAAACCGCCATTAGCTTTAATCCATTCCCAGGCATCAGAATCCAAAGTCTCTGACCAAAGATAAGCGTAATAACCCGCCGAATATCCGCCGCCCCAAATATGAGCAAAGTATGGTGTATGATATCTAGGCGGAACTTGAGGAACTAATAATCCATATTTCGACAATGCTTGATTTTCAAAATCCAAAACCGGAATCAATTGACTGTCAGAAGTTACGGTATGCCAATTCATATCCAACGTTGCAGCTGCTACCAACTCGGTTGTTGCATAACCTTGATTGAAATTGGAAGCTTTCTTGATTTTATCAATCAAAGCTTGTGGCATCGGTTGTTTGGTCTGATAATGCAAAGCATAATTCTTCAAAATCTCTGGCTCTAAAGCAAAATGCTCATTGATTTGTGAAGGAAATTCCACAAAATCTCTTGGCGTGTTGGCTCCGGAAATCGATGCATATTTTTGATTCGCAAATAATCCGTGTAAAGTATGACCAAACTCGTGGAATAAAGTTTCTACATCATCATAAGAAATTAAAGATGGTTTTCCTGGTGCAGGTTTTTGGAAATTATAAACGTTTACGATCACTGGTTTTTGACCTAAAGAATGTGACTGCTGAACAAAATTATTCATCCAAGCTCCACCGCTTTTGTTGCTTCTTGTGTAGAAGTCCAGATAGTAAAGTGCCAAAGATTTTCCATCTCTGTCAAAAACTTCGTAAGCCACAACATCCGGATGATAAACCGGCAAATCTTTTCTAACTTTGAACGTGATGCCATAGAATTTCTCAGCCGCAAAGAAAACACCCTTTTCCAACGCTGTCGTTACTTCAAAATAAGGTTTGATCTCGTTTTCGTCAAGGTCATATTTTGCTTTTCTAACTTGTTCAGAATAGAAATTCCAGTCCCAAGGTTCTACTTTAAAACCACCTTTCTGAGAATCAATCAACTCCTGAATTTCGGCTGCTTCACGATTTGCTGTTTCAACGGCTGGTTTTGCCAATTGCGCCAACAATCCCATTGCCGCTTGCGGCGTTTTTGCCATTTGGTCTTGCAAACTCCATTCTGCAAAGTTTTTCTTTCCAAATAATTGCGCTTTTTCTAATCTTAGTTTCGCCAGTTTTTCTACTGTTTCGCGTGTATCATTAGCATCGCCTTTTTCAGCTCTTGTCCAAGATGCTTTGAAAAGTTTTTCTCTTGTAGCTCTGTTTTTAAGATTCTGTAAAAGTGGTTGTTGAGTTGTATTCTGCAAAGCCAAAAGATATTTACCTTTTTGTCCCGCTTGTTCTGCATCGGTTGCAGCTGCAGCAATTTCGTCAGCAGAAAGACCGTCTAATTCCTTGACATCAGAAATTAAAACTGCGCCATTTTTTCTGGCTTCTAATAACTTGTTGCTGAATTGTGTTGATAAAGTTGCTAACTGCTGATTGATTTCCTTCAGTTTTTCTTTATTCTCTGCTGAAAGATTTGCGCCTGCTATTTCAAAATTAGTCAGATAAAATTCAGTCAGTCTTTTACTTTCTGCATCTAATTTATCAGTTCTAACAGCTTTGATTCTTTTGTATAACTTTTCATTAAGAGTAATCTTATCGCCGTGCGCTGCAAAGATTGGAGCATATTCTTCTTCTAATTTCTGAAGACCTTCATTGGTATTAGAGCTGGTTAAATTATAAAAAATAATAGTTGCTCTCCCTAAAGTTGGACCGCTATTCTCCAAAGCCAAAACCGTATTCTCAAAGGTTGGGGCCGCTTTATCATTAACAATTTTATCAATGTTGGTCAATTGTTCTTTCAAACCAAATTCGAAAGCAGGTTTGAAATGTTCATCTTTTATTTTATCGAATTCCGGAGCTTGATATTGCAGTGGACTTTTTTTGAGGAATGGATTATTGTTCATAGATTTTTCTGTAGTTGCAGAAGCTTTTTTCTGCTGAGCTTGGATCATCATATTTCCTGCACCAAATGACATAATCGTGATGAGTAAAGTAGTTGTTATTTTCTTCATTACTATAAATATTTCGGGGAATAAAAGTAATGAAAACTAAGAGAATATTACTTTTTAAGCTACAGAATTTTGAAAACTCAGAATTGAATGCAGCCCGCCGCTGGCGGATAGCGGGAGTAGAAGGCGGATTAAGCTGCCTCAATCAATTTACTTGTCCTCATCATCCTCATCGCCGCTCCAATGGTTTTCTTCAAAGGAAATACTGTCCAAAGCAAGCAGTTCGGCTTCACGTTCAAGAGATTCGCGCAGGGTAAAGGTGATCATATCTTTGTCTTTTTCTCTGGCCAATCGTCTGGTCATTGCTTTGTCGATGAGCATAAAACGTTTTCCCATTCTTCTGGCTGTATATTTTCTCATGCCATTTTCCTGAAGGATATCAACTGCCATATCCACGGCTGTTCCGAGCGTCTCACGGTAGATGTAATTAACATTTTTGTTGATGAAATCGTAGGCATCTAAACGGTTTTTGGCTCTCACGAAAATTTTGAGTTCCGGATAATTTTCTTTAGCATAATCTACCAAAAATTTATTTTTCTCGGCATCATCCAGACAAAGTACCAGTAGTTCCGCTTCTTCGATTCCCGCTGAACGCAGCAACGCTGGTTTTGTAGCGTCGCCAAAATAAACATTGAAACCATTGGAGCGCAGAAGCGCTACGCGGTCTGGATCATTATCCAAAACAGTGGATCGGATTCCGTTAGCTTTCAAAAGACGACCAACCGTGCTCCCGAAAAAACCAAATCCAACGATAATTACTTTACGCTGCTTAATGATGCCAAGTTCTACATTTTCTTCATTTTTTTGTTTGATGAATCTCTTATCCAGAATTTTTTCTTTGAAAATCAAAAGTAGTGGCGAGATGCACATTGTAATAGCAACAATAGCCATCAACTCGCCGTTGGCCTGGTAATCTATCAAATATAAACTGGCAGCAAAATTGACTAAAACGAAGGCAAATTCTCCTACTTGTGACAGTGCGAAAGCGAGGAAAAAACTCTGCTCATTATTCATTTTGTAATATTTGCCAATTCCGAAAAGGACAACAGCTTTTACCGCTAAAACTATAAACGCCGCAGAAAATATAAATAAGGGCTTGGACACAATGATATCGAAGTTGATGGTAGCACCAACACTTACAAAAAAAACTGCCAGTAACAACCCCTTGAAAGGGTCGATAGCGCTTTCCAACTCGTGACGAAACTCACTGTTTGCCAACATTACTCCAGCAATGAAAGCACCTAAAGCAGGACTCAAACCAACCGAAATCATCAACTCCGAAACCCCTATGACCAGGAATAATGAAGCCGCAGTCAGGAGTTCATTCAGTCCAGACCTTGAAACAAATCTTAGGAATGGCGTGAAGATATATCGACCTAATAATATCAAGGCGAGAACTGCGAAAATCACGGTAAAAGGCTGGAGCCATTCTGGAAGATATTGGAGTAAAACTTTTTCGTGTTCTGCCTGGGACAAGGCTTTTTCAGATTTTGATATGAATGGTAATAATGCCAAAATAGGAATCACGGCGATATCCTGAAACAGTAAAATAGAAAAGGAAGATTCTCCGCTCACTGTTCGGAAAAGGTTTTTTTCTTTCAAAGACTGTAATACAATTGCTGTGGACGACATTGCAAAACAGAGCGCAATGATGAACGATTTTTTCAGCCCAAATCCTGCAATGTAAAAAACGATTAAAATCCCGACAATACTCAGCAACATCTGACTCAAACCGAGACCAAGAATTCGTTTTCTGATTTGCCATAGTTTTTGCGGTTCCAGCTCCAAACCGACTAGAAACAGAAGCATTATCACACCCAATTCCGAGGCGTGCATAATATCTTCGACATCGCGACCTGTGAATTGCAGACAAAATGGACCAATCAAAATCCCGCCAAGAATGTAACCAATCACAGAACTCAATCCCAATTTTTTCCCCAGCGGAACCATAATGATGGCCGCACCGAGAAAAATCAGAATCGTCATTGCAATTGAGTTTTCCATTTATTTTATTTTGAGGGTTTGGGATAATTCTTCGCAATGAAGGTCTAATTGTTCATCAGTCAGATTGTCTGCATTATAAAAAACGTGTATTTTTTTGAGGTCGATATCATTCACTTTAAGAGAAACTTTCAGACCTGCAAGAAGTTCTTCTACCGTCGTTTCGTATTTTCCTTCTTTGGCATAATTCGCTTCACGACCGCCAACACTGGTGATAATGAGCGCATCTTTTCCTGACAGTATATTGATTCCGTTTTCCGAAATCCATCGCATATCAAAAACCTCATCTATCCACAATTTCAGCAAAGGTGGCACTCCAAACCAAATGATTGGAAAGTGAAAAATGATACGTTCATAAGCCACAATTCTTTTTCTCTCGCGGAAAGGCTGAATATGAAAATCCGGATAATCTTCATACAAATCCCGAAATGTAACATTATCCAAATCGCCATAACAATTTAACAATCTAACATTTGTCGTAGAATGTTCGAAATAAGGATGCGCGAATAAAACTAATGTTTTTTTCAAAGAAATATCGATTTTCGTAAATATAGTGATTTTTTGGTTTTATGTCAAGGGTTTGAGTATTATGAAATTGAGAATTATTTTGTGGATGGGATTTATTTTGGGATATTTGATAAATTAATAATCAATCATGTTAAATTCAATACGAGAAGAAGATTTAATAAAATTTTTGAAAAATAATATTGAATCGTATGACGATCAAATATATGGAAAGACATATCGTGCATCTGTAACTTTGACTGATGGAACTTATTTACCTTGTGTTATTTTTAGAAACTCCAAATCGAAAATTGATTTAGCAATAAAAAGATTTAAAGATGAGCAAGGAGGAAATTCAATTTTTAAATTTAAAAGTGAAGGATTTGGCTATCGTGAAATTGTAAAAACTTTTATAACAAGTGGAAATAATCTAAACTTATATCACATCGCGAAGGTTGAAAAAAGCAGTTTTGTAATCCCTTTATCAGCAGTAAAAAAAATTGATGGAGAAACAGCTATGAGCTGGACAGCTTTTGTTATAAAATTTAAAAACGGGCAAAAAGCAAGCTTTGGAACATCTTGGAATTGGGAATTTTTCTCAAGACCTGATGCAGTTAATTTTGACGATATCGAAGAAATTATAAGCGGTGCATATTTAAATAAAAACGGAGAAGTTATATTTCACAAATCAATTCAAAACTATAATCAAATGAAAGATTTACTTGATGACATCTATCGAGAAAAACCGTTTTTTGAATGCTACTTAGATAATTTATAAAACCCAGACAAAAAATCTGGGTTTTGATATCTAATTTTCCAAGCTAATAGCTAAAAGCAAATTGCCAAGAGCCATTTTACCATCCACCAGAAGCACCGCCGCCGCCGAAACTTCCGCCGCCGCCAAAGCCTCCACCTCCACTACTTCCGCCGCCAAAGCCACCACCGCCGAAACTTCCCGGAAATGGAAAAAATCCGCCACGGTATCTGCGGTTTCCCTTTCTGGAAAGCGTGTAATCATCGTCATCATAATTCCCCCAGTCACCACCACCATTTTTATTGATGATGCTGATGAGAATAATGATAATAATCACAATAAGAATAACCGCACCAATGTTTATACCGCCTTCGCTTTTTTGTTTCTTAACAATTGGCTTAAACTTACCCTGAACCGCTTCCATTATTGCGGATGTTCCGCGGTCTATTCCGTTGTACCACTCTCCTTTTTTGAAAGCAGGCGTTACGAGATAGTCCAGAATCTGTCCTGCTACGGAAGCTGTCAGATATTGCTCTACAGCCCTGCCCTGCTGGATAGACATTTTACGGTCTTCTGTTGCAATGATGAAAACCACACCATTATCCACACCTTTTTGTCCTATTCCCCATTTTTCTCCATACATAGTTGCTAGATAATTGGCGTCCTCACCGCCAGTATTGGGAATAATAATTACCTCTATTTCCGTGGAAGTAGAATCCGAGAACTTGATAAGCTTTTGATTCAGTGCATCTTTTTCAGATTCTGAGAGCAAGCCTACCTTGTCATAAACAGGATAAAGAACTGCTGGTTTTTCAGGCACAAGCTGGGCTTTGGAAAACCATCCAAAAACCAAAAGTAATGCGAAAATATATCGTTTAAGAAAAGCTGATATCATTGGATAGTTCATTGATATTTTCCCCGGATATCGGGAAATATTTTTTCAGTTCAAGGCCTGTTTTCAGAATAGCGTCTTTTAGACCTTTGCAATAATTTTCTTTAGAAAAGTCTGCCGTGATTTCATCGTGGAGATGATCCCAGAACTGTTGTTGTACTTTTTTGTGAATGCCTTCATCACCAATAATCGTGAGATAATGATGCTCAAAGTTTACATAGAACAAAACAGCATTTCTTTCCTTGGTCTGGTGCATCTCCAGCGAACGAAAAATAACAAATGCTTTCTTGGCAAAATCATCCTCGGCCGTGGAATCGATATGCACCCGAATCTCACCCGAAGAGTGGTCTTCAGCTATTTTGATGGCCTCCACAAGGGAAGCCATCTCTGTATCTGTAAGAAAGTGATTCATTATTCAGAAAATACTGTAGGTGCTTTTTCTGCGCCAGCTTCAGCTTTGAATGTTGGTTTCACTTTAAATTTAGGGAAGAATGCTGCTACAATATTTCCTGGAAACTGTTCTACAAGATTATTGAATTTTTCAACAGAATCATTATAATAAACGGTTTCTGAACGAATACTATTCTCAATAGCTGTATATTCTCTTTGGAAATTAATATATTGTTGGTCTGCTTTCAGGTCAGGATATTTTTCAACAACTACCAACAATCTACCCAATGCACCACTTAGCTGTGACTGAGCCTGCTGGAACTTGGCCATATCAGCTTCTGTCATATTGGTCGGGTCGATATTAACAGACGATGCTTTAGCTCGTGCTTCAACTACCTGAGTGAGAGTTTCCTGTTCGTACTTTGCGTATGATTTTACTGTTCTTTCCAAGTTCGGAATAAGATTCGCTCTTTTCTGATAAACCGTTTCTACGTTAGCCCATTTTTTAAGTACTTCGTTATTGGCTACAACCATAGAATTGTATCTTCCTGACACAGAAAATCCTATTATTGCCAATACAACTGCAATTACAATTAATACAATACAACCTTTACCTTTCATAGTTTGATGTGTTTTAAAAATTTATAGTTAAATCAAATATACAAATTAAAAGAATCCAAGCGATTTATTTTTCAAAAAGCTTGGCTTCTTCCCACAGTTTATCCATTTCCGCCAGATTCAAATCGGCAAGTATTAAGTTTTTGCTTAAAGCCAATTCTTCCATTTTCTGAAACCTTGAGATGAATTTAGTATTCGTTTTTTCCAAAGCGGTATCAGCATTCAGACCGGAGATTCTAGCGTAATTAATTAGTGAAAAAAAGACGTCACCCAATTCTTTTTCTTTTTTATCCTTATCTGTTTCCTGATGAAACTCCTGCAATTCTTCTCTCACCTTCGCCCAGGCATCGTCCGCAGAATCAAATTCGAAGCCAATCCCTTTTACTTTATCCTGGATTCTGTAAGCTTTGATAATTGGCGGCAAACCTTTCGGAACACCTGATAAAATTGACTTATTTCCTTCTTTTAACTTCAGTTTTTCCCAATTCTGTTTCACTGCTTCTTCATCTTCTGCAACTGCGTCTCCATAAATATGTGGATGACGGAAAATCAACTTTTCATTCAAAGAATTGATGACATCCGCAATATCAAAACTCTTCTTTTCCGAGCCGATTTTCGCATAAAAAACCAAATGCAACAAGACATCACCCAACTCCTTTTTGATTTCCTGCAAATCCTCATTCAGAAGTGCATCAGACAATTCGTAAGTCTCCTCCAAAGTTAAATGACGAAGCGTTTCAAAAGTTTGTTTCTGGTCCCACGGGCATTTCTCCCGCAAGTCGTCCATTATATCGAGAAGCCTTCCAAAAGCCTCCATTTTTTCTTGTCGAGTATTCATAAATGATGAATGATATTAATTCTGCTATATTTTAGTGAGGTGCTGATTCCCGCCCTCGGTTCCCAATTTGTCACTCTGAGGCTCTCGAAGAGTCTACTCTGGTCGGGGCACGCTTTGCCAAGTTCAAGATTTGTCAATAAAAATCGATTTGCCATCAACTTTCAACCAACAACCATCAACTCGTTTAATGAGATTTATTTTGTAACATCGGAACAAATTTGTAAACCCCAAATTCCTCTTTTTCAAACTGCGTGTCAGATATTTTTGTAAAACGGTAAAGAATCTGCTCATCGGTTTTCCCCAACGGAATTACCATTTTTCCACCCACCTTCAGTTGTTTCAATAATTCAGTTGGGAGAATTTCAGCGCCGCAGGTCACCAAGACTTTATCAAAAGGTGCGAACGTCGGCAATCCTGCGAATCCATCTCCAAAACTCTGGAACTTTGGTCGCAGATGTAATTCTCTGAAAATCTTTGTAGAAAAATCGCACAAATCTTTTTGACGTTCAACGGTATAAACCAAAGCATTCATCTGGATCAAAACCGCTGTCTGATAACCACATCCAGTCCCGATTTCCAATATTTTTTCACCTTCATTCACTTCCAGTAATTCGGTTTGTTCTGCAACTGTGGACGGATGCGAAATGGTTTGATTGGCAGCAATAGGAAAAGCGCGGTCTTCATAAGCATAATCTTCAAAAACACTTTCTATAAAAAGATGTCGTGGCACTTTGTTCATCGCATTGAGAACAAAAGAATCCGTAATCCCGATTTTCCGATGAAGATAATCTACCAATTGTTTTCTTTTGCCTTTGTGAACGTAAGTATCTCTCATTATTAGTTTCAGTGCTTTAATAATTCTTCTGCAATTTCGGAAGGAAATCTTTAAAATCCAAACAACAATCATAATTTTAAAAATTAATCAATAAATATCATTAAAATCGAAATAAAATCTATAAATTTGATTGTTTTTTTATTAAAAACGTAAGTAATTTTATAATTAATTGAATGAAAGAATGGAAATCATGAAGAAAACAAGAGCTTACATCAAAGGCACAGGCTCTTATGTTCCGCCAAAAATTTTAAAAAATGATTTTTTCGAAAAAGTAGGTTCCTCAGACGAATGGATTTTTAAGAATCTGGGAATCAGAGAACGCCGGATTGCCGAAGGCGAAGTTACCAGTGACTTGGCTTACAAAGCCGGATTACGCGCTTTAGACAATACAGATGTCACTCCAAAAGACATTGACTTAATTATTGTTGCAACCTCAACGCCTGACAGACAAGCGCCATCAACAGCGTGTTTTGTGCAAGAAAAGATGGATGCACCACAAGCAGTTGCCTTTGATATTTCTGCAGTTTGTTCCGGCGGACTTTACGGCATCGCCATCGGTTGCCAATTCATAGAAACTGGAATGTATAAAAATGTTTTGGTCGTCGGCGCTGATACTTTTTCGACGATTACCAATTGGGAAAGAAAAGATTCGGTGTTTTTTGGAGATGGCGCTGGAGCGATTTTACTGTCTGCAACAACAGAAGACAAAGGTTTTTTCGATTTCAAACTGCATGCAGACGGAACTGGAAAATATCATTTTAATATTCCCGCTGGCGGTTCGGAAATGCCCGCTTCCGAAGAAACTTTGAAACAAGGTCTGCATTATTTCCAAATGAACGGAAAAGAAGTTTTTGAAACGGCGACCAGAGTTTTGCCGGAAACCATCCACGAAATTTTGGAAGCTAACCAACTGACTTCTGACCAAGTCGATTGGGTAATTCCGCATCAGCCAAGCATCAGAATTTTGCAGGAAACGGCAAGAAAAACGAATATTCCATTCGAAAAAGTAATGACCAATATGGACAAATATGCCAATACTTCTGGCGGCACCATCCCAATTGTCCTGGATGAAACCTACAAAAGCGGAAAAATCCAATCAGGCAACCTTTTGCTTTTCGCAGCAGTTGGCTCCGGCTGGACTTGGGGAACTGCGCTTTATAAGGTATAATTGTTAATTGTTAATTGTTAACTGTTAATTGATTAGCAAAATAAGTCTAGATAGGATTATAAGTCTATAATCTATTCTTCTAAAATCTCTAAGTCTCAAAAATATGTTAGATAATCAAACTTTTCTAATTACAGGCATTGCAGATGAAAATTCTCTTGCCATGAAAACCGCCGAAAAAATCCTTGCTAACAACGGAAAAGTTGTTTGCACGGGATTGGGTGCGACACCGTTTCACAAAAATCTTTCTGAAAAAGCAGAATCTTTTCTCAATAAAAACTACAACGACTTCGAAAATGCTTGTAAAAAAGTGTTGGGAAATGATGTTTACACAGCGCCGCTAGATGTAACATTGCCAGAAAGTTTAACGCATTTTGCCCAAGATTTAAAATCTAAAAAAATAGAACTGAACGGTTTTTTACACGCCATCGCAATGGATAAAACCATCCGAAATAAGTCTGTAAAACCAATGCTAGAAGTTACAGCTGCAGAATTTAATGATACGATGAATGTCTCGGCGTTTTCGTTGGTGACGCTTTGTCACGCTTTACTCGCCAATGGCGTTTTGCAAAATGGCGCTTCAATTGTTTCCTTAAGTTATATTGCTGCGGAGAAAGTTTCATTCTTTCCTTATATCAATATGAGTATTGCGAAAGCAGCGTTGGAAAGATTAACCATTGAAATGGCTTATGAGCTTGGAAAAAAATACGGAATTCGCGCGAACGCTATTCGATTTTCGCCTTATATGGGAAGCAAAGCCGGAAATGCTACGTTGAAAGTTGAAGATGTAGAAAGAGCAAACAGAATCAGTCCGCTGGGGAATGCTTTGCCTGAAGATTTGGCGCACGAGATTGTGCATCTTTTCCGGAAAGAAACCAGAATCACTGGCGAAATCCGTCACGTGGATGGTGGATTTCATATTATGGGATGATTGGGTTGGAGAGTTTTGGGGTTGGAGAGTTTGAACGTATTTGGAAATTTGAGAATGATAGTCTATATTGAGCAATATCCAAGCTAAAATTATCGAAGCCTTACAGACTAATTCTCAATAATCAATGACAAATAAAATATCTCTCTGACTGGGCTGATTTGGCAGTTTCTTTTTTTGGAATTCAGCGTCATCTGCTAAATCTAAGAGAAACTTAAAAAAGATTCAAGTTGCAATTTTTGTGGCTTGATTTTTTATTTGGCTAAATTGCATCATCAAAATTATTTTAAATTTATGAGACAGATAAAAACGGCTTTGTTGGCTTACGGAGGTTCCGGAAAATTATTTCACGCACCGTTTCTTGAGGTTAATGATGGTTTCGAATTGGTAGGCGCCTACGAACGAAGCACTAAAAATATACATACCGATTATCCGCAAGTTAAAAGTTTTGATTCTCTGGAAGAAGTTTTGGCGAGTGAGGCAGAATTGATTGTCGTAAACACACCAATCGACACGCATTTCGAATTCACGAAGAAAGTTTTGGAAGCTGGCAAACACGCTCTGGTGGAAAAAGCTTTTACAACAACTTCTCGGGAAGCGGAAGAATTGCATGAGCTCGCTAAAGAGAAAAATCTGAAACTTTGCGTGTACCAAAACCGAAGATATGATAGTGATTTTCGAACTGTTAAAAGAGTTCTAGAAGAGAACTACCTTGGTAATATTGTTGAAGCTGAAATCCGATTTGAAAGATATAATCCCGAACTGAGTCCGAAAGCCTGGAAGGAAAACGGAAATCCTGGCGCAAGTATTTTGATGGATTTGGGTTCGCATATTATCGATCAGGCTTTGACTTTATTTGGCTATCCTGAGAAAGTTTTTGCGGACATCAGAAGGACGAGAGAGAATACGCAGATTGATGATTATTTTGATATATTGCTTTATTATTCTGATAAGCGTGTTCGATTGAAATCCAGTTATTTTGTAAAAGAAATGACGCCAGCATTTGTACTTCACGGCAAGAAAGGAAGTTTTCTGAAACACAGAGCAGACATCCAGGAAGATGAATTAAAACTTGGTAAAGTTCCGAATCGGGAAAATTGGGGAACTGAGCCTGAAGAAAAAACCGGACTTTTGGTTTACAACGACCGAGTTATCAATTTCCCAACTTTTCAAGGGAATTATCTGGATTTTTACGATGATCTTTACAACGCAATCGCCAACGATAAAAAAGTTCCAGTGACTGCGAAACAAGCGATTCATACGATGAAAGTAATTGAAGCAGCGAAAGAAAGTTCTGAGACTGGGAAAGTGATTGAGTTATAGAATAAAATTTTGTATCGGCGAAGTCGCGGAATTTTGACAGTAAATCATTATTAAACCACCGAAATATCAGCACTTCGCACTTTTGCAAATTCTTAATTACTACTACCAGCTATCACTGCTTCGCAGTTTTTTAATAACAAGACTCAGAAACTTCAAAAATTCTGGGTCTTTTTTTATATCGATTTGGTTTAATTCTTAATTTTACGACTTTAAGAATAAATAAGCTATGATAAAAGCAGGACTTGTAGGTGCGGGACATCTCGGGAAAATCCATTTAAGATTACTGAACCAATCCGAGAAATACAAATTGGTTGGTTTCCACGACAAAGATGTGGAAAACGGCCGAAAACTGGAAGCGGAGTTGGGCTACAAATATTTTGAAAGTTTCGAGGATTTGCTTGATGAAATCGAAATGTTGGATATTGTGACACCTACTGTTTATCACTACGATTATGCGCTGAAAGCCATTGAAAAAGGCATCCATTTTTTCATCGAAAAACCGGTGACTCAAACCCTTGAACAGGCGGAAGAAATTCTTTACAAATGCAGAAAATTCGGCATCAAAGCGCAAGTTGGACACGTGGAAAGGTACAATCCGGCTTTTATTGGTGCTAAAGATTATATTCAGAATCCTATGTTTATCGAGATTCACAGACTGGCGGAATTCAATCCGAGAGGAACGGATGTTTCTGTGGTTTTGGATCTGATGATTCACGATCTTGATATTTTGCTGAGTTTGGTAAAATCAAAAGTGAAGCAAATCCACGCAAGTGGTGTTTCTGTGGTGAGCAAAACGCCGGATATTTGTAATGCAAGAATCGAATTCGAAAACGGTTGTGTTGCAAATCTGACAACTTCCAGAATCTCTATGAAAGCAATGAGAAAATCCAGATTTTTCCAGCAGGACGCTTATGTTTCAGTCGATTTTCTGGAGAAAAAAGCGGAAGTAATCCGAATGAAACCGGCGCCGGAAAATCCGTCCGACTTTGATATGATCATCGAAAATGCAGAAGGCGAGAAAAACCAAATTCTTTTCGAATATCCAAATATCCAACCGAACAATGCGATTCTGGATGAGTTGGAAAGCTTTGCCAACGCCATTGAAAATAATGTTCCGGTAGAAGTTTCTTTGGAAGATGGAACCGAAGCTTTGAAGGTTGCGCTGGAGATTATGAGGTTGATTCAGAAATAAAATGCCATGAATTATAAAGTTCTCTATATTTTATTTTTTCTTCCTTTATTCATCTTTTCTCAAGAATCGCCAGACATTAAATTTGATAAATATTTGGACAATAAAACCAATGAGATTTTTGTCGATAATTATGAATCCTGCCCTATCAGTGTAGAATATGAATATTCCGGTGAGAACGTAAAATCCAGCTTGCCAAATAAAAGTGTGATTGTGGTTCCTGCGAATGCAAAAAAATTCGTAATATCAAAAATTGATTCGGAGAACAAATCAAAAGGATTTAAATTCAGTTATAATGTGTTTTATGTTTTCGGGGACGTGAATGCAAAACCTTCTGATTCCGAAGAAGTGTATTGGTTGCCCTATTCTACCAATTCTTCACAATCGATTTATCAGGGTTATAACGGAAATTTTTCTCATCAAAACACTTATTCCTTAGATTTCAGTCATAAATCAGGAACTGAAATTTTCGCCGCAAGAAGTGGAAAAGTTATCATTACCAAATCAGATTCTAATCAATCTTGTCTTACAAAAGATTGTGCAAAATTCAACAACAAAGTTATTATCCTTCACGATGACGGAACTTTTGCAGAATATGTACATCTTAAGAAAGATGGAATCGCTGTACATAAAGGCGATGATGTAAAACAAGGTCAATTAATTGGATACAGCGGCAACACAGGCTGGAGCAAAGGTCCGCATCTTCATTTTTCGGTATTTACAAATAAAATTGATGGCGAAAGAATTTATTACAAGACAAAGTTTCGTGTTAAGGAAAGTTCTGCTCCAATTTATTTGCAAGAGAAAAAAACTTATACAAGGAATTATTAAATGACTCTCCAATCCTTAGAATCCGAACTCAAAAAACGCTTAGATTTTCCTTACACTTGGGGAAGAAAGCAATCGGATGATTGGGATTTTAAAACGAAATTCATTTATAAAACTAAGGATTTTGAAACGCTGGAATATCAATGCAAAGATTTTGACAATGAACTTAGAAATTATGCGTTTAACCGCTGGCTCAATTTCTGGTCTGCCAAAGCGATTGAACATATTTTTACATCAAATCCGTTAGTAAAAAAAGAAGACAATCCATTTTCTAAAACAATAGATTTTTATATTTCTGAGATTCCCTTTGATCATAAAAGCAGTGTCTTTCCAAGACTATTCGGGAAAAGTTTTGACTATGCGATTGAACACAAAAAAGAATTGATAGAATGGCTTTACAACAATCAAAGTCAGCAAGGGCGGAAACATTTTGCAAATCGGCTTTTTATTATTTTCTTCGATGAGAAAAATGGCGACCATTGGAAACTAAAAACTGAATTGATCTTAATCAAAGAAAAAGTTGAAGATTATCTGCGTAATTTTTCCAAAGATAGTTTAGTTTACTTAAATTTGGAATCTCACGAGATTTTGTCTGATGTGATTTGGATTAAAGTTTAGTTTTTAACGTAAAGTCACAAAGGAAAATTTCAATTCAAAGTTTTAAGGTCGCAAAGTTTCTCATTGACATATTTTTATAATTATTAATGAATTATATCGGTTCAAAACACAAATTGTCAAACTTCATCAAAAAAACTGTTTATGAAGTGGTTGGCAAAGACCTAAGCCAAAAAATATTCTGCGATCTATTTGCCGGAACCGGAATTGTGGGGAGAAATTTCAAAGCGGAAACCAAGAAAATCATCAGCAACGATTTTGAATTTTACAGCTTTGTTCTCAACCGAAATTACATCGGCAATCATCAAACCATTGAATTCGAAAATTTGATTGAAGAATTGAATCTGCTTCCAGTAAAGCTCGGAGTTATTTTTGATGAGTACTCAGAAAACGGAACATCCGGAAGGCTTTATTTTTCAGAAGAAAACGGAAAAAAAATTGACGCAATCCGACAGGAAATTGAACAATGGAAATTGTCTCAGAAAATTGATGAAGATCAATATTATTTTCTGCTTTGCTCACTTTTGGAAGCGGCAGATAAAATTGCTAACACCGCTTCGGTTTATGGTGCTTTTCTCAAACACATCAAAAAATCTGCTCAGAAAAAACTGGAACTATTGCCCGCCAATTTTGAACCAACCAAAAACCAACACGAAGTTTATAACGAAGACGCCAACGAATTAATCAAAACAATCGAAGGCGACATTCTTTATCTCGATCCACCTTACAACGCAAGGCAATACGGCGCCAACTATCATCTTCTGAACACGATTGCGAAATATGACAACTTCTCTCCGAAAGGAAAAACGGGACTTCGACATTATCAAAAATCAAAATATTGCAGCAAACCAGAAGTGTTGAAAACCTTTGCAAACCTCATAGAAAATGCTCAATTTCAGCATATTTTCCTCAGTTATAACAATGAGGGTTTGATGTCTGAAACTGATATTAAAAACACACTTTCCAAATTCGGGAAATATGATATATTTACAACCGAGTATCAGCGTTTCCGAGCGGACAAGGAACAAAACAGAAATCACAAAGCGAGCGGAACAACGGAATATCTTTATTACTTGGAGAAATTACATTAATGAAATTTATATCTTCTTTTTTATTGACTTTAGTTTCAATGACGCTTTTCTGTCAAAAAGATAGTTATGAACTTGCTAAAAAAGAATTTGAGAACTTTATTTTCAGTTCAGATTCAATCAAAATTCAGAATATTAAGAATGAGAAATTTGAAAAAATAATTGATATTCAAGAATATCATCATTCTGTTACAAGATTACTTGATTTTGGTTTAACAGAAAGTATTTACGAATTAAGATTCTCTTACCCATTTGACATACATTACGTGAAAGGAAGAAATGTCTTTATATTTTTGTTCTATCTTGATGGAAAAGAAGTGGGAAAAATCGTAGACTATGCTCAATATAAAGATGAAGCAAAACAAATTTCTAGCAAATTTAATAGTGAATTCATCAACTATATTCTAAAACATAATTCTTTTTATAAAACCAAAACTAATGAAGACGATTTTTTAAAAGACATTTTGAATAGAAAAGTTTACGGTGACAGTTGTGGTTACGAAATGACTCGGATTAAAAAAATTGATGATGTAGAAACAGACAAAATTGAAAATGTAGATAAATATATAAAATGGATGGAATCCTATAATCCCGAACTTCAAATGTGGGGATATTCCGAAATTAAAAAATTATTGACTAAAAATTTGATTGAATTAGAATCTGATGAATTAAAGATTTATAATCATATCAAAGAACGAAATTTAGTTATCGAAACTTGTTCCGGATGTATGTTCGGAATTTTTAAAAAAGTATTTAAATAAAAATATCATATGAAAAACATTGTTGTAATTGGCGCCGGAACTATGGGAAACGGCATTGCTCATACTTTTGCACAAAGCGGATTTAAGGTAAGTTTGGTAGATGTGAAACAGGAAAATCTGGACAAAGCCCTGAAAACTATCACGACTAATCTGGACAGAATTATCGCCAAAGGAAATCTGACAGAAGAAGAAAAAGCCACAACACTTGGCAACATTACAACGTTCACAGATCTGAAAGATGCAGTTCCAAATGCTGAGTTAATCGTAGAAGCAGCAACGGAAAATCTGGATCTGAAATTGAAAATTTTTAAACAAATTGATGAGCTCGCGCCGGAAAATTGCATCTTGGCGACTAATACTTCTTCAATTTCCATCACGCAAATCGCAGCAGCTACAAACAGACCAGAGAAAGTTATCGGAATGCACTTTATGAATCCTGTTCCGATTATGAAACTGGTGGAAATCATCAAAGGTTATTCGACTTCCAAAGAGACTTTTGATACGATTTTCGAGATGTCGAAAAAATTAGGAAAAGTGCCGACAGAAGTGAATGATTATCCCGGATTTGTAGCCAATAGAATCCTGATGCCGATGATCAATGAAGCGATTGAAACACTTTACAACGGTGTTGCTGGCGTGGAAGAAATCGATACGGTGATGAAGCTCGGAATGGCCCATCCAATGGGACCTTTGCAATTGGCAGATTTTATTGGTCTGGATGTTTGTCTGGCAATCCTGAATGTGATGTACGACGGCTTCAAAAATCCGAAATACGCGCCTAATCCGTTGTTGGTAAACATGGTAATGGCTGGCAAAAAAGGCGTGAAATCTGGCGAAGGTTTCTACGATTATTCTGAAAGTAAAAAAGCAGAAAAAGTATCGAAAATGTTTCTGAAATAAATTATTGATTATCAAATTAGTAATTTTAATTTACGATTTATAACTTTGTCAGAATCAGAATTCGGTTCTGACATTTTTATATAATAGATATGATTTCTGTAAAATTCAATTCGAAATACGAGAAACTGCTTCAGACTTTCTTAGTTGTTCTGACTTATGCGATGATTATTTTCAGATTTTTGTCCAATGAGAAAGGCCGTGTAAGTCCAGATTCCATCAGGTATCTCAGGCAATCAGAAATGTTCCCCATCATAGACAATACAACGGCACCGCTGGGTTATCCGCTGTTTATCAAGTTATTCACTTTTTTTGGTATTGATGATTTTTGGAGCAGTAAATTAGTTGGGATTTTAGCCTACACATTTATTCTAATCTTCGCATACAAGAAGAGATTTTTCTTTAAGGAATTGATGATGGCATCTGCATTGTTCAGTTTTGTGAGCATTTTTTCCTACACGATGAGTGAGGCACTAACGCTACCTTTCGTTATCCTATTTTTCTTTACAGCTCATCAAATTATCAAAAATAAAATCAGCCAATTGGAAGGTATTTTATATCTGACCTTTTTACTAATTTTACTGCTCAACATCCGGTACAGCGCTTTATTTTTCTGTGTAGGAAGTTTTGTTTTTGGGTTGATGAAAATCGGGAAACATTATTGGAAATCATTCACGATTTCTGGAGTTCTCGGTGTCGGATTTTATGGACTTTACAAAATAACCTTTATTGATTATTTCAACAAAGACTATATCAATTCATTTTTAGAAATCGGACTGAAATCTACGCCGCAGTTATTGATTGAACTATTCCAAGGTCTCACAACGACGTTCAATCCCTTCATTCATATTGCAGATCCGAATGGCGGAATGATTAATTATGGCATTTATGGCATTGGTCTTATGACCATTATTGTTATGATATTTCTGTTTGTCAAAAGCAAACTTTCTGAGACGGAAAAATTTATACTGACTGTGTCATTCATCACCATTATTTTATCCTATTTCATCCAGTATGTTTACTCGGTCAATGCTTTGGATTATCGGTTGTTGGCTCCATTTTCTATTGGGATTTGGATGGTCTTTTTCAGAAAATTATTCCTAATATTTGATGATACTGCTTATGTCATTTCTTTTTTGAGTATTGTGACAGGTTTTGCATTTTCGTGGTTATCAAAAGGCGATTATCTGGAAAACAGAAAATCTATCACCCAGTTTTTAGAAAACGAAAACTTGATGGATAAAGAGCTCAAGTTCTATGTCAAAGATCAATTTGATAACGATGGACAGACGGCAGAACTCATCAGCACCGTGAATCCCAAGATCTACATCACATCAAAACCTTCTGACACATTAAGCACGAGAACATTGACGAGATACAAGGTAGAAAAGAAAATCAGTGTCAAAAAAAATAATTATCAATAATTGTTTTCGGGAATTTTTCTATCTTTGAACCGTAGAGCGACAGGAAAAAAAATGCTCCTATTTATTTTAAATTAAATATTTTACATATGAAATTACCTAAGTTTTTATTAGCCGACAATTCTGAATTTCCAGAAGATCTTTTTGTAGTACATACAGAGTACCCGCGTTTCATCCTTAACGTAGAAGAAGAAGACGTAGAGTGGTTGGACGATTTGGAAGGAGATGATGAAGAAACTGTAGCTACTGAGGCTACGAAAGTTGTAGAAGAAGCCTTCAAATGGTGTGATGAAGAGCTTGCCAAATATGACGACGAGGAAGAAGACGAAGAATAATAATAAAAAGGAACTCAGATTGGAGTTCCTTTTTTTATGTTTAAGTTCAAGATTATTGCTGTTTATTGAATTTTAATAATAACAGATTATCTTTATATAATTCCAAAGTTGTTTCTGTCACAACATATTTATTCACTTCCTGCAAGACGCTGATGTAGCTGGTCTCGGTAGTCATATTATTGCACATCTTTCTTGTAGAACCTATCGCTTTTGCTGAAAAGTTGCCCGCAGAAGTATCTATGGTAACATCTGAAAAATAATTATTACAACCTGCGTTTCCAGAGATTCTGTTTTGCTCTATCTGCAGTGTTGGCTTGTTTGTAATATCATCTGCCAAAACCCATTGGGTACCAGTCACAGAAGCTTGCGACTTCCCTACTTTGGAAGCGTTTCCCACTCTGCTGGTGCAAGAAACAATTGACAAAGCTAATATGGATGTATAGAAAAGTTTTTTCATTTTTATAAAAATTACATTTCAAAGATAGGATTTTCTTTTTTAACATAATATTTTAAATATAACGAAAGTCTCAAGTCTGGCGAGTATTTTTTACCAAGCGATATGATTATCATAATGGATTATGAATTAAAATTGATCAAATAAATTAAAAATGAATTAGTTATGATTTTTCAGTTTTAAAACCTTAATTTTGCACCCCGAATTAAGGACTTACATTATGAAAAGAATAGGTGAACACAGAAAACTTCTTGGCGTGGATAAAACTGCCACTTTGAAGGATCTAAAAACCATTTACAGAAACACAATGAAGGATACGCATCCTGATAAATTTGTAAATGACGAAGCTGGAAAACTGGCAGCAGAGGAGAAAAGTAAGACTATTATTGAGGCTTATCATTTTTTAGTAAGCATCCACGAGGAAACTCAGGAAAAATACAAAGAGGAATACACAGAGACGATTACCAAATCTAATATTCTGGATTTCTATTTAGAAAAATCAATTTTGACCGTTCAGCATTTGAACGGAAAGGTGTTCGAATATATTGGTGTCCCAAGAAATATCTATATCAAAATGGTCAATTCTGATTCTGCGAGCCGTTTTGCAAGAAGACACATCTATGGAAAATTCATCTACAGAAAGTCTGGCGAGGCAATGGCAGATTAATTTTTTTTGATTAAAATTATATTGAGACTTTCAGCTTATTCTGGAAGTCTTTTTTTGTCGAAATAATTCTGATTCATTAATCGTAATTAACTAAAAACATTTTATAATATTGAACAGAAAAAACCGCCTCATAAAAAAATGAGACGGTTTTCAACTAACTTTAAAATAAAATATTAATCTACGTGCTTCGGTGTGTAACCGTCTTCACTTAGGTCTTTGTGCTCGTAATCTGCAACCATTTCTGCTTCATAATCTATCTTTTCACCGTTGCCCATTCTTCTCAACAAAGAATCAAATAATGAATATACAACTGGTACGATAATCAAGGTCAGGAATAATGATGATGTCAAACCACCAATGATTACCCATGCCAAACCGTTGTTCATCTCGGCTCCGGCTCCTTTTGCAATGGCAATTGGGATCATACCGAAGATCATTGCAATCGTGGTCATCAAAATCGGACGAAGACGTGCGTGGTTGGCCTGAATCAAAGCGTCATGCGTATTGGCACCTGCTGCTTTTCTCATATTGGCAAAATCGACAATCATTATCGCATTCTTGGCTACCAATCCAATTAACATAATCATCCCCAACATTGTAAAGATATTGAGTGAATTGCCTGTTAAAGCAAGGATCACCATTACTCCAATCAATGCCAGCGGAATAGAAAACAATACCACGAATGGATACACAAAACTGTCATAAAGCGAAACCATAACCAAGTAAACCAATACGATAGCCGCCAATAGTGCGATTCCTAAGGTCCCGAAACCTTCGGTCTGGTTTTCCATATCACCACTCCAGATATAGTTTACACCGGCGGGTTTTGTTTTTTCGTTGTCCATAAACATCGCAGACCACTCGTTGGCAACATCGCCCACAGGACGACCAACAACTTTGGAAAGTACTTTTACAGAAGGCGATTTGTCTCTTCGCTGCAACAAACTCGGACCAGAACTCATATCGACGTTGGCGAATTGGCTCAATCTGATTTGTTCACCATTATTGTTGGTAAACATCAAGTTTCTGACATCATCAATGGATTTTCTGTTGTTGTCTGCAAAACGGATATTGATATCGTACTCATATTCTCCAGCTCTGAATTTGCCGTCCGTATTTCCGTTAAATGCCGTCTGCATTGCTTGTCCAACGTTGGAAAGATTCAAACCTAAAGCAGCCATTTTATCTCGGTCGATATTTACTCTCACCTCCGGACTTCCGGTGTCAGTAGATAATTCGGCATCTACAGAACCGGGTACTTTTTTCAATAATTCCAGGATTCTTGTTGCTTCTTTAGTTGCCGTTTCGTTATCTGCAGCCGTCACCACCATTTCGATTGGCGCATTATCCGCTCCCATCAATCCAATCGGCGCAGTTTTGAACTCCACTCCGGTGAATTTTTCTTCGAGGTCACGTTTCATTTTTGCAGCGATGATATCCGTACTTACTGCTCTTTCCGATTTATCAACAAGATTCACCTGAACCTCGGCTTGATAAACAGTAGCCTGAGAAGCTCCGAAACCTGAAGATTGCTGACCAACGGTTGTAATCAAATCCACTACATCTTTATCATCCCTCAAATATTTTTCAACGGCTAAAGTGACTTGATTGGTTTTCTCAACAGTTGCATCTTTTGATAATTCTATTTGCACTAGGAATTGCCCACGGTCCATTTTCGGGAAAAACTCTCCACCAATGAATCCGAAAGCCACAAGCATAAATGATGCAATCAAAATAATAAAAGTTACTACAACTGTCATTATTCTTCTCAGCCCAGATTTCAAACACCATTCAAGAATGCCTGTAATCCAGTGCGTGAATTTGTCCAATTGTTTTTCAAACCAAAGTATGAATTTCTCAAAAGGATTTTTTCCGGTCAAATGCACCAGCTTTCCAAACCTTGATGATAACCACGGAATAATGGTAAATGAAGCCAACAGTGATAACAAAGTCGCAATAACTACAGTTACACAGAACTGAGCCAAGATATCTGCCACCAAACCAGAACTCATTGCGATTGGTAAAAATACCACCACAATTACTAAGGTAATCGCCGTTACGGTAAATCCAATTTCTGAAGCGCCATCATACGCTGCACGGATTCTGCTTTTACCCATTTCCATATGTCGGTAAACGTTCTCCAGTACCACAATCGCATCATCCACAAGAATACCTACTACCAGGGAAAGACCCAATAAACTCATTAAGTTCAAGGTATATCCCATCAGGTTCATTCCGATAAAAGCGGCAATCAAAGAAACTGGAATCGATACCATTACGATGAAAGCATTTCTGATGTTGTGAAGGAACAATAACATAACAACTGCCACCAAGATTACCGCCAGCACCAAATCGAAAATAACGTGGTCTGCAGCTTCCAAAGTAAAGTCTGTACTGTCATCTACGATTTTCACTTTCACACCTTGAACAGCATAATTTTTCATCACTTGTTCTACAGTTTTGGTCACACTCTCAGAAACAGAAACCGCATTGGCATCTGACTGTTTCTTGACCTGCATCAAAATGGTAGAATTTTGGTTAAAACGTGCAATTTTTTCTACATCCTGTTGTGTATCAAAAACAGTAGCAACATCAGAAAGTCTGATCTGTGCTCCATTTTTATTAGCAATCACAAGATTGCTCATCTCCTGGATGGACTTGTATTTCCCTGATAATCTAATAGTCGATTTTGTTGTTCTTGATTTTAAACTTCCTGTCGGGAAATCTAGGTTGGAAGATAAAATCGCTTGCTGTACATCTCCAATAGAAAGACCGTAGCCCTGCAATTTTTTCTCATCAACACTTACCTGAATCTCTCTTTCTTGCCCGCCAACAAGATCAACCTGAGCAACACCGTTTACACGGGAAAAGATAGGTTCTATTTTTTTATCTAATAAGTCATAAAGCTCTTTGTTATTCAGCTTGTCGCTGGATATACTCATTGTCATAATCGGTAGATCATCCAATGAAAATTTATTCAGTGACGGGGCATCTGCATCATCCGGAAGTTCGGAAAGAATGGCATTCACTTTACGCTGAGCATCATTCAGAGCATAATTCACGTCTGCTCCGGTATTCAGCTGAACCATAATTACGGAAAGACTCTCGTACGAAGAAGATTCAACTTTTTTTACATTTTCCAAAGAACCAACGGCATCTTCAATTTTTCTGGTTACCGAAGTTTCTACCTCACTCGGCGAAGCTCCGGGATAAACCGTCGAAATGGTTACCATATTGGTTTCAAACTTTGGAATCAATTCGTACCCCATCATGGAGTAACTCAGGAGACCACCAAGCGTCAGAATCGTAAATAATACGATTACAAGGGACGGTCTTTTAATGGATATTTCTGCTAACTTCATCTGATTACTTTACGATATTGATTTTTGAACCATTTTCAAGATTGATTTGTCCGCTGGTGATAACTTGCTCACCACCATTCAATCCGCTTAGGATTTGAACTTTGTCTCCGTACACTTTTCCGGTTTTCACGTTGATCATTTTTGCTTTTCCATTTTCAACAATGAATAATTGACCAGAGCTTACACCGTTTACGAAGGCTTCTGCTGGAACCGTCAGCATATTCTGAGTCTCTGCGCCGTGATTGGTTTTGAAGATGGCAGTTGCATACATACCAGCTTTCAGGTTTCCTTTGTTAGGAACTTCGATTTCAACTGGAAAATTCAAAGATGCATCACTTTTTGGAGCGATGAAGGTAATTCTACCAGAAATTGATTCTTCCGACAAAGCATTAACATTAATTTTCACTGTCTGCCCGATTTGAATTCTTCCCACCTGACTTTCATCCACCAAAACAGAAAGTTTCAAGGTGTTGATATTCACGATTTCGAACAAAGCTGTTCCTGTGGTAACAACCGCTCCTGGCTCCACCATTTTTTTATTAATGGTTCCGCTGATACCTGCTCGCACGCTGGTATCATTCACTCTCACGCCTTGTGCTCTTAAAGCAGACTGTGCGTTTTTAAGCTGCAATCTTGAGTTATCCAATTGTTGTTTGGTCACACCGCCCGTTTTGAAAGCATTTTCGTAACGTTGATTATCGATGATGGCATTTTGCAAATTGTTCTGAGCCTGAGTCACATCGACTTCGATGGCGTCTCTTTTGATGGTTGCCAAAACCTGTCCTGCAGAAACTCTTGAACCTTCTTTTACATAGACATTCACGACTCTACCAGCGATATCCGCAGACTGATTGGTTTCTTGCTTCGGAATAAAAGTTCCGTTGGCAGAATAATCTGTATCGATATTGGTTCTGGAAGCAGTAATCACATTCACATTGATTTTATCCACCTGTTTTGCCACTTCTTTTACCTGAATCTCCTGTTCTTTCTTATTGTTAGCAATTTTCCAGGCAGCCAAACCGATCAGAACAGCTGCAACGATGATATATATTAGAGATTTTTTCATTTTAAGTTTATTATGGGTTTTGTAAAGTATTAAGTTCTCCTTTTGCTTTTATAAGTTTGATTTCGGCCTGTTTGTAATCAAGCAGTGAATTGGTGTAGTTCTTTTTTGCATCAGTCAATGCATTTTCAGAATCCAAAACTTCCGTCAAAGTTGCCAGACCATATTGATAGTTGGACTGTGTATTTTTTTGTACTTTCTCTGCCAACTCTACATTGCCTTTCATACTTTCAATGGTAATTATTGCATTTTCCATATTGGTAACTGCATTTTGATAATCAAGGTTCAGGCTAAGCTGAGTTTCCTGAATATCATAATCCAAAGATTGAATATCGATTTCTGCCTGTTGTATTTTTGACTTGGTAGCACCACCAGTGAAAATTGGAATATTAACATTCAAACCAATTGCTGAGAAATCACTCCAGAGAACATCATTTTTCAGCCCGTTGGTTAGAGGAAATTTCGAACCTTGCCCTCCCCAGCCGTAATTTGCCTGTAATCCTACGGTCGGATATAGGTAGGCTTCAGTTGCTTTTTTATTGAATTGGAGAAGTTCTCTGTTCTTATTTAAGACTTTGATCTCCGTACGCTCGTCCAGATTAACATTTCCAGCAATTAATTCTGGTCTCGGTTCGATGGATTTTTCTACCAATTCAATTGATTTATCGATAGGGATGCCCATATAAAATTTCAAAGCGTTTTTGGAGAGCTCTACTGCATTTACCAACTGCTGTCTGTTGGCACTGATGTTCGTCAATTGAACATTGGTTCTATCTAAATCAATTCCTTTTGCCAGACCGTTATCTACCAAACTTTTGATGACATTTCTCACCTTCTCCGTATTGGTGTAACTTACATTCAAAGTTTTAAGATTCTCTTCTTGCACAAAAACTTGATAGTAAGCAGTTGCTACGTTTTCGATAATTTGCTCATTTGACAGTTGCGCATTCAAAACATAAAACTCTCTAGTAGATTTTGCAGCTTTAAGACCTGTAAACACTCTTTGGTCAAAGATGGTTTGATTCAAAGTTACAGCGGCACTAGAAACCCAAGGTTGTCCCAATTGTGCTATTGTACTTTGTCCACCAAACTTAAGCAACGACTCCTGAATAATTGGATTATAGGTCAAACCCGCGTTGGCACTGATCTGCGGCAAAGCACCAGCTCTAGCTTCTGTAATTTTCAGTTCTGCTCTTTTTATTTCAAGTGACGCTTTTTTAGCTTCTGCTTTATTTTGTAAAGCTTGTTTTATAGCTTCCTGCAAACTCACTTGCTGTTGGGCAAACACAGATGAAGAGCTGAAAATCATAAATGCTGCGGCTATTCCTATTTTTAGCCTTTTTGCAGATATAAGTTTTCTTTTCATAATTTATTTGATTCTTTTATTTTTTAATTTTTTTCTTATTAATCTCTAGTCATTGACGACGATTCGATATTATAAATACTTTAACAATTTTTTGTTATTTTAACTAATTCTTGAAAAGCATATTCAAGATGATATCTTTTCTTTGAGAAATCAACCGATCAAATTCTGCATCATCAATCATCATGTTTTCCATAAATAACGGTCTTACTGCACTCGGAAATACCAATAAGGAGATCATATTAAAGATAAACTGCATTGGTTCCATTTTTTCTATGTTTCCCAACTCCATCTCTCTTTCTATGTCCACATAGAATTTCTTCAAATCATCATCGTCCACATCTATTTTATGGCAATTTCCTTTGTTGATTTGAGAAACTATGTAAGTTTCCAGATAAGGATATTGCAAACTTGTCTGTAAACTCTCATCAATAAACTGGGCAATTTTATTTTTGAAAAGCATATCAGATCTCATGATGACTTCTGACTTTTCTTTTTCTACCTTGTGCGCCTCATCGAAAACGATTTGCACCAGATTATCTCTTGAGCGGAAATAATAATTAATCAAAGTACGGTTTACACCAGCTTCATCTGCAATCTCCTGTGTTGTGGCATCAAATTTACCTTTGACGAAAAAAAGATTCTTCGTGGTTTCTTTTATTAATTCTAATGTCTGTTCTTTTTTATCTTGTTTTGACATATTTGTTAAACAATTTTGTGCAAAAATAATCCAATCAAATGTTTTGACAAAATTGTTAAACAATAAAATTAAACGCAAATGACAAAATTCATATTAATTTAAAATTCGATTTCATATAGCCGTTTTTCTGAGATAATATTCAGTCATAATCTTAAATATAAAATCCTTAAATTTGCAGACTGTAATACAGAGAGTTAATTATTTTGCAACAAATTTGATCTAACTGTAAAACTCAGATTCTCAATAGTCAATCATAACATTTTATCATAATTAATGGAACTTATACACCGCAACCTTCTCATCGGAATTCACGACTGTCTACAGGAAACTTTTTTTGAAGACAGAAAATATGCAGACAAAGTCATAGAAAGACTTCTGAAATCTCACAGACAATGGGGAAGTGAAGACCGAAGAGTGGTTTCTGAGATTTTCTACAATATTATCCGTTGGAAAAAACGTCTAGAATATTATATGGGCGAAAGTGTGAAGCCCGGCAATGTTTATAAATTAATTGTTGCCTATCTGCTTTGGAGCAAAACACACTATAAAAAATTTGAAGAATTTGATGGTATTAAAATAGCAGATATTCTCACCAAATTGAAAAAAGGAACTGTCCCAACAAAAGCCATTGAACACTCTATCCCAGATTGGTTGGCTTCAACATTTGAAAAAGAATTAGGCAAAAACTGGGAGCGAGAGATGGTCGCATTGAATGAGCAAGCACCCACGGTTTTGCGAACAAACTCATTGAAAACCACGCCCAGAGAACTCATCGCAGATTTGAATGATGAAAACGTTGAGGCATTTACCATCAAAAATTATCCTGATGCCGTACAATTGGCAGAAAAGAAAAATGTATTCTTGACTTCGGCTTTCAAAGATGGATTGTTTGAAGTTCAGGATGCCAGTTCTCAGAAAATAGGTGAATTGTTGGATGTAAAAGAAGGAATGCGTGTTGTAGATGCTTGCGCTGGCGCTGGCGGAAAGACGTTGCACCTTGCTGCATTGATGAAAAATAAAGGTCAAATCATCGCACTTGACATTTACAACTGGAAACTGACGGAGCTGAAAAGACGCGCCAAGAGAGCTGGCGCTCATAATATCGAAGCCCGATTGATCACAGATAATAAAGTCATCAAAAGACTGCACGAAAAAGCAGACAGATTACTGATTGATGCGCCGTGTTCAGGACTTGGCGTTTTGAAAAGAAATCCGGATTCCAAATGGAAAATCGACCAAGATTTTATTGACAGAATCAAAGCAGAACAGCAACAGATTCTGCAGGATTATTCTAAAATTTTGAAGAAAGGCGGTCAGATGATCTATGCGACCTGTTCGATTCTGCCTTCAGAAAATAATGAGCAGGTTAAAACTTTTTTGAGTAATAATCCAAATTTTTCATTAATAAAAGATGAAAAGATAATGCCTAGCGAAGGTTACGACGGGTTTTATATGGCTCTCATCAAACGTAATGCATAAAAAAATTCCTGGAATAAATAGATATTCACAGGAATTAAAAACACAAATGATGAAAGCGCAAATCTAGTGATTTATTTTAAAATATTCTCATCATTTTGTAAGAAAATTAAATTTATTAATTTTTAAATATGAAAAAGCGATTCAATTGAATCGCTTTTTTATATTTGGTTTAATTCTAAACCCCTGCAATAAATATTAAATATCGACGGGTGTTTAAAATCTGATCTGAGGCAGAACTTCTTTAATTTTTTAAAAAT